>JALHOG010000034.1 GCA_022843125.1 Ilumatobacteraceae bacterium
GTTGGTGGGTACGCCGCCGCGTCCGGTGACGGTGAGTTCGATGGTGGCGCCGGCGGGTTGTCGGCCGATTCCGTTGAACTGGTTGTCGATGGTGGTGAGGCGTGGTCGGGTTTCGAGCAGTCGTGCCGGGGAGACCGACACCATCGGATCGCCTCCGGCGGCAACCTGCGCAGCCGGTGCCCAGCCGACGAACGGTGACACCGCTGCGAGGACCCCGCTCAGCACACATGCGACGACTCCAAGTCGCACCGTCGCGTTCTTCGGCATGGGGCACCATAACCGGGCCCCGAACGGGTGACTGGACGCGCTGTGTCGGCGATCAGCGATGAGGGAAGCGGGGCATCGTCACGTTCGTCGCTCGATCCGGCCGGCGAAGAGGTCGGTCTCGAGTACGGGGGTGAAGCCGACGCTGCGGTAGAGCGGGCCCGACGCCGGGTTGTCCGGTTCCCAGCCGATCGAGATCCGTTCGGCACCGGCTGCTGCGAGCAGCTCGATCCCGGTGGTGAGTACGTGGCGGGCGAGTCCTCGTCGTCGATGACCGCCCTCGGTGCGCATCGGTTCGACCACGCCCGTGGCGGTCACCGGGTCGAACCAGAACAGGCCGTAGGCGGCGACGTCGCCGTGTGGGTCGTCGATCACGAGGTCGAGGTCGGCGCGGTACAGCGATGTCTCGCGAAGACGCTCCTCGGCACGGGGTGAGTTCCGGATCCCGAAGTGATGGGGTCGGTGCGCCACCTCGGTACGTCGGCACAGCCGGTAGCCGTCGTGGAGCGGGCTCACACCGGGACGGTCGGTGGCCGCCAGCCACCCCTCGACGATCCCATCCCCGGTGCGCATGAATCCCGATCCGGACAGCACCTCGCGCATCACGTGATCGGCGCGGTCGACCTCCAGCCCGACCGTGTCGATCCCGAGCTCTGCCGCGTGGGCGAGCCCGCGCTCGACCACGTGCGCCACCCAGTCCGGGGTCGCGTCCGGCAGCACGATGATCGCGAGCGTGGTGTCCTCGTACACGGCCGAGG
Source organism: Ilumatobacteraceae bacterium (assembly GCA_022843125.1). Classification (GTDB taxonomy): domain Bacteria; phylum Actinomycetota; class Acidimicrobiia; order Acidimicrobiales; family Ilumatobacteraceae; genus Ilumatobacter. The sequence continues at coordinate 1,023 of JALHOG010000034.1, forward strand.
AGCCGTCGCCCCAGTCGGTCGCGATCACCGCCGCGGTCGGGCGGTCATCCCCGTCGAACCAGAACAGCTGGGGGAAGTCGTCGCTCGAGCGCGGATTGCGCCACCACCACTGCAGCTCGGCCGCCTGGTAGATCCCGGCCGTCGGATGCGCGGTGCGGACCCGCTGCAGGAGCGCCGTCGCCGCCTCCAGCGCGGCCAGACCCGTTAGGTGTCGCTCCCGCACCGCTGACATCCGGCCACCGTACGGCACGCCGTCGGCGGGCCCGTCACAGGTTTGCGCCAGCGGTCCACCAGGTGTCCGGGTCGGGTCGCGCCCGGTCGCGAGCGTACGGTCCGACGGCATGAGCCCGTTCACCAGCGAACAGCAGCGCCGCGACTACCACGACGACGGCGTCACAGTCGTCCGTGGTGTGTTCACGGGCGAGTGGACCGAGCGGATGCGCGCGGTGGCGGAGCGTTCGATGAACGAATTGACGCCGCTCACCCGCGAGTACGACACCAACGAGGGTGGGCGCTTCCATGCCGCCACCTTCCGGTGGCTCGACGATGCCGACCTCGAGGCGTTCGTCCGTGAGTCCCCGGCAGCGCAGATCGCCGGTGAGCTGATGGGTGCCGACACCGTGTCGTTCTTCTTCGATCACCTCCTGGTGAAGGAGCCCGGCACCGAGAACGCGACGCCGTGGCACCAGGATCTGCCGTACTGGCCGGTGCTCGGCGATCACATCTGCTCGCTGTGGCTCGCCCTCGACCCGGTCGACGAGTCGAGCGGTGGTGTCCGCTACGTGGCGGGCTCGCACCGCGACACCCAGTGGTACCGGGCGCAGAGCTTCGGTGGCTCCGACAAGTACAGCGACGAGTCGATGCCCCCGGCCCCCGACCCCGACCTCGAACCCGGCGCCCACCGCATCATCTCGTACGACCTCGAACCAGGCGACGTCGTCGTCCACCACGTGATGACGTTGCACGGCGCACCGGGCAACCGGCGCGCCGATCGCCGCCGCAGGGGCCTGTCCACCCGCTGGTGCGGCGACGACGCCCGCTTCGACCCGCGGCCCAAGACGATGGCGATCCCGTTCGACCCGGGCATCGCGCCGGGCGCACTCATGCGTGCCGAGCGCTTCCCGATCGTCGTCGACCGTCGTTGACGGCCCGGCCCGCGTCCGTACCTGCGACGATGAGCGGTGTGTCGATCCAATTCCTGAAGTCGCCGGTCGTGCTCCTTCATCCCGACGACGACGTGGCGATCGCGCTCCGCGACCTCCAGGCGGGTGCGTCCGTCGACGTCGCCGGCACCCGAGTGGTCACTCGGGCGGCGATCCCCGCGGGGCACAAGCTGGCCGTCCGGGCCCGGCGATCCGGCGAGCCGGTCCACCGGTACGCGCAGGTGATCGGGAACGCGACCACGGCGATCGAACCGGGCGACCACGTGCACTCCCACAACCTCGCGGTGGGAACGATCTCGCTCGACCACCGGTTCGGTGCCGGCTACGCACCGACCGTGCTGGTCCCCGAGGCCGAACGGGCCACGTTCCAGGGCATCCGGCGCGCCGACGGGCGCGTCGCCACCCGCAACCACCTCGCCGTGATCGCCACCGTCAACTGCTCGGCGACCGTGGCGCGGGCGATCGCCACCGAGATCACGCGCTCGGGCGTGCTCGACGGGTTCCCGAACGTCGACGGCGTCGTCGCGCTCACCCACGGCAGCGGGTGCGGGATGGACAGCGCCGGCGAGGGCATCGACGTGCTCCGCCGCACGATCGCCGGCTACGCAACTCACCCGAACTTCGCGGGCGTGCTGCTCGTCGGGCTCGGGTGCGAGTCGAACCAGATGGGCGCATTGATCACCGCCCGCCGCCTCGAGCGCCAGATCGAGCAGGGTGACCGGCTGGCCGCGCTCACCATCCAGGACGTCGGCGGCAGCCGCCGCTGCGTCGAGGATGGCGTCGCCCTGCTCACCGCGATGCTGCCCGCCGCGAACGCCGTGGAGCGGGTGCCGGTGCCCGCGTCGGAGCTCGTGGTCGGCCTCCAGTGCGGTGGATCGGACGGCTACTCGGGGATCACCGCCAACCCGGCGCTCGGCGCCGCCGTCGACCTCCTCGTCGCTCACGGCGGCACGGCGATCCTGTCGGAGACACCCGAGATCTACGGCGCCGAGCACCTGCTCACCCGGCGCGCCGCGACCCCCGACGTCGCGCAGAAGCTGCTCGACCGCATCGCCTGGTGGGAGGACTACACCGCCCGCAACCACGGCACGATGGACAACAACCCGTCGCCCGGCAACAAGGCGGGCGGGCTCACCACCATCTACGAGAAGTCGCTCGGGGCGGTCGCCAAGGGCGGGACCACCGGCCTGATCGACGTCTACGAGTACGCCGATGCCGTGGCCGCGCGCGGCTTCGTGTTCATGGACACGCCGGGCTACGACCCCGTGTCGGTCACCGGTCAAGTCGCCGGCGGCGCCAACCTCGTGTGCTTCACCACCGGTCGCGGGTCGGCCTACGGGTGCATCCCGTCACCGTCGATCAAGCTCGCCACCAACACCGCCCTGTTCGAGCGGCAGTCCGACGACATCGACGTCAACTGCGGCGAGATGCTCGACTGCGACCTCTCCGCCGCCGAGATGGGCGAGCAGATCTTCGCCGAGATGCTCCGCGTCGCGTCCGGCGGCGCCACGAAGAGCGAAGCATTCGGCTACGGCCAGGACGAGTTCACGCCCTGGATCATCGGCGCCACGATGTAGCCCGGCCCGAAGGGGCAACGGTACGGTCGCCGCCGTGAGCTGGGTGGAACGTTGGGTCCGGGCGACGTCGTCGCATCGGTTGCTGGTGGTGGGCGGAGCGTCACTCGACACGATCCATGTCGGAGGCGAGCCGATCGCGACCCCCGGCGGGGCCGGGCTCTACACCGCGCTGGCAGCCGCTCGCGCCGGCGCCGACGTCACGATGCTCGCGCCCTACCCCGACCCGATGCCCCCGGAGCTCGCCCCCGCACTCGACCACATCCGGTGGGTCGGGCCCGTCGTCACCCCAGACGCGCTCCCGAGGTTCGAGATCGCCTACGACGACGACGGCGCCGTCACCCTGTTCCGCGAGTACCTCGGTGCCGAACCCGACATGACGCCCGCCTTGCTCGACCTCGTCGACGACCTCCCGGCGTGCGCCTACTGCGTCCCGTTCCTCGATGCGCGGCTGCAACGCGAGTTCGTCGTGGCGCTGCGCGAGCGCGGCTGCGTCACCGTCGCCGGCACGTACGGCAAGGCCGCTCGCGACGCGACCGAACTGGCCCGTGGCACGCTCGACCTCGTCGACCTCGCGTTCCTCAACGCAACCGAGGCGGGGCTGCTCTACGGCGACGGGGCGAGCCCATCGGCGGGCCGGTTGCGTTTCGTCACGCGCGGCCGCTCCGGCGCGACTGTCCACCAGGGCGATCACCACACCGACATCGCGGGGCAGTTGGTTGCGGCGGTCGATCCGACCGGTGCCGGCGACACGTTCTGCGGCACCACCGTCGCCCGGATCCTCCTCGGCGACCACCCGGTCGAAGCCGCGCGGTGCGGTAACGCGGCGGCGGCCGAGATGGTGACGGCGGTCGGCCCGACCGTGCTCTTCCGATCCGACCCGCCCGCATCGGTTCGCAGCGACGACCGCGCGAGCGTCGACCACGAGGCCGTCGCACGCGTCGCCGCGCTGATCGAAGGGCTCGACGACCTGCGCCCCTCGGCCTACACCGGCGACCTCTTCCCGGCCGTCGGCGACCCACAGGCGGCAACCTGGTTCTCCGCGGCGACGCTTCAGCAGTTCGGGTTCTGGTACGAGCGCGACGGCACGTGGGCCGGTTCGATGATCGCGACGATCGACGGGGTCGAGCGCAAGGGCAGCGACTACCTCTGGGCGATGTACCGGCGATGGACACAGCGTGATCCCGACGCGCTCGCGCCCGCACGCCAAGCGGCCGTCACACTGGACGACTGGTCGACCGCCGCCGCCGACGAACTGGGCCGCGATCCGTTTCCCGAGCCCGCGCTGTGCGTCGAGCTCGCGAACGCCTACGGCCGGAGCCTGATCGAGCTCGGTGTCGACATCGACGAACTGATCGCCGCGGCATCGGCCACGACGACCCCGATGCGCACGTTGCTGCTGCTGCTCGACCACGTCGGCGGGTACCGGGAGGACCCGCTCCGCAAGAAGTCGGCGTTACTCGGCGTGATCCTGCGTCAACGCCCGGAGCAGCTGCTGGCGGGCGCCTCCGACGATGACGCACCCCCGATCGTCGACTACCACATCCAACGCACGTGCCTGCGCACCGGGATGATCACGATCGACGACGCCACCCTCGGCGACGCCGTGCGCGGCCGGCGAGTGATCGACGTCGACGCCGAGTGGGCGATCCGCCGAGCGGCAGCAGAAGCGGTCGCCGAGTTGTCACGGCGGAGCGGTCGCGACATGGGGACCGTCGACTGGTTCCTGTTCACGATGCGGCACCGGTGCCCCGAGGCGACCGCTCCCGACTGCGCGGCGTGCCCGGCAGATCCGGTGTGCGCGCATCACATCGAGCTGTTCCAGCCGGTACTGCGCACCACCGCCTACTGAGCGCCCGCGCCGGGCCGGGTCGAGCGCGCGCACCGCTCGTCCGGGGCCTCCGGCCCTGGCGGCTTGCGTGCATCGGGCGCACGATGGATCCATGACCACCGTCATCGAGTGCGACGGCCTGGTGAAGACGTTCGGCGCGACCCGCGCCCTCGACGGACTCGACCTGTCGGTCGCAGACGGCGAGATCCACGGGTTCCTCGGCCCGAACGGCGCCGGTAAGACCGTCACCATGCGCATCCTGCTCGGGCTGCTCCGGCGAAGCGCCGGGGAAGCGACCGTGTTCGGCGCCGACCCGTGGGACCAGGCCGTCGAACTCCACCGCCGCATCGCCTACGTCCCGGGCGACACCAACCTGTGGCCCAACCTCACCGGCGGCGAGATCATCGACCTCCTCGGTGACCTGCGCGGCGGCCTCGACCCCGCTCGACGGCGCGAACTCATCGAGCGTTTCGACCTCGACCCGCGCAAGAAGGCACGTGCCTACTCCAAGGGCAACCGCCAGAAGGTAGCGCTCGTCGCTGCGCTCGCATCCGACGCATCGCTGCTGATCCTCGACGAACCGACCGCCGGCCTCGACCCGCTGATGGAGGCCGTCTTCCAGGACGCCGTGCTCGACGTCGTCGCCGAGGGTCGCACGGTGCTGCTGTCGAGCCACATCCTCGCCGAGGTCGAGAAGCTGTGCGATCGCGTCACCATCATCCGCAAGGGCCGAGCGGTGGAGACCGGATCGCTCGACGATCTCCGCGTCCTGTCGCGAACCACGATGACCGTCGAGCTCGCCGGCGACGGCGTCGAACTGGCGACGACGCCCGGCGTGCACGGGGTCCAGCGAGATGAGGCGGGACGCCTGTGCTTCGAAGTGGACCAGACCGCCCTCGGCGGGGTGGTGCGCCGGCTCGGCGAACTCGGCGTCCGCTCGCTCCAGAGCTCACCCCCCACCCTCGAGGAACTGTTCCTGCGGCACTACGGCGACGAGCTCGAACAGGGCCAGGTCGACCGGCCCGCTGCCCTGCGGACACCGGGTGGGTGACGCACCATGACGGCGTTGATGTCGCACGCGAGGCCGGCGCTCACGACCACCGCCACGCCCGGCACCCGCGGCGGCGCGCTCACCGGCACACGCCGACTCGTGCGACTGATCGTCCGCCGCGACCGGCTCCGGCTGGCGTTGTGGATCGTCGGGTTGGTGGCGCTGATGAGCGTGTCGGCCCAGAGCATCGCTGCGATGTACGAGACACCGGAGCAGATCGCCACCTACGTCGCGACCGTCGGCGACAACCCGGCACTCATCGTGTTCGGCGGGCCGGGCTACGGCTTCGACGAGCCGAACCTCGGCGTGATCCTCGTCAACGAGACCTCGCTGTGGATGGCGCTCGGATCGGCGCTGATGGGCGTCTTCCTCGTCAACCGCCACACGCGCGCCGAGGAGGAGAGCGAACGCACCGATCTGCTGCGAGCGCTCGTGGTCGGCCGCCACGCCCCCCTCGCAGCGACGCTGATCGTGGCCGCGGGCGCGGCGGCAGCGGTGGCCGTCGCCAGCACGGTTGCCGTGCTCGCACTCGGGTTTCCGGCCGCCGGCACGATCGCGCTGTGCGGGTCGATCGGGCTGGTCGGGTTCGCGTTCTCCGCAGCGACGGCCGTCGCGGTCCAGATCGCCGACACCGGTCGAGCCGCCCTCGGGCTCGGCGCCGGCCTGGTGGGGGTCGCGTTCGTGGTGCGCGGCATCGGTGACGTCAGCGTGCCCGGGCTTGCATGGACGACGCCGTTCGGCTGGGGGATCGGCGTGCGGGCGTTCGCCGGCGAGCGCTGGTGGACCTTCGTCGGGCTCGCCGGCTACACCGCTGCGCTGACGGCGATCGCACTCGTGCTGTCGGTGCACCGCGACCTGGGGAGCGGTCTGCTCCGGCAGCGACTCGGGCCGGCCGAGGCGTCGGCCGCGACCCGGCGCCCGCTCGGCCTGGCCGTGCGGCTGCAACGCAACGGCGTCCTCGGCTGGCTCGTCGGGGTGGTCGCCACCGGACTCGTGTACGGGTCGATCGCCGACGACATCGAGGCGATGGTCGCCGACAACCCGGAGCTGGCCGACTACCTGACCAGTGTGAGCGGTGCCACGCTGACCGAGTCGTACCTCGCGACCTCGCTGCGGATCATCGCCCTCGTGATCGCCGGCTTCGCGATCTCCTCTGCACTCCGCAACCGATCCGAGGAGGCTGCCGGCTATGCCGAGTCGATGCTCGCCGCCCCGGTCAGCCGGTGGTGGTGGGCGGGCAGCCACATCGTGGTGACGGTGGTCGCGACGCTGGTGCTCACCGTCGCGAGCGGCGCCGCGGTCGGTGTCGCGCACGCCGTCTCGGTCGGCGACCGAGCGGCGCTGTGGCCGCTCCTCGCCGCATCGCTCGCCACGGTGCCGCCGGTGCTCGTCCTCGCAGGCTTCGCGACCGCCGTCTTCGGCTGGTGGCCGCGGGCCACGGCGGCCGCATGGGGCGCGCTCGCCGTCGCAGCTGTCGTCTCGCTGTTCGGGCCGGTGCTCCGCCTGCCCCGGTGGGCGATCGACCTGTCGCCCATCGAGTTCGCGCCGGCGGTTCCGGCCGAACCCTGGGCCGCGCTACCCCTGGTGGCGCTCGGGTTGGCCGCAGCCGTGCTGTTCGGCGCCGGGCTGGTCGGGTTCCGTCGCCGCGATCTCGCAGCTGCGTGACGCGAGTTTCGCAGCGAGATCCGTGCATCGGCAGACCTGCCCTCGGACGGTGTCGGTCGTGGACGTCTCGATCTCTGCTTCGGCGGTTGCGAACCAGCCGACCGTCGCCCCGGTCGACGCTGTCGCGCCTGCGGAAAGCCGGGTCGCCCCGGCCGCCACGGACGGGATCCACGGTTCGCGCCTCTCCGTGCTCGTCGACCTGATCGCGAGCCTCACCGGCCGCGAGGTGAAGCTCGTGCCACCCAGCGCCTACTTCGTCTCGAAGCCTGCACCCCCGATCGAGGTGGTCGCCCCGACCGGCCTGATCGCACAACTGGGTGAGGGCGCCGGGCCGATCACGATCGGGATCAGCTCCGTACTGCGTACCGGGACGTCGAAGCGCATGATGCTCGAAGCCGGCGACGGCGGTGCCCTCCAGCTCCGCGCCACCGACCTCGAGCTCTGACGCCAGGTCTGACGCCGGATCAACGGCATGCGAAGCTCTCCGCCGTGGGTGGTCTCGAACTCGCGCACGTGCTCGCCGACGCGGCCGATCGGGTGTCGACCCGCGAGTTCCGGTCGGAGGCGCTGCGGGCGTCCAGCAAGATCGACGGCACGCCGGTGTCACAGGTCGACCTCGACGTCGAGCAGGCGATGCTCGACCTCGTGCGCGTCGAGCGGCCCGACGACGCGGTGATCGGCGAGGAGGTCGGCGAGCACGCAGGGACGTCGGGGCGCCGTTGGATCTTCGACGGCATCGACGGCACCCACAACTACGCAGCCGGCCGCGGCGGGTGGGGCACGATCATCGGACTCGAGCGCGACGGGACGGTCGAGATCGGGATGGTCTCGTCGCCCGTCCTCGGCCGGCGGTGGTGGGCCGTTCGTGGCGGTGGTGCGTGGTCGGCCCCGTACGGCGCCGACGGCCGCCCCGACCTGTCGGCGGCGGCCCCGCTGCGGCGCGCCGGCGCCACCGATCTCGCCGACGCATCGGTGATCGTGATCCCCTGGGAGGGCATGCTCACCGGCTGGCGCGACGAGGTGACGCAGCGGTTCGACCCGCCCGCCGCCCCGCGCAGCCAGTGCTTCGCGCTCGACGCCGTGATGGTGGCGGAGGGCGAACTCGACGTCGCGATCCTCACGCTCGGCGGCATGTGGGACTTCGCCGCCACCAGCCTCATCGTGAGCGAAGCGGGCGGTGTGTTCCGCGACGCGTGGGGTGGCGAGCGGTTCGACACGTGGAGCGGCGTGTTCACGAACCCCGCGCTCGCCGATCAGGTGCTCGACGTGCTGGCCGGCATGCGCCCGGCCGAGCCCGACAGGCCCCAGCTCGCGAAGTTCGTGAGCACGCCGATCGGCACCGACGAGGAGCAGGCGGCCGACCCGTGGCGACGGTTCGGCGTGCGCCCGATGGTGTCGATGTCGGCCCGCGAGCACGTCGACAACGCGCCGCCGCCCGTGATGGAGATCGTCGACGAGCGCGCCGCCGAGCTGGCCCGACCGTTCGTCGGTGTCACCACCGACGGCATCGCCCGCACCGGGCTGCGTTCGCTCGGCGACTCGCACGTCGACACGCGGCCGATCGCCGATGCCGCCCTCGCCTTCCTCCAGGCGCTCACGGCCGAGCAGCGCGAGCGGGCCACGTTCGCGATCGACGCGACCGAGTGGCGGTTGTGGATCAACGTCCACATGAACCACTTCCGGCACGGCCTCATGCTCGAGGACCTCCCGATGCCCGCGCGCGAGCTGGCGCTCGGCATCCTGCGCGCCACCATGTCGGCGCGCGGCTACCACCAGGCGCGGTCGATCATGCGGATCAACCAGCTGCTCGCCGACATCACGGGCGACCGTCGCGCGTTCGGCGAGTGGCCGTACTTCGTGTCGATCTTCGGTGACCCGGCGAGCGGCGACCCGTGGGGCTGGCAGATCGACGGCCACCACCTGTGCGTCAACGCGGTCGTGTTCGACGGCCGGATCGTGATGACGCCGACGTTCATGGGGAGCGAGCCGCGTCGGGTGCACCACGGCACGCTCGCCGGGATCTCGCTGTTCGACCCCGAGGAGTCGCTCGGGCTCGACCTGATCCGGGCGCTCGACACCGGCCAGCGCAGGCGGGCGATCATCCACCCGTCGATCCTCACCGACGACATCCCGATGCACCTGCAGAACATGTTCGACGGCCGGATGGCCGCCGGCGCGTTCCACGACAACCTCGTGGCGCCCTACCAAGGGGTGCCGGGCGCCGACATGACCGACGCCCAGCGCCGCGTGCTGCTGTCGCTCGCTGCCACCTACGTCGGCTGGCAGGGCGACGCGCACGCCGAGGTCCAGCTCGGCGACGTCGCCGCGCACCTCGACGACACCTGGTTCTCCTGGTATGGCGGCGACGACGACACGGCGCCCTTCTACTACCGGGTGCACAGCCCGGTGATCCTCATCGAGTTCGACCACCACCCAGGCGTGGCGTTCGACAACGAGGAGCCGACCCGTCACCACGTGCACACCGTGGTGCGCACGCCCAACGGTGGCGACTACGGCGCAGACCTCCTGCGCCAGCACCACGAGCGCTTCGACCACTCCCACGGAGCGCACGGCACCCACTGATTCGGTCTGCGATCAGACCGGCATCGGGTAGTCGTCGGCGTTCAGGACCCAGCCCGGGCGTTCGGAGAAGTCACGGCGTGGGGGCGCGAACACGTCGATCAGCCAGTGCCGCATCTCGCCCACCGCCTGGCTGGTGTGGATCAGGGGCGGCGGGATCACCACGACCGCCGGGCCGCTGCACGCCACGTGCTCGTCGTCGCGCCACGTGGTGGCATCGGGCGTCCACGGCACGCGGAAGTGGTGGACGTAGTCACCGTGGACCTGGAGCGACACCTGCTCGAAGTCGTCGTGATGATGTGGGGACAGCTTGGTGGGGTCTCGCGGGCGGTCGTCCTCGGGGAGCACGTTGACCATCACGGTCGAGCATCGCAGGATGCGGCCGAGCCGACCGTCCTCCAGCGGATGGTCGGCGAGGAGGTGGACACGGATGCGATCGCCGTCGGTTGCGCCGGGCCAGGCGACGAACGGGGCCACGTTGTGATCGTGCTCGACGTAGTCGGCTGCGTTGGCGCAACGATCCGCCGCTTCCGGTGCCGTGCCGGCGGCGAGGACTCGCACGATGATGCCGGGCGCAGTGACGCTGATCGACGAGGAGCCGGGAGGCACGATCACGACGGCGTCCTCGCCGACGAGTGAGACCCCGCTGGCGTGCTCGATCCGGACGCCGGCACCGTCGAGCGCCAGCACGACGTACTCACCGTCAGCTCCGGTCGTGAGCTCGTCGCCGGGCTGTGCGTCGGTGTGGCCGATCACCAGCGCCTGGCTCCGCGTCCACCAGGTTCGGCTGCCGCATGTCCCCACCTCGTCGGGTGGGTCGCGGTCTAGCTCACGGACCAGGGCCGAGCGAGGCACGCCGACGGCAGCCTGAGGCGTTGCCGCCAGCTGTGACCGTGGATCGTTCGGGTCGTACGGCACACCGCCCATGCTGCCAGACCGCCCACCCGAACATCCGGTGGCTGCAACCAGCGGTACGGGTCAGCGGTCGAGGATGCCGCTCCGGTCCTGACGGCCGCGGGGTGCGTCCTTCACGGTGTCGTGGTCGGCGACGCGCCGGAGGAGATCGTGCAGCTGGGCGCGCTGGCGTTCGGTGAGGTGCGACGTCATGCGGTCTTCGTGCGCGGCCATGAACGTCTTCGCATCAGCGGCTGCGGTCTCGCCCGCTTCCGTGAGGTGGAGCTCGACGACCCGCTTGTCGGTGGGGGAGGACCGCTTCTCGACCAGACCGCGTTCCACGAGCACCGAGACGAGTTGCACCATGTTGGCGCGAGCCACCCGCAACAGCGCGCCCACGGTCGACGCGTGCACGCCGGGGTTGTCGGCGATGATCCCGAGCGCCGTCAGTTGCGAGGGTCGGAGCCGGTCGGGCCCTGCGAACCAGGCATAGTCGGCTCCCATCGATGCGCCGGCCCGGCGCATCTGGTAGCCGATCAAACCGTCGAGCCATGTGGTGTCCACGTCGTCGCTCACGCCCCCAGCATGCCGCGCGAACGCGATCGTCCACACGATCGCGATGAGTCGAACAGTTCGACGGCGCCGACGGACCCGATGATTTGGGTCCAAATGATCGCTGTCGAGATCGTCCGGGCCGGCGACGGGATGTTTGCAGCAGCGCAACCCCGATCGACGTTTCACCTGGCGGGGGTCGGGTATCGCCGCGGTGCACCCTGGCTGAGCTGGGGTCGACCACACGACGAGGAGATCGAGATGCAACCCCAGGTGAACCGTGATGCCGTGACGATGGACCCGCCGACGCCAACTGCGGAGCCGGTCCGTGTGGTCGAGCAGACCGCAGCGCCGGTCGAGCCCGCGTCGGTCGAGCGCGGGGTCGCCCGCACCGAGTCGATCAGTTCGTTCGCCCCGCATTCCATCGCGGCCGGCATCCTCGCCATCCTGATGCTCGTCTGGGGTGGTGTCGCCATGGCCCGCGCCGGGTTCGGCGGCGATCTGCGTGACCCGGTGGTCGAGGTGTTCGGGCTGTCCGGCAACACGGTGTCCGGGATGATCGTCGCCGGTCTCGGACTGTTGCTGCTGCTCGCTGCCATCAGCCGTGACCGTGGCCCGGTCGTCTTTCTCGCGATCGTCGTCGGCATCGCTGCGGTGATCTTCACGATCGAGCCGAACACCGGTGACGAAGCGCTCGGTGTCGACACCACGTTGCCGCTGCTGATTGCGATCGGGTCGGGCGTCGTGTTGCTCACGGCGCTCGCCCTGCCGACGATCAACCGTCGAACGCAGCACGTCGAGCGTTCCTGATCTCGTGAGCGTTCCGAGCTGAAGCGTTCGCTGCCACCGTAGGTGCCCATTGCCACTCCGGGCGCCTACGGTGGCAGGTTGTGGGTCCGGAGCGATTCGACGCCGCGTACTATCGGCGCTTCTACGGTCGATCACCCGTGCACGATGCTCGCCGGATCGGCCAACTCGGTACGGGCGTGTTCGGGTTCGCTGCCTGGTGGAAGGTGCCGATCCGGTCGGTCCTCGATGTGGGTGCCGGCAAGGGTTACTGGCGCGATTGGTTGCAGCGGGAGCATCCGTCGGTGCGATATCACGGCATCGACGTGAGTGAACACGCGTGCCGCACGTACGGCCACGAGCAGGCCGATCTCGCCACGTGGCGCACCAGGCGCCGCTTCGACCTGGTGGTGTGCCAGAGCATGCTGCAGTACCTCGACGACCGGACGGCGCTCGACGCGATCGACACGATTGCGGACGTCTGCCGTGGCCTGCTCTACGTCGAGGTGCCCACCGTGGGCGATCGGGAGGGCGTGATCGATCCGGCGGGGACCGACCTCGACGTCAACTGGCGCCCCGGAGATTGGTACCGGAACCGGCTCGACCTGCGGTTCACCGAGGTCGGCGGTGGGCTCTGGCTGTCCCACGACCATCCGGCCGTCCTGTTCGAGCTGGAGCGTGGGCGTTGATCCGACCGGCGGCCGGCTGACACCGACGATCAACCGGGCCCTGGTGCCGGCCAGGTGTCCCTCGGGCGGGGCGCCTCCCCGTCGAACGCCAGCGCCGCGATCGACTCCCATGCTGCATGGCGAGCCGGAGTGTGTCCGGTGATCGCGAGGAGGAAGGGGTCCCGCTCGACCGCGAGCACGAGGCCCTCGCCGGCTGACGTGACGGTTGCGGTGCGCGGGACGGCGGCGAGCAGCGCGACCTCACCGAACCCTTCGCCGCGAGTGAGGTTCCGCGCGTGACGGCCGGAGATCGACACGTCGAACGTGCCGTCCACGATCGCGTAGAAGCGATCGCCGGGATCGCCCTGACGGATCACGACATCGCCCCGCTGCGTCGGCAGTTCGACGACCGAGCGGGCCACCGACTCGAGCGTGATGGTGGGCAGCGGGGCGAACAGGGGCAGACGTCGCAGGAGGCTCATCGCCACGACGGGCACGTCGGCGGTGTCATCGGCGATCCGCAGCGCGCGCCATGCGAGCGCGAGGACCACGCTGAACGCGATCGCCATGCCCACGAGCGCCTCCTCGACACCCCACACGCCGATCAGGACCTGGGCGAGGACCGAACCGACGAGCAGCCCGGCTCCACTGGTGGTCTCGAGCGCGCCGAAGACCGCTGCGAGATCGGAGGGGGGAGCCGACCGTTGGAGGAGGACGGCGGTGAACAGGTCGAGCAGCGAACGCACGAGGCCGCTGATCGGCAACACGATGCACGCTGCGACGAGCGTGATCGAGACCCCGAGCGTCGCGCAGGTCACCGCGAGCACCGCAAGGCACACGAGCATCGCGGGGGCGAGCCGTGGACGGCGCGCGAGCCGGTCGGCGATCAGGATGCTCAGCAGCGCTCCGGCGCCGAACAGCGACGTGAGAACGCCGGCCCCCGAGTCGCCGAGATCGAGCCGGTCGAGCGCGATGACCACGATGATGATGTCGAAGGCCCCGACCAGCGCCGACTGGGCGAGCTCGACCGCCAAGGGTCCACGTGCACCCGGTCGCCGTGCGACGCGACGTGTCTCGGTGAACGGGGTGACCACGGTCGACAGCACCCGACGCCCGGCCGAACGGCCGCGTGCGTCGTCGCGGCGGTGCGGCGCGGGCCCATGCCGGATGTCGACGGCGTTCAACGCCCCTCCGGCCAGGGCGCACGCGCCGCAACCGAGCAGCGACACCCCGGGGCCGCCGAGCGCGAGCAGCACGGTGGCGAGCAGCGGCCCTGCCAACGTGCTGGCGCTCTGCATGTGCCCGATCCACACGTTGGTGGTCGTCAGCTCGCGTGAGGTGCGGGCGATCGCCGGGAGCACGACGGCGCCTGCCGACCGGATCGAGGCGTAGCCGGCGACGCCGACCGTGGTGCACGCGACGGCGGTCCACAGCGGGCCGGCGAGGAGCGCGATCAGTCCGGCTCCGCCGAACCCGCCGGCCATCGTCAGGAGTGCACCGGTGCGCACGAGCGCCGGAGGGAAGCGTTCGACCAGTCTGGCCAGCGGCGAAGCGAGCAGCAGGTACGGCGCCGTGGTCACGAGCGACGCGATGCCGACCGCGGTCTCGCCGCCTCGTTCGTACGCATACACGAGCAACCCGATGAGCGCTCCCCACTCCGCGACCGAAGCGCCGAGATGGGCGACGACGAAACGTACGAGCGGCCCGCGTCCGGTTGCCGCAACGGTGCGACGCGGGCGGCGGTGGGTCGGCAGCGGCGATGGACCGCTCGCCGTGTCGCCCTGCACCGCATCGTTCATCGTTCGTGAGCCCCCGGGCGCAGGTGGGGTTCGATCGCCGCGCCGCAGGTGACACTAGGCGTCCGGAACCTGATCGACCGCCACGCGTACGCTCGGCCGCATGCTGCTCGCGATCGATCACGGACATCACGCCATCGCCTTCGATCGTCACGGCGACGAGTCGGCGCCGCCGGTGGTGCTGCTGCACGGCCTGTCGTCTGCTCGCACCACCTATGCGAGGGTGGTCGAGCATCTCCAGGGCGCGGTGGCGAAGGGATGGGTGCAGGTCGTCAACGTCGACCTGCGCGGCCACGGCGAGTCGTCCCACGCTCCGACGATCGATGCGTACGACGCGGCGAGCTACGCCGACGACGTGATCGCGTTGCTCGAACACATCGATGCCGGCGCTGCGCTCCTCGTCGGCCATTCGCTCGGCGGAGTCGTTGCGACCATCATCGCCCAGTGCCGACCTGACCTGGTCGGCGGACTGCTCCTCGAGGACCCTCCGATGTTCGAGGGCGACGACGAGCGACGGGCGTCGAGCCCGGTGGCGTCGTTCTTCCCGCTCTTCGTCGCAGCGGTCCGCGAGCGTCAGCGGCGCCATGCCGAGGTCGGCGAGTTCGCCGATCTGCTGCGGGCGACGACACCACCCGATGGACTCGATGCACGTGCGCTCGGCATCAGCCGGTGGGACCCGGCCACGATGGAGGCCGCGATCTCCGGTGTGGTGTGGCGTGGGTTCGATCCGACCGCATCACTCGCGTGTCCGGTGACGGTGCTGCGCGCCGACCCGGCGGCAGGAGCGGTGTTCGTCGCCGCCGACGACGCCCGCTTCCGGGCCGGCAATCCACACGCCGAGATCGTGCTGATCGATGGTGCGACCCACACCATCCGTGATGCGGCGACACTGCCCGCCTATCTCCGGTATCTCGACGACGCGATCCTCGCGTTCGCCCGCTCGCCTCGCTGAGACGGTCAGGACTCGACGACGCAGCGATTCCGCCCGGCCCGCTTGGCCTGGTACAGGGCGATGTCGGCACGGACCAACAGCTCGCTGATCTCGAGCTCGCCCGGCTTGGCCTCCACGACGCCGTAGCTCGCGGTCACGCCGATCGGTTCGAGGGTGTTCAGGAGGGCGGCCAGTTCAGCGGCCAGATGTTGCGCGTGGAGCGGACTGGCCCCGAGCATGAGGACGGCGAACTCCTCGCCGCCGAGGCGGGCGATCAGATCATCGGATCGGGTTGCGCCGCGCATCGCCGACGCGACCCCGGTCAGCACCTGGTCGCCGGTGTCGTGGCCGTACACGTCGTTCACCGACTTGAAGTGGTCGATGTCGAGGAGGATCAGGGTGCACGGTCGGTCCTGGTAGTCGGCGACCGTGAGCATGCGGCTCGCTGCGGTCATGAAGTGACGCCGGTTCGGCAGGCCGGTCAACGTGTCGGTCGCGGCGAGCGCCGTCATCGCCTCGAGCGCGCGGCGGCGCTCGGTGACGAGCCGCTGGATCACCACGATGATCATCGTCATGATCCAGACGAAGCTCGCCCACGTGACCGCCCGCACCTCGATCGGGGCGTCGGCCTCCATCGCCAGTCGGCCGGTCGCGAGGGTCACCGTCGATGCGACGACGGTGAGCAGGATCGCTCGGTAGAACAGCGCCGGGATCATGATCGATGTCACGAACATCGGCAGGCAGAGCAGCCATTCCGATGGTGGCAGGTTGTACCGCACGTTCTGGTAGAGCACCCAGATTCCGATCGATCGCAGCGCGAAGTCGCCGACGAACAGGGTGCGACGGGTGAGCAAGCGGATGATCAGCCCTGCGGCGAACGCAAAGGCGGCTGACCACACGAGGCGGCTGGTGGCACCCGGCTGGAGGGCGTCGCGGGCGGGGAGCACTGCGATCGCGCCGATCCCCACGGCGAACCAGATCGCGGAGGAGAACCTCTGCAGCATCCGCCAGTCGTCGGTGGGGTTCCGGCCGTGGCGCCGGTCGGCGCCCAAGTCGCGCCGCAGATCGATCATCGAGCGTGTATCGACCCGTTGCCCCGCAGACTCAAGTGCGCCGCCCGGTTGGGCCCTGCGAGCACGCCGGCGTCAACCGGGTGCGGCGAGATCCGGCGCGTACAGCGCGAACGCGACCTGGTGCAGCCGGACGAACAGCGCGTCGAGTTGGTCGCGATCGACCGAGTCGCCGCGGTGCTGGATCCCGATCAGGATCGCAACGGCCGAGCGTCCGAGTGCATCTGCCTCGTCCTCGGGGAGTCCGGCGTCGCGGTAGGCCTGCGAGATGGTGCGCTCCCTGGCAGCGTCGACCTTCTCGCGCACGGCCCACGCCTCCGGATCGGTACGTGACCACGTGCGGATCGCGGCCTCTGCCTCGTGGTGGAGCGACACGGCGAATCGCCGCAGCACATCGAGGCGTTCGAGCGGGTCGCTGACCGCGGACGCAGCGACGAGCACCTGGCGCTCGCGCTCGCTCGACCAGTGGGTGAGCAGCTGGCGGCGGTAGTCCTCGACGTTGCGGAAGTGGTGGTAGAAGCTGCCCTTGGTGACGCCGAGCTCGGCGCACAGCCTGGCGATCGTGACCGCGCCGACGCCGCCCCTGGCGAGCAGGTCCATGCCGGCAGCGAAGTAGTCGTAGCGACCGCGGACGTCGCGCGACGGTTCGGTCGCATTCGACGGCGGGCGGACGGGGTCCATACGCGTCGGATCGTACTTCCCTCCGACACGATTGCCGTACCGTACCTCATGGTATGGTGTCGCACGCAACGGCCAGGAACGGCCGGCAGCACATGAGGGAGGCACCCGTGACCGCGATCGAGCTCACACCGGATCTCACACCGCACGAGGCAGGGCTGGCGTTCCTGACCGGTGAGACCTTCAGCGACGAGGAACGCTTCCACGCCGGTGCGACGGTGCTGCGCCGCGAGTCGCCGGTGCACTGGGTCGAGCACCCGGACTTCAATCCGTTCTACGTGCTGACGAAGCACGCCGACGTGCTCGAGGTCGAACTCCACCCCGAGATCTTCCTGAACGCACCCCGGGCGATCATGGGCACGAAGGTGGCCGACGAGAACCGGGCGATGCAGGGCCACCTCGTGAAGTCGCTGGTGCAGATGGACGACCCGGAGCACCGGCTCCACCGCCAGCTCACCGCCGACTGGTTCCTGCCGAAGAATCTCGGCAAGCTCCAGAGCCGGCTCGATCAGCTCGCCGAACGCTCGGTCCAGCAGATGATCGACCACGGTGGCGAGTGCGACTTCGCCCGCGACATCGCGATGCAGTATCCGCTCTATGTGATCCTCGCAATCCTCGGATTGCCGGAGAGCGATTACCCGCGCATGCTGCAGCTCACCCAAGAGCTCTTCGGTGCCGAGGATCCGGAGTTCAAGCGCGATGACGACGCGCTCGCGAGTCTCATCCAGACCGTCGCCGACTTCGTCGCCTACTTCGACGGCATCACCGCCGACCGGCGCGCGCAGCCCACCGACGACCTCGCCTCGGTCATCGCGAACGGCATGATCGACGGCGATCCGATCGGGCACAAGGAACAGCTCGGCTACTACATCATCGCGGCCACGGCGGGCCACGACACCACCTCGAACTCGATGTCGGGTGGGCTGCACGCCCTCATCGAGCGACCCGACGAACTGGCTCGTCTGCAAGCCGATCCTTCGCTCCTCACGACTGCGGTCGACGAGATGATCCGGTGGACCTCACCGGTGAAGCACTTCATGCGCACCGCGACGGAGGACTACGAGATCCGCGGTACCACGGTGCGCGCCGGCCAGGACGTCCTGCTGTCGTACTGGTCGGCGAACCGCGACGAAGACGTGTTCCCCGACCCGTTCCGGTTCGATGTCGGGCGGACCCCGAACAAGCACCTCGCATTCGGGTTCGGGATCCACTACTGCCTCGGCGCGATGCTGGCCCGGATGGAACTCAAGACCCTGTTCGGAGCGCTGCTCCCGCGGATCCGCCACATCGAGCTCGCCGGTGAGCCGGCGCTGAGCCGGTCGACGTTCGTCAGCGGCCACAAGCGGCTGCCGATCCGCTACGAGCTCGACTGACGCCGCCGCAGGTTCAAGCTACGTTCAGCACGTGCCGATGATCGGGGTAGTGGATCCGACCGCATCCCTCGGGCGCCTCGAGCGCATTCTGCTCCGCGTGAGCAAGCAGCACGGCATCAGGCCCTTCATCGCTGCCGTCACCGGGATCTCCGTCCTGCTGTCGGTCGCGATCAGCACGCTGTTGATGGTCGTGACCCGTGCACCGGTCGAGGAGTTGTTGATCGCCATCGCCATCTCGGTCGCGGTGCCCGGCGTCGTCGCTCCGGCCGCCGCCTCCCTGCTCGGTCGGCTGCTCCTCGCGCTCGACGAAGCATCGGTGGAGCTCCACCATCTGGCCCGCGTCGACGGCCTGACCGGTGTGCTCAACCGCCGTGCGTTCGCTACCGAGGCGAGTTCCGTCGTGGAGCTCGTCGGCGATCGGCGGCTGCTGGTCGCCATGATCGACGTCGACGACTTCAAGGGCGTCAACGACATCCATGGCCACGCGACCGGTGACCTCGTGCTCGTCGAACTCGCGCGGCGTCTCGACGAGGCGGTCGGTGCGCACGGCCGCGTCGGCCGATTCGGTGGCGACGAGTTCGTCGCCGTCGTCGCGACGATCGGCCCCGACTTCGGTGCGATGGAGGCCCGGCTCGCCGCGGCGTGCGACCTCGACCACGTCGTACCTGGCGTGACCGCCTCGCTCGGCGTCCACACGTCGGCCATGCCGATCGACCTGTCCGAGGCGATGAGCCGCGCGGACGAGGCGCTGTATCGCGAGAAGCGCAATCGCCGATCGAAGGCCGACGGCGCGATCGAGGATCAGCTCGTCGTCGGCTCGGCGAAGTAGTCGGGCCGGCTCACCCAGGCCTCGCTGACGAACAGCACGCCGTGCCGGTGATCGAGCAGGCGGCGAACGCCCTCGACCAGTGGTGACGCGCGATCGAGCGGGACCACGGTGATGAGCATCGACAAGCTCGCCCGATCGTTGAACAACAGCCGCCCCTGGTGGTGCCCGTGATGCCCGAAGCCGGACACCCCGGTGACCGAGGTGTACCCCGATGCTCCGGCGGCGAGGAAGAGGTCGCGCACGGCAGCCTCGTCGCTGCCGTCCACGACGACCTCGATCTTGGCCATCCGGGTGAGGCCCGACGCGGTGAGACTCGACAGATCGCTCATCGCGCCATCGTGGCCGGATCGCCGGCGGTCGCACGAGCCGAGGCGTCAGCCGCCGACGGCGTGGAGAGCGAGCTGAGCCATGTTCCGGCCGGGGTGCGCTCCATCCACCCGTCGTCGTCGTGAGCACGGGCGATGACGTGGATCCACTCGTGCTCGACGAGCGCACGCAGACCGGGGTTGCGCTGGATGATCATCTCGATCCGGTCGATGGGAGCTTGCATCACCGCCAGCAAGCGGACGGGCTGATGCGTGAGCCGATCGCCGACGGCGACCGACTGCTCGGGCAACCCGACGGCGAGGTCGCCGGACGGGCCACGAAGCGCCCCGACACCACCGGTCGGATTGGCGATGGTCTTGTCGCCGGCACCGAACGTCTCGGGATCGACCGATGAGAAGTAGTACTGCGAGTTGATCCACTGAGCGACCACGAGCGGTGCGGTCATGATCGTCTCGAGCGCCACCGACTCGGCGTCGGCCGTGGCGTCGTAGCTGTGGAGGAACACCCGTCCGCCGAGGTCCAAGCCTCGCGTCACCGACCGCGGTGCGGCGATGAACGCCACGTTCCCGGCGAGGCCCCACTCGGGCCTCACCTGCGCCCAGTCGCGTCCGCGGTCGCGGACGCCACGCCGGTCACCGGGGAGGCGCTCGGCGCGCTCTGCCGACGCGCTGGTGCCGGCAGTGGCGAGGTCGCGCTCGATCTGCTCGACCGCTGCGCGGTGATCGTCGGGGACCAGGTGCAGGTCGAGCAGGTGCACCGCGTCGGACGCTGTGTCGTGTTCGGCGGGCACGAACCAGGTCGTCGGCGGAATCGCGATGTTCCGCTCGAGCAGCGCCTGACGGACCTCGGGGTCGTTCAGGATCGCGGCGGCGACCCGGGCGCTCGGTCCGCCGGCTGCGCCGCCGCACGCCCCGCAGTCGAGCGCCGCGGCGTGCGAGTTGTTGATCGTGTGGCTGCCGTGACCGCAGAGCACCACCAGCCGCGAGAAGCGGCGGAGGTGGATGGTGGTCAGGATCGCTTCGGCGGCCTGGATCCGCTCCGCGAGCGGGAGACCGGACGTCGGGTCGAGCTCGAGCGCTACTGCGGGTCGAGTGGTCGCTCCGGTGCGCGGCACCGCCGGCCGGAACCGCCGGGCGAATGTTCGCACCGCAGCGATCGGGCCGAGCACCCATCCGGCGGCCTCGGCGAGCGCGAACGGTGTCCCGAGCCCACCCTTCGCGTGGTGGAACGCCTCATGTGCGCCCGCTCGATAATGGCGGCGCCCCGCAATGGCATCGGCACCGCCGGCGGGAGCTGCGGCGTCGTCGATCTCGGCGACGTCGTAGCGCGGAGTGACGAGCACCGGGCACCGTGCCTCGGCGCGGGTGGATCCCAGCGGCCGCCAGCGAACGGGTACACCGAAGAACCCGGCGAACCCGAACGTCTCGTACGGCCCGACCGACTCGAGGTGACGGCGGAGCACCTCGGAACGCACGTCGATGCAGGCGACGAGCTGGGCGATCGGCTCGGACGGGGTGGGTGCGGGGGGAGTGGCAAGGGTTGCGACGACCTCGTCGCGGTGGGCGAGCTCGTGAGCGTCGAGCCAGATCGCCACCCGCTCGGCCTCGGGGACGCGGCCCAGGATCTCGCCGATGCGGCGCAGCTGGTCGCTCCTGGTGGCGTCGATCCGCGCGGCGGCGTCGGTCGCGCGCAGTGCACGGCTCGCAGCTTCGTCGATCAGGTCGGCGGAGGGAACGTCGACGGGGCGCCCGGCGGCGGCGTGGATGACCGCGACGACCGTCAGGAGGTCGATCATCCGGAGCTTCGCGCCGTCGTGATCGGTCGGCGCCCACTCATCGCTCCACCGCGCGAAGCCTGCCCATCCGGGGATCGTCATCACGAGCGAGCGCAGGACGTCGAGCCGCTCGGAGGGGTCGATACCGAGCGCGGTCATGGCGACGTCGAGTGCCGCCGCTGGTTCGTCCGGCAGCATGCCGACCCACCGCCGACCGTCGGCGCCGATCAACTGGCGCAGCCGGGGGTCGCGGCGGCCGAGCCGCCGCCATGCCCGGTAGAAGCCGAGCTCACGGTGCGGCATCGCCGTCGCTGCGCCCGATTCGGCGGTGAAGCCGGCGCACCAGATCCCGACGTAGTCGCGAACCGAGGCCACCCACGGCTCGACGGTGTCGATCTCGCCGGGATCGGTGACCGGACCGTCGACGAGGTCGAGCAGCACGATGTCGAGCGCCTCGATCGGCTCGCCGTTCACGACCACCGGCTCCTCGAGCAGCACCAGGGGATCGCGGCGCGCGATGGCAGCCCGCAGCGCGTGATCGGTGATTCCGCCTTGGCGGCGTACCTCGCGGTAGGCGGTGAGGGGGAGATGGGTGCGCGCTCCCATCCAGCGGCGAGCCTCGGCGCACGCGGCGTCGAACGGCAGGTGCTCGAGACCGTGCAGCGGGTTGACGGCGACGAACGAGGTGAGCGGCCACGACGGAGCGACGAGGCGCGACGCGGTGGCGACATCGGCGCGCAGACCGGTCAGGGAGGCGGGGTCGGGCACGGTGGCTCCTCGTGATGTGGCAGGTCGGGGTGTGGCAGGGGACGGTGGTGGAGGGCCGGTGGGGCGGCCGGTCACACGTGGGAGGGCGACACCATGGAGGGCATCACCGCGGTGTCGGGAACGTCGCGTTGGGCCGCTGCGGTCTCTGCCGCGCCGGGTCGGCGGACCTGCGCTCGCTGCACCGGCGGGGCCCCGTACCCGAGCAGGGCGCCGTACAGGCCGCTGCGCAGTGATGTCCCGGCTCGGCCTGGCAGCCAGCGCACGGCGGCTGCGCTCACGGCGATCACGATCAACGTGGCCACGAGGGCTGACGCCGGGACCTCCCCGGCGACGGAGAACGGGACCGACGGCGCAACTGCGTGCTCGAAGGCGGCGAGTCCGGCCACGTAGCCGACCGTCGCCAGGACGGTGGCACCGATGCCGATCGCGATCGCGGTCGGACGCGCCGGGACGGCCGCCAGCCATCCACGCAGCAGCGCAGCACCCGACAGCCAACCGAATGTGGCGACCAGCACGGTGCCGGAGGTGGAGAGGTGCGGATCGATCAGGAAGAACACGGCGGCGAGGGCGGCTGCGGGCACCGCCGCACCGACCACGGCCGAGACAGCCGGGTGCATGGACCGCGCTGCGTGCGGGTGGTGCCGAGCCGATGCGTGGGCGGTGATCGCGCCACCGGCGCCGAGGAAGAGCGTGGCCTTGTAGAGGGCGTGGCCGACGATGTGGAACAGTGCGGCGGCGAACGCTCCCACGGCGATCTGGACCGCCATGAAGCCCATCTGTCCGCCGGTCGACCAGGCGAGCGCCCCCTTCACGTCGGGGCGGACGAGCATCACCGAGGTGGCCAGCACGGCGGTCAGCGTGCCGGCGACGAACAGCACCCACATCGCTGCGGCCGAGCCGCCCACCACGGGCGCCGTCCGGATCGCGAGGACGCCGAGGCCGTTCACGACGCCGGCGTGGAGCAGTGCGGAGACCGGCGTGGGTGCGACGATCGTCGACGGCAACCAGCGGTGGCCAGGGACCAGCGCCGATCGGCAGAGGCCGGCGAGCACGAGCAGGATCGCGACGACAGGGAGCGCCCCGCCGAGTTGATCGGCAGCGTCGGCGCGCCGGAGGTCGACGTCGCCCACCGACACCGCCCACACCACCGTTGCCGCCACGAGTGCCAGGTCGCCGACTGCGAATGTGCGACCCGTGAGCCGGGCGGCCCGGTCGGCCGGCTGCCATCCGGCCCGGTGGCGGAGCAGGACCACCAGTGCGACGCTCGTCGCGACCCAGCCGACGACCAGGACGCCGAGGGTCGCGGCGTAGGCGACCATCGCGGTGGCGCCGGTGAGCACGCCCGCAGCGACACTGAACCTGCCGAGGCGGGGATCGCCCTCGAGCGCCCTCGCCCCGTAGGACTGGACGATCAACCCGACCAGCGCGGTGAGCAGCGCGAGCACCGCGGTGGCGCGATCGGCGGTCAGCCCGATCCATGCCGCCCCGTCGCCGGTGGTGGCAACGAGCTCCGGTGAGCGGCCGGTCAGTGTCAGGCCGAGCACCCACGCGGCGGCCGCTGATCCGATCGCCGCTGCGGCCACTGCCCGTCGAGCCGTGCGCTCCGGTGTGCCGCTCGAGAGGCTTGCCATCGCTGCGGCAGCGATGGGGAGCAGGGGTGCGACGAGCAGCAGGAGCGAGGACGACATCGGGCAAAACCCTAAACCGGAAACACACTTCATGCAACGATCTTCTTGAACTTGTCGTTCATGTCGCCCATCGCCCTGGGGAGGGTGCATACTCGCGGTGGGTTCTCCCTGAACCACACCCGTCTCCCATGAGCAAGCTCGCCGACACCGAACCGGTCTGGACCGGTGGTTGGACCTTCTTGACCAACCACAGTCACGTGCTGATCTGTCTCGCCCGCGACCCGAATCTGCGGCTCCGGGACATCGCGGCCGAAGTCGGCATCACCGAGCGGGCGGTCCAGGGCATCGTGAACGACCTCGAGGCGGCCGGCTGCATCGTTCGGCACCGCGAAGGGCGGCGCAACCGTTACTCGATCGTCCCCGACAAGCCGATGCGCCATCGCGTCGAGCGCGGCCATCTCGTCAGCGAGCTGCTGAACGCGATGACCCCCTCCATCGATCGCTGACCGGCGCCCCGTTCGGGCCAACGCACCGGCCCTGTCAGTGGGGGCACAGTGAGGCCGCGAGGCCGGCCAGATGATGGATCTGGTAGGCGCTCAGCACTGCGACCCCGGCGATGCCGAGCCACAGGCCGCCGACGACACGGCGCCCGACGCTCCGAGCGTCGGGGCGCAAGAGCACCTCGACGCGGGCTGCGACGCCGAGGCGAGGGGTCGACGCTGCGATCCCGAGCGCTCCCACCGGCTGTGTCGTGTGCAACGCCACGCGGGCGAGGGTCTCGGCAACGAGGCGGCGGTCGCCGCCGCACGCGCGCACGGCGGCCTCGTCGGCCCAGCGCTCGACCGAGAACAACGCTCGCGCGGCGAGCCAGCGCAGCGGCGGCACGAAGGCCGTGGCGATCTCGGACACGAGCAGGACCCGGTCGTGGCGATGGGCGGCGTGGGCCCGCTCGTGAGCGAGGACCACGTCGACCTCCTCCGGCCGCAGGAGGTCGAGCATCCCGGTGGAGATCACGATGCGGCCATTGCGGCCGGGAAGCGTGCAGGCGATCGGGGCGTCATCGCGAATCACCTCGACCGGGCGCGGGTCGTCGGTGTGGCCGGTCGCGTGGGCGATCTGGCCACCGTCGAGCCGGCGGCGGGATCGGACCACACGTGCGGCCTGCCAGACGCCCGACGCCACCGCTGCGGTGGCTGCGACCCCGAGCCACGTGGGGACCTCGGCGTGGATGCCGAGCATCTGCGTGCACCAGGCGATTCCGGTGCCCATGACCGGCACATGGGCGAGGAACGAGGCCGATACGACGAGCAGCGAGGGGACGGCGCTGGCGGCCACGAGAACGATCGAGGCCACGAGCAGCCGGGTGGCGACATGTGGGCGGAGGCCGCGGTGGATCGCCGTGGTCGCGACGGCGAGCACTCCGGCGAGTGCGAGCGGCAGGAAGAGCGACGGCTGCATCAGCGCTGCCCCTCGTCGAGCATGCGGCGCAGCACCGCTGCGTCACGCGTGGACAGCCCGCCGACGAACCGGGCGAGCACCTTCGACCGATCGCTCGACGACGTGAGGACCTCCCCGATGCGGCGAGCGGCCAGCTCGGACTCGTCGTAGACGGTCGTGTAGGCGAACCCTCGGCCGACGGCCTGGCGCTCGACGAGGCCCTTGGTGTGCAGCCGTGTGAGCACCGTGGCGACGCTCGTGTAGGCGTGGCCCCCACCGATCCGTTCGTTGACCTCGGCGGGGAGCAGGGCGCGTTCCGCCCCCCAGAGCACCGCGAGGACATCGCGTTCGAGGGCACCGTCAGGTCGTCGCGTCATGGCTGGTCGTGCACCGATTCCGGCCTCGTGCTCGGCGCGGGCCGAGCGTCGGTCGTAGAGTCCTACACACTGTAGTTGCTGTCGGTCCTCCCGGCGGCCGCAGCCACTGCCACCATGACGACCTCCCTTTCGCTCACGTCGTTCTCGCGTGCCGTCGTCCGGATCGTCGCCGGCACGGTCGCGGCGCTGACCGTCGTGACGGTCGCTCCAGGGGTGGCGTCGGCCCACAACGAGTTGGTGTCGACCGACCCCGCCGACGGCGCCGTGCTCGACGTGGCGCCGACGTCGATCGCGTTCACGTTCTCGGCGGAGGTCCCACTCACGTCGGCCACGGTCACCGTGATCGACCCTGCAGGCGTCCGGACCGACGTCCCCGACCTCACCCACGGGGCCACCACCAGCGTGCTCGTCGCGCCGCTCCCGGCGCTGCCGGCGGGCGAGGTCACGGTGCGATGGCGGCTCGTCAGCGAGGACGGTCACCCGCTCACCGGGCGCGTCGTGTTCACGATTCCGGCGTCCGCCACGACCCTCGGTTCGGGCGAGCCCTCGGTCGCACCGTCGACGTCGGGGACCGTGGCGCCGACGATCGCGTCGACGGTTCCCGTCGCTGACGTGGCCGGCTCCGACGACGTCGATGGAACCGTGGCGGTCCCCGCGGGCGGGGACGACGCAGGCGGCACGCCCGGCGCCATCCGCTGGGTGCTCCGCTACGGCTCGTATCTCGCGATCATGCTGGTTGTCGCCGTCGTGCTGACCGACCGTTGGGTGTGGCCGGGGGTGGCGCAGCGCGCCCCGTTCACGGCGATCGTCGACGCATCGCTGCTCGCCGTCGTCGTGCTGGCCGCTTTGCAGCTGCTGGTACTCGCGTCCGACTTCTCCGGGTCGTCCCCGTGGTCGGCGTTCGGCGATCTCGACCGCGCGCTGCAGACGGATGCCGGCTTCGGGCTCGCGCTGCGGATGCTGCTGGCAGCGGTCGTGTGGCTCGTGCTGATGCGGATGACCATCGTCAGCGAGCAGGTGCGCTGGACCGCGATCGGCGGGGCCGGCATCCTCCTGCTGGGCACATGGGCGTGGGCCGGCCATGCGAAGTCGCAGCGGTGGCCCGAGCTCGGTGTCCCGATCGACATCATCCATCACGCCGCCGCCGCGCTCTGGATCGGGGCGCTCGCGATCGTCGGGGTGGTCGCGATGCGGGTGCTCGACGCCGAAGCGCGGGCGCAGGTGCTCGGCCGGTTGTCCGCGACGGCGATGGTCGCCGTCGTGGTGATCGTGGTGACCGGTGCGGCGCAGACGGTCCGGCTGGTGGGTTCGCCGTTCAACCTGCTCGATGCCGCGCACGGCAGGTACCTGATCGCCAAGCTCGTGGTGTTGGCGGCGATGCTCGCGCTGGCGGCCTCGAACCGTCGCCGCTTGGCGGCGCCCACGTCGCGGCCGGGCGGCATGAGCGATGCGACGGCGGCCCTGATGCGCCGGTCGGTCGTCGCCGAGACGGCGCTCGGTCTCGTCGTGATCGCGATCACGGCCTCGATGGTGGTCGCGTCGCCCGCCGCGCCACGCGACGACGTCACGGTGGTGTCCGGCGTCGCGCCCGCAACCGATCGATGAGCTACTACAGTGCGTAGTAGACGCCTGTGCTCTCGCAGTGAGTCGACCACACCGCCAGTCAGGCCGCATCCGCCGTGACGAAAGGACGACCATGAACATCACACGGACATTCCTGGTGACCATCGTGCCGCTCGCCCTCATCGCCTGCGGTGGCGAGGATGCCAGTGACCAGTCGGACGCTCCGTCCGGCGCCGTCACGGCGGATGCGACCGGCGCGACGGGAGCGGCTGCCACGTTCGGTGATGCCGACGTCGAGTTCGCCCAGGGCATGATCGCCCACCACGAGCAGGCGATCGAGATGGCCGAGATGGCGCTCGACCCGTCGGTCGGTGCGCGGGCCGAGGTCGTCGACCTCGCAACCCGCATCCGCGCCGCCCAGGACCCCGAGATCGACCAGATGACGGCGTGGCTCGAGGGCTGGGGCGCGTCGATCGTGATGGATACCTCCGACGGGCACGACATGTCGTCGATGGCCGGGATGATGAGCGTCGAGCAGATGGACGCGCTCGCCCAGTCGACCGGTGCCGACTTCGATCGGATGTGGCTCGAGATGATGATCGAGCACCACGAGGGCGCGATCGTGATGGCCGAGGAAGCCGCCGCCGATGGCACGAACCCCGACGTCCTCGCGCTCGCTGCCGAGATCATCGCCACCCAGCAGGCCGAGATCGACGAGATGCGCGCCCTCCTCGGCTGACGGTCGTGAGCGGGCCACGGCTCGCCGTTACGCTGCCAACGCGTGAGGCTCTCCGACCAGCAGATCGCGGCGTTCCACGAGCGTGGGGTGCTCGCACTGCCTGCGATGTTCTCGCCCGACGAGGTCGACGCCATCGTCGATCGGCTCCCACGGCTGTTCGCCGAGCGTGTCCCGTCCAACTTCCGCGAGAAGTCGAGCGACGTCGTACGCACGGCGATGGGGCTCCACCTCCGTGACGAGCTGTTCGCCCGGTTGGTACGTGACCCCCGGCTGGTCGTGCCGGCGCAGCAACTCCTCGGCGACGACGAGCTCTACGTGCAGCAGGTGAAGGTGAACGCGAAGCAGGCGTTCACCGGCGAGCAGTGGCAATGGCACTACGACTTCGCCACCCACCACCACGAGGACGGTGTGCCCGACCCGCTCGCGCTCAACGTCCACATCTTCCTCGACGAGGTCACCGAGTTCAACGGGCCGCTGGTGTTCGTCCCCGGATCCCATCTCGACGGGCCCGCCCCGACCGCGCTCGACATCGTGTCGACGAGCTACCCGCTGTGGACCGTCGGGCCCGAGGTGGTCGGCCCG
Source organism: Ilumatobacteraceae bacterium (assembly GCA_022843125.1). GTDB lineage: Bacteria > Actinomycetota > Acidimicrobiia > Acidimicrobiales > Ilumatobacteraceae > Ilumatobacter. The sequence goes on from JALHOG010000034.1 coordinate 29,659, forward strand.
CTCGTCGAGCGCGGCGGCCTCGACTGCCCGAAGGGCCCGGCCGGCACGGTGCTGATCTTCGGTGACAGCCTCGTGCACGGATCCCCGTCGAACATGTCGCCGTGGGATCGGCGCATCTTCTCGCTGATCCTCAATCCGGTGTCGAACCGTCAGACCACGTTCGGGCGCCCCGACCACCAGCACCACCGCGACTTCAGCCCGGTGGTCCCGCTCGACGGGCCGTTCTGGCCCGTGGTCGACGCGCCGGAGCCCGTGCGTCGGTGGATCGCCGTGGCACCGGATACACCGGTGGCGTGAAGGCGGCGTGAATGTCGTCGGGGGCGGCGTGAAGGAAGCGTGAAGGACCGTTCCCGGCTGGGCGCCGTGGGCGTACACCGGAGCCATGAGTTCCGTCTCGGCCCGCAGCAACGTCCAGACCGTCGCCCTCGTGGCGGGTCCGGGCGTCGCCGTGCTGGTCGCCTGGCTGCTCGCGCTTCCCGACGACCGTGCCGACGCCGGCGTCACGCTCGCGAACGTCGCGCTCGTCATCGCCGTCGTCACCGTCGGCTTCGCGGTCGTCGACTGGCTGGCCGGCGTCACGACGTCACTCGCGGCCGCCCTCGCGCTCAACTACTTCCACACCGAGCCGTACCGCACGCTGCGGATCACCGACCGCCGTGACGTCTACAGCGTCGTGCTGCTGGGCGCGCTCGGGCTGGCCGTCAGCGCGGTCACGGCGATGCGGGTGCGCCGGGGAGTGACGACGCTGCGCCGGTCGGACGCCCGCCACTCAGCGGACGCGCTCGCGGCGCTGCTCGCCGACGACCATCCCGTGCCGGAGATCTGGACGTCGGCGATCACGGCAGCGGGCAACGACCTCGCCACGGTGCACGCGCGCCTCAGCGGGAAGAACCCGGGCGGGCTGCCCGTCGTGGGCCGTCGGCCCGCCGAGGGAGACGACCCGACGCTGATCCTACCGGCGGTCGGCGCCGTCCTGCCGCTGCACCAACGCCACGCTGAGGGCCGCTGGTTGATCCTGACGCCGCGGCCCGGCCTGGCGCCGCTCACGGTCGACCGTCGCGCCGTGCTCTCGTTCGCCGACGCCCTCGAGCTCGCGCTCGAGACGAGCGCCGTCCCCGCCTGACCCACCCGCTCGCTCCGAAACCCACCCTGAAAGGCCCTGCCATGGGAGACCTCCTGATGCTCGCACTCATGACCGGCGCAATCGCCGTGTTCGGCGCGTACGTGACGTTCTGCGACCGAGTCGTCGAGACCGACGACCGGTCGGGCGCCGTCGAGTCGGAGCGGGTGGCGTGATGCTGGCGATGTCGTTCGACAACGCGGCCGGGCTCGTGCTGGCGATCCTCGCGCTCGCCTACCTGGTCGTCGTCCTGCTGCGGCCGGAGCGCTTCTGATGTCGTGGCGTGACCTGCTCGAGATCGCCGCGCTGGTGGTGCTGCTCGCGGTCACCGTGCCGCCGCTCGGCCGCTACATCGCGGCGGTGTACGGCTCGCGAGCGGACGGGACCGCTCCCGGTGACCGCGTGTTCCTGCCCGTCGAGCGAGCGCTGTACCGGGCGATGCGGATCGACCACCGGCGCGAGCAGCGATGGAACGCGTATGCGATGTCGCTCCTCGCGTTCTCTCTGGTGTCGCTGCTCGGCCTGTACGCCCTGCTGAGGCTCCAGGGAGCGCTGCCGTTCAACCCGACCGACCGCGAATCCGTGTCGCCGACCGGAGCGTTCAACATCGCGGTCAGCTTCGTGACGAACACGAACTGGCAGTGGTACTCGGGCGAGGTGGCGATGAGTCATCTCACGCAGATGTTCGGCCTGGCGGTGCAGAACTTCGTGTCGGCGGGCGTCGGGTTCGCGGTCGTGATCGCGATCGTGCGCGGCATCACCCGCACGCACGACCGCTCGCGCTCACTCGGGAACTTCTGGGTGGACCTGACGCGCGGCACGCTGCGGATCCTGCTGCCGATGTCGTTCCTGTTCGCGCTGGTGCTCGTGTCGCAGGGTGTGGTGCAGAACCTCGGCGGCGGCACCAGCGTCGACCTCGTCGACCCGGCCGCGGCCGAGGTCGTGGGCACCGACACGCAGACGATCCCGGGCGGGCCGGTCGCGTCGCAGATCGCGATCAAGGACCTCGGCACGAACGGTGGCGGCTTCTACAACGCCAACTCGGCGCACCCGTTCGAGAACCCGAACGGGCTCACGAACCTGCTCGCGATGTGGTCGCTGCTGGCGCTCCCGTTCGCGCTGGTCGTCGCGTTCGGCATCCTCATCGGCGACCGGCGCCAGGCGCGGCTGCTGGGCTCGGTGATGGTCGGCATGCTCGTCGTCATGTCGGCCTGGACGGTGATGGCCGAGACCAACGGCAACCCGCGGCTGACCGAGCTCGGCGTCGACCAGTCGGTGTCCTCGCTGCAGGGCGGCGGGAACATGGAGGGCAAGGAGGTGCGGTTCGGCACGACCTCGTGCGCGGTCTACGCAGCGGCGACGACCGGCACTTCGAACGGGTCGGTCAACTGCATGCACGACTCGTTCACGCCGCTCGGCGGCATGGCGCCGATGCTCAGCATGATGTTCGGCGAGGTGTCGCCCGGCGGCATCGGCGTGGGCCTCATGGGCCTGCTCGTCAACGCGCTGCTGGCGGTCTTCATCGCCGGTCTGATGATCGGCCGCACGCCCGAATACCTCGGCAAGAAGATCCAGGCGGCCGAGATGAAGCTGGTCACGCTGTACATCCTCGCGATGCCGGCCGCGCTGCTCGGGTTCGCCGCGGTGTCGATGACGCTCGACAGCGCGAACACGTTCCAGCCGGGCCCGCACGGGCTGTCCGAGGTGCTCTACAACTACGCGTCAGCGGCGAACAACAACGGCTCGGCGTTCGCGTACCAGGGCACCGGCACCGACTGGTACACGGTGACGCAGGGCATCGCGATGCTGATCGGCCGGTTCGGGCTGATCATCCCCGCGCTCGCGATCGCCGGGTCGCTCGCGGGCAAGCCGGTCGTGCCCACCACCAGCGGCACCCTGCCGACCCACACGCCCCTCTTCGGCGCGCTGATCGCCGGTGTCGTGGTCGTCGCCAGCGGCCTGACCTTCTTCCCCGCCCTCGCCCTCGGCCCTGTGCTCGAGCACCTGTCGATCTGAACGGAGCAGCGATGAGCACCGCCGTCCTCGAACCCGAACCGCCGACACCGGCGTCCGACGCGCCGACGGAGCGCCCGCCCAAGGTGCGCACCAAGCCGTCGGCGTCCGGGTCGTTGTTCGACCGCACGATCGTCCGCGCCGCGATCGGCCAGTCGTTCCGCAAGCTCGACCCGCGGGTGCTCGCCCGCAATCCCGTGATGCTGATCGTCGAGGTCGGCGCGCTCCTCACGACCGTGCTGTTCGTGCGCGACCTCGGCAGCTCGACGGCGCAGGAGAACGTCTTCGCCGGCCTGGTCGCCGCGTTCCTGTGGTTCACGGTGCTCTTCGCGAACCTCGCAGAGGCGATGGCGGAGGGCCGTGGCAAGGCCCAGGCCGCCACCCTGCGCGCCACCCGCGCCGACACGACGGCGAACGTGCTCCAGCCCGACGGCAGCGTCGTCGCCCGGTCGTCGGCCGAGCTCGACATCGGCGATCGGTGCGTCGTGACCGCCGGCGAGGTGATCCCCGGCGACGGCGACGTGATCGAGGGCATCGCCACCGTGGACGAGTCGGCGATCACCGGAGAGTCGGCGCCGGTGATCCGCGAGAGCGGCGGCGACCGCTCGGCCGTCACCGGCGGCACCCGGGTGCTCAGCGACCGCATCGTCGTGCAGATCTCGGCCCGACCCGGCGAGACGTTCCTCGACCGCATGATCTCGCTCGTCGAGGGCGCCGACCGGCAGAAGACCCCGAACGAGATCGCCCTGTCGATCCTCCTCTCCGGGCTCACGATCATCTTCCTGCTGGCCGTCGTGACGCTGCAGCCGTTCGCGATCTACTCGGGCGCCGAGCAGCCGGTGATCGTGCTGGTCGCCCTGCTCGTGTGCCTCATCCCGACCACGATCGGCGGGTTGCTCTCGGCGATCGGCATCGCTGGGATGGACCGGCTCGTGCAGCGCAACGTGCTCGCCATGTCGGGGCGCGCGGTCGAGGCGGCCGGCGACGTGACGACCCTGCTGCTCGACAAGACCGGCACGATCACGTTCGGCTCGCGGCAGGCTGCCGAGTTCATCCCGGTCCACGGGGTGACCGAGGCGACGGTTGCGGAGGGCGCGCTGGTGTCCTCGCTCGCCGACGAGACGCCGGAGGGCCGGTCGATCGTCGAGCTCGCGGTCGGCCGGTACGGGCAGGTCGCCGCCGACGAGCCGGACGCCGTGCTCGTTCCCTTCACCGCGCAGACCCGCATGTCGGGGATGGACCTCGCGAGCGGCCGGTCGGTGCGCAAGGGCGCGGCCGACTCGGTCCGGCGGTTCGTGCAGGAGCAGGGCGGCGAGGTGCCGATCGAGCTGCTGCCGATCGTGGAGCAGGTGTCGAACGACGGCGCGACGCCGCTCGTGGTGATCGACCGCCGGCCGGGCGAGGCGTGGCAGGTGCTCGGCGTCGTGCGGTTGAAGGACACTGTGAAGCCCGGCATGCGCGAGCGCTTCGACGAGCTGCGCTCGATGGGCATCCGCACCGTGATGATCACGGGCGACAACCCGCTCACCGCGGCGGCGATCGCGGCCGAGGCCGGCGTCGACGACTTCCTCGCCGAGGCGACCCCCGAGGACAAGATGGCGCTGATCAAGCGCGAGCAGGCGGGCGGCAACCTCGTGGCCATGACCGGCGACGGGACGAACGACGCCCCGGCGCTCGCCCAGGCCGACGTCGGCGTGGCGATGAACACCGGCACGCAGGCCGCCAAGGAGGCCGGCAACATGGTCGACCTCGACAGCAACCCGACGAAGCTGATCGAGATCGTTGCGGTCGGCAAGCAGTTGCTCATGACCCGCGGCTCGCTCACGACGTTCTCGATCGCGAACGACGTCGCCAAGTACTTCGCGATCATCCCGGCGATGTTCGCCGGCGCCCTGCCGCAGCTCGACCGGTTGAACGTGATGGACCTGGCGTCGCCGCGCACGGCGATTCTGTCGGCGGTCGTGTTCAACGCGCTCGTCATCATCGGTCTCGTACCGCTCGCGCTGCGCGGTGTGCGCTTCCGCGCCGAGGCGGCGACCGCGGTGCTCCGGCGCAATCTGCTCGTCTACGGGCTGGGCGGCGTCGCCGTGCCGTTCGTGGGCATCAAGCTGATCGACCTCGTCATCTCGACCCTGGGGGTGCAGTGATGCGTACCGCCGTCCGCCAGTTCGCGCGGCAGCTCGTCCCGGCCCTCGTGGCGCTTGCGAGCTTCACGCTGCTGCTGGGCATCATCTACCCGCTGGCGACGACCGCTGTCTCCCAGGTCGCTTTCGGCGGCCGGGCCGACGGCAGCGTCGTCGAGCGTGACGGCGTCGCTGTCGGCAGCGAGCTGATCGGCCAGCCGTTCCTGTCGCCCCAGTACTTCCACTCGCGCCCGTCGGCCGCCGGCGCCGGCTACGACGCCTCGGCGAGCGGCGGGTCGAACCTCGGGCCGCTCAACGCCGACCTGTTGGGGACGGTCGTGGAGCGGGTCGCCGAGTACCGAGCGGTGAACGGGCTCGACGCCCGGGTGCCGGTCCCCGTCGACGCCGTCACCGCATCGGCCTCGGGGCTCGACCCGCACATCTCGATCGCCAACGCGCGTCTGCAGGCGCGGCGCGTCGCCGGCGCACGTGGTGTCGCCGAGGGCGACGTGCTGGCAGAGGTGGACGCCGCGATCGACCAGCCGGCGCTCGGCGTTCTCGGCGAACCGGCCGTCGACGTGCTCGCGCTCAACCTCGCGCTCGACGCCCGGTTCGGCGCGGTGGACTGAGCGGGCGATCGCGGTGGTCGCTGCTGGCAGACTCGGGGGGATGGACCGACCGGGGAGGGAGCGTGGCTCGCTCAGGATCTACCTCGGCGCGGCCCCCGGCGTGGGCAAGACGTTCGCCATGCTCGGCGAGGCTCGCCGGCGTCGTGATCGCGGCGCGGACGTCGTGGTCGGCATCGTCGAGACGCACGGCCGGCAGCACACCGCTGCCCAGATCGCCGACCTCGAGGTCCTGCCGCGCCGCAACGTCGAGTACCGCGGCACGACGCTCAGCGAGCTCGACGTCGACGCCGTGCTCGCCAGGCGGCCCGAGGTGGTCGCGATCGACGAGTTCGCGCACACGAACGCGCCGGGCAGCCGCAACGCCAAGCGCTGGCAGGACGTCGAGCAGATCCTGGCGGCAGGCATCGACGTCATCACCACGGTCAACATCCAACACCTGGAGTCGCTCAACGACGTCGTCGCCCGGATCACCGGCATCACGCAGGGCGAGACCGTGCCCGATCGGTTGGTGCGCGCCGCCGATCAGATCGAGCTGGTCGACATGTCGCCGGAGGCGCTGCGTCGCCGGATGGCACACGGCAACATCTATCCCCCCGAGCGCGCCGACGCGGCGCTCGCCAACTTCTTCCGCCCGGGCAACCTCGGCGCGTTGCGCGAGCTCGCCCTGCTCTGGGTGGCAGACCGCGTGGAGGAGCATCTCGGCGACTACATCGAGCAGCACGAGCTGACCGGTACGTGGGAGACGCGCGAGCGCGTGCTCGTGGGCATCACCGGCGCGCCAGGGTCGGACGTCCTCGTCCGCAGGGCGGCGCGGATCGCGCAGCGTGTTGGGGGCGAGTTGATCGGTGTGCACGTCGCGCAGGCCGATGCGCGCCTTGGCGCCGGCGGGGCGGGGCTGGCCGAGCAGCTCGCCCTGCTCGAGTCACTCGGCGGGACGCGGCGCGAGGTCGTGGGCGACGACGCGGTCGCCACCCTCGTGGCGGTGGCCCGCAACGAGCACGCCACGCAGATCGTGATCGGTGCGACGCGCGAGTCCCGATGGGATCAGCTGGTGCACGGGTCGTTCGCCGCCCGCCTGGGCAGGTTGGCGAACGACATCGACATCCACATCGTCGCCGACGACCGGGCCCTCGCCGGTCCGCCGCCGGTCGTGCCCACCTCGCTCGCGCACCGCTTCGGCGGTCGCCGGTTTGCGCGGGCGATGGCGGTCCTGCTCGTGGGGTTGGTCGTGCTCACCGCGGTCACATCTGCCCGGCGCGAGCAGCTCGAGCTGTCGAGCACGCTGCTGCTGTACCTCGGGCTCGTCATCGGCGTCGCCGTCATCGGGGGCCGGATCGCTGCGTCGGTTGCTGCCCTCGTCTCGGCCGTGACGGTCAACTTCTTCTTCGTGCAGCCGCGCTACACGCTGGCGATCCGCGACGCCGACGACGTGATCGCGCTGGTGGTGTTCGTGGCGGTTGGGCTCGTCGTGGGTGCGCTCGTCGACCGGATCGCCGCCCAGGCGGTCGAGGCGAACCGCACCCGCGCCGAGGCGGCGATCCTCGCTCGTTCGGCAGCGCTGCTGGCGGCCGACCCGGACCCGGTCGATCGGCTCGTGGCGGCGTTGATCGACGCCTTCGGACTGACCGGGGCGCGCCTCGTCGAGGAGGTCCCCGGCGGGGACGGCGAGGTGCTCGCCGCCGCGGGCGAGGTCGCGCAGCCCGAGTACATCGTCGAGGTGGGCCGGTCGGCAACCGGTGAACACCGCAGCCTCGTCGTCGGCGGGCGGCCGCTGACGGCCGACGACCAGCGAGTGCTCACAGCGCTCGGTGGGCAGCTCGGTGTCGCCATCGACCGGCAGGCGATGCGCCAGGAGGCGCGCCGGTCGCACGAGCTCGCCGCCATCGACCGTGCGCGCACGGCGCTGCTACGGGCCGTGTCGCACGACCTCCGCACCCCGCTGGCGACGATCAAGGCGCTTGCGTCCGGGCTGCTCGACCGGAGCGTCGTCTGGCAGCCCGACGAGCTCGCCGAGATGCACGCGACGATCGACGAGGAGGCGGATCGCCTCAACCGGCTGATCGGCAACCTGCTCGATGCGAGCCGGCTGGAGTCGGGCACGCTCGCCGTGTCGCTCGAGTCGGTGCCCGTCGGCGAAGCGATCGAGGCCGCGGTCTGGAGCCTGAGCCATCGTCCCGCGGACGTCCGGATAGACACGTCGGCGTCGCTGCCGCCGGCGCTCGCCGACCGGTCGTTGCTCGAACGCTCACTGGCGAACGTGATCGACAACGCCCGGCGCTACTCGTCGCCCGACGCGCCCGTCTTGATCACGGCAGCGCCGATCGGTGACGAGGTGCACGTGTGCGTGATCGACCGTGGCGCAGGCATTCCCGTCGACCGGCGGGGTGAGGTGCTGGCACCGTTCCAGCGGCTCGACGACACGGGGACCGACGGCGTCGGCCTCGGGCTCGCGATCGTCGACGGGTTCGTCCGGGCGATGCACGGGCGGCTGCTGCTCGACGACACGCCCGGCGGCGGTCTCACCGTGACGATCGCGCTCGCGACCGCGTCGACCCCGTCGGAACCGTGGCCTGAGTCGGTGGAGGCGACATGACCAAGATCCTCGTGGTCGACGACGAGCCGCAGATCCGTCGCGCGCTCGGTCTCAACCTCGCCGCCCGGAACTACACCGTGATCGACGCCGCGACCGGTGAGGCGGCGATGCAGGCCACCGCCACCGAGCACCCCGACCTCGTCCTGCTCGACCTCGGCCTTCCGGGGCTCAACGGCCTCGGCGTGATCCACGCGCTGCGCGGCTGGACCAAGGTGCCGATCATCGTGCTGACCGCCCGTGACGACGAGCGCTCGAAGGTCGAGGCGCTCGACGCCGGCGCCGACGACTACGTCACCAAGCCGTTCGGCATGGCCGAGCTGCTGGCGCGGATCAACGCCGCGCTGCGCCGCGCGTCCGACGGTCACGGTGCACCCGACCCCGAGGTGGTCGCCGACGAGTTGCGGCTGGACCTCGCGGCGCATCGGGCGTTCGTGGGAGTGGCGCTGGACGAGGAGGTCCACCTGACCGGGACCGAGTGGCAGATCGTGGGGTACCTCGTCCGCAACGCCGGAAGGTTGGTCACCCACGCCCAGCTCGCCGCGGCCGTGTGGGGCCCCGGCTACTCCCCGAACCCGAACCTGCTGCGTGTCCACATGACCAACATCCGCCGCAAGCTCGAACCCAACCCCTCCGAGCCGACCCACTTCATCACCGACACCGGTGTCGGCTACCGCTTCGACGCGTGACGGTTCAACCCCGTCAGCGGCTGATCCAGTCGTGGGCGTCGCGCAGGTGGAGTTCGACGCGGTCCCAGTCGACGTCGCCGGTGTCGAGGTGGATACCGATCCAGCCCCTGCCGCCCACGTAGGGCGGGCGGAAGAACGTCGCGGGGTCGTCGGCGATCAACTGCTCCTGTGCGCCGGGCGGCGCTGCCATCACGACCGAGTTGCGGTCGTCGTGATGGTGGTCCCACGTGTTCGCGAACTGCTTCGGCCGCTTCCCTGCGCCGACGAACCAGGTGAGCTCACCGTGACTGATCTTCGACGTGACGTGTGGCAGCGCGTCGACGATCGCCGACAGCCGCTCCCAGACGGCGGGATCGGACGGCCGGTTCACGAGCGGATCCGTTCGTTGGTCGGGTCGTAGAGGGGCCGGAGCGACACGGTCGCCGAATGCTCGGCGCCGTTCACCTCGACCGTCCAGGTCGCATCGGCCAGCCACTGGTTCGTGATCGCTGTTCCGTCACCTTCGATCATCGCCAGACCGACCGCTCCTCCGACGGTGTGCCCGTACGAGCTGGCGCGGACGTAGCCGACCGGTTGGCCGTCGCGGCGCAGCACCTCGGCGTGGTACAGCAGCGGTTCGGGGTCGAGCAGCTGCACGCCGCACAGGCGGCGGGGGAGCGGGCCGGCTTCCTTGCGGGCGAGCACGGCGTCGCGGCCGACGAACCCACCCGGCTTGTCGAACGCCATCGCGAAGCCGAACCCGCACTCGAGCGGACCGTCGGTGTTGTCGATGTCGTGGCCGTAGTCGCGGTAGCCCTTCTCCATACGCAGGCTGGCGAGCGCCTTCAACCCGGCATGTCGCAGGCCGTGATCGGCGCCGGCGGCCACGATCCGGTCGTACACGTGCACCGCCTGCTCGGTCGGTACGTACAGCTCGTAGCCGAGCTCGCCGAGGTAGGTGATCCGCACGCACAGCACGCGTGCGAATCCGATGTCGATCTCGCGGGCGGAGCGGAACGGGAACGCCTCGTTCGACAGGTCGGTGGTGGTGATCGACTGCAGCAGGGCCTGCGAGCGCGGCCCCTGCACGTTGATCTGCGCGTACGCGGCGGTGACGTCGGTCGCGAACGCGTGGGCGTCGCCGATGCCTCGTCGGAGCTGCGATTCGACGTGACGGTGGGCAGTGTCGGTCGCCACCACGACGAACTGGTCGTCGGCGAGCTTCGTCACCGTGAGGTCGGCCTCGAGCAGACCGCGCTCGTTCAGCCACTGCGTGTAGGTGATCGTGCCGGGCTCGCCGTTCACGGCGTTGGCTGAGAGCCGGTCGAGCACGCGGCCAGCGTCGCGGCCCTGCACGCGGAACTTCGACATGAAGCTCATGTCCATCACGATCACGTCGTTCCGGCACGCATGGTGCTCCGCCGCCCAGCGATCCCAGAAGGCGGGGCGACCCCAGGTGAGCGGGCCGGGGTCCGGCGTCTCGCCCGGGCCGGCGTACCAGTCGGCGCCCTCCCACCCGCTGACGTCCTTGAAGGCCGCTCCCTGCTCGACGAGCCGGGCGTGCAGTGGGGACAGCTTGGCGCCGCGAGCGGTGTGCATCTGGTGGTTGGGGTAGTGGCACTGGTACACCATCCCGAGCGACTCGACGGTCCGCGTGCGGCGGTACTCGGGGTTCGCCTGGTACGGCTGCAGGCGCGCCGGGTGCATGCCCGTGACGTCGACGCCGGGGTCGCCGTCGACGATCCAGTGCGCCACGAGCCGGCCGAGCCCGCCGCCGGTGAGGATGCCGATCGAGTTGAGACCGGCGGCGACGAAGTAGTTGTCGACCTCGGGCGCAGGCCCGACGATCGGTCGGAGGTCGGGCGTGAAGCTCTCCGGCCCGCAGAAGAACGTGCGGATGCCGGTGTCCATCGAGACCGGCACGCGCGACATCGCCGCCTCGACGTACGGGCCCATCCGATCCCAGTCGGGCTGGAGCGACGTGAACGACGAGTCGTTCGGGATGCCCTCGACCTTCCACGGCGCGCACACCGCCTCGAACAGCCCGATCATCAGGCCGCCGACCTCTTCGCGGTAGTAGCCGTAGTTGCCCGGGTCCTCGATCACCGGCCACGACGGGTCGAGGCCCTCGATGTGCTCGGTGATGAGGTAGTAGTGCTCGGCGGCCTGGAGCGGGATCGTGACGCCAGACCTCGCACCGAGCTGGCGGGCCCACATGCCGGCCGCGTTGACGACGTACTCGCACTCGATCGTGCCGTGGTCGGTGACGACGCCACACACGCGGCCGTCACGGACGATCACGTCCTGCACGGTGACGCCCTGCGCGATCGTCACGCCCTGCTGGCGGGCGCCCTTGGCCATCGACATCGTGACGTCGACCGGGTTCACCCGCCCGTCGCCGGCGACGTAGAACCCGGCGAGCAGGTCGTCGGTCCGCGCCAGCGGGAACATCTCGGCGACCTCACGGGGCGAGATCTCCTGGACGTCGACGCCGCAGTGGCGGTTGAACGTCGACACCCGCCGGTACTCCTCGAGCCGGCCGGGGTCGGCAGCGAGCTCGACGAACCCGACCGGCTTGAACCCGGTGGCGAGGCCGGTCTCGGCCTCGAGGTTCGCGTAGAGGTCACGGGTGTACTTCCGGAGCTCGGTCGACGTCTCCGACGTGGAGCCGAAGGTGACCATCAGGCCTGCTGCGTGCCACGTGGTCCCGGAGGTGAGCTGGTCGCGCTCGACCAGCACCGTGTCGGTCCACCCGAGGTGACCGAGGTGGTACGCGATCGACGTGCCGATCACCCCACCGCCGATGACGACGACCCGAGCCCGATCCGGAACCGACATGTTCCGGACGCTACGTGACGGAGTTGGTCAGACCCATACCGTCACAGGTCGGCCGGCGCGACGCGCTCGGGCACCCGCCATGTGACGGAATGGGTCAGACCAACTCCGTCACGGCTCAGTCGGAGGACTTCAGCTTCAGGTACAGCGCGAGGAGGACACCGAGCAGCACGATCCAGACGAAGAACCGCACGATGAACGCGATCGTGCCGATGATCAACCCGAGGAACCAGTAGACGATCAGGGCGACGATCAGCCACCCGACCACGCTCGCCAGCACCGACTTCGACCCGATCGCCACACGCCCACGCTACGCGCGTTCTGTGCGGGGCGCGGGCGCGGTGAACACGTGGCGGTCGGCGTAGGGTTCGTCGCCGTGAGTGTTCCCGGGGGCGGCGTCTGGCGACGCTGGATGGCGGTGCCCTGGCGGGAGTGGTCGCTGGCCGCAGCCGTGATCGCCGCCGCGGCAGCGCCCGTGATGCTGGTCGTCTCCGCCGACGTGTGGCGCGCGGCCAGCGAGGACGACCTCACCGAGCTGACACTGGCGCGTGCGTCGCGGGTCGACAACGGTGCGATCGTCTCGATCGAGTCGACCTTCGATGCAGGGAACACCGAGCGAGCCGACGCCGCCCTGGTGGAGGCGCTGGACGCGGTCCCCGAGCTCGACGCTCCCACCCGTACCACGTACACGTTCGCCGGCGTGATCGCGATCGGTGAGGACCGGCGCGCGGTCGGCCCGCCTGGGCGCCTGCTCGCCCGTGCGGGAGCGCTCGACGCGATCACGGTCGTGGCCCGACTCGATGCCTTCGAGCGAACCAGCGAGCGAACCAGCGAGCGGGCCGATGTGCGAGCCGTCGACGTGTGGGTCACGACCTGGTTCGCTGCCCGGCACGACCTGGCGCTGGCCGACCGGTTCGCCTTCCAGGCCGCTGCCGCACCCGAGGACGCGGCGAGCGACACGGCGCCGGCCGGCGGCGCGATCGCCGAGCTGCGCGTCGTCGGGCTCTACGAACCGCTGTGGACCCCAGACGGACTCGAGGCTCCGGGCCGTGACGCGTACTGGGCCGATGTGCCGCCCGAGCTGGTACCGACGCACATCGCCGCCTTCGACGCCCCCAACTTCGAACTGCTGCTCACCGACGAACCGGCGCTGCTGACCAGCGGGTTGAACGGCGAGATCCGGTGGGATTCGTCGCTGCGCTCGCTGCCGACCACGTTCGACGGGATGCGCCGACTGCGCGACCGCGTGCGGGCGGTGGAGTCGGCGCTCGTCGGCACCGGTGAGCTCGGCGATGCGATGACGGCGATCTCGGTGGCCGGTGGGCGCGCGCCACGCCTCACGACCGATCTGTTCGGCACCGTCGCCTCGGTCGAGTCGGCGGCAGCTCGTCTCTCGGCGCCGCTCGCTTCGGCGCAGGCGGTCGGCGGGATCGTCGGGATGGTGGCGATGGTCGCGGTCGGCGTCTTCTTCGTCGAGCGCCGGCGCACCGAGTTCCGGCTCCTCGCCAGCGAGGGTGAACGCTCGCCGACGATGACCGCCCGCGTCGCGGCGCAGCTCGCGGCTCCGGTCGTCGTGGGCGCCGCCGCCGGCATCCTCGCGGCGCTCGTCGGGCCACGCTGGTTCGGCCCGGCCGACCGGATCGAGGTCGGCGAGCTCGTGTGGTGGAAGGTCGCCGCGACGGCGATCGTCGCGCTCGCCGTCGCGGCGGTGACGGCAGGTGTGCTCGGCAGCCGGACGCTGACGACGATCGACGAGCGCACGCGGCGGACGGTCATCGTGTCCCTGGCGATCGTGCTCGTGGTGGTGACAGCGGGTGCGTGGGTGCAGGTGGGGCGCACGGCGGCGATCGACAGCGAATCGCTCGACCTCGTCGTCGTCGTGCTGCCGGTGCTCGCCGTCAGCCTGGCCGTGACGGTGGTGCTCGCAGCGTCGGGCCGGGCGTGGCGCGCCGTCGGCCGTCGCGGCGAGCGGTTGCCGACGGAGGGCTTCCTCGCACTGCGCCGACTCGCCGGCGGATCGGTTGGGATCAGGGTCGTCGGCGGGGTGCTCGGACTCGGCGTCGGGCTGCTCGTCTTCGCGATCGCGCTCACGTCGACGGTCGATCGGACGGTCGACGCGAAGCTCGCAGCGGAGCTCGGGGGCGAGACGAGCGTGACGCTGATCGACGATCTGCCGCCCGACTTCGTCGCCCCCGCCGCCACCACGGTCATCCGTACGAGCGACACCCTGACCAGGCCCGGCACGGTGCGGACGCGAGTGGTCGCGATCGATCCCGACACGTTCGCCGACGCGGTGATCTGGCCGGCCGAGTTCGGCGCCGACGTCGAGGAGGTCGTCGCTGCGGTCTCGGCCGTTTCGGGTGGGTCGGTCCCCGCCGTGGCGATCGACGGTGAACCGGCGCCGTCCGACGGGGCGTTCGGCTTCGAGGTCACGTACCCGTACCGGGTGGTCGAACGCATCGACGGCTTCACCGGTGCCGGCGGGATCGCCGCCAGCCTGCTCGTCAGCGCGGACGCGCTCGACGGGCTGGCGCTCGCTCAGCAGGGATACGGCAGCAGGGAGGAGGCCGCGGCCGACGACGTCAGGTTGCCGACCGATCGGTTCCGGCAGCGGTTGATCACCGCGGCCCGTGCCGACGAGATCGTTGCTGCGCTCGACGCCGCCGACGTGCGCTACCGCGATGTCGTGTCGCGGTCCGAGCGGCGCAGCGATCCGAGCATCGCCGCCACTCGCTCGGCGTTCGGCTACCTCGGGGTGATCGGGATCGTCGCCGCCACCGCCGCCCTCGTCTCGCTCGTGCTGTACCTGTCCGCCCAGCGACGCGCCCGGGCGCTGACCGCGGTGATGACCCGCACGATGGGGCTGTCGCCGGCGCGTGCCGCGCTGGTGACCGTGATCGAGCTCGTCGCCGTGATGTCGGTCGCCGTCGTCGCGGGGTTCGCAGCGGCGCCGCCGCTGGTGCGCCGGCTGTCGGTGCGGTTCGATCCGGCGCCCGACCGTCCCCCCGTGGTCGCGCCGATCGTGGCCTGGGCGCCGCTGCTCGCCGCCTCGGCGGGTGCGGTGCTCCTGATCGCGATCGCCGTGTGGATCATCGAGCGGCGAGCAGGTCGTCGCCCCGCCGGGGAGGTGCTGCGCGATGCCGGCTGACACGATCCTGCGCTGCGATCACCTCGTGAAGTTCTACGACACCGCATCCGGGCGGGTGCAGGCGGTGCGCGGGGTCGACATCGAGCTCGAGGTGGGTGTCACGGCGGCCGTGGTCGGCCCCTCCGGGTCCGGGAAGTCGTCGCTGCTGCGGATGCTCGCCGGGCTCGACCGGCCGACCGCGGGCGTGGTCCTGCTCGACGGCGAGGACCTCTGGCAGATGAGCGAGCGCGCCCGAGCCCGCCGGCGCGCTCGCCTGCTCACGCACGTGTACCAGCGCCCGAGCGACAACCTGTTCTCCCACCTGACGGCCGAGATGCAGCTGCAGCGGGTGGCGCCACGCGGTCCGAGCGCCGGCGCGACGATCGACGAGTGGCTCGACGCGCTCGGCCTGTCGCACCGCCGCCACCATCGACCCGACACGCTCTCCGGCGGTGAACGCCAGCGGCTCGCGTTCGCCCGCGCCGCGGTGGCGGGGCACCGGCTCGTGATCGCCGACGAGCCGACCTCGCAGCTCGACACGGCGAGCGCGCGTGCGGTGTTGGACGCGGTGGCGCTCCTCGCCGGACGCGGGGTGACCGTGGTCCTCGCCACCCACGATCGGCGGGTGCTCGACCGCGTCGACCAGGTGATCGCGCTGCGCGACGGCGCCGTCGCCACCGTGTCGTCGAGGGGGTCGCAGCTCGCCGTCGTCGACCGCTCGGGACGGCTGCAGCTCCCGCCCGAGCTGCAGCAGCGCTTCCCGGACCGTCGCGTGCGCCTCGTGTGGGAAGACGGCACCGACGACGTCAGGTTGGAGCGCCCGTGAGCGGAGCACCCGCCGAGTCGGGCCGCGTGGAGTCGGGCCGTGTGGAGTCGGGGCACGTGTCGGCGCGTCCGGTGCTCCGGCTGCGCTCGGTGACGAAGCGGTACGAGTCGGCCGCCGAGACGCTCGTCGCCGTCGCCGATGCGACGCTCGCGGTGCACGCGGGTGAGGTCGTCGGGCTGGCGGGCCCGTCCGGGTCGGGCAAGACCACGCTGCTCAACCTCGTGATCGGTTGGGACGACCCGGACGAGGGCCTCGTCGAGCGGCGTGACGACGTCACCGTCGGCTGGTCGGGGCTCGCCGTCGTCCCGCAGGAGCTCGGCCTCCTCCCGGAACTGACGGTCCGCCAGAACGTCGAGCTCGCGCGCCGTCTCGGGGGCGACCGGCAGGGGCGCGCACTCGACGCGGTGGACGACTCGGTGGACGACCTCCTCGCCGAGCTGGGGTTGACGGAGCTGAGCAACCGGCTGCCGGGCGAGCTCTCCCTCGGGGAGCAGCAGCGCACCGCCGTAGCCCGCGCCGTCGCCTGCTCGCCTACGTTGCTCGTCGCCGACGAGCCGACCGCTCATCAGGACGAGCTGCGGTCCGACATGGTGATCGGCGCGCTGGCACGCTCCGCCGCACGTGGTGGTGCAGTGCTGATCGCCACGCACGACGACCGTGTCCTCGCCGACGTCACGCGGGTCGTCCGCATCCTCGACGGCCACGTGACCGACGGCTGATCGCGATCGAGGGCTCAGCCCGAGAAGGTCTCGGTGAAGGCACGGAGGAGGGCGACCTTGCGGTCGCGTTCGGCGTGGACGGTGCGCAGGTTGTGGGCGATCTCGAACTGGAGCGCATCGGCGCCGCGTCCGAGGGCCCACATCGTCATCGTCGTCGGGCCGTTGGCGTTGAAGCCGGTTCCCTCGTCGGCGACCGTGGCGTCGATGCCGTGACGCACGGCGGCGTTGACGAACAGCTCCGCCAGCCGGAACGACCGCCTCGTCGGCGTGGCGCCGATCCCGACGATCACGTCGTGGTCGCGGTCGGCCATCCCGTGCAGATCGAGGAAGGCCACGCCCGGTCCGACGAGCGGTGCCGCGGCCTCCTTCAGTGGGTGCTCGGCATCGTGGTTGGGATCGCCGAACTCGAGCCCGCCGCGTCGCAGGGCGACGGCCGAACCACCGAGGTGAGTGGCCAGGGCGAGCGCGAGGCCGCCGGTGTGGGCGTCGTTGAGCTTGACGGCTCCGTGCCGTGCGTGGTGCACCGCATGCGGCGCCGAGCACACGATCGGCCGCGACCCTCGGACCACCATCCAGCACGGGCCGTCGCTCGCTCCCACGAAGTCGTTGTGGGTGAACGGCTCGTTGAGCCGGTGCCAGTCGGTGGTCAGGCGTGCGAGTGCTCGCTCGCTCAGGGGGTTCGCTCGCCGGCGGGACAACACGATCCGTGAGTCTCGCACCGGTGGGGCTGGCACACTCGACGCTCGTGCGTGCCGCCGTCTACGACTCCTTCAACGGGCCGATCTCGATCGTCGACGTCGACGACCCGGTCCCCGGTCCCGGTGACGTGGTGGTCGAGGTGCTCGCCGCCGGCCTGTGCCGCAGCGATCTGCACGGGTGGCGTGGCACCGACCCCGACATCGTGTGCCCGCATGTGGGTGGGCACGAGTTCGTCGGTCGTGTGGTCGCGCTCGGCGCCGGCGTCGACCACGTGTCTGTGGGCGACCGCGTGGTCGCCCCGTTCGTGTGTGGGTGTGGTGAGTGCGAGCCGTGCCGGGCGGGTGATCGGCAGGTGTGCCGCCGGCAGCAGCAGCCGGGCTTCACGATGTGGGGGGCGTTCGCCCAGTACTGCCGGATCCCGTACGCCGTGCACAACGCGGTGCGCGTGCCCGAGGCGCTCGACGACGTGACCGCCGCGCTCGTCGGATGCCGTGTGTCGACCGCGTACCGGGGCGTGCTCGAGCGGGGTCGGATCACCGCCGGCGAGACCTTGTGTGTGCACGGGTGTGGCGGCGTCGGGCTCGCCGCGGTGGCGATCGGCGCTGCGCTCGGCGCCCGGGTGATCGCCGTCGACATCGATCCGGGAGCGCTGGCGCTGGCGGAGCGGCTCGGCGCCGAGCACGCGGTCGACGCGTCGGCGGTCGACGTGCCGGCGACGGTGCATCAGCTCGGTGGAGCGCACGTGTCGGTCGACTGTCTCGGCGGGGCAGCGGTGGCGTCGGCGTCGATCCGGTCGCTCCGCCCGCTCGGACGTCACGTCCAGATCGGGCTCTTCCCGGCTGCCGATGCGGAGCTCCCGATCTCGCTGGTGGTCCGTGACGAGCTCGAGTTGCTCGGCGTGCACGGGCAGGCGGCGTCGCGGTTCGGGCCGATCTTCGACCTGATCGGGAGCGGCCGGCTCGACCTGTCGCCGCTCGTGACGGCGCGCCTGGCACTCGACGACGTCCCCGACGCGCTGCCGGCGATGGGCCGCTTCGCCCGGCCCGGCGTGGCCGTGGTCGACCGGCTCAGCTGATCGCCGCGCCGGCAAGGTGGCTGAGCCGGGTCGCGTGTGTCGCGACCAGGGTGCGGGTGGTCGCCAGCGCCTCGCCGTGGAGTCGGAACGACGGGCCGACCACGCTGATCGCGGCCATCACCGTGCCGTTCGTGTCGCGGATCGGGGCTGACACGGCCGTGATGCCGTTCTCCACGGCGTCCTCGCGCATCGCGACCCCGTCGGCATCGACGTCGCCCCGGAGCGCCCGCCCGACGGCGGTCCCGCGTCGCGGGACACGGTGGCCGAGCCAGCTCACGTGGCGCAGCGCGTGCGACCCCGACTCCATCGCGACGTAGACGGCGTGCTGGCCGTCGGCCTCGGCCAGGTACGCCGACTCGCCGACCGCGTCGGCCAGCGAGGCGAGCACCGGTGCCGCGAGCCGGGGGAGGGTGGCCGTGGCGGCGAGGTTGCGGGCGATGCGGAGCAGCTCGGCACCCGGCCCCCAGGTGCCGTCAGCGAGGCGTCGCGCGAAGCCCGCGGCCTCGAGCGAACGGAGCTGACGGAGGGCGGTGCTGGCGTTGAGCTCGACGTCACGGGCGAGATCGGCCAGCGCACGGCCGTCGGGGCGGTCGGCGATCGCGCGGAGCAGGCTGAGCCCACGATCGGTCGCCCGCGGTGTCGCTGGCGGGGCGGTCGTCACCGGTTGCGGCATGTTGCGTAGTGTGACACGATCTTTCACTGCATGAAAGATGTGATCGAGCTCGCCGGGCGTGGTCTCGGGATCGCCGATGTCGTGTCCGTCGCACGCGGGCACGTTCCCGCCCGCCTCGGTGACGCGGCGCGATCGGTGATGGAGCGTTCGGCCGCGCTGATCGACGAGTTCGTCCGCAGCGACGCGCCGGTGTACGGCGTCACCACGGGGTTCGGATCGCTCGCCGACACCGTCATCGCGCCCGAGCGCACCGCCGAGCTGCAGCTCGCGTTGGTGCGCTCGCACGCCACCGGGATGGGGGACACCGTCGAACCCGAGGTGGTTCGGGCGATGTTGCTGCTGCGGGCGCGCAGCCTCGCGATGGGGTACTCGGGCGCCCGCCCGGAGATCGTCGACCTGCAGCTTGCACTCCTTCGCCACGACATCACGCCCGTGGTGCGCGAGCACGGCTCGCTCGGCGCCAGCGGAGATCTCGCTCCGCTCAGCCACCTCGCGCTCACCTTGATCGGCGAGGGTGAGGTCCTGACGGCCGACGGCGCGCTCGCCTCCAGCGCTGACGCTCTCGCAGCGGCCGGGCTCGCGCCCGTGACCCTGCGGGCGAAGGAGGGCCTCGCCCTCATCAACGGCACCGACGGCATCCTCGGGACGCTGTGCCTCGCGCTGCACGACCTCGCCGTGCTCGTCGGCCTCGCCGACGTGGCTGCGGCGATGACCGTCGAGGGTCTGCTCGGCACCGACCGGGCGTTCGCCGCCGACCTCCAGGCGTTGCGTCCTCAGGTGGGCCAGGCCGCCAGCGCCCGCAACCTCACCCGCGTCCTGGCCGGTAGTGCGATCGTCGCCAGCCATCGTGAGGGCGACGGCCGGGTGCAGGACGCGTACTCGCTGCGATGCACCCCCCAGGTGCACGGCGCGGCCCGTGACGCGATCGAGTTCGCCCGCACCCTCGCAGAGCGCGAGCTCGACGCTGCGATCGACAACCCGATGATCCTGCCCGACGGTCGGGTGGAGAGCTGCGGCAACTTCCACGGTGCGCCGGTGGCGCTGGCGTGCGACGTGCTCGCACTGGTCGTCGCCGAGCTGTCGGCGATCGCCGAGCGGCGCACCGACCGCATGCTCGACGTCACCCGCTCGCACGGCCTGCCGCCGTTCCTGTCGACCGACGCGGGGGTCAACAGCGGGCTGATGATCGCCCACTACACCCAGGCCGCGATGGCGATGGAGAACCAGCGCCTCGCCGTGCCGGCCAGCACCCAGTCGCTGCCCACGAGCGCGATGCAGGAGGACCACGTGTCCAACGGGTGGGCCGCCGCTCGCAAGCTGCGGCGGTCGGTCGACAACCTGCGCCGCATCCTCGCCGTCGAGTTCGTGTGCGGGGCTGCCGCGATCGATCTGCGATCCCCGCTCACGCCCGCGGCAGCCACCGGCGCCGCGTTGGGCGTGGTCCGATCGGCGGTGGCGGGCCCCGGCCCCGACCGCTGGCTCTCACCCGAGCTGCGTGCCGTCGAGCAACTCCTGTTCGACGGCTCCGTGCTCGCTGCCGTCGAATCCACCATCGGCCCTCTGGAGGAGATCTGACATGAACGGACCCCGCCCCGTCCACGCCCCGCGCGGTACCGATCTGTCGTGCCTCGGGTGGCCACAGGAGGCCGCGTACCGGATGCTGCACAACAACCTCGATCCCGAGGTGGCCGAGCGGCCCGACGACCTGGTGGTGTACGGCGGCACCGGGCGAGCCGCCCGCAGCTGGGACGCGTTCGACGCGATGGCGCGCACGCTGCGCACCCTGAAGGGCGACGAGACGATGCTCGTGCAGTCGGGCAAGCCAGTCGGGGTGTTCCGCACCCACGAGTGGGCGCCGCGCGTGCTGCTCGCCAACTCGAACCTCGTGCCCGAGTGGGGCACCTGGGACGAGTTCCGCCGGCTCGAGGCGCTCGGCCTCACGATGTACGGCCAGATGACGGCCGGGTCGTGGATCTACATCGGCACGCAGGGGATCCTGCAGGGCACCTACGAGTGCTTCGCCGAGATCGGCCGGCGCAAGTTCGCTGATTCGGACGGACAGGGCAGCCTGGCGGGCACGATCACGCTGACCGCCGGCCTCGGTGGGATGGGCGGTGCGCAGCCGCTCGCGGTCACGATGAACGACGGCGTGGCCTTGTGCATCGAGGTCGACGCGTGGCGCGCCCAGCGTCGCGTCGAGCACCGCTACCTCGACGAGATCGCCGACTCGGTCGACGACGCGATCGCCCGCTGCATCGCCGCGCGCGACGCGAAGCGCCCGCTCTCGGTCGGGCTCGTCGGCAACGCTGCGGTGCTCGTGCCCGAGCTGCTCGAGCGTGGCTTCCCCGCCGACATCGTCACCGACCAGACGAGCGCCCACGACCCGCTCAGCTACGTTCCCGCCGACCTCACCCCCGAGGCCACCGCCGAGATGGCACGCACCAACCCGCAGGAGCTGATCCGCCGCTCCCGCGAGTCGATGGCCGCCCACTGCCGCGGCATGGTGGGCTTCATGGATGCCGGCAGCGAGGTGTTCGACTACGGCAACTCGCTGCGCGCCGAGGCGAAGCTCGGCGGGTTCGAGCGGGCGTTCGACTATCCGGGCTTCCTGCCCGCCTACATCCGCCCGCTGTTCTGCGAGGGCAAGGGTCCGTTCCGGTGGGTGGCGTTGTCGGGCGACCCGGCCGACATCGCCGCGACCGATCGCGCCGTGATCGAGGAGTTCCCCGACGACGTCGCCCTCCATCGCTGGATCCGGATGGCGAGCGAGCGGGTGGCGTTCCAGGGCCTGCCGGCCCGCATCTGCTGGCTCGGCTACGGCGAGCGCCACCGCCTCGGCTTGCGGTTCAACGAGATGGTCCGGCGCGGCGAGCTCAAGGCGCCGATCGTGATCGGGCGCGACCACCTCGACTCGGGCTCGGTGGCGTCGCCCTACCGCGAGACCGAGTCGATGCTCGACGGCTCCGACGCGATCGCCGACTGGCCGCTGCTCAACGCGCTCGTCAACACGTCGTCGGGCGCGACGTGGGT
>JALHOG010000035.1 GCA_022843125.1 Ilumatobacteraceae bacterium
GACCGCGCCGGCTGCCGTCGAGGCGGTGCCGGTCACCACGGTGCCGGGCGTGGTGACCGTGCACGTGGCCGGAGCGGTGGTCGCCCCGGGGGTGCGGACCCTGCCGGCCGGCGACCGGGTCGGCGATGCGGTGGTGGCCGCCGGCGGCGCCGGCCCGGATGCCGACCTCGACGGGCTCAACCTCGCTGCACCGCTCGCCGACGGCCAACGCGTCTACGTCCCGCGCACCGGCGAGGTCGACCCGGCGACGGTCCCGTCAGGGGTGGCTCCCGGGCCGGGCCCGCCCGGCACGGCCACCCCCGACGGGCCGATCGACGTCAACCGTGCGACTGCCGCCGAACTCGAGTCCCTACCGGGGGTCGGCCCGGCGACCGCGGCAGCGATCGTCGACGACCGAGAACGCAACGGTCCATTCGCCTCGATCGACGACCTCGACCGCGTCAGCGGCATCGGGCCGGCGAAGCTCGCAGCCCTGCGCGATCTGGTGACGGTGTGAACGCGCCGGTGTGCCGGCGGCTCACCGAACCAGGGTCTCGCCGAGCGCCAGCGTCGCCGCCACCAGCGCACCGATCGCGCCGAGCATCACCGCCAACGTCAGGAACGTCATCTCGCGCCAGTAGTCGCGCCACGATGCGATCGCGGTGCGCGTCGCGCGCCGACCGGCGAGCAAGCCGAGCACCAGCCAGAGGGGCACACTGGCCAGCACGCCGAGCGGGTAGCTCTCCTGCTCGGCGAACGGTGCCCCCACTACCAGCAGGCCAGGCGCTGCCGCCACCCCCGTCACCAGGCCGAGGATGCCGCTCGTGCGGCCCGAGCCGACTCGCAGGATCAGCCACGAGGCGGCGCCCAGCGCTCCCATCGGGATCAAGGCGAGCACGGGTCCGAACATGCGAATGCGCGTGCGGTACCAGCGGGGCCCCTCGATGAGCGGTCCGGCGACGCCGCGGGCAGCGTGGTCGTGGCGGGTCATGGTGTTGATCCGACGAGCCTACGACGAGTGGCCCGAGGCGGTCAGGCACCCCGTGCGCGGCGAGGTGATCGCTGTGGTCGCCGGCGTGGTCGCGGTGGCCTGTGCGACCCGGGGTGAGGTGCGGCAGGTGGCGGCCGTCGCCGTGCTCGCCGCGGGCGCCGTCGCGTGGCGCGACCCGATGCCGTGGCGCGTGGTTCTGCTCGTGCTCGCCATCGGGCTGTCGGCCTCGGGCCGGGCCGATCACGCCTGGACCGGTGCCGAGCCGCGACAGATCGGTCCCTTCGAGGGCTGGGCGACCGTGGTGGGCGATCCGCAGCCGTATGACCGGTCGACACGGGTCGTGCTGTCGATCGAGGGGGAGCGTTTCGAGCTCTGGACGCGCGGTCGGGCGGTGCGCATCCGCGTGGCCGAGTGGTCCGGGGGCGAGCGGGTGCTCGTCGCCGTCGAGCGCGAGCGGCTCGACCCCGAACGTGCCGGGCGGGTGGTCTGGGAGCACGTGGTCGGTGAGATCGCGCTGGTGTGGGCGGCCGACGTCCGGGCGGGCTCACCCGCTGCGCAGGCGTCCAACCGGGTGCGTGGCTTGATCGAGGAGGGTGCTGCTGCGTTGCCTGCGTCGGACGCCGCGTTGTTCCGTGGCCTCGTCGTCGGGGACGATCGTGACCAGCCGCCCGAGATGGTCGACCGCTTCCGCGCCAGCGGTCTGTCACACCTCACCGCGGTCTCGGGTCAGAACGTGGCGTTCGTGCTGGCGGCTGCCGGGCCGCTGCTCCGGCGCTTGCGACCGGGGCCACGCTGGGCCGTCACGTTGGGGCTGATCCTGTGGTTCGCGGCGCTCACACGGTTCGAGCCGTCGATCCTCCGGGCGGGGACGATGGCGGCGCTGTCGGCGACGGCGTTCGCGCTCGGACGTGAGCGCAGCCCGGCGCGGATCCTCGGGCTCGCGGTCACCGGTCTGCTGCTGCTCGATCCGTTGCTCGTGCGTTCGGTGGGGTTCTGGCTGTCGGCCGGTGCCACGGCGGGCGTGATCATGCTCGGGCCTCGCTTCGCAGCGCGACTGGGGACGTTCGGCTTCCTCGCCACCCCGCTCGGGATCACGCTGGGCGCGCAGGTGGGGGTGGTGGTGCCGGCGATGTTGGTGTTCGGCCGGTTGCCACTGGTCAGCGTGCCGGCCAACCTGCTCGCAGTGCCGGTGGCCGGAGCCGTGATGCTGTACGGCTTGCCTGCCGGTCTGCTCGCCGGAGCCGTGCCCGCGATCGCGCCGGTGGTGATGTTCCCGTGCCGTCTCGGTGTGCGCTGGGTCGACACGGTGGCGGCGCTCGGGGCGCGCCTCGAGCCGGGCGGTTCGGCCACCTGGGCGGGTTGGCTGGTGCTCGTCGGAGTCGTGGGCGTGGTGGCGGCCCTCGGGTCGGGTAAGAATCGACACCCTGATGGCGGTCCACCTCCTCACCGGTGACGACGAGTCGCTCCTGCGGTCGCGAGCGCACGATCTCGTCGCGCACCTCGTCGGCGATGGCGACCGCAGCCTCATGGTCGACGAGTTCGACGGTGAGGAGTACGAGATGCGTGCGGTGGTCGACGCCGCACAGACCATGCCGTTCCTCACCGATCGACGTGTCGTGATCGCGCGGGGCGTCGGGCGGTTCAGCGCCGACGACGTCGCGCCGCTGGTCGCCTACCTCGGCAACCCGCTCGACTCGACCGAGCTCGTGCTGGTCGCCGGTGGCGGGCGGCTCCCGAAATCACTCGTCGATGCCGTCGGCAAGGCGGGTGGCCATCTCACCGACACCAACCCGCCGAAGAAGGTCGGCGATCGCCCCGCGTGGGTTCGCGCACAGGCCGAGGAGCACGGTGTGCGACTCGAACCGGGTGCGGCGGCACGCATCGCAGCCCAACTCGGTGACGACATGGGCCGCTTGGAAGGCATCGTCGCCGTGTTGCGGTCGACCTTCGGTGAGGGCGTGCGGATCACCGCCCCCGACGTCGAACCGTTCCTCGGCGACGCGGGCGGCGTGCCCCCGTGGGATTTCACCGACGCGATCGACGCCGGCCAGACCACCAAAGCGCTCACGATGCTGATGCGGATGATCCATGGCGGCGAGCGCCATCCGCTGCAGATCATGGCGATCCTGCATGGCCACTACACCAAGCTGGCCCGACTCGACGGCGCCGACGCTCGGTCCGAGACCGACGCTGCGACGGCGATGGGCATCAAGCCCGGGTTCCCGGCCAAGAAGGCGCTCGCCAACTATCAGCGGCTGGGCGGGAGCGGCGTCCAGCGTGCAGTGCACCTGCTCGCCGAGGCCGATCTCGACCTTCGTGGAGACACCGATCTCGATCCCGAGACGGTGATGGAGGTGCTCGTCGCTCGCCTCAGCCGGTTGACGCCGACGCGGCGCTGACCGCAGGTGTCACACCCACCAGCCCGCGAGATCGACGAGCAGGTGGCCGCCGTTCAGGGTGAACGCGCATGACGTCGCTGCAGACGTCGCCGGGACGATTGCACCGTTGGCGGCGATCTGTCCGGCGACCACGTTGAGGGTCGACGTGCCGGGCAGCGAACCGCAGGCGTACGTGGTGGCGAAGCCGGGGAGGGTGTGGCCGACCGCCGTGATGTTGACCGAGGCTGCGCTCGGCGGCCCGTGCGGGCTGACACCGAGGTCGTACGGAACCACCCCGCCCCTGGGCAGTGGAGCTCCGGCATCGCGCGTGTCGACGAGGCGTTCGGGGGCCGCCGGCACGTACCCGAGGCCGATCGGACCGAAGTGCCCGACGAGGTCGACGAGCACGTCGGTCTCGGCCAACGAGAAGATGCACACCCGCCCGTCGGCCAGGCCGACGATCGTGTTGTTCGGTCGCACCTCGCCGGGGCCGTGATTGACGGTCGACGTGGTCGGCAGGTTCTCGCCACACGGGTAGGCGGTGAGGAAGCCGCCGGTGGCGGCTCCGACGGCGGTGACGTTGAGGGCGACCGCTGTGGCGGAGGGGTCGACACGGTCACCGAGATCGAGTTCGAGGGTGTCGCCCGGGGCGAGACGGCGTGAACCTCCGAGCCCGCTACGCGTGTCCGCGACGCGTACCGGGTCGATCGCGGCGAGGCGGGACCCGATGCTCGGTGCCAGCCATCCGGTGATGTCGATCAGCACGTCGGCCGGTGCCAGCGTCCACACGCAGAAGCGGCCCGTCTCGTCGAGGGTTGCGATCGTCGTGTTGGCGACGACCTCACCGAGTGCATAGTTCAGAACGGAGGTGTCGGGCGATCCGCCCTCGCACGGGAACACCGAGAGGTATCCGTTGCCGCTCGGCGCGACTGCGGTGACGTTGATCACGGCGGCGGTCGCGGTTGGCGAGATACCCGGCCGCCCTGCCACCGAGACGGCGACGAGCCGACCGGCGCCGAGCCTGGCTGAACCGCCGAGCCCGAGGCGGGTGTCGACGATGCGCTCAGGGGTCATTGCGACGAAGCCCGCGGTCGGGTCTGCCGGCACGGGGGGTGGCACGGTCGGCGGCACAGTGGTGCTGGTGGTGCTCGTCGTCGGGCTGGTGGTGCTCGTCGTCGGGCTGGTGGTGCTCGTCGTCGGGCTGGTGGTGCTCGTCGTCGGGCTGGTGGTGCTCGTCGTCGTCGGGCTGGTGGTTGACGTCGTCGAGCTCGTCGCCGCGCCGCTGATCGTCATCGCGTACGCGCCCAGGGACGCGTACGAGGTGAACCCGGTGGTCGCGGTCAGCCAGCCGACCGGCGTCACGTGGATCGTGTAGCTGCCCGCTGGCACGGTCGCGGCCGCCGTGGCGTTGAACCCGAGCGCCGTCGCCGGGCTGGCGCTGGCCACGACGTTGCCGCCGCTGTCGCGGATGGTGATCGATGCGTGCAGGTTCTTTCCGGTGGGCGCGACGGTCGCGGAGAGCGAGCCCGCACCCACCGTCACCGCAAAGACATCGACGTCGCCGCCGGTGATCAGGCCCGGTGTGGTGGACGTCGCCGCCACCGGCGTCGCAGCCCCGGCCACGTTGCCGTGATCGTCGGTGACGACGGGAGCGTGGCCAGCGATCACGCTGAGGTCGGTTTCGGCGTTGTTCGCCCCCGTGTACTCGCCACGCGACCACTGCGTGATGGTCCGGTTGTACCCGCTCCCCATGATCGGAGCCCAGTCGCCGTGGCCGCTGTAGTACTCGCTCGACGATGTGCCGTCGTGGCCGAGCCCGAAGGTGTGTCCGGCCTCGTGTGACGCCGCCTCGCCGATGAACTTGGCGCGACCGTCGCCGAGGTTCCCGGCGAACACGAACGCCGGGAGACCCCACGATGTGCTGAACACGTTGACGTAGGCGATGCCGCCGATGGTGAAGCCCTCGGCGTCGAAGAACCAGTCAGAGGAGGTGATCACGACCCGCGTCCCGAATGACGTGTCGTTCGTCGACGTCTTGCGGAGCCCTTCGACGCCCGGGTCGATGGTCGTGACGTTGACGTCGAACGGTGCGTAGTCGTCGGCCACCAGCTGCCACGTCGCGTAGATCTGCTCACGCTCCCACGTCGAGAACGTCGACGGGTTGCCGTCGGTGTCGTACGGAGTCGACACGATCGGTTCGACCCCGAAGTCCTGGTTCCAGAACGTCCCGGTCGTCGTGTGACCGGTGAAGTCGAGGAAGACCACCCGCCCGGTCCCTGGGCGCGAGTTGAGGGCGAACACGTCGACTCCCGGGGGCACCGTGTAGGCCGTCGTGAGTGCGTCGGCGGGCTCCTCGTCTGCGGGCACGGGCGGCTCGGCGTAGCCCACGAGGCCGGTTGGGCTCACGAACATCGTCGGGTCGGTCTCGAGGGAGTCGAGGAGATCGTCCTCGGTCATCGCTGCGGTGGCGGCGACGGCGGCGACGGTGTCGGTCGCTTCGAGGACCTCGACGGCGCGCTCGCCTTGGAGCACCTCGCCGTCGGGGAGCGCACCCGCTGCCGGAGGTGTGGACGGCATCGACGTCGGCGGTTGGGCCCCCTGTGCGGTCCCGGCGATCACGACGCCGCCGCCTACGGCGAGCAGGAGCGCGAACGCGACGACGACCGATGAGCCAGAGAACGAGCGCGAGCCGACCGACGGGACCATGATCATCAGTGGGCGTGCGCGTCTGCTGTTCGCGTCCGCCCACTGTTGCATCGGTCTCGTGTCGCTGCGATTGACTCAAGATTCGGTCACCGAACCCTGGACGCGACGAAGCCCGGGGTCGCCCCCGGGCTTCGCGAGTTCGTGTCGGTGTGCGTGAGCGCTGGCGTCAGCCGGCGGCGTTGAGCTTCTTCATCATGCGGCTCTTGCGACGAGCCGCCGTGTTCTTGTGGATGACGCCCTTCGACGCTGCCGAGTCGAGCTTCTTCACCGCCATGCGCACGGCGTCGTCGTCGCCAGAGTTGATGGCGGACTTGACGCGGCTCTTCAACTCGCTGCGGACGCTCTTGTTGCGCTCGGCAGCCTTCACGTTGGTGAGGTTGCGCTTCTTCTGGCTCTTGATGTTGGCCACGGGGCTTCTCCGTACTCGATCCTTCGGCTCGACGGACTCCCATCGAGCAGCGGAGGAAGGCTATCGGCGCGGTGGTGGCGAACCCAACGCTCGCGGCTCACGACCGTCCGGAAGGCGTCGACGGCTCGACCCGCCGGCCGAGGCGCGCCGCTAGCCTGGGCAGCCGTCATGGATCTGGCCCGCATCCGCAACTTCTCGATCATCGCGCACATCGACCACGGCAAATCGACGTTGTCCGATCGCATCCTCGAGATCACAGGTGCGGTCGAGAAGCGGGACATGAAGGCCCAGTACCTCGACACGATGGACCTCGAGCGTGAGCGCGGCATCACGATCAAGGCGCAGAACGTGCGGGTCCACTGGAAGGACTACGTCTTCCACCTGATCGACACGCCCGGCCACGTCGACTTCGGGTACGAGGTCAGCCGATCGCTCGCCGCCTGTGAGGGCGTGGTGCTCGTCGTCGACGCGGCGCAGGGCATCGAGGCGCAGACGCTGGCGAACTGCTATCTGGCGCTCGAGAGCGACCTCGAGATCGTCGCCTGCCTCAACAAGATCGACCTGCCGGCCGCCGATCCCGATCGCTACGCGATGGAGATCGAGAACGTGCTCGGCATCCCCGCCGAAGACATCCTCCGCATCTCGGCGAAGACGGGCGAGGGCGTCCCCGAGCTGCTCGACGCGATCGGCGAGAAGATCCCGGCCCCGAAGGGCGACCCGGAATTGCCGCTGCAGGCGCTGATCTTCGACTCACAGTTCGACCAGTACCGCGGCGTCGTGTCGTCGGTGCGGGTGATGAACGGTCGGATGGTCTCGGGGTCGAAACTGCACTTCATGCAGACGGGCGCCGACCATGAGGCGCTCGAGATCGGCGCCCGCCGCCCTGTGCCGACGCCGCTCCCCGAGCTCGGCCCCGGCGAGGTGGGCTACCTGATCGCCGGCATCAAAGACGTCGGCGACGCCCGCTCGGGCGAGACGGTCACCACTGCGGTACGGGGTTCCACCGAGCCGCTGCCCGGCTACCAGGACCCGAAGCCGATGGTGTTCTCGGGCCTGTTCCCGATCGACGGCGACGACTTCGAGAACCTTCGCGATTCGCTCGGCAAGCTGAAGCTCAACGACGCGTCGATCAGTTACTCCCCTGAGTCGTCGGGTGCGCTCGGCTTCGGCTTCCGGTGCGGCTTCCTCGGACTGCTCCACATGGAGATCGTGAAGGAACGCCTCGAGCGCGAGTTCGACCTGGCGCTCATCGCCACGGCGCCGAGCGTCGAGTATCGGGTCACCCAGACGTCGGGTGAGATCACTGTCGTCAGCAACCCGGCCGACCTCCCGCCGGTGCAGAAGATCGACTTCATCGAGGAGCCGATCTTCAAGGTGTCGATCATCACGCCCAAGGAGTACACCGGTGCGCTGATGGATCTCTGCCAGCAGCGTCGCGGCGAGATGAAGCGGATGGAGTATCTGTCGCCCGAGCGTGTCGAGCTCGACTACGAGGTGCCCCTCGCCGAGGTCGTCGTCGACTTCTTCGATCAGCTCAAGTCGCGCAGCCAGGGGTACGCCAGCCTCGATTACGAGTTGTCGGGCTACATGCGCGCGAACCTCGTCAAGGTCGACATCCTGCTCAACGGCATCCCGGCCGACGCCTTCTCCACGATCGTCCACCGCGAGAACGCCGAGTACTACGGGCGTCGCCTGTGCGAGAAGCTCAAGGAGCTGATCCCGCGGCAGATGTTCGACGTGCCGATCCAGGCGGCCATCGGCGGCAAGGTGATCAGCCGCGAGACGGTCAAGGCGCGCCGCAAGGACGTGACCGCCAAGTGCTACGGCGGCGACATCAGTCGCAAGCGCAAGCTGCTCGAGAAGCAGAAGGAGGGCAAGAAGAAGATGAAGTCGATCGGTCGCGTCGAGGTCCCCGGCGACGTCTTCATCTCCGCCCTCAAGCTCGACGACTAGCAACGCTCCTCGAGCGTGAAGCCGCTCGAACTCGTTGTACCGTCTCGCTGCAATTGCTGTTCAGCAGCTCGGGTCTAGCAGGAGGCATTCTGCGATGCAGCAACGCCACACGTTCAGGGACCGACTTCGTGAACTCCTGCCGCTCGTCCTGTGCTTGGGCGGTGTGGCGGGCCTCGTGATGGTGCGCGCTGAAGTGGTCCAGGACCGTGGGTGGCAGTGGGGACTCGTCGCCTTCGGCCTTTTTGTGCTCGGGCTCGGGCTGGTCGCATGGAAGGCCTTCTCGGACACGTAGCGCATGGGGGTGGTGACTGTTCGGTGCAGTCCGCGAGACCGTGCGTACGGTTGGATGCTGGTCGCGCTGATTCCTGCGGTGGCGATCCTGGTTGTCTCGGGTGCTTCCGAGGGAGGTGACAAGACCGTGTTGACCGGGTCTCCGGCTCGGGCTTGCAGGGCACCGTGAGCACTACGTGGTGGGTGATCGGCGGGTGTGCCGCCATATGGGCGGGCGGATTGAACGCCGCCCAGCTCCTTCGTTCACGAGTTCGACGTGAAGCCGATCTCGTCACGGTCCAGAACGTGTTTCGACGCGTCGTGGTCCCGGTCGATGCCGGGTGGCTCGTCGTTCATGAGCGGGGAGTGTTCGGGGTTCCGCTGCCCGGGTTGCGTGTGGTCTGGCCACTCGGGCGACGGATGTGGTTGGGTGCGGTGTCGGACTCCAGGGGGAGGACGGTTCATGCGGTGGCGTCGAGACGGTCGTCGCCGGATGAGGTCGAGGCCGAACTCGCGAGGCTCGGGGTGGTCGTGTCGGGTCGGGCCCCGGAGCGTACCGGTTGACCGCGAAGCCCTCCGGGCGATCGCGTCGGGTCCCGCGTGGGTCGGTGGGGGTTCTGATCGTCGTCACAGCTCGAACCCGAACAGCGCCGACGCGGTGACGGCCCAGAGCATGAACGCAGCCCAGCTCGCCGTGCCGGCGGCGACGCCGTATCCGACGAGGCGGCGTGTGCTGATCGAGCGTGGCGATGCGGTGTGGAGCACCCGATGGTCGACGACCAACATGCCCGCCATTCCGCACAGGGCGTAGGTGGCGACGTAGTAGGCAGCGAGGATCGGCGCCAGCGGGAACGCGGGGGAGATCATCGCGACGACACCGAATGTGAGCGCTTCCCACCACGCCATCGCGCCGGCGAACCAGAACGCGCGCCGTTCGTCGAGGCCGTACCGGCGCACCGCCCACAGCGTGAGCAGCACCGCCGGGATGTAGTACCCCTGGGCGATCACGAACGAGGGCCCGGTGTCCGGGTGCATCCCTCCGAAGCCGTCGCCGCCCGCCGCGATGGTGAGCTCGACGACCATGCCGATCGCCCATCCGACGATGACGAACATGCCCGTCGTCGCCCAGCGGCCGAGCGTGAGCCGAGCCCGGCCCGAGCGGCGGTCGTGCCACCGGACGGCGAGTGCGCCGACGAACAGCAGCGGGTTCAGCCAGGCGATCGAACTCGCCTCGTCACCGTTCCAACCGAGCAGGAGCGTCGTGACGAGCGCCGCGACGAGCCACGAGCGGTCGTCGGCGATCAGGCGGCGCACCCGTTGCATCCGCTCGCCGCTGACCGGTGGGTCGAGCACGAACGTGACGGGCGCGGGTTCCATGCCCCTCTGTCGTGCCGTCGGGACGCGACGGTTCACGGGCCGCGCGTCCCGAGTGCGTGAAGACCTGGGGATCGGGGCATCCTGGACGGCGCATGTCGTCGACGTTCCAATCGCTGCGGTACCGGAACGCTCGGCTCTTCTTCGTCGGGTTGCTGGTGTCGAACGTCGGCACGTGGGTGCAGCTCACCGCGATGGGGTTGCTCGTGTACCGGCTCACCGGCTCCTCGTTCGAGGTCGGTCTCGCCACGGCGCTGCAGTGGCTGCCCATGCTCGTGATCGGCGCCTGGGCCGGCGGGTTCGCCGATCGCCGACGCAAGTACCGCCTGGCGATCATCACGCAGGTGCTGCTCGCCGGGCAGGCGTTCCTGACGGCGCTGCTCGACCTGACCGGCGTGATCAACATGCCGATCATCTACGGGTTGTCGTTGCTCGTCGGGGTGGTCAACGCGATCGACAATCCGGCGCGACGTGGGTTCGTCACCGAGCTGGTCGGGCCCGGCGAGGTGTCGAACGTGGTGTCGTTGAACACGGCGGTGATGACCGGGTCGCGGATCTTCGGGCCGGCGATCACCGCGGTGCTCGTCGGGCCGCTCGGTACAGGGTGGTTGTTCTTCGTGAACGCGATCTCGTTCTCGGCGATCATCGGTGCGCTCCTCGCGATCCGCACCCGCGAGCTGTTCCCTGCGCCGATCGCGCCGCGCGGCGGCACACCGGTGCGCGACGGGCTGCGCTTCGTTCGCAGCAGTCCCACGCTGTACGCCGCGTTCATCGTGTTCGCCGTCGTGTCGACGTTCGGCTTCAACTACAGCGTCGCGTTGCCGAAGCTGGCCGACGAGCGCTGGGGGAGCGACGAGTACTTCGGCTGGGTGCTGGCCGTCAGCAGCCTCGGATCGGTGGTGGGGTCGCTGCTGACCGCAGGGCGAAACCCGGTGACGATGCGCTGGTATGCCGGGATGATCGGACTGCTCGGGGTGAGCGGCCTCGCGATGGCGTGGGCGCCGAACGCTGCGCTCGGCATGCTGTTCGGCATCCCCCTCGGCCTCGGCGGCGCCGGGATGGTGACTGCGATGAACGCGATCTCGCAGACGGAGTGCCCGCCCGAGATGCGCGGTCGCATCCTCGCGTTGACGGCGGTGGCGTTCCTCGGGTCGACGCCGATCGGAGGTCCGATCACCGGATGGGTCGGTGATGTGGTCGGTCCCGAGTGGTCGCTCGCGTACGGATCGATCATCACGATCGCAGCGCTCGGCGGCCTGGTGTGGTGGGCGTTGGGTCGCTATCCCGATCGCGGATCGCGGATCGCGACCGCACGCACGATGATCGCCCCGAGCACGATCGGTCCGGCTCCCGGCGAACACCCCTGACCCGTTTGACGCTGGGGTGTGCGTACCTCGGGGTGCAGCGGGAAACTCACTGGCATGGCTCGTTCGATCGTCTGGTTCCGTCGCGACCTCCGGGTGCACGATCACCCTGCGCTCGCGGCCGCCCTCGCCGAGGGTGAGGTCCTGCCCCTGTTCGTGGCGGATCCGGTGTTCGAGCAACACGGGCCCGCTCGGAGGGCGTTGCTGCACGACTGCCTGGCGGCGTTGCGTGACGCCACCGGCGGCGCCCTCGTGGTGCGCACCGGGCATCCGGTCGCGGTCGTCGCTGCAGCTGCGGCCGAGGTCGACGCCGACACCGTGTTCGTCTCGAAGGACTTCGCACCGTACGGGCGCCGGCGCGATGCCGCCGTCGCCGAGGCGCTGCGCGACAACGGTCGTGCGTTGCGGGGGGTCGGGTCGCCGTACGCCGTCGAGCCCGGTCGGGTGACCAAGGATGACGGCACGGCCTATTCGGTGTTCACGCCGTTCTCGAAGCGCTGGCGGGCGATCGGCTGGCCGGCACCGATCGACGCTCCGTCCTCGCCTGCCTGGATGGAGGCACCGTCCGACCCGTTGCCGGTTCGCCCCGATGTCCCGTTCGATGTGCCCGCCGCCGACGAGGTCGCCGTGCTCGCCCGCTGGCACCGTTTCCGCGACGAGCGGCTCGACACGTACCACGACGACCGGAACCTGCCCGGCATCGCAGGCACCAGCCAGCTCTCGCCGTTCCTCAAGTACGGGGTCGTCCACCCACGGCAGCTGCTCGCCGACCTCGACCCGTCGTCCAAGGGGCACGGCGTGTTCGCCAGCGAGCTCGGGTGGCGCGACTTCTACGCCGACGTGCTCGCCGGCCGCCCGGGGTCGGCATGGCAGAACCTCGATCGCCGGTTCGACGCACTCCCGGTCGACACCGACGGTGCGGCCGACGAGCGGTTCGCCGCATGGTGCGAAGGGCGCACCGGCTACCCGATCGTCGACGCCGGGATGCGCCAGCTCGTCGCGACCGGATGGATGCACAACCGGGTGCGGATGATCGTCGCCAGCTTCCTCGTCAAGGATCTCCACCTGCCGTGGCAGTGGGGGGCCCGCTTCTTCATGACGCATCTGCTCGACGGCGACCTCGCGTCGAACAGCCACGGCTGGCAATGGGCCGCAGGGTGCGGCACCGACGCGGCGCCCTACTTTCGGGTCTTCAACCCTGCCGCCCAGCAGGACCGGTGGGACCCGGACGGCACCTACGTGGGCCGGTGGGTGCCCGAGCTCGGCTCCGCCGACTACCCGGCGCCGATGGTCGACCACGTCGCGGAGCGGGCCGAAGCGCTGAGCCGCTACGAAGCCGTCAAGCAGTACACACGGTGAAACGATGCGGGCTGAGCGCGGACTGCGGGGTTAGCACTCGATATCCTTGACTGCCAACATGCTCGACGATCGCAAGGCAGCCATCCTCAGCGCCGTGGTGCAGGAGTACATCTCGACCGCGCAACCGGTCGGCTCCTCGCACATCGCCGCCGCGTCCGGGATCGGCGTGTCGTCGGCGACGGTGCGCAACGAGATGGCGGTGCTCGAGCAGGAGGGGTACCTGGCGCAGCCGCACACGTCGGCCGGTCGGATCCCGACCGACAAGGGGTACCGGTTCTTCGTCGATCACCTGGCCACACCGCGGGTGAGCGTCGACAGCGCCGTCACCCGGCAGGTCGGCGACTTCTTCGCCGCAGCACACGGCCGCCTCGAGGAGATGCTGCACCAGACCTCCGACCTGCTCACGCGGCTCACCAACAACGCAGCGGTCGTCGTGGGTCCGAAGGCCGAGGCCTCGACCATTCGCGGCGCGCAGATCGTCCGGTTGTCCGCCACGGCGGCGACGGTCGTGGTGGTGCTCGGCAACGGCACGGTCGAGAACGAGATGATCGAACTCGACGAGGCCGTCACCGACCTGGCCATCAACACCGCCTCGGCGCATCTCGCGTCGGCGCTCGCGGGTTCGACGCTCGCCGCTGCGCAGGTCGCATCAAGCGGCGACGAGTCGGTCGATGCGCTGTGCGTGGCCGCCGTTGCTGCCGCTCGCGGAACGGCGGCCGACGACCACGTCTACGTCGGCGGTGCCTCGACGGTCGCCCAGGCGTTCGACGCGGTCGAGGTGGTGCGTCAGGTCCTGCACACGCTCGAGCAGCAGTTCGTCGTGGTGTCGCTGGTGCGCGACATCGTCGATCGCGGCATGTCGGTGGCGATCGGGATCGAACACGGCGTCGAGCCGCTCTCGGCCTGCTCGGTCGTGGTGGCGCCGGTCGTCGTCGACGGTGAGCACCTCGGTTCGGTCGGCGTGCTCGGCCCGACGCGCATGAACTACCCCCAAGCACTCGCTACGGTCGACATCGTGAGCGAACGACTCGGCCGCCGGCTGGGAGAGGGCTGAGGATGGCCGATTACTACCAACTGTTGGGCGTCACGCGGACTGCCTCTGCCGACGAGCTGAAGAAGGCGTATCGCAAGAAGGCTCGCGAGCTGCACCCAGACGCCAACCCGGACAACCCGGCTGCGGCCGAGCAGTTCAAAGAGGTGTCGAAGGCCTACGCGGTGCTGTCCGACGACGACCAGCGGGCCCGGTACGACCGATTCGGTGAAGCGGGCGTCGGCGGCAACGGCGGTCCGAACGTCGACGACCTCTTCGGC
The DNA here is from genome assembly GCA_022843125.1 of Ilumatobacteraceae bacterium. Classification (GTDB taxonomy): domain Bacteria; phylum Actinomycetota; class Acidimicrobiia; order Acidimicrobiales; family Ilumatobacteraceae; genus Ilumatobacter. Next base: position 14,095 of record JALHOG010000035.1, read on the forward strand.
GGCGGGCTCGGCGACATCTTCGACGCCTTCTTCGGCGGCGGCAACCCGTTCGGCGGCGGCGGCGGGAGGCGTGGGCCGTCCGGGCCGCCGCGGGGTCAGGACATGGAGGTCGCCGTCACGATCGCCTTCGAGCAGGCGGTCTTCGGCGACCAGATCGCCGTCGATCTGAAGCTGCCACAGACCTGTGCCGACTGTGGCGGTGCCGGAGCCGGCGAGGGCACCAAGCCCGTCACCTGCTCGGAGTGCAGCGGGTCGGGTCAGGTGCGACGCGTCCGCCAGAGCGTGCTCGGCCAGATGGTGTCGACGAGCCCGTGCCCACGTTGCGGCGGTATGGGCGAGGTCATCACCACCCCGTGTACCCGGTGTCGCGGGGAGGGCCGGATCACGGCCGACAAGAGCTACACCGTCGATGTGCCCGCCGGGGTGGTCGACGGTTCGACGCTGCGCCTGACCCGGCGCGGCGCAGCCGGCCCACGCGGCGGCCCGCCGGGTGATCTCTACGTTCACCTGCGTGTCCAGCCGCACGATCGATTCCGTCGGATCGAAGACGACCTCGTCGTCGAGGTGCCGATCTCGATCGCCCAGGCATCGCTCGGCACGAAGCTCACGCTCGTCACGCTCGACGGCGACGAAGAGCTCCTCGTTGCCGCAGGTACGCAGCCGGGCCACCAGTTCATCCTGCGCGGTCGCGGGGTGCCGCGGCTGCACGGGCGAGGTCGCGGCGACCTGCGCGCCATCGTGAAGGTCGAGGTCCCGACGAAGCTCAGCTCCACCGAGACCGATCTGCTCCGCCAGTTCGCCGAAGCGCGTGGCGAGGTCATCGGTGAGGCTGGGGGTCTCCTCTCGAAGATCAAGTCGGCGTTCTCGTGACCCACGCCGGTGTCCGGCGGGTCGACGAAGTGCTGCGGCGTGCTGCGGCCCACGTCGTCGTCGACGACGTCGACACCCCGTCGCTCACCGAGGTCGACGAGCACCATCTGGTTCGGGTGCTGCGGCTCCGAGACGGCGAGTTGGTGACGGTCACCGATGGCGAAGGTTCGTGGCGGGCGTGTCGGTTCGTGCGAGGGGCGCTCGAAACCGACGGCGTGGTCGCGACGGTGCCGCGGCGGGCGTCACCGGTGGTGATCGGAGTTGCGATCCCGAAGCGCGACAAGCCGGAATGGATCGTCCAGAAACTGACTGAGCTCGGAGCGGATCAGATCGTTTTCCTGCATGCCGAGCGGTCGGTCGTGCGCTGGGATGACGACCGCGGCGCCAAGCATCTCGCCCGCGCTCGACATGCTGCTCTAGAAGCTCTCCACCAGTGTCGCGCTGTGTGGTTACCCACAATTGAGGGTCCTGCGCCCGCCGCCGCGTTCCTGCCGCTTGCGGTCGCGGCCGATCCTGCAGGGCGCGTCGCACGCCACGGAGATCGCGTGTTCGCCGTCGGACCCGAGGGTGGCTGGACCGACGATGAGCTCGCGAGTGCGTCCGATCGGGTGTGTCTGCCGGGCGCGATTCTGCGAGTTGAAACCGCTGCCATCACTGCGTGTGTTCACGCAGTGGGGCTCGACTTCATAGTGTGACGATTTCATGACCATCGCGTGGTTGTGTGCCCACGTAGAGATGTCGGCTAGAGTGCCCCGCGCTTACCCAGAACGCACGCGAGGAGTGCCATGGATTCCCTTGAGGAGCTCGACGACGCTGGCTACAGCGTGCTCGTCGGCGAACGGTTGCGGTCGATCCGCAAACAGAAGCGGCTGTCGCTGCATGACGTGGAGGCACAGTCGAACCAGGAGTTCAAGGCGTCGGTCCTCGGCGCCTACGAACGCGGAGAGCGCGCACTGTCGCTCCCACGGCTCGACCGTCTGGCGCAGTTCTATCGAGTGCCCGTCGATCAACTCCTGCCGCGGCGTGCCGACGACCCGGGCTCCGAGGGTGAGGGCATCGGCCCGCGTCCGAAGCTCGCGATCGACATCTTGAAGCTGACGCAGCTGAGCGGTGCCCCGTTCGAGATGCTCACCCGCTTCCTTCGGATGATCCAGGTACAGCGCCAGGACTTCAACGGCCGCGTGCTCACCATCCGCCAGGACGACAAGCGCGCGATCGCCGCCATGCTCGACATTCCGGTCGATCAGGTCGCGCTCCGACTCGAAGCCCTCGACCTCGTCTTCCGGCCCGGCTGATCCAGCGTTGCCGGGTGTGAGCGATCATGGCCCGAGAGCCCATGATCGCTGTCACCGACGCATCGCCGTTCGGGGTGTACGTCCACATCCCGTTCTGCCGGTCGAAGTGCGACTACTGCGCGTTCGCCACCTGGACCGATCGCCATCACCTGGCGACCGCCTACGTCGACGCGCTCGTGACCGAGATCGTGCGCGCCGTCGAGTCCGGGATGCCCGCGGCGACGAGCATCTTCGTCGGCGGCGGTACACCGTCGATGTTGCTCGCCCCCGAGTTGACGCGTGTGCTCGCGGCGATCCCGGTGCGCGATGGGGCCGAGGTCACCGTCGAGTGCAACCCCGACGACGTGTCGGTCGAGCTGTTCAGGGCGTACGTCGACGCAGGGGTCGGCCGGGTGAGCCTCGGTGTGCAGTCGATGGCGTCGCACGTGCTCGGGTCGCTCGGTCGACGTCACGATCGCCGCAACGTCGAGCTCGCGGTCGACGCGATCCATGCGGCGGGTGTGCCGACGTTCAACCTCGATCTCATCTATGGCGCCGTCGGCGAGTCACTCGACGACTGGCGCGAGACCGTGACGGCCGTGGTGGCGCTCGATCCGCCACACGTGTCGGCGTATGCGCTCACGATCGAGGCCGGCACGCCGCTCGCCGCGCAGCCTGACCGGCACCCCGACGACGACGACCAGGCCGACAAGTACGAGTTGGTCGATACGGCGCTGGTCGCGGCGGGGCTCGACAACTACGAGATCTCGAACTGGGCGCGACCGGGGCACGAGTGCCGGCACAACCTGCTCTACTGGCGCCAGCAGGACTATCGGGGGTTCGGGTGCGCCGCTCATTCGCACCGTTCGGGCCGGCGATGGTGGAACGTGCGGACGCCGGACCGGTACATCGAGCTGGTCGCCGCCGGTGAGCCGACCGAGGCGGCCGGCGAGACCTTGGACGAGCCCACACGCCGATTCGAGCGGCTCGATCTCCAGCTGCGCATGCGCGACGGCGTGCCGATCGACGTGCTCGACGGCGACGAGCTACCCGGCCTCGTCGAACGTCACGGCGACCGTTGGGTCCTCACGAGACGCGGCCGAATGATGGCCAACGTGGTCAGCCTCCGCCTGAAAACGTGACGGAATGGGTCAGACCAACTCCGTCACGGCTCGAGCCGTGACGGAGTTGGTCTGACCCATTCCGTCACGTGACTCGTGCGAACAGTTCGGGGAAGACCTTGGCGACCTTGGCCGAGAGGTAGTCGCCGTAGCGACCGGTCCAGGCGTGGACGCTGGCACCGTCCCAGCGGCGGTCGGCGTCGTCGGCGGGTGGTGACCCGTCGAGCGGGAGGGGTGCGACCTCGGCGTCCCACGACGGGTCGAAGAAGTAGGGGAACGACAGCCGGCCCTGCCCGCTCACGTTGCGGACGCGGTGCGGGGTCGATCGGTAGCGGCCCTCGGTGAGCTTGTCGAGCATGTCGCCGATGTTGCACACCAGCACGTCCGGTTCGGCCGGGACCCGGATCCAGGCGCCGGCGGGCGTGCGCACCTCCAACCCGCCGAGGTCGTCCTGGGCGAGCAGCGTGAGCAGGCCGTAATCGGTGTGTTCGCCCACACCCCACTCGTCGGCCACCTCGTTGTCGGGCAGCGCCGGGTAGTGGAAGATGCGGAACAGGACGGTCGGGTCGGCGGTGAGGTGTTCCTCGAACCAGGTCGGTGGCAGCCCGAGCCCGACGGCGATCGCCCGCATCAGCCCGTCGGCGACGGGCCGCAGCGCATCGAGCCATGCCAAGACGGCGAGCCCCAGCCCGCCGGGCGGGAACTGGTTGGCCCCGTGCAGTGGCGTGCCGGCGCGCACGCGCGGGTGGTCGGCCGGGTGCTCGAGGCCGACATACAGCCCTTCCTTGCGGTCGGGGACACCCGACGTGAGCTCGCCGCGCACCGGGAACCAGCCGCGCCACGCGGCGCCGGCATGCATCATCGCCACCGGTTCCTTGTCCTCGTCGGGGAGCGCGAAGAAGTCGCGCGCCAGCCGGTCGAGGTCGGCGAGAAGGTGGGGCGCGATGCCGTGCCCCGTGATGCGGAAGAAGCCGAGTGATCGGCACGCGGCATCGATCTGGCGGGCCACGCCGTCGACGTCGGAGCCGCCGAGCAGGGGAGCGATGTCGATCAGAGCCAGCCCGTCGCCATGATCGGGTTCCGGGTGGGAGCCGCTGGTCACGGCTGGTAGCGTACGCAGCCGCTACGGGCGTATGGCTCAGTTGGTTAGAGCGCATCCATGACACGGATGAGGTCGGGGGTTCGATTCCCTCTACGCCCACCGAAAACCCCAGGCCTGAGGCCTGGGGTTTTGTCGTTCGCGGCTGCAGCCCCACGACTGACACCTTGTCTGACACCTTGACACTGCAGTCTGGCGACTGAGGGGGCAACAGCGAGGTCTCCGCACCGCAGGTGCGTTCGTCGAGAGGGCCGTACGCACTTCCTGTGCCACGCACAACGACTCGGGGCCGGGGCCGACCGGGCGTCGGTGTCGGCGAAACCGGCCTCTGTGAGGGAAGCGCAGCTGCGAACATCACTAGATGGTGAGTCACCGAATGCGCGGCTTTCGAGACGACGCACGAGTTGCGCCGAGTTGGCTCTGGGCTGACGAGACCACGGTCGACGGGGTCTCATATCGCGAGTCCATGGCCTCTGGCCCGGAGAGGGAGGCACTGTTCGCGGAGTTGGAGGGCACCCTCCGTACACGAGCGGCCGGCCTCGAGCGTGCCGCTGAGGAGTTGCGTGATCTCGTCGGACGGTTCGAACCAGTTGAGTTCGTCAGCTCCATCGCGATCCCGACATCTATGGGGTTTGTCGCGAAGGATGATCTCTTCGACGATGGAGATGAAACTCACACGTGGGCAGCGAAGATCGAGTATCTCCTTGGGCTGGCGCTTTCAGTGGATGCCGGTGCAGCAAGCACGCCAAGCGAAGTGACGCGCAAGGCGATGGAGTTGCTGGCCGACGTCTTCGACGCAGCGCACGCTCGGCACATGGTTGACGCGTTCGATCGGCCGTTGAGCGGCAACGACAGCCTCGACAGCGCAGTGTTTCTCCTTGGCCAAGAGCATCTCACCGATCGAATGCCAGGGTATGCGGTGCACATTGAGCGCATCGACGCAGAGGTCTTCGACCGACATCGCGACTACTACGTCGGTGTCCTTGGCTTCAACCCGGCTGATGTAACCCGCGTCGTACGGCGGCGGGCGGCCGCGACGCGTGGCCGCTTCGAAGCCGCTCGGGAGGCGTTCGCTCCAGACGTCGGACGACACGATCCTCGGCGGATCGCTGCGGTCGGCCAGGTGGTCGCGGCGATGACGGACTCGCGGACCTGGCCGGCGAGGTCGATAGCCGCAGACGCTCGTATTGAGCTCGATGAGGTAACGGCGATGCTCCGCTTGTTCTCTACACAGTTCGGGTCACAGCCCGACTTCAGGCTGCCGACTGACCCCAACCTTGCTCGAACGAGGCCGTGCGTGGATATCTCGGACGACGAACGCGGAGATGTGTTCTTCGTTCCCGATCCCTGGGCACTGTGCGCTGCTGTGCACCCGAGACTCGTCGAAGTGTTGGACGCCGGTGCACGCCAGCGGTACCAGTTGCATCGAGAGAAGGGACACGAGCGGATCGTCGAGACGGCCATCTGCCGCGTGTTTGGAACGAATGCACTAGGAAATCGGCACTACGACAACAGCGCGGGCGATCACGGAGAGATCGATGTGTTGACCGTCGGAGAGTGGCCGCTCGTCGTTGAGGCGAAGTCGCAGAGCCTGACCGCGTCCGGCCGGCGCGGAGCGCCCAGACGTGTGGCTCGGGTTGCCGATGACGCGATCGGCGCGGCGATCGCGCAGACAACCCGGGCACGCGACTACGTGATGGCCGAGCGTGGGCGGTCGTTCAGCGCCACCGAGGGCGGCCCTCCATCGGTCTGCCTGCCGGACTCGGTTGTCGGGTTGGACGAGATCGTCGTCACCTTCGAGCGGATGGACCCGCTTGCGCTTGAAAGCGCAGGGTTGGTCGGGGAGGAGCGGCGTCGGCCATGGGCACTTTGCGCTGCGGACTTGCTGATGTTGACGGATGTCCTTGTTGATCCTGCGTCGTTCCACCACTACGCCCGCACCCGACGGTCTGCTCTCGAGCATGGAGTGCGCATCTATGTCGAGTCGGATGCGCTGGGGGGATATCTCATCGATCGGCTTTCGTCGCAGATCGCAGCCGCCATGGCTAACCCGGGCACGGCCGTCACTCTCGGGTACACGAGCTGGGCGGTCAACGACTACTTCACCCGGTTGGAGGTCGGTCTTGACGCTGCGGTGCCGACGACGGGCGTGCCCGGCGATGTTCGTGCCGCGCTGGCTGATGTGCTTGGTGGCGATACTGGGGGCGCGTGGGTAGCGGCGGCAGACGCCGTGATGTCGGCGCACCGCGACACATGGCGACGGTGGAGACGCTTTCAGCGCCGCCATCGCTCTGCCGGGAGCTCATTCCAGTTGACCGAGAGGGTGCGTCTGGTCGTCGGCCAGGCGCGGCTGGAAAGGTGCGCATACGGTGTGGTGTTGCTCCATGTGCCTGCGCCAGATCGCGGACCGCGTCCGCCCCGGTTGTCTTGACGCCAACTGCTTTCGAATGCGCTGATCGCAAACTGACGCTGCACGAGGACCGGGAGGCGGCGACGCTGGACCCGTACCCGATCGCAGGCCGTTTCAACGCAGCGCCGACGTCGCCGCAGCTTCCGCGGGTCTGACAACCCGGGGACTACCGCGGTCGGCCGGTTTCACTCCGCCGCGCTCGGAGTTATGGCGCCCTCGGCGGCCGGGAAACGAGAGCCTGATTGTATCTGTCATCCAATACCCTTCGTGTATGGCCCCACCAGCCGTGATCGTGATCGACACGAACTTCTGCAGCCGCGGCAAGTACCAGAGCAAACGCCTCGGCGCGATCTTCCAGCGCCTCGTGGCGCGCGGTCATCGTGTCGTGGTTCCAGAGGTAGTGGTGTGGGAGTGGGCTGAGCACCTGCACCGAGCGATGAAGGCGACGGCGGACGCGGCGTCGATCGTCGCACGGGACGTCGCTGCGTCCGGACTGGGGTTCGCGATCAAAAAGCTGGCGACTCCGACAACACAGGAAATATGCGCAGCGATCGTCAACGACCTGGGCTCGATGGAAGGTGTGCAGGTTCGGTCGCCGTTCGGGCCCGATGCGGTGGCAGCCATCAAGGATCAGGTGCTGCAGCAGGGCCTTGGCACTGTGAAGTCGGGGATCAAGACCGGCGCTGCTGACAGCCTGGTGCTGGCTGTGGCGGTCAACGAGGCCGACGATCCGTTCAGCGACAGCCCGGTCCTGTTGTGCACGAACGACGAGCTACTCGCCCGAGCGGCTGCAGAGAGCGATCCGAGTCCAACCGTGATCCGCGACCTAACCTCACTGTGGCGATGGCACGGCACCACGCAGCCGGCCGATCACGATCTTGCGAACGCAGTTGGTCGGGCATTGCTCGGTGACCACGACCCAGCGTCGGGCACCGCTCTGCAGCGCCTTCCAATCAGCCTTCTGACAGGACGCTGGGATCACCAGCGTCTTCGGGCAGCGGCGGATCTTCCTCCGCGCAACGATCACTACGACCTGCACGTAGCCGTCGATCACCTCAGACACGCCGTCGTCTCGAACCTCGAGGTCGTCGATGGCGAGGAGCTACCACATCTCGTTCTGGCGCGAGCAACCATCGCCGGTGATGTTGTTCTCGACGATTGGTACTTCGACGCCGACGGCCGCCTCGCTCACGAGCAGGGAACTGCGGTCGCTCAGATCTCTGCCCAAGTGATCGCTGAATTCAACGAAAGTTGGTCGATTGGCGACGTTGATGTCTTGGACGTCGCGCGGGTGACAGCCATGGATGATGAGGAGCGCTGGCCTGCAGACGGAGTGCCGGGTACCGCGGAGGGTCGAATCGCGTAGGTCCCGCTGGTAGCAGCACGGCCGCTACGACCAGCGCTGCATGCTGCGCCGGCGTCAAGATGTCGACTTGCCGTGGGCATGTGGTGTGTGTGCGTCACATCATGCAGCGACGTTCAACCACTCCGACATACGCCGGCTTGCTTGACTCGCGATCTGGCGCTCCCGCGCATCTGCCTGACCGGGAGCGAGCTGAAATCGAATCCTCACCAACGTCGCCCAGCCCTCGGGACTGACTGCGCGGTTCTCCACGACATTGGCAAGGTCACGCCAGGCGATGCGCTCGAGCGCTTGGTCCTCGACGGATGGTTGGCGCGCCTCGTGAAGGTCGAGTGCATCCGTGTCACCGCTCTCGATCGCGACTCGCCGCTCTGCTTGTTCGTATCGCCGTCGAGCTCGAGCGACGATCTCCTCATGCACCAACCCGGCGGTCGCGACGCGGACACGACACGGGACCGCATCGAGGTCGGAGCAGATTCCGTCGCCTTCGTCGTGTGCGACCTGCTCGGCGTTCACGCCGGCTCCTACTCCATCCCGTACGTGGCGAACTGTGCGCTGTGCCGATGTCGAACTGGTCCAGATCACTGCTACCAGGGTCCTCACCACGGCGCTGCAGATCGTCGAGGGCCTCGGGGCCGAGCCTGGCGTCGATCTGCGCCCGAACCCGATCGCGGCGGTGCTCAACGACGGCGTGCAGCGAACGGAGCCGGACGAGCAACCCCGACTCGGTATCGTCGGCACGACCGACGACACCGTCCACCGACATCTCGCCGCCGGCCGGCTCGACTTGCGCGCTCTCGTCGCCAGTATCCCGGCGATCGAGACGCCTATCGCTGCGGACTTCGCTGATGACCCCGAAGCGCTAGCCATGTCCTCGCCGAGGCCGGCGCCACTGCCGATGCGACAGCCGGTGTGCTGCGCACACACGGACTCGACGACGACACGATGATCGCGACTCTGACGGTCACAGTGCCGGACTCGCTTGGGAGAACATCGACGCTGTTCGACCGCGATGAGGCCGCGCGCTGTACGCCAACCCGATCTCGTCAAGCCGGTGGCCGACGCGCTCGTCGCCGACCTGCTCGTCTCGGCCGGCCGCCACCCTGCCGGAGCCCACCACCTCGCCGCCACAAGCGGTCAACCCGCAGAAGTAGTCGGTCTTGTCGAAGCCCGCCTCCGCCGATCCGGCGTGCGCCGAGGCAACCCGACGCGCCGATCGGAGCGCGGCCTCGAGCTCATCGACCATGGAGCGCCGGACCGACTGAACCGCCGTCATTCGCCGGTGCTCTACCGATGCCAGACCCCCAGCCGCCGGTGGCATGACGGGTGCGGCTGCGTCGATCTCGAATGCCGCGGCCGCCGGAGGGACGCCGAGTCCGGATGATCACCCGTCGGTGGCCGCTACTGTGCTTCAGTTTCTCCGTGGCAACAGGCGAAAGTCATCATCGAAATCTGGTAACCCTTACCACGCTTGTGATTGCACTCGTAGTTGGCGGAGTGGGAACGGCCCTTCTCGCCCTCGGAAGCGCCGAGTCGCTTTGGCGTGGCAACGTCGTTCTGCCAGCAACTGCCGTGCAGCTCGGAGGAGTGTTGGTTGCTGGCGTGGCCCTGTACCTCCTCTGGGACCTTCACGGTCGGCGGACCTTCGCCCGCGAGGTCCTCGGCGAGCTTGAGTTCGCTCGTAGTGCCACCGAAGCCGGACTTGTGCACATAGGTGATCAGTCCCTGCCGCCGCAAAAATGGGCCGAGTTCATCGCTGAGGCTCGCGAGATTGAGCTCTTTGTCGCGTACGCGAGCACTTGGCGCAAGATGAACTGGACCCACCTTGAGCGCGCCGCCCGTTCGGGCGTCCGGATGCGCGTGTACCTACCCGATCCCGACGATCGTGAGCTGATGGGCCTTCTCGCTCATCGCTTCGGGAAGAGCGCCGATGACGTCCGGTCTCGTGTACTGGAGGCGGCCTCGGACTACCAGAGCCTCGGCTCGGTGGACCTGTATCGGCACCACCTATCACCCCTACACGCGATCTACCGACTCGGCAATCGGACCGTGGTCACTCTCTACTCACATCGTGGAGTTCGCACATCCGTGCCACTTCTGGTCGCGAGAGGCGGAGGCTCACTAGGTTCCTTCGTGGACGGAGAGCTCGCCTCTGTTCGGGCGGTCTCGCGCGAGTGGTGAAGGTCTGGCGCCTTTGCACCGCAAGCTGCGGTAGCTGGGCACATCAGGCCGTCGCAGTACCGCTGAGGACGTCGTGCACAACGAAGCCGCCTGCGATCGTCGACTTGATGCGGTGGCGGCAGTGGCGTTGAAGCATGAGGTCGCAATGCCCGAGCTGGTCCGCAAAGATCTCGATCGGCATGCCGGCGTCTGCCATCAGGCTGGCGGCGGAGTGTCGAAGGACGTTCGGGGTCCAGGGGGTCCACTTTCCTTCCAGCCGAGCTGCCGCGACCACGCAATCGAACTCGTTTCGAACGGCCTTCGGATCACATGGCCGGCCGAACGGCGAGGTGAAAGCGAGCTGCCCTTGATTCGACCACGAGGCTCTTGTCGCGAGTCGCTGAAGCGCCCCGGGAGGTTCGGTGCCGCGCAAGGGCTTGGAGAACGGATATGGAGTGCGTATCTAGGTGGACAAACGAGAACGTCGACGAACGCCGGCGAACAGTCTTCCCTTGCTTGACACGGATGAGGTCGGGGGTTCGATTCCCTCTACGCCTACCGTGTGATGTCGCGAGACATCCCGGACGGTCCGGACCCCCATTCAGGGTCCGGACCGTGTGATTTTTCGGGGTCCGCGGGGTCCGCCTGGGGGTCGTCCGGTGCCGTGGTAGCGGTGTTCGGGGTTGATGGTGAGGGTGCGGATGATCTCGCCGGTGGTGGCGTGGATGACGCGGACGTCGAGGTGGTGGATGAGCAGGATGACGGGGGTTCCGTCGAGGGTTCGTCCGAGGCCGATGTGGTGCATTGCGCCGTTGACGCGCAGTGAGACGTTGCCGTCGTTGATGCGGTCGTGGCGGACGCGGAACTCGCTGTCGGGGTGGTGGTTGCCGGGCGCGGCTTTGGGGCGTGTGGCGTAGGCGGTGGCGGGTGTGGTGTGGTTGGGGAGGCTGCGGTGGGGTCGGTGGTGGTTGTAGGGGTCGACGAACACGTCGAGCTGCTGTTGGAGTTCGGCGATGCTCGCGGCGGCGGGTTGGGTGCGAAGCCACTTCTTCATCGTTTGCTGGAAGCGTTCGACTTTGCCGCAGGTGGTGGGGTGGTTGGGTCGTGAGTTCTTCTGTCGGACTCGCAGCTTCACCAACTCGTTCTCGAGGCCGTTGCGCGCCGTTCGGCCGCCGTGCGCGAATCGGGTGGTGAACACCAAACCGTTGTCGGTCAAGGTGGAGAACGGGATCCCGTGTTCGGCGACTGCTCGGCGGAAGGTGGTGACGACGGCGGGTCCGGTGACGGGTTGGTGGGCGGTGACCGACAGGGCGTAGCGGGAGTGGTCGTCGAGCCAGGTGAGGATCTCGGCGTCGTTGCCGTTGGCGAGGCGGTGGTGGGTGAAGTCGGCTTGCCAGGTCTCGTTGGGTTGCTCGGCTTGGAAGCGAATGTAGGACGAGCGTGGCTTCTTGCGTGGTTCGGCGGTCACCAGTCCGGCGCGTCGGACGATGCGGTAGATGGTCGCTCGCGAGACGGTGACGTGGTGGTGGTGTTCGAGGTGCCAGCCGATGGTGTCGGCGCCGGCATCGAGTCCGGCCGCTGCGAGTTGGCGGCGGAGATCGATGATCAGCTCGACCGTGGAGGCGTCGGTGGCGTCGGGGCGGGTGTGTGGGCGTCGTGAGCGCGGTTCGAACGCCGCGTCGCCCTCGGCCCGGTATCGGGCGAGGAGTTCGTAGATCCATGATCGTGACACCGCGTAGGTGGCGGCCACCTCGCTCACCGGGCGGTGTTCGACAACGACAGCGGTGATGACCAGACGAGCTTTCGACACCCACCAACGCTGTGTCCGCTATGACGCGCGACATGTGTCCGGGATGTCCTGAGACAACACACCTCTACGCCCACCGAAAACCCCAGGCCTGAGGCCTGGGGTTTTGTCGTTCACGGGGTCATGCGTCATGCGTCATGCGTCATGCGCACGCGAGTCGCGGAGTTCGGAGCGGCGGATGGCGCTCGGTGGCCAGCCGAGGTTCGCGCCAGTGAGGTGGATGATGACGAGTGCGGCGTGCGGTTGTCGGTGGCGCCGCCGAACAGCAGGCTGCGGTCGGCCACCGGCACGAGCCCGCGAGCCTGCCGGTGGAGCTGACCTCGGCCTGATACCTTGTAGTTCTATGTATAGGGCCGCAAGGTATGCGGCGACGGAGGGGGTCGGACGTGCAGATCGACAAGGAGCTGGTGGCGGCCTCCGCCACGCCGCTCGTGCTGGCGATCCTCGCCGAACACGAGAGCTACGGCTACGCGATCCTGAAGCGGGTGCGGGAGCTGTCCGGCGGCGAGATGGAGTGGACCGACGGCATGCTCTATCCGCTGCTGCACCGCCTCGAACGGCTCGGTCACGTCACCACCGAGTGGCAGGCGTCGCCGGAGGGACGGCGCCGCAAGTACTACGCGATCACGGTCGACGGGCGGGCGGCGCTCGCCGAGCACCGGCTGCAGTGGGCGGCCGTCACCCGGGCGCTCGGCGGCATCTGGGGCGGTGGCGACATGCCCGCGCTCGCGTTCGGAGGTGCCTGACATGGCCTCGCTGGAGATGGAGGTCGAGCACGAGATCGCAGCCTGGCGGTCGTTCGTCGCGAGCGGCCCGGCCGTCGCCGGGCGCGACCTCGATGAGCTGGAGGCCCACCTGCGCGACCAGATCGCCGATCTCCGCCACAGCGGGCTCGCTCCCGACGAGGCATTCCTGATCGCCGTCAAGCGGATGGGCCGGGTCGACGAGATCTCCCACGAGTTCGCCCGCGAGCACACCGGCCGGCTCTGGCGGCAGCTCGTCGCCGTCACCGGTGACGACGAGGGCGGCAGCGGTGGGTGGCGGAACGCGATCGCGTTCGCCGTCGGCGCGGCGATCGCGTTCGCCGTCGGCGCGGCGATCGCGGTCCAGGTGGCGCGGCTCGTCGCCGGCTTCCCGGGGGACGCGCCCAGTTGGCTGGCCCGGAACGCGAGCCTCCTCGTGCTGCCCTTCGTCGCCGGCTGGCTGGCCGTGCGACGCGAGCTCCCGCTGCGCGGCTGGTTGTGGTCGCTCGCACCCTTCGCCCTCGGCGCCGTGATCGTCAACGTCTACCCGTTCGACCACGGCGGTGCGACGGAGATCCTGGTCGCGACCCACATCCCGGTCGTCGGCTGGCTGGCGCTGCTGTACGCGTACAGCGGCGGCGCGCCGGGCTCGCACGGTCGCCGCATGGACTTCGTGCGGTTCACCGGCGAGTTCGTCATCTACTACTCCCTGATCGCGATCGGCGGCGGCGTGCTCATGGCGTTGACCACGGCGGTGCTCGCCCCGACGCAGGTCGACGTCAGCCTGGTCAGCCAGTGGGTGCTGCCGTCGGGCGCGGCCGGCGCCGTCGTCGTCGCGGCGTGGCTCGTCGAGTCGAAGCAGCGGGTGGTCGAGAACATGGCGCCCGTCCTGACGATGCTCTTCACACCGCTCTTCACGGTGATGCTGCTCGTGGCGGCCGTCGCCTACGCGTTCACCGGACCGGGCAACGCCTTCGACCGCGAGCTGCTCGGCGTGTTCGACGCGCTGATGGTCGTCGTGCTCGGCCTCGTGCTGTATGGCATCTCGGCGCGCGAGCCGTCGACCCGACCGGGTTGGAGCGACCACGTGCGGCTCGTCGCGGTCCTGGCCGCGCTGGCCCTCGACCTGATGGTGCTCGCCGCGATGGCAGCCCGGATCGGCGACCTCGGGTTCACCCCGAACCGCGTGGCCGCGCTCGGCCTCAACCTCGTCCTGCTCGTGAACCTCGCCGGCACCGCGTGGTACATCGGTCGCTTCGTGGCGGGCCGTAGCGGGTTCGCGCGGATCGAGCGCTGGCAGACCGCGTACCTCCCGGTGTTCGCGGTCTGGGCGGCGATCGTGGTGGTCGTCGTCCCGGCGGTGTTCTCCTTCGAGTGAGGACAGAACAGCCCGAGGCCCTCCGCGTGCCCGACTCCCGCAGGCGCCGCCGCCACATCCGGGTGTCGCTCGCCCGGTCGTCAGCGAGACGCCACCCGCCGTTCAGTGGCTCTCGCGGGTGATGGTGGAGCCGCTGCAGCCGACCAGGAAGTCGAGGTCGCAGCCCGTGTCGGCCTGCATCACGTGGTCGATGTAGAGCTTGTACCAGCCGCGCTCGGCCAGGGGTGGCGGGGCCTGCCACTCGGCCCGGCGGCGTGCCAGTTCGAGGTCGTCGACGTGGAGCGTGAGGCTCCGCCCGGGAACGTCGAGCGTGATCACGTCGCCGGTCTGCACGAGCGCGAGCGGGCCGCCCACCGTCGACTCGGGCGCGGTGTGCAGCACCGTCGTCCCGAACGCCGTGCCGCTCATGCGCGCGTCGCTGATGCGCACCATGTCGACGACGCCCTGCGCGAGCAGCTTGGCGGGCAGCGGCATGTTGCCGACCTCGGGCATGCCCGGGTAGCCCTTGGGCCCGCACCCGCGCAGCACCATCACCGTGTCGGCCGTGACGTCGAGGTCGGGGTCGTCGATGCGCTCCTTGAAGTCCTCGATGGTGTCGAACACGAGCGCTGGGCCGGTGTGCGTGAGCAGCTCGGGTGACGCCGCCGACGGCTTGACCACGGCGCCCTGCGGGCAGAGGTTGCCGCGCAGCACGGCGATCCCGGCCTCGGCGATCAGCGGGTCGGTGAGCGGCCGGATCACGTCGCGGTTCCAGGTGGTGCGCCCGGCCCAGTGCTCACGAATCGGAACGCCGGTCACCGCGAACGCGTCGCCGTCGAGCAGCTCCTCGAGCTCGGCCATGACCGCAGGGATGCCACCGGCCTCGTAGAAGTCCTCCATCAGGTGCTCGCCGGCCGGCATCACGTTCGCGAGCAAGGGCAGGTGCGAGCCGATCCGGTCGAAGTCGTCGAGCGTGAGCTCGACACCGACGCGGCCGGCGATCGCGAGCAGGTGGAGCACGGCATTGGTGGAGCCGCCGATCACCGACAGCACGCGGATCGCGTTCTCGAACGCGCTTCGCGTCAGGACGGCGGACGGCCGCAGGTCCTCGCGGACCATCTGCACGGCGCGGCGGCCGGTGAGGTGGGCGAGCCGCTTGCGGCGGGCGTCGGGCGCGGGGATCGCCGCGTTGTCGGGCAGCGTGAGGCCGAGCGCCTCGACCATCGACGCCATCGTCGACGCGGTGCCCATCGGGTTGCAGTGACCCGCGCTGCGCGTCATCACCGACTCGGTGGCCATGAACTCCTCGTTGCTGAGCAGCCCGGCGCGCACCGCCTCGCTCATCTTCCACATGTCGGTCGCCGACCCGAGGCGCTTGCCCTCGTGCCGGCCGGTGAGCATCGGGCCGCCCGTCATGATGATCGCCGGCAGGTCGACCGACGCCGCGCCCATCACCATCGCCGGGGTGGTCTTGTCGCAGCCGGCGAGCAGCACCACGCCGTCGATCGGGTTGCCGCGGATCGACTCCTCGACGTCCATCGCCATCAGGTTGCGCAGCAACATCGCGGTCGGCTGGATCTGGGTCTCGCCGAGCGAGGTCACGGGGAACTCGAACGGCACGCCGCCCGCCTCCCAGATACCGCGCTTCACATGCTCGGCCAGCTCGGTGAGGTGCATGTTGCACGGCGTGAGCTCGGACGCCGAGTTGCAGATGCCGATCATCGGCTTGCCGCTGAAGGCGTCGTCGGGGAGTCCGCGCTTCATCCAGCTGCGGTGGATGTAATGGTCGCGGGTGTCGCCGCCGTACCAGTGCGACGTGCGCAGTTGCACGGGGGTGCCGGGGCCGTCGTTCGACATCAGCGGCTCACATCCCGCCGAGCGCGCGGCCGGCTGCGGCGAGCGTGGCCTCGACCGCTTCGTCGTCGTGGGCGGCCGACACGAACCAGAGGCCGCGACCGGTGGGCCGCACCCCCTGGTGCTGGAGCAGCTCGAGGAACCGGGCGAGGCGCGTCTTGTCGGACCTGGCCGCGAAGTCGGCCCGGGAGCTCACCGGGTCCGATGTGCCGAATCGGGTCTGGAACAGGGCGCCGCCGATGTGGTCGACCGCGAGGCCTGCGTCACCGCCGAGCGAGCGCAACCCGTCGACCAGCCGGCGTGTGACGCGGTCGATCTCCGGGTACGGGTCGTGGTCGATGAGCTGTCGCATCGTGGCCACGCCGGCGGCGAGCGACGACACCCCGGTGTTGTACGTGCCCGAGTGGTTGACGGCGCCGCGACCCACCGGCGCCAACAGCTCGGTGGTGGTGCCGAGCACGGCCAGCGGGAAGCCGGAGGCGATGGCCTTCGCGTAGATGGAGATGTCGCCGTGCACGCCGAGGAACCCCTGCGCGCCGGTGAGGCCGAGGCGGAAGCCGGTGATCACCTCGTCGATCACGAGCAGCGCACCGTGCTCACGGCACAGCGCCTGGACGCCCTCGAGGTAGCCCGGCGCAGGGGCGACGAGACCCGTGTTGCACATCACCGGTTCCATCAGCACGCACGCGACGTCGCCGCCGGCGAGCGCCTTCGCCAGCTGGTCGAGGTCGTTCCACTCGCACACGATCACGTCGGCGGCAGCGGCCACCGACTGCCCCGCAGTGAGCGGGGCCGGCCCGAACGGTTCGGGCTCGACGGACATGTCGATGAAGAGCGGATCGAGCCAGCCGTGGTAGTGACCGGCGAAGCGGACCGCCTTGGTGCGCCCGGTGGCGGCACGGGCGATGCGCACCGCGAGCAGGTCCATCTCGGTGCCGCTCATGCCGATGCGGATGCTCTCGATCCATGGCAGCGCGCCCACGATCGCCTCGGCGAACTCGGCCTCCAGCCGGTTCTGGCCGGCGAACAGCTGCCCGGTGTCGAGCGCGGCGCGTACGGCGTCGGTGACCGCCGGGTGGTTGTGGCCGAGGATCATCGGGCCCATGCCGGCGGCGTAGTCGACGTAGCGGTTCCCGTCGACATCCCACAGGTACGCGCCGCTGCCCGACGCGAACGTGAGCGGTACCGGTGTGCCGGCGAGCCGCACGTTCGAGTTGACGCCCCCGGCGATGACGGCCTGGCGGCGCGCGTGCTCGGCGTGGCTGTGGGCGTAGGAACGGTCGCTGGTGTTCGGGTCGGTCATCGGGGTCTCCGCACTGAGTCGTAGGAATGTGTCGGGGGCGTCGGGTCGAGGGGGCGCTGTCACCCACGCCACGACGGCGTGGGGTCGAGCGGGAAGATGGGTCGGGGCGCCCGCTCCCACGGCAGCGCCGCGAGGTCGGACTGCGTGGGCCCCGGTGTCGCGACGCGGATGAACGTCGTGGTCAGCGGCGCCATGTACTGGAAGTTGGACGCGGTCTTCATCACGATCATCCGGTGGTCGCCGGGCTCGACCCCCAGGTGACGGTACGAGGCGGGGTGGATGCCGGCGGCGCCGGCGAACTCGGTGACGAGTAGCGTCACCGGGCCGACGTCGAACGCCGCGCAGCGGCCCATGTTGATCCGGCCCTGGGGCAGGTCGTCGGCGTCGGCCAACCCGTCGCCGACTGCGCGCACCACGCCGGTGACCTCGAGCGGGCGGAACAGCGGTGTGCTGCGCCCGCCGATCGCGAGGGTGACGGTGGCGCCGACGCCGGCCGCGGCGAGCTCGACGGCGGACACCGGGTCGATCATCGGCACGAGTGCCCTGCCCTCGATGCCGAGCCGCAGGATCGCCTCGAGGATCACGGTGCTGTCACCGCCCGAGCCTCCCAGCACCGAGTCGCCGGTGTCGCTGAGCAGCGTCGGCCGTGCCTTGTCTGTGCCGGTGCCGGTGTCGGCGTCGGCGAGCCGCACCGCCTCGTCGACGGAGACGCTCTCGGTCACCTGGAACTCGTCACGCATCGACCAGGCGAGCTCCGCCAGCTCGTCGGCCAGCCGATCGGCGAGCTGCGGGTCGTCGTCGGTGACGACGACGACGGCCCACCCGGCCTCGTCGGCGTCGAGCCAGCACTGCATCGGGAACGGCGACACGGTCAGCACCCGCGGATCGCCTTCCATGGCGCGGGCGCGGTCGAAGAGCACCTTCATCGGCCCACGGACCGTCAGGTACTGCTCCTGGTGCGTGAGCATTCGGAGCTTGCGCCACGAGGTGGTCGGCGCGATCTCGCGGGCGGCGAGCCGGATCGCGAGCAGGGTGAGATCGCGTGCGGTCTCGAGCTGGTCGTGCGGCTGGGTGCGGAACCCCATGAGGAGATCGGCGTGGTCGACGATCGCACGCGTGACGTTGGCGTGGTGGTCGAGCATGAGGGCGAGCGGCACGTCCGGCCCGATCACCGAGCGGGCGGTGGCGAGCAGTGCGCCCTCCACGTCGTCGATGCCGTCGGCCGATGCCGCCCCGTGGAGCAGCATGACCACACCGTCCAGTTCGCCGGCGGCGGTGAGGCCTTCCCGGATGACGGTGTCGAAGTGCTCGAAGGCCTCGCGGGTGAGCCGACCGCCCGACTGGGCTGTGCCCCGGACGATCGGCACCGTGTCGACGGCGAGGCCCGACAGGCGGAGGCCCTCGAGGTAGCCGGCGATCGGGCCGGCTGTGTCGGAGCGTTCGAGCACGTCGGCGCCCCGATGGATGCCGAAGCTCGCGAAGTCTCCGAGCGTGGTCGGGGTGGGATTGAAGCTGCACGTCTCCTGCATCACCTGGATGAGTCCGATGCGCATCGCTGCCTGCTTCCGGTCGATTCTTCGGGGTTGAGGGCAGGCGCAGACGTGAGCAGCGGCTACCGGGAGACGAACGGCTTCTTGGGGTTCCGGGCCTTGGGCTGCTTGGGCGGGTATTCGCCGCGGTAGCGCAACGCTCGCGACGCGTCGTCGCCGGCCTTGAGCAGGGCGGCAGACACCGACTCGCGTGCCTCCTCGAAACGGGCGACCGGCATGGCGGCCCCGTACGCACCGACGGGTTCGCCGTGGCTGCCGATGATGACGGCGCCGATCCCGGCGATGCCGATGTCGGACTCTTCGCGGTCGAAGGCGACACCTTGGGTCCGGATCTGGTGGAGCTCGTCGAGGAGGTCGTCCCAGTGTGTGATCGTGCTGGGTGTCACCGGATGGAGCTCGTGGTCGTCGAAGTACGTGTCGATCTCGTTCTCGTCGCAGAAGGCAAGGAACGCCTTGCCCGATGCGGTCGAGTGGGGATGATCCGCGAAGCCCACCTCGAAGCTGCCGACGCGCAACCGCTTGGTGCTCTCGTGCGAGGCGACGATCGCGATGGTGGAGCCGAGCGCGAGCGCGGCGTAGACGGTCTCGTCGGTGGCCATGTGGAGCGCGTGCAGGTGGTCGATGATCACCTGGGGCGGTGCGGCCTGGATCTGGTAGCCGTCGACCAGGTACGCGATCCGCGCACCGAGCTGGTAGCGCCCGCCGGGGAGCCGGTGGACGTACCCGCTGTTCTGGAGCGTTCGCAGGATCTGGTAGATCGTCCCCTGGTTGATGCCGAGGGTCGCCCCGATCGAGCGTGCGGTCCCGAGACCGTTGCCTCGAGCGATCTCCTCGAGCACCCGGATCCCTCGGTCAAGTGTGAGGAGTGTGCCCGCAGGTGCAGAACGGTCGCTCGCCATGCCACTGTCAACTTTCGGTCTGTCGGACGGGGGCGGCCAGTGTAGTGGTGCGCATCGCAGGGGTCGCCGGGATGGCGTGCCTCAGTGGTGGACCCATCCGCCGTCGACGGTGACGACCTGCCCGGTGACAAAGGCGCTGTCGTCGGATGCGAGATAGACGAATGTGCCGGTCAGGTCGTCGGCGTATCCGCGGCGCGGAATCGACTGACGCTCGGCCGAGAGAGCAGCGAGCTCGCGTTCGTCGAAGTTGAGCTCGACCTCCTGCTCGGTCCGGATGGCGCCGGGCATCACGCTGTTGACCCGGATGCCGTCCTTGCCGACCTCGCGGGCGAGCGCACGGGTGAGCCCGATGATCCCGGCCTTCGACGACACATAGTCGAGGAAGCCAGCCATACCGAGCTCGACGGTGACGCTGGTGAGTGTGATGATGCTCCCGCGGCCGAGCCGGAGCATGCTCGGGTAGACGGCACGTGCACACAGATACGTGCCCCGGAGGTTCACGGCCAACGTGCGGTCCCACTGATCCAGCGGGATCTCGTTCCAGGGCACCCGCTCGGAGTACGCCGCGTTGGCGACCATGATGTCGACGTCGCCGAACGTGCGCTCGGCGAGCGCGACCATCCGTTCGACCTCGGACGGGATGCTGATGTCGGCGGGGCACTTGACGGCGCGCCCACCGGCTGCGTTGATCCGGGCGACCACGCCTTCGGCGAGGGCGTCCATCCGGTCTTCCGGAAGGTTGTTCACCACGACGGCGGCGCCCTCACGGGCGAACGCCTCGGCGACAGCGGCACCGATGCCCCACGATGCTCCGGTGACGATCGCCACGCGGTTGTCGAGCCGACCCATCATGTCCTGCTTTCGCTGATCGCGAGTGGGGGAGGGGTGATCACCAAATGCTCCAGCCGCCATCGACGACGAGGTTCGCACCGTGGACGAAGCCGGAGCCCCTGGCGGCGAGGAACACGGTCGCGGTGATGTAGTCGTCAGGCATGCTGGTGCGCTTCACCGGGGTCTGGTCGGCGAGGCTCGCCCAGATCGCCAGCGTCTCCTCGCTCGGCGACTCCGCCCAGGTGATCATCCCGGGGCTGAGGGTGTTGATCGTGACGCCGGTGTGGCCGAGTTGGCAGGCGAGATAGTTCGTCAGGCCGATCAGGCCGTGCTTGGCGGCGGTGTAGGCGCCGGCGCCGGCGCGAGGGCCGGTGTTGCGCGGATCCTGGCCGATCGAGCCGTACACCGACGACACGTTGATGACCCGACCGAAGCCCTTCGCCGCCATCTTCGGCGTGAGGAGCCGGCACAACCGCTCGGCGGCGATCACGTTGATCTCGTAGGTGTAGCGCCACTCTTCGGTGGTCTGCTGACCCCATGGCTTCGAGTGCGGGTCACCGCCTGCGTTGTTGACGAGGACGTCGATGTGCTCGGGAATGCCGTCGAGCAGGTCGTAGAGCCCGTCGTCGGTCAGGTCGCCGACGATGTAGCGGTGTGGCGCCTCGAGAGTCGAGAAGGTCTCGGCGAGGGCGTCGGAGCTGCGTGCGAGCCCGATCACGGTGGCGCCGTGGGCGACCAGACCGTGGACGAGACCTCGTCCGAGGCCGTAGCCGGCGCCGGTGACCAGTGCGGTCATCCCGGTGAGGTCGAACATGTTCGACCCGCTCGGGACGTCATCACGGTTCGTTTCCAAGTGTCGACTCCCCTTCATCGCGTCCGAATTCGATGACTCGTACGTTTCGGCAATGCACGGTTCACACGTCTGAGCCTTGCCCCCAGGACTCAGGATATGCTAGCGTCGCTTCAGTATAGTTGAAATCTATACGTCGCACAACAACTGTCAGGGGAGGCAAGATTGTGTTCCAGTCATCCAATTTTCGACTGAAGGCCGGGCGGGGGAAACCGGCCGCACTGCTGGTGGGCATGGCGCTCATCGCCGCAGCATGCGGTGGTGACTCCGATGAACCGGACGCCGCCGAGACGGCGGCCACTGCCGAGGCGACCGCCGACGCAGGTGAAACCGCCGACGCGGCTGACACCGCCGAGGCGGCTGACACCGCCGAGACCGCACCAGCGGACGACGGTGGCGAGACGGCGCCCGCCGACGACACCGCACCAGCGGAAGGCGGTGGCGACACCACGCTCGTCGCGACGCTTCCGCAGGAACCGGCGAGCTGGAACTACTGGGAGGTCGCTGCCAACGCGCTGCGCTTCCCGACGTTCTACAACGTCCAGGAGACGATGGTGGAGCTGCTGCCCGACAGCACGATCGTGCCGATGCTCGCCGAGGCCTGGGAGATCAGCGATGACGGCCTGACGTACACGTTCACGATCCGCGAGGCGAAGTTCCATGACGGGTCCGATCTCGACTCGGCCGACGTGGTCTACTCGATGAACAAGAACGCCGAGTCGCCGCTGAGCAAGCTCAGCGCCCCACACCTGAACGTCACGAGCGTCGAGGCCATCGACGATCGGACGGTCGTCATCACGCTCAGCCAGCCGAGCGCCACGTTCCTGAAGGAACTGGGCAACTCGGCCGGGTACGTCGTCCCCGAGAACTTCCTCGAGGAGAACGACGCCAACAGTGTGATGATCGGAACCGGGCCGTTCGTGTTCGCCGACTACAAGCCCGACACGAGCCTGACGTTCACGAGGTTCGAGGACTACTGGGGCGAGAAGCCGTACTTCGAGACCATCGACTGGCGCTTCGTCGACGACGAGACGGCAGCGCTCAACGGTCTGCAGGCCGGCGAGTACGACTTCGTCACCGCAGTGCTCGCCGAGGGCATCCCTCGTGTCGAGTCGTTCACCGAGGACTCGCAGTTCAAGGTCCTCTTCGAGAGCGCCGGTGAGGTCTCGTACCTCTGGCTCAACGTCAACGAGCCGGCGTTCCAGGACGAGCGTGTCCGCCAGGCGATCGCCCATGCGATCAACCGTGAGGAGGCGATCGGCGTGTACGAAGGCTACGCCGACCCGAGCTGCCTGATGGTCGTCCCGCACGCCGAGCCGTACAACAGCGACTACTGCCCGTACCCGTACGACCCCGAGGGCGCCATGGCGCTGCTCGCCGAGGCCGGCTACGAGGATCTCGAGATCGACTATCCGTTCACGACGGTTGCATCGCACCCGTTCACGATGGAGGTCCTCACGCAGCAGTTGGGTGCCATCGGCATCACGGTCAACAGCCGTGGCGAAGACCTCACCACGTGGCTCGACAAGACGTGGACGCAGGGCAACTACGGCATGAGCGAGATCCGTGACTCGGCCAACATCCTGCAGTACGGCTGCGAGGGCGGTCGCGAACCGTTGGGCAAGAGCACGCAGCTGTGCATCCCCGAGTTCGAGGACAAGTTGGCCGTGGCCGACTCGTTCATCGACGAGGAGGAGTACCTCGCGGCGATGTCGGATCTGGTCAACACCTTCGCCGACCTGGCCTGGGTGACCGTGATCGCAGCGCCGAAGGTGCCGATGATCATGACCGCCAACCTGGAGGGCATCCAGGAAGTGCGCGTCAACAACGCCATCGACCTCGGATCGGCTCGCTGGTCCGACTGATCATCTGGCGGGCCGGTCACGGCTTCGCCCGACGCACGCAGTCAACGGTCGTCCGGTACGGCGATTTCGCCGGCCGGACGGCCGTTGGCGTAGCTCGCGCAGGATCTGAATGAATCAATGATCAGACACACACTTCGCTCTCTCGCCACGCTGTTGTTCGCTGCGCTCGTGGGGTCCATCGTCGTGTTCGTCCTCGTGAACATGCTCGGCGGCGACATCGTCACGGTGCTCCTCGGTAAGGAAGCCGGCCCCGGGGACGTGCAGTTCATGCGCGACGAGCTCGGCATCGACCGACCGCTCGTGGTGCAGTACCTCGACTGGCTCCGCGGTGTGGCCACCGGTGACCTGGGGACGTCGTACGGCATGGGCTACGACATCTTCGACGAGATCGTGCGGCGGCTCGAGCCCACGCTCATGATCACCCTGGGTGGGCTCCTCGTGTCGATCCCGCTCGCGCTGCTGCTCGGCACCTACTCGGCCACGAACGCCAAGAAGGTGCGCGGCGGCGTCATCGACGTCTTCTCCCAGGTCGGCGTCGCGATCCCGGCCTTCTGGGCCGGGTTGCTCCTCGTGCTCGTCTTCGCCGTCCGCCTCGGCTGGCTCCCCACGGGCGGATACGTGCCGTTGAGCGAGGATCCCATCGAAACGCTCCGCTCGATCATCCTGCCCGTCATGGCGCTGAGCCTGGGCGTCACCGCCGTGTTCACGAGGTACGTCCGCACGGCGATGATCGACGTGATGAACGAGGACTTCATGCGAGCCGCCATGGCCCGTGGCCGAACCCGCCGTGGGGCGGCGCTGTTCCACGGGGTCCGCAACGCATCGATCCCGCTGGTCACCGTCGCCGCGCTGCAGTTCGGTCAGTTGATCGCAGGTGCGGTCGTCGTCGAGAACGTGTTCGTGCTACCCGGCATCGGTCGCCTGATCGTCACCGCCACGCTCGGTCGCGAGGTCGTCGTCGTGCAATCGCTGGCGCTCGTGATCATGCTGTTCATCCTGGTCCTGAACTTCCTGGTCGACATCGCCTACGGCTTCCTCGACCCTCGAATCCGCGACAAGGCCGAATCCCAATGAGCGTCACCGATATCGACACCGTGCCCGACGTCGACACAGCGATCCCGGCTGCACCGAAGTCGTTGTGGCGGCGCCTCCGGCGTCTGCCGATCACGCTCTACCTCGGCGGGGCGCTCGTCTCGATCTTCGTCTTCGTCGCGTTGCTGTCGTTCGTGTGGACGCCCTACCCCCCGAACCAGCTGAACATGTCGAACCGGCTCGCGCCCCCTGGAACACCCGGGTTCTTCCTGGGCACCGACCGTGGAGGCCGCGACGTGATGACCGAGCTGATGCTCGGCGCCCGGAACTCGCTCTACGTGAGCGTCGTGTCGACCGTCGTGGCGATGGTCGTCGGATCGGCGATCGGGCTCGCGGTCGCCGGCTCCAATCGCTACTTCCAGGGCCCGCTGACCCGGCTCGTCGACGCCGGTCTTGCGTTGCCGGGCATCCTGACCGCGCTCGTGCTCGCCGCGAAGCTCGGCCCGGGCAACACCACGGCCACGCTCGCCATCATCATCTGGCAGATCCCCGTCGCCGCTCGCGTCACGATCGGCCCGGCACGGCAGGTGTTGGCGCTCGACTTCGTCGAGGCGGCGTACGGCTACGGGCGACGCAAGCCGTACATCCTGGTCCGCCACGTCCTGCAGAACATCAGCCCGCTGCTGATCGTCCTCGGCTCGGTCATGTTCGCGGCGGCGATCCTGATCGAGGCCGCACTGGCGTTCCTCGGCGTCGGCGTCCAGCCGCCCACGTCATCGTGGGGTCGGTTCCTCAACGAGACGCAGGCACTCCTCGACGCAGCGCCGTATCTCATGTTCTTCCCGGGGCTGGCGATCGTGTTCACGGCGCTGGGGTTCAACCTCCTCGGCGACGGGCTGCGCACCGTCCTCGACCCCCAGCAATCCAGGAGCGGTCTGTCCTGATGCTCGAGATCCGCGACCTCCGCGTCCACATCGACGGACACGAGATCATCCACATCGACGAGCTCGACCTGCCGCCGGGAGCCCGGTTGGGGCTGGTCGGCGAGTCCGGCTCGGGCAAGACGATGACCGCCAAGGCCATCGCCGGTCTGCTGCCGGCGGAGGCGAAGGTGTCCGGCACCGTGCGCTTCGACGGCAATGACCTCCTCGCACTCAACGATGCGCAGTTCGCCAGGATCCGCGGGAAGCGGATCGGTTTCGTCTTCCAGGACCCGGCGCGTTCGTTGAACCCGATGATGCGGATCGGCCGGCAGGTGTCCGAGGCGATCCGGCTGCACACCGATCTCAAGGGACGGGCGATCACCGACAAGGTCGTCGAACTGCTCACCCAGGTGCAGCTGCCCGATCCTGCCTCGCTCGTGCGTCGCTACCCACACCAGCTCTCGGGCGGCCAGCAGCAGCGGGTGATGATCGCCGCCGCGATCGCCGCCGACCCCGAGTTGCTGATCGCCGACGAACCCACGACCGCCCTCGACGTCACCGTCCAGGCCGAGATCCTCCGGTTGCTGATCTCCCTGAGCGAGGAGCGGCAGATGAGCGTGCTGTTCGTCAGCCACGACCTCGGCGTCATCCGCTACGTCTGTGACCGGGTCGCCGTGATCTACGGCGGGCACGTCGCCGAGACCGGCAGCGTCGACGACGTGATCGACCGCCCGCGGCACCGCTACACGTCGGCGCTGCTGGCGGCCAATCCGGGCATGCCGAAGGACGATGACTTCGCAGCCTTCATGGGCCAGCGGCTGCACACGATCCCCGGTTCCGTCCCCGCAGTCGGGCGGTTCCCGAGCGGTTGCCGATTCCGCAACCGGTGCGGGCACGCGTCGGCAGCGTGTGCCTCGATCCCGTCGCCCGTCACCGGGGCGGACGGTCATCGGTATTCCTGCTGGAACCCGGGCGGGGAGGACTGATCGAGATGGCGATCGTCGACATCGACGACATGTACTTCCACTACCCCCGCGCCGCCCTCGGCGAGGGCGACGAAGGGTGGACGCTCCGGGGCATCTCGTTCGAGGTCACCGCCGGCTCGACCCTGGGCATCGTCGGGGAGTCTGGGTCGGGCAAGTCGACCTTGATCAGGGTGATGTGCGGATTGCTCCGCCACCAACGCGGGACGGTGCGGTTCGAGGGCCAGGAGATCGGCGAGTTCCGAGGGAAAGGCGCGAACGAGCTGCGTCGGAAGAACCAGATCGTGTTCCAGAACCCCCGCCGATCGCTCGACCCGCGGATGACGATCCGCCGTTCGCTCACCGAACCGATGCGGGCGTTGCAGGGTCGCAAGCCCGACGACGACGAGCTGATCGTGTCGCTCGAGAAGGTCGGTCTGGGCCGCGAGGTGCTCCCGCGGTTCCCCCACCAGCTCTCCGGCGGGCAGTTGCAGCGGGTCGGCATCGCGCGCTCGCTGTCGGTCGACCCGACCATCCTCTACGCCGACGAGCCCGTCAGCGCGTTGGACGTCTCGGTGCAGGCACAGGTGCTCAACCTGCTGATGGACCTGCGCGACGAGCTCAACCTCACCCTCGTGATGGTGTCGCACGATCTCGGCGTGGTCAGCCGGATGTGCGAGGAGATCATCGTCATGCGCGACGGCCGCATCGTCGAGGCGGGCAGGACCGACGCAGTGCTCACACGTCCCGAGTCCGAGTACACCGCAGCGCTGCTCGCCGCCGCCCGGCTCGCCAGCCTCGAGCGCGAGGTCGAAGCGCCGGGGTGAACGGCGCTCCGGTCGTCGAGGAGGGAGTCGCACCGTCATGGAGTACCGACAGCTGGGGAACACGGGCATCAGCGCATCCGTGCTCGGGTTCGGGACGTGGCCGATCGGTGGCACCCAACACGTCGGCGACTACGGGGCCGTCAGCACCGACGACGCCCTCGCTGCGATCCGCCGGGCGCTCGACCTCGGCGTGACCCTGTTCGACGCCGCTCCCGCCTACGGCAACGGGCACGCCGAACGCATCCTCGGTGAGGCGCTCGGCTCGCGCCGCGACGAGGCGGTCGTGGTGACCAAGTGCGCGGTCCACTGGGACTACGACGCGGAGACGTGGGTGACGACGTCGAACCACGACGACATCGTCCGCTCCGCCGAGGACAGCCTCCGGCGGATCGGCACCGACCGGCTCGACGTGCTGCTCATCCACGTCCCCGACCCCAACGGATCGCCGGAGGGGTCGATGGCCGCCTTCGCCGAGCTGGTTGCGTCGGGCAAGGTGCGTGCGGTGGGCGTGTCGAACTTCACCGTCGAGCAGCTCGACGAGTACCGGCAGCACGGGCAGATCCAGGTGCAGCAGGTCGGGTACAACATGGTCGACCGGCGTGCCGAGTCGGTGATGTTCCCGCGCTGCGCGGAGCTCGGCATCGGGCTCATGACGTACGGCGCGCTGTGTCACGGTCTGTTCTCGGGCACCTGGGACGAAGATCTCGTGCTCCCCGACGACGACTGGCGGTCGAAGGGCGACGTGTTCGGCCTCCCGCTGTTCGCCGGCGACAACCTGCGACACAACGTCCGCGTCGCGACGCGGCTCGCCGACTTCGCGGCCACGATCGGTCTGACCCTCCCGCAGCTGGCGATCGCCTGGGTGGTGCGCAACAGCCATGTCGCGACAGCGCTGGCGGGCATGTGCACGCCCGGCGAGGTCGAGGAGAACGTGCGGGCCGTCACGAGTCCGCTCGGCACCGACGATCTCGCGGCCGTCGACGAGATCCTCGCCGACGCCGTCGGGACGCAGGGCGCCGCGCACTACGTGGTCAACGAGCACCCCGCAGACGGATGATCGGGCTGCGATGAAGATCGTTGCGATCGAGACGATCGTCCCGGGTGAGCAGTCGCCGTTGCCGTCGTTGGTCCTCGTGCGCGTCCACACCGACAGCGGACTGGTCGGGTGTGGGGAGACCTACTACACGCCGCATGCGGTGAGCACCTACATCCACGAGTTCCTCGCCCCGCTCGTGATGGGGATGGATGCGACCGCCCCGGAGGCGCTGTGGGACACGGCGTACCGCGCGGCCGCGAAGTTCGGTGGCAAGGGCCTCGAGCTGCGAGCCCTGTCGGCGGTCGACCTCGCCGCGTGGGACCTGGTCGCGCAGGCGGCCGGGATGCCGCTGTACAACGTGCTGGGTGGCCCGGTGTCGCCGTCGGTGCCCACCTACAACACCTGTGCCGGCCCGACGTACGGCAGGGGTTGGCGCCCCGGTTACGGCGACGCGAGCGACGCGGGCCGGTACGACGACCTCACGGGCTTCCTCGATCGGCCGGCCGAGCTGGCCCAGGAGCTGATCGACGAGGGCTTCGCCGGCATGAAGATCTGGCCGTTCGACCAGATCGCGAAGGAGCGCGGCGGCACGGTCATCACCGCCGCCGACCTCGCTCGGGGCCTGGAACCGTTCCGGCTCATCCGCGAAGCGGTCGGCCGGCGCATCGACGTCATGGCGGAGGGCCACGGGTTCTGGTCGCTCGGCGCCGCCCAGGCCATCGCCCACGGTCTCGAACAGTACGAGCCGGCGTGGATCGAGGATCTGATCCTCGCCGACAGCCCGGAGGCGCTCGCCGAGCTGAAGCGGTCGACCACGATCCCGGTGCTCGCGAGCGAGTACCTCATGACGAGGTTCGAGTACGCGCCGATGATCCGCAGCGGCGCCGTCGACCACGTGATGATCGACCCCACGTGGTGTGGCGGGATCACCGAGGCGCGCCGGATCATCGCGCTCGCCGACGCGGCACGGCTCCCGGTGACGTTCCACGACTGCACCGGACCGTTCACGCTGCTCGCCGGGATCCACCTCGCCCTGAGCTCGACGAACGCCAGCTATCAGGAAGTGGTACGCGGGTACCTGCGCGTCGTCTATCCCGAGTTCCTGGACGACCCGATCGAGCTCGTCGACGGCCGCCTGCTCCCGCCCACACGACCCGGCATCGGCGGGGCGCTCCGGTCGGACGTCGTCGACCGTCCCGGTGTCGAGCAGCGGTGGAGCCGGCTCTCGTGATCACTCGTGAACGAGCGTCGTACTCGGCGCATGACGGAGAGGGGATCTGAACGACATGGTGCGCGCTGCCGTCATGCATGCGGTCGGGTCGCCGATGGAGATCGAGGAGATCGCCGTCGCGACGCCGAGAGGTCGCGAGGTGCTGGTCCGGCCGGTTGCGGCGGGGCTGTGCCACAGCGACCTGCTCTTCCTCGACGGGTTGTGGCCGCACCCCGTCCCGACCATCCTCGGTCACGAGGTGGCCGGCGTCGTCGAAGCGGTCGGCCCCGAGGTGACCAGCGTCCAGGTGGGCGACCACGTGCTCGGGTGTGCCGGCGGCGGCTGCCACGAGTGCCGGTACTGCGTCAGCGGTCGGCCGATCATCTGCACCAACCGCAACCACGACCGCCCGACGTCCGACGAGCAACGGCTCCGCCTGGCCGACGGGACACCGGTCCACCAGTACGGGCAGCTGAGCGCGTTCGCCGAATTGATGCTCGTGCACGAGCACGCCGTCGTGCGGATCGACCCCGATGTCGATCTGCACACGGCATCGATCGTGGGCTGCGCCGTGGCGACCGGGCTCGGCGCGGTGTTCAACACCGCGAAGGTGCCGGCCGGGGCCACGGTCGTCGTGACCGGCGTCGGCGGGGTCGGGCTGAACGCCGTGCAGGGTGCGCGCATCGCCGGTGCGTCGCAGATCATCGCCGTCGACATCGTCCCCGGGAAGCTCGAGTTCGCCCGGGTGATGGGCGCGACCGCGCTCGTCGACGCGTCGTCCACCTCGGCGGTCGACGCCGTGCGGGAGCTCACGGGTGGCGGGGCCGACTTCGTGTTCGAGACGAGCGGGGTACCGAGCGTCGCCGAGTCGTGCATGGCGATGGTCGGCAACGGCGGCACGGTCGTGCTGGTCGGCATCCCCTCGCAACACACGACGATCTCGATCACGCCGGCCGACCTGATCCCTCGCGAGATCGCGATCCTGACGTCGCACGTCGGATCGCTGCGGCCGAGCGTCGATCTGCCGAGGTACGTCGACCTCGCCACGCGCGGCCTGCTCGACCTCGGGTCACTCGTGTCGAGTCGGTTCTCGCTCGACCAGGTCAACGAGGGCTTCGCCGCCATGCCGTCCGGATCCACTGCCCGCTCGATCGTCGTGTTCGACCACTGATGTGTGAGACCGCGACATGATCTGCCCGCTCAGGCTCCCCGACAACCGGGTCCCCGTCTACTACGAGGGCGGGTCGGGCATCGACCGCTTCCGGGGTCTGCCGACCGACACCCGCAGCGGGCCGGAGGACTGGGTGGCGTCCCTGTGCCGGTTGCCGGCATCGATCGTCGGCCCCGACGGCCCGCCTGATGCGGGACTGTCGACCACGGTCGAGGGGCACGTGCTGGCCGACCTGGTCGGCGCCGATCCGGTCGGCTGGCTCGGCTCGTCGCTCGCGGCGCGGTTCGGTGCCGACAGCGGGCTGCTGGTGAAGCTCCTCGATGCCGGCGAACGCTTGCCGGTGCACTGCCACCCGACGCGAGCGTTCGGCGCCGACCACCTCGGCAGCCTGTTCGGCAAGACGGAGGGGTGGATCATCCTGGGTGCGGCGCCCGGTGCCACGGTGTGGTTGGGGTTGAGCGACGACGTCGACGTCGCCACGCTCCGGCGGTGGGTCGACGAGCAGGACGTCGGCTCGATGCTGTCGGCGATGAACGCGATCGAGGTGCAAGCAGGTCAGGTGGTCTACGTACCCGCCGGCCTGCCGCACTCGATCGGGCCGGGGGTGTTCCTCACCGAGCTGCAGGAACCCACGTCGTTCTCGGTGCTCGCCGAACACGCGTCGTTCGGCCTCGACGAGCAGCAGGCGACGCTCGGTCTCGGTTGGGACGTCGCCCTCGCGTGCTTCGACCTCGGCGGCTACCGAGGCGATCGGTTGGCGGCGCTGCTGCCCGAGCCGGTGGAGCACTCGGTGCAATCGGGCGGCACCGTGCACGAGCTGTTCCCGTCGGCCGCCGACGAGTTCTTCGCCGCTCGGCGGGTGCGGTGCACCGGCACGGTCGCGCTGGACGGGCCCGGCTTCGCCGTGCTCGTGATCACCGGTGGTGCCGGGCGGCTGGCGTGGGACGACGGCGACGAGCCGATCGCGTCGGGCGACACG
This sequence comes from Ilumatobacteraceae bacterium, assembly GCA_022843125.1. GTDB lineage: Bacteria > Actinomycetota > Acidimicrobiia > Acidimicrobiales > Ilumatobacteraceae > Ilumatobacter. The sequence goes on from JALHOG010000035.1 coordinate 45,591, forward strand.
TGGGTGGTTCCGTTCGGAGCGGGGCCACTGCGGTTCACCGGGGAACTCGAGGCGATCGTGTGCCTGCCGCCGAACGACGAGGTGGCGGCGTGAGCGCGTCGCCGGCGCCGGGTCGGATGGCCGAGATGGAGCGGGTCGAGGTGGGTGGTGTCTCGATCGTCACGGGCGCAGGCCGCAACATCGGTGCCGCCGTCGCCCGTGCGCTCGCCGCCGCGGGGTCGGCGGTGGCCGTCAACTACCGCGACGAGTCGACCCGTGCGGAGGCGGAGGCGGTGGTGGCCGGGATCCGTGCGTCCGGTGGGTCGGCGATCGCCGTGATGGCCGATGTGTCCGACGAGGTCGCCGTCGCGGAGATGGTCGCCCGCGTCGAGCGTGAGCTCGGGCCCGTCACGGTGCTGGTGAACAACGCGGCCACATCGGTCGCGTCGTCGCGGCCCTGGCACGAGATCGAGCCGAGCGAGTGGATGGAGGTGATGGCCGTCAACGTGGTGGGCGGCGCGATCTGCGCGCGGGCGGTCGTCCCGTCGATGCTCGCCAACGGCGGCGGCAGCATCATCAACATGTCGTCGGTCACGGCGCTCCTCGGGCGGACCGGCAACCTGCACTACGTCACGTCGAAGGCGGCGCAGCTCGGCTTCACGCGCTCGCTGGCGCGTGAGCTGGGGGAGCAGGGTGTCCGGGTCAACGCGATCGTCGTCGGCGCGATCGAGACGCCGTCCGAGGCGATCTACGGCGACCCCGACGAGGTGGCCGACATGCTGTTCGAGCTCCAGTCGATCAAGCGTCGCGGCGTGCCGCGCGACGTCGCCCAGATGGTGGTGCACCTCGCCTCCGAGCGGTCGTCGTTCGTGACGGGTCAGGCGATCACGGTCGACGGCGGCTGGGTGATGCACTGATGCGGCGGTTCGCCGAGAGCTTGGAACAAGAACGATGAACAGGGAGGAAAGGTCATGACAGGACTCACGACCGAACAGGTCGAACGGTTCCACGAGGACGGCTACCTGGTCGTCGAGGGGCTGATCGGCATCGACGAGGTGCTCGAGCCGCTGGTGCGCGAGTACGAGCAGGTGCTCGACAGGCTGGCGCGTGAGCTGTACGCCGCTGGACGGATCGCCGACACGTACGCCGACCTGCCGTTCGGTGAGCGGTTCATCCGGATCGAACGCGAGACGAACGAGACGAACGCGCAGTACTTCGACTTCTCGCTGCCGCAGGGCAACATCAAGCACGACACGCCGATGTGGCTCGGACCGGCGGTGTTCCAGGCGCTGGTGTACCCGCCGCTGCTCGATGCCGTCGAGTCGATCATCGGTGGCGAGATCTTCTCGAACCCGGTGCAGCACGTCCGGATCAAGTCGCCCGAGCGGCTCGGTGCGCACGACGAGTCGGGCCGCACCAAGATGGGTGCCACCAATTGGCACCAAGACAACGGCGTCGTGCTGCCGGTGGCCGACGACTCCGACATCCTGACCGTCTGGTTCTCGCTGTCGGACGCGCGTGTCGAGCACGGCTGCCTCCAGGTGATCCCACGGAGCCATCGCCTCGGCCTGCTCGCGCACTGCCCGGCCGGACCCGGTGGGTTGGAGATCCCCGAGCGCGTCGCCTCGCGTGACGAGGCGCTCCCGCTGCCCACCCGCCGCGGCGATGTGATCTTCATGCACAAGCAGACCATCCACAACTCGCTGTCGAACGTGAGCGACGAGATCCGGTGGAGCTTCGATCTGCGGTACAACCCGATCGGCCAGGAGACCGGACGCGGTGCGTTCCCCGGCTTCATCGCGCGCAGCCGATCGAACCCCGAGCGCGCCCTGCGTACCCGGGACGAGTGGGAGGCGCTGTGGTTCGCAGCCCGCGCCCACCTCGCCGACGTCCAGTACTCGGAACCCTTCAACCGCTGGAGCGCCGACGCCCCCGTGTGCGCCTAGCCGGCTGCGGGACGGCATCGGGGTGGCGTCGTCGATGTCAGCCGAGTCCGACGATGTGCAGCCCGAAGCCCAACGTGCGCGGGTCCTCACTGGTGCCGAGCTCGGCGGGCGACACGGCGCTGGGCAGCTCGAGCGTGACGCGTTGCTGGCCCGGAGCAACAGGGATCTCGACGGTGACAAGTGAGCCGCAGCGGACGACCTGCGAACCGCGTCGTCCCCCGTCGACGCGCCACACGATCCTCACGTCGTGGCCCTCCGGTCCGTGGTGCATGCCTGTCAGCATCAGCGTCGCCGGCGCGGCGAGTTCGGGAACGAGGACGGTCGGGTTCGGAGCATCGCTCCATGCTCCCCACGGCTCACGAATGCTCCATCCGAACCCGAGGAACGCCTCGCCCGAGGGGTCGGCCCCGTCGGCGAGGCTCCACGTCTCTCCGGGTGCCGCCGGAACGCGTCGTTGCCGGAGTGCGGCCAGCTCGGCGGCGGCGGTGCCGGAACCGAGTTCGGACCACGCCGTCAGCCGGCGCTCCCACCGGTCTGGCCAGAGCGCGATCGACTCGCGGACGAACCGCCGATCCGCACGTTCGCCGTCGTAGCGGTAGTCGACGAAGCGGCCGGGTGGCGGAGCGACGAACCGCTGGACGACACGATCGATCACATCGCCGAGACGGTCATCGCTGCAGATGTGCTCCAGGACCTCCAGGAGCGCGTTCGCCCGTGCGATCCAATCAGCGCGGCGCTGCTCGGCCGGTCGTCGCTCGAACGTGCTGCCCCACTGCGACGCATGCGCCCGCTTGAAGTAGAGCGCAGAGTCGCAACGCCGCATCGGCGCGCACGCCGCCAGGTGGGCGAGGAATCCGTTCTCGAAGGGGCTCTGCGCACGCAGCGCTGCACACGGAGGCGCTGCGCGTAGGTGGTCGGCGCGAATCATGCCTCGGAGCGGGATCCAGTGCTGGTGGTCCGCGTACGCGAGCACGCGTTCGGTCGGCTCCGCATCGACGATGCCGTCCATGCGCTCGCGATGGAAGCGATCACCGAACCACTGCACATCGGTGTACGCGATGCTCGTGTCCGGGTTCCGCTCGTGAGCCAGCGCGAGTTCGTCGAGGTAGTTGTGGGACGCGATGTCGTCCTGCTGCCAGTAGACGAAGTAGTCGGTACGGCACTGGTCGATCAGCCACGTGAGGTTGTCCGCCCACCCCAGCCGCTGCGACTGTCGGGTGCAGTGGAACCGCGGGTCGTCGAGGAACGGCTCGACGACGGCGAACGACTCGTCGTCGCCCCCGTCGATGCTGATGATCACGGCAGAGGGGGAACGGTCCTGCTGCTGGATGCAGCGCAGCGTTTCCGGCAGGGTGAGCGCGCCTCGGTACACGGGCACACCGACGGTGATCGCGGTCATGGAGCCACCCCGTACAGCACGACCTCCGCGGCGCGGCGGCCCAGCATCGGGGCGGTGGTCCACTTGCCGGTGCTGATCGAGTGGTAGTCGCCGACCGACACGATCCCGATGTTGTCGCGCCGATGCAACCCGCTGTCGGGGTCGTCGATGTCGGTCGCGCCGACTCCGACGATGACACCGCCCCAGATCTCGACATCGTCATGGACCGGATCGATACTGGCGATCGCCGGGACGAGTTGCGCCAGGCCGGCGAGGATGTCGGCCGTGACCGCCGCGGCCGTGTCACGGTCCGGCCGAGGCGACACCGTCGGCGGGGGTGCCTCGCTCGTCGCGAACGACACCCGGCCTGCCGGATACCACGACAGGTACGCGGTGTCGGCTCCGTACGTGAGGACGTCGCCGAACGGACCGAGTGCCCACGTGACGGTCGGGATGATGTCGCCGAGGCCGTCCTTGCGGACCCGGAGGAAGTACTTGAACCGATAGCTCCACGGGTCGGTGCTGACGATCCCGACGGTTCGGTCGAGCCGGTCCCGCGACGCCCAGGACGCGTTGATCACCGAATCGAACGGACCGATGCGACCGAGCGCCGTGACGGCCCAGTACCGACCGTTGATCCGCTCGACCGCGTCGACGACGACGGAGCAGCGGACGTCGATCCGGCTGCGCTCCACGGCGGCGATCACTCCGTCGGCGACCGCGAACGGTTCGACCGCTCGTTCCTCGGTCGCGAAGGCGGCGATACACGCGTCGGCGCCGAGCGCAGGCGGCAACTGCTCGTCGGTGGCGCACCGACGCAGTTGCCGCACCCGCTCGAGTCCGAGGTAGTCGTCGTGAGCGCCGTGCACGCCGAGGCGCTCCATCTCCGTTTCGATTCGTCGGTACCGGCGCGCCAGATCGGATGGGGGGACCATGGTCGCCGGGTGCACCGCGTAGTCGAACGGCGGACTGACCGGGAGGCCCCGCAGCGGCACGGGCAGGTGGCGGTCGAGGATGGCAGCGAACTCCATCGCTCCGGCGAGCATCAGCCGGAGTGTGCGCTCGGAGTCGTCATTGGCGTAGACGTAACCGAGATGCACCTTGCCCTCGTTGAACCGCGACGCACCCTGCATGAGACTCGGGCCGGCATCGAGCACGACCACATCAGCGCCCGCTGCCTCGAGTTCGAGCGCAGCGGTGCACCCGGCCAGGCCGCCACCCACCACCAAGACGCTCACGTCGCTCCCCGAGCGCTGCACTGCCCAACTCGTGTGCACTGATCCGGTCTCATCGCCGAACGCACCGTAGCGCTGACCAACGTCAGAATCGGGAGATGCGCAGCCCGTGACCCGAACTCTGGACACCGGCTCCGAGCGTCGACGCACCCGTGTGTGCTGACCGGCTCACCATCCCGGCGCACGGCGGTTCAGGGCAGGAGCGTCAGGTCGCCGAGACGTGATCGCACGACGGTGAAGTGTCGGCGATCGAACGTGGCGATGTCGTGGATGCCGAGTCGTTCGGCCGTCGCGATGACCGAAGCGTCGGTGCTTCCGAGCGGGAGATCGCGATTACCCGCGACGAGGTCCGCCATTCGCAACCAGTCGCCGGCCGCGACCGATTCCGACAGGAGGTTGCCGGCGGCGAGGTCGCCGAGGAAACGCACTTCCGCGTCCGCGCCGAGGCGTGTGCCGAGGAGGTACGTGACCTCGGTGACGACCAGTGTCGGGACGATGAGGGGCCCGGGTGCGTCTCGTGTAGTTCCAGGCTGGCGGCGTTGTGTCGGTCATCGCGATCGGCATAGGCGTAGAGCGGCCCGCTTCGACGATCAGTGCAATGGCCCGACCTCGTCGGCGAGGATTTCTTCGATTCGCTCCGAGATGTCGTCGCGACCGCTCGCGCCTGCATCCGAGGCGAGCAGTCGACGCCTGCCGTGTCCGGAGCTGAGCAGATTCTCGATTGCTTCACGGGTCAGTTCTGACACCGTTCTTCCCCGTCGTTCGGCCTCGTGGCGGAGGCGGGCATCGAGCTCGTCTGGAAGTTTCACCGTCGTCCTCCGCATGGATGCCAGCATGCCTCAGCGAGCCTCATGGCGCTGGCCGAGTTCACATGTCGGGGTCGCTGGCGCCGAACGGGGTGTAGCCGCGGCCGGTGACTCCGACGTCGGCGGCGAACAGGCCGCCGGCGTGCGGGTGCTCGCGCAGCTGCTGATCGGGCAGGTCGATGCGCGCGGTCGTGATGTACAGCGTGGTGCTCTCGCCGAACGCGCAGCTCGTGACGAATCCACCGGGCACGTTCACGATTCGGTCGAGCTGGCCGTCGGGCCGGTACCGGTGGACCGCGCCGCCGTCCCACAACGCCAGCCACACGCAGCCGTCGGCGTCGACGGTGAGGCCGTCGGGGATGGCGT
>JALHOG010000036.1 GCA_022843125.1 Ilumatobacteraceae bacterium
CCGGCCCGCGCCCCCCCGGCGGGGGGGGGGGGGCCGCACGGCCTGGTGTTCGTCGGGCCGTCGGCCGAAACGATCCGACGCGGCGGCGACAAGGTCGAGGCGCGACGCATCGCACGCGCCGCCGGTGTGCCCACCGGCGCCGGTTCGGACGCGGTCGCGTCGGCCGATGCCGCGCTCGCCGTCGCCGCCGAGGTCGGCTACCCGATCCTGCTCAAGGCGGCCGCGGGGGGCGGCGGTCGCGGCATGGTCCGCGTCGACGACGCCGATCAGCTCGTCGCCCGCTTCGCCACCGCGTCGAACGAGGCGCAGGCGGCGTTCGGCGACGGGCGCATGTACGTCGAGCGCTACGTCACGAACGCCCGGCACGTCGAGGTGCAGCTGCTCGGCGACCGGTACGGGGCGATCGTCCACCTCGGCGATCGCGACTGCTCCACCCAGCGGCGCTTCCAGAAGCTCGTCGAGGAGGCGCCCGCAGCGGTGCTCTCCGCCGGTCTGCGCGAACGCATCGCCGCGGCGGCCGTCGCGCTCGGGCGCGAGCTCGCCTATGAGGGGGCGGGGACCGTCGAGTTCCTCGTCGACCTCGATCGCGACGACTTCTCCTTCCTCGAGATCAACACGCGCGTGCAGGTGGAGCACCCGGTCACCGAGATGGTGACCGGCGTCGACATCGTGCGCGCCCAGTTGCGCATCGCGGCCGGCGAGCCGCTCTGGTTCGACCAGGGCGACGTCACGATCAGCGGCCATGCGATCGAGTGCCGGATCAACGCCGAGTCGGTCGACGACGGCTTCCTCCCGTCGCCCGGCACCCTCACCCGTTGGGCGCCGCCGGTCGCCGCCCACGTCCGAGTCGACACCCACGGCTTCGAGGGCTACACGATCCCGCCGTACTACGACTCGCTCATCGCGAAGCTGATCGTGACCGGCGACGACCGGGCGCAGGCGATCGACCGCTCGCTGCAGGCCCTCGCCGACTTCGGGATCGGCGGCATCGACACCACGTGCGACCTGCACCGCGTGGTCCTCGCGCACCCCGACTTCCGCAACGACACCATCAACACCCGATGGCTGGAGAGCACCCTCCTGCCCGGGTTGGCACCCACCGCGACCGCACCGGAGGCGAACGTTGGCTGAGATCGACATCATCGACCAGACGCTGCGCGACGGCCAGCAGAGCCTGTGGGGGATGCGGATGAAGGTCGCCCACCTCGCCGACATCGCCGACGACATCGAGCACGCCGGCTACCGCGTGGTCGACCTCACCGGCAGCTCGATCTTCGAATGCATGATGCGGTACAACCGGGAAGACCCCTGGGACGGGCTCGACCTCTGGCGCACGTGGCTGCCGACGTCGAAGCTGCGGTCGGGCTCGCGCAGCAACTGCATCGCCAAGTTCGGGCTCACCCCCGACTCGCTGATGGAGCTCTGGCTCCGGACGCTCGCGAAGCACGGCATCGACAGCTTCTGGATCTACGACTGCCTCTACAACATGGATGCGATGGAGCGGCTGTGCCGCATCGCCGCCGACGAGGGGTGCGAGGTCGCACCCGCGATCATGTACGGCATCACCCCCGTCCACACCGACGAGTGGTTCGCGGCGCGGGTCCGCGAGTTCGTCAGCTGGGGCGTGACCGACGCAATCTACGTCGAGGACGCAGCCGGCATCCTCAAGCCCGAGCGGGCCAAGACGCTGCTGCCGGCGCTCGTCGAGGCCGCCGGCGACGTGCCGGTCGAGTTCCAGTGCCACAACACCGTCGGTGTCGCGGGGATGAACTACCTGATCGCCGCCGAGGCGGGCGTGAAGGTGCTGCACACCGCTCCTGGGCCGATGGCGAACGGGCCGTCGCTCCCGTCGACCGAGCAGACGTGTGAGAACCTCCGGTGGGAGGGGCACACCACCACGGTCGACCTCGAACGGGTCCGCCGCGTGAGCGCCCACATGCGGCGCGTCGCCGAGCAGGAGGGCCACCTGATCGGTGTGCCGCACGAGTACAACGTGTTCCCGTACCACCACCAGCTGCCGGGCGGCATGACCGGCACGCTCAAGGCGCAGCTCGCGCAGTACGACATGTCCGACCGGTTCGAGGAGGTGCTCGAGGAGATCGTCCGCGTGCGGTCCGACCTCGGGCACCCGATCTCGGCCACCCCGTTCTCGCAGCTGATGGGCATCCAGGCGGTGCTCAACGTCGTGACCGGCGAGCGCTACGGCTCGGTCCCCGACGAGGTGCTCGTCTACGTGCTCGGCCACCTCGGCCAGCCGCCGGCGCCGATCGACGAGGACGTGCTCGACCGGATGCTGTCGTCGCCACGCGGCAAGGAGATGCAGGAGTGGGAGCCGCCGCAGCCGACCATCGGCGAGATGAAGGAGCAGTACGGCGACCGCTCGATGAGCGACGAGGAGCTGCTGCGCCGCTACCTCGTGCCGCTCCAGGACGTCGAGGCCACTCGCGCCGCCGGCCCCGCCGCAACCACGTACCGCTTCCAGGACGACCGCGTCCCCGAAGCGCTCCTCGACGACCTGATGGCGAGCACGCGTGCGTCGTTCGCCCACATCGAGACCGCCACCTCCTCGGTCACCCTCCGCCGCTGAACGTGACGCAATGGGTCAGACCAACTCCGTCACAGCTGGAGCCGTGACGGAGTTGGTCTGACCCATTGCGTCACGCCGGCTCACAGGCCGTGTTGGGCTTTGACGTCGTCGATCAGGGCTTGCTGGGCGGGCTGGAGGTCCTGGAGGCCCATGCCGGCGGCGAAGCCGAGGTACGGGTCTTCCACGCCGGACGACTTGCCGCTCATCGCCTCCAACACTGCGAGGCCGCACAGCGGCACGTAGTCGGGGCTGTAGCCGCCCTCGTGCGCCATCACGAGCTTGCCGCCGCACAGCTCGTCGGCCGCCGCGGTGAGGATCTTCGTGAGCCCGGCGTACCCGGCCGACGTCATCATCATCCGGCCGAGCGGGTCGAACGCGCTGGCATCGAAGCCCGACGCCACGAAGATGAGCTGCGGCTGGAACCGCTGCAGGGCCGGCACGACGATCTGCTCGAACGCCGCGGTGTACGCGCCCACACCCGACCCGGGCGGGAGCGGGACGTTGAGCGCCGAACCCTCGCCGGCACCCTCGCCGGTGTCGGTCACGAGGCCCCGGCCCGGCGGGTACCAGTTGTCCTGGTGGATCGAGATCGTGAGCACGCGCGGGTCGTCGTAGAACGCCGACTCGGTGCCGTTGCCGTGGTGGACGTCCCAGTCGACGACGGCGATCCGCTCCATCCCGTGCACCGCCATGCAGTGGTGCACGGCGATCGCGATGTTGCCGAAGATGCAGAAGCCGCGGCCCATCGCCGACTCGGCGTGGTGGCCGGGCGGGCGCACGAGGGCGTAGCAGTTGTCGAGCTCGCCGGCGATCACGGCGTCGGTGCCCACGAGCACGCCGCCGGTCGACAGCAGCGCGATCTCGTAGCTGCCGTGCCCGACCGGCGTCAGCTCGCCGGCGTCGCCGCCGTGGCCGTCGCTGAGCGCCTGCACCGAGTCGACGTACTCGGCGGTGTGGAACCGCTCGAGCTCTTCGCGTGTCGCGTGTCGCGGCTCCACGACGGTGAGCTCCTTGATGAACCCGCTCGCGTCGAGCAGGTTCTTGAAGCGCCGTTTGGTCTCCGGGTTCTCGAAGTGCAGCCCCGGCTGCAGCGGATAGCCGTACGGCATGAAGCCGGCGTAGTTGCCGGTGTCATGCCACGTGTACAGCTCGTGATAGACGAATCCTGTCCTCGCCATGGCGGCGTGCCCCCTGTGCTGTGGTGCGCCGTGCGGCGCGGTGCGGTGTGCGGAACCGACGGTCGGTCTGCCGCGGTGCGGGACGTGTGGCGCTGCCCCCTGCGACGCCACCCCCTCCGTTGTCGGAGACCAAAGGTCGGACGTTAGTATCCGCTCCGCTTCGCACGGATCACGAGTCAGAGGGGCTGCTCCAGCTCGGAGCACGTCGACTCGGGCCGAGCGACTCGAAACATCAGACCCATGGGGAGGGTTGCATGACCGCTTACGAGTTCGACACCACGCTCGATCCGAACTATCCGGTGCTCACGCGCGGCAACGCGGGCGAGATCATGCCCGACATCGTGTCGCCGCTGTCGGCGACGGTGTTCTTCCCTCCGCTCGAACGAGCGTGGCGGCAGTCGTTCACCGACACGTGGGACGTCATGGACTGGCCCGACTGCCCGACGACGTTCGCGCCGATCGTCGGCGGCCGGTTCTACATCAACATCTCGGCGTTCCGCCGCCTCGCCGACCTGACGCCGGGCACCAGCCCGGAGGACATCGATCGCACCCTGTTCGCCGCGGGCGGGATCAAGCTCGACCCGTACGAGGCGCCCGACGAGCCCGGCTACGCCGAACGTGGCGAGCGGATCGCCGCGGCCACCGCCGACTTCCTCGAACGGCCCCCCGTCGATCGGGTGCAGCGCGAGCACGACGAGGCACAGGCCCGCCGGCTCGAGGGCCGCGCCACGCGGGCGAGCAGCTCGAACGACGAGCTGCTCGCACGCTTCGAGTCGATGCAGCCGTACATGCAGTCCGACTTCGTCACCCTGTTCATCGGGTCGTCGGTGAGCCCGGTCGCGCTCGGCTCGCTGCAGGCCGGACTCGTCGCGATCTACGGCGACGAGGGCTACGAGCTCGGACGCCAGGCAGTGATGGGCGTCGGCGGCATCGAGTCGGCCGACGCCGGCCGGGCGGTCGCGTCGCTCGCCGGGCTCGAGGGTGACGAGTTCGAGATGGCATTCCAGCAGGTGCTCGACCGGTACGGGTTCCGGGGTGTGAACGAGTGGGAGATCGCTGCGCCGTCGTGGGAGATCCGTCCCGACGTGCTGCGGCGCGCGGTCGACGCGGTCCGTGCCGGCGGTGCCGAGCGCGATCCCGCGTCGGTGCGGAGCGCAGCACTCGCCCGCTTCGAGGCGGACGGGGTTCGTGAGCAGTTCCCCGAGCTCGACGTGTGGCTCGCTCGTTGCACCGTGTGGCTGGGCATCCGCGAGCGGACCAAGGCCACCTGCGTGCTGACGATCAACGAGATGCGCCTCGACGCACTCGAGATCGGTCGCCGTCTCGTCGCCGACGGACAGCTCGAGCGGCCTGACCAGATCTACTTCCTCACGTTCGACGAGTTCCGCGCCGCAGCCCGCGGTGGGGCCGTCGACCTCGATCGCGTGCACGCGCGCGAGGCGGCCAAGGCCGACCTGCTGCGCTACCAGGAGCCGCTGTTCGCGATCGCGGGCGAGGTGCCTCCGGTCGAGGAGTGGCCGCTGAAGGCCGAGGCGGCAGGCGGTGGCGACACCGATGTGGTCTCCGGCGCGGCGGGGAGCCCTGGTGTCGCCCGTGGCCGCGCCCGAGTGGTGATGGACGCCTACGTCGACGACCCGACCGAGCCCGGTGAGGTGCTGATCGCGCCGATCACCGACCCCGGCTGGCTGCCGCTCTTCATCGGCGTCGTCGCGGTCGTCGCCGAGATGGGCGGCGAGCTGAGCCACACCATGATCGTGTCGCGCGACCTCGGGATCCCCGCCGTGGTCGGCGCCGTCGGCGCCACCTCGATCATCAAGACCGGCGACCTCGTCGAGGTCGACGGATCCAACGGCGTCGTCCGCATCCTGGAGCGCGCATGAGCGTCACGTTCGACTTCAGCGGACGCACCGTCCTCGTCACGGGCGGGGCGCGCGGCATCGGGCGAGCGCTCAGCGAGTACTTCTTCGCCGCCGGTGCGACGTTGGCCGTGGCCGACGTCGCCGCCGAGGCGCTCGCCGACGTCACGACGGTGCTCCCCGGCGCGATCCCGCTGCAGGTCGACGTGTCGGATGCCGCGTCGGTGCAGGCGGGCATCGACGACGTGCTGCGCCGCACCGGCCGCATCGACGTCGTCGTCAACAACGCGGGCATCCTCCGCGACCGGGTGGTGTGGAAGCTCACCGACGACGACTGGCAGGCGGTGATCGGCGTGCACCTCACCGGCACGTTCAACATGACGCGGGCTGCGATCCCGGCGATGCGCGAGCAGGCCTACGGGCGGATCATCAACGTCACGTCGTACACCGGTCTCCACGGCAACGTCGGACAGGCCAACTACGCGGCGGCCAAGGCCGGCATCATCGGCTTCACCCGCACCACCGCGAAGGAGCTCGCCCGGTTCGGGATCACGGTCAACGCGATCTCGCCGAACGCCGAGACCGACATGGTGGCCTCGATTCCCGACGACAAGCTCGCCGAGCTCACGGCGCAGATCCCGATGGCCCGCTTCAGCGCCCCGTCCGAGGTCGCCCCCGCCGTCGCCTTCCTCGCCTCCGAAGCAGCGGCCTACATCACCGGCGTCGTGTTGCCGGTCGACGGCGGCCTCTCCATCTGAGCCGTGCCGCGTTCACGTTGTGTCAGACACAACGTGAACGTCGGGGTACGGTCGGGTACGTGGCGACGCGGTCCGAGGTGCGCGACGCCGGCCGGTTGGTCGGCGACTCGCTGGCGGGCCTGGTGCGGGGGATCGGGCGCACCCACCTGTCTGTGTCATCGCGGACGTTCGACGCCGTGGGTCCAGTGGCGGCACCAGTTCGTGTGTTGCACGACGGCCTGACCCGCGGTGTCTACGCGACGGTCGCCGCCGCTCACGCGGTGGTGCCGCGTGTGGGGGCATTCGTCACCAACGAGCGAGCGGATCGCGACGACTCGCCCGCCGACGTGTGGAGTCCCAGGAGTCGCGCCGCCCGCGTGCTCGGAGTGCTCAACGGCCTGAAGGGTGACACGGTCGCCACTGCGTACCCGGAGCTCGCGTTCCCGATGGCGCTGCGCGACCACGTCAACGGGGGCGACGTGGTGCCCACACACGATGGCGTGTCGGCGGCGTACCCGCACGCCACTGGACGGGTCGTCGTGTTCGTGCACGGCCTGTGCGAGACGGACCGGTCGTGGTGGGATGGCGCCGAGCGGCATCACGGCGAACCCTCCGTGAGTTACGGGGCGCTGCTCGAGGACGAGCTCGGCTTCACCCCGGCGTACCTGCGCTACAACAGTGGGCTGGCGGTCGCCGACAACGGTCGCGCGCTGGCCGAGCTGCTCGACGATGTCGTCGCCGCCTGGCCCGTGCCGGTTCGCGATCTGGTGCTGATCGGTCACTCGATGGGTGGGCTGGTGGCGCGCAGCGCGTGCGATCACGCCGACGTCGACGTTCGGTCGTGGGCCGGGCTCGTCCGTCATGTCGTCTGCGTCGGTACGCCGCACCTCGGAGCCCCGCTCGAGCGACGCGTCCACCGAATGGTGCCGGTGCTCGATCGCTTGCCCGAGACCCGCCCGCTGGCGGCACTGCTACGCGATCGCAGCCAGGGTGTGCAGGACCTGCGCCACGGCGTGTTCGCGTCGGACGTGTCCGGCGGCGCCGATCCCGACGGGTACCTCGCCGATCGCCGGCGCGAGGTGCCGTTCCTTCCTGGCGCCACCTATTGCTTCATCGCTGCGACCGTCACGCGCGATCGTGACCATCCGCTCGGCCGTGTGATCGGTGACCTCCTCGTGACCTACCCGAGCGCGTCCGGGTCAGATGGTCATCGCACGATCCCGTTCGAACTCGACCACGGCGCCCACGTCGGGGGTATCACCCACTTCGACCTCCTGAACCATCCGACGGTGTACGCACACCTCCGCCGATGGCTCGACCCGCACGGCCGGGTCGACGCCGCCAACGACGTGGTCGCCGCCTGCCTGCAGCGGTTCGACTGAACCACCCCGCTGCGTTCGGGCCGTGCGCCACGTCGACGAACTCGGCGTGGGGCCCGCGGTCTCCACCCACGTCCCTGCAGACTGAAGGAATCTCGAACCCAGGTTGCGTACATACGTTTGCAATGCTACTCTCGATCCGAGATCGACGTTCGATGCGTCCCCCGACAGTTCCGGTATGGCCGGGTGAACCGTGTGTGGAGGTGGTGTGCGTGAACGAGGTCGCGATCTTGGATGCGGTGCGTGGGCTGCTCGACGTCGGGTTCGATGCCGCCGATCGCGACGAGCTCGAGCAGGCCGCACGGTGGAACGCGACGCTGAAGTCGTACGCGGCGTGGGTCGACGTGCGGTGCGCCCGTCGGGCCGACGAGCTCAAGACGGGCATCACCGACGACGGCTTCGCCCTCGTGCTCGGGGCCAACGGGTCCGGTCGTGATGCCAAGGCCGCGGGTGAGCGCGACCGTGCCTGCTCCACGGTCCCACAGCTGGGCGACGCGCTCGCCGACGGGGTGGTGTCGGGCGAGCACCTCGACGCGCTGGCCAAGCACACCAAGAACCTGACCGATGCCGAACGCGCCGACGTCGCCGAGCGGGGCGACGAGCTGGCGGCGGCCGCCTCCGATCGGTCGGCGTCGTCGTTCGACCGGTTCGCCCGCGATCTCGTGGCGGGGATCAAGGAGCGTCACCGTCCCGACAGCGACGTCGAGGAGGCCGAGCGGCAGCGGTCGCTCGTCGAGGTCAGCCGGTGGACCGAGGCCGGCACCGGCATGAAGTGCACGCTCGTGAAGCTCGACCCGCAGTCCGACTCACAGTGGTGGTCGGTGGTCGAGGCCGAGCTCGCGAAGCTGCGTCAGCAGCCCGAGAACGCGACGGTGCCGTTCGCACGCCTCAAGGGCAAGGCGATTCTGAACGCCGCGACCCGCGGCGGTGCCGGGTTGGGGGTGCCCGAGGCGAACATCTTCACCGACGCCCGCACCGCCGCGGAGGGTCGTCACGACCACACGATCTGCGAGCTCGCCGACGGCACCCCCATCCCGGTCGCCACGATGCAGCGCTTCCTGTGCGACGCCGTGCTGCGTGCCGTGCTCGTCGAGCCCGACGGCAGCGCGCGGCGGATGGCGGACATGCGCACCCCCAACCGCCAGCAGCGCCGGGCGCTCACCGCGATGTACTCGACGTGTGCCCACCCCGACTGCACGGTCCCGGTCACCCAGTGCAAGGCCCACCACATCGTCTGGTACAGCAACGAGGGTCCGACGCTGCTCGACAATCTCCTGCCGGTCTGCGAGCGGCACCACCACCTGCTCCACGAGGGCGGTTGGTCGGTGTCGATGACGCCCGACCGGACCCTCACCTGGATTCGCCCTGACGGCACGGTCCGGCGAACCCACCACTCGCCCAACCGTCGACCGACCAGTGGCGCCCCACCCGGCACCCGACGCCCCGCCGCCTGAGCGACGTGCGCGACGGTGTGCACGGTGGACCTCCACGGCGACGTCGTACGTGCGATGACGACCCACTCACGTCCGGCGACCGAGCAGGAGATGCTCTGGCGCGCGCACGCCGACGAGCTGACGCGATACGCCACCTTGCTGGTCGGACCCGACGACGCAGCCGACGTGGTCGTCGAGGCGTTCATCCGGGTCGCCACGCGGGGCCTCGCCGACGTGTCGAACCGGCGCGCCTACCTGTACCGCGCCGCCACCAACGCAGCGACCGACTGGAAGCGTTCGATGTCGCGCCGACGTGCGCGTGACGTCCATGCGCTCCGTCCGGCGATCGTCGACGGTCACGAGCCTGATCCTGACCTCCACCGGGCGATTGCGTCGTTGAGCGTGCAGCAACGTGCCGTCGTCTACTTCGCCTACTGGGAAGACCTCGACGCCCCTGCGATCGGTGGGCTGCTCGACATCGCCCCCGCCACGGTCCGCCGCCATCTCGCCCGCGCCCGCCATCACCTCAGGAAGGTGCTGTGATGATCGATCAACACGAACGCGAACGGGTCCGCGACGCCATCGGCGACATGCTCGGTCGCGCCGCTCCGGCCCCGGGCGAGCCACCGGCGTCGGTGATCGCGGCAGCCCGCACCGTCGACGTGCGCCGGCCACGACCAGCGATCGGCACCATCGCTGCGGCCGGCATCGCGCTCGCCGGGCTGGGTGGCCTGTTCGCGCTTGCCGGCCGCGACGCCAACGAGGCTCCGGCGGTTGTCCCCGTCACGACACCGCCGACGACCGTCGCGAGCGGCCCGCGCCCGCTGTCGGAGGTCGACACGCTCGGCCCGACGGACTGGGTGATCACCACCGCGATCCCGGAGGGATACGAGTACCTGTACGCGATGCGCTCTCCCAGCTTCGGGGGTGGTGACACCGGGCCGACTTCGCGACAAATCGCCTATGGCGAGACCGCTGCCGACGGGACCGGTACGGAGCTCGTGATCTGGATCGACAGTCCGCCCGGCGGCGCCGCCGAGACCGTCACGATCGCCGGCATCGATTGGCAGATCAACCGTTCCGGGCTTCGTCGGTGGAACGCGACCCGCGACATCGGCGGCACCGCAGTGACGGTCTCTGGCCAGGGCGACTTCGACGAGGAGGCGCTCGCCGGCCTGGCGGTGGTCGACGAGGCCGACCTGCCGTTCGAGCCGCTCGGGGATCCGGATGATGCGGTCGTCGTCGCGCAGACGGAGTTCGCCGGTGAGACGTTCAGGTTCGAGATCGAGCGGTCCGGCCAGCACCAATGCGAGTGGGTGTCGTCGGAGACCGGTTCCGGCGGCGGATGCGGCGGCCGTGTCGATCCCGACGCGGTGATCACGATCGACGGTGGTGCGGGGTCCGACCCGGGACGTCGCCCCGGAACCGTCGACGCCGTGCGGAGCGGTTCGGTGACCGCCGCCGCCGACATCGTCGAGGTCGAGTTCGCCGACGGCACGATCGTCCGCGTCGAGCCGACCGACCTGAGCGGAACGTTCGAGGAGCGCTTCTGGATCGCGGGAGCCACCATCAGCAACGAGTCGCAGACTCGCCTGCCCGTCAGCGAGGAGACGGTCGCCGCCGCTCGCGCCTACGACGCCGACGGCAACCTGCTCGGCACAGCCGTGCCACCATGGCTCTTGCCGGCCGACGGCTGACCGCTTGACGCCGGAGCCCGGTGCCTCGTTGGTCCGCCTCCTCAGGTGGGCCGCCAGCGGTCGTCCATGAGCACCTGCTCGACGGGTTGGCGGTGCACGGGGCCGAAGTTGCCCATCGGGTGGCCGATCGGGATGACGGCCTGGGCGCGGACGTGGGGCGGCAGCTCGAGCACGCGCTCCAGCTCGTCGCGGAAGGCGAGCGCGTAGGTGGTCGGCGTGGCGCCGAGCTCGAACGCTCGGGCGGCGAGGAGCAGGTTCTGCACACCCGGCCAGATCGAGCTCGCGTAGCGACCGGGGTCCTGCTCGGGGTCATCCATGATGCACACGGCGACGAGGATCACGGGTGCCTCGTGCATGTGCTCGGTCTGCCACAGCACTGCGTCCCACATCCGGCGCCGGGCGCCCTCGGACGCGTCGCGCTCCGCAGTCGCGTGGTCGAAGCTGGCCCGCCGGTTCAGCTCGCCGATGTGTCGCCGCTGCTCGGGATCGCGCACCACGATCCAGCGCGCCCGCTGCAGGTTGCGGCCCGACGGTGCGAAGTTGGCGGCCTCGACCAGCCGCCGCACCAGGTCGTCGTCGACGGGATCGGGTCGCAGCCGCCGCATCGCGCGGCACGTCGACATCACGTCGAACAGGTCGTAGGAGTCGGGCATCGGCTACCTCCGTGCGCCACCAGGAGACATCGGATGTCTCCGCAGTACTGTCGCACGCGTGACGTCACCACTCCACGACCAGCCGCTGTTCCCGCACATCGTCGTCCGCAGCCTGAACGAGCACGACGATGCACCCTGCCTCTTCCTCGCCGGCCGGGTCGCCACCTACGCCGAGGTGCGGCGCCGCACCAGCCAGATGCTCCAGGCTCAGCGCGCCCGTGGCGTCTCGAAGGGCACGCGCCTCGCGGTCCTGTCGAAGAACCGCCCCGAGGTGCTGACCAACCTCACCGCGTCGCTGCTCAACGCGTGCGTCATCACGCCGCTGCACCCGATGGGCTCGCTGTCGGACCACGCGTACGTGATCGGTGACGCCGAGATCGAGTGCCTCGTGTTCGACGCCGCCAACTTCACCGAGCGTGCACGTGAGCTGAAGGCGCAGTACCCGCACCTCACGCTGCTCGGTTTCGGACCCAATGGCGTCGGCGACGACTACCTCGCGCTCGCCGACGGCTTCGAGCCGGAGCCGCTCGTGGCGCCCGACGTGCAGCCGGAGGACCTGTGCACCGTCGTCTACACCGGCGGCACCACCGGCCGCCCGAAGGGCGTCCTGATGACACACCGGGTCTGGGCTGCGATGACGTGGATCCAGATGACCGAGTGGGAGTTCCCGGACCCGCTGCGGATCGCGATCGTGTCGCCGCTGTCGCACGCCGCGCTGTCGCTCGTCGCGCCGGTGCTGATGTCGGGCGGGGCGTTCTACGTGATGGAGGCGTTCACCCCCGACGGCTTCTTCGACCTCGTCGAGGAGCACCGCATCACGACCACGATGATCGTCCCGGCGATGCTCTATGCGATGCAGGGCCACCCGCGATACGCCACGGCCGACATGTCGTCGATGGAGACCATCTTCTACGGCGCATCGCCGATGAGCCCGGCCAAGCTCGCCCAGGCGATCCAGCACTGGGGTCCGATCTTCTTCCAGTTCTACGGTCAGACCGAGGCGCCGATGGTGCTCGCCCACATGAAGAAGGGGGAGCATGATCTGGCCAAGCCCGAACGGCTCGCGTCGTGCGGTCGTCCCGTGCCGTGGATGCACGTCGCCCTGCTCGACTCGGAGAATCGCATCGTCGGCCCCGGCGAGTCGGGCGAGATCTGCACCCGCGGCCAGCTCGTGATGAACGGCTACAAGGACCTCCCCGACGAGACCGCCGACGCCCTCGCAGGCAACTGGCTGCACACCGGTGACGTCGGACGTTTCGACGAGGACGGTTTCCTCTACATCGTCGACCGCACCAAGGACATGGTGATCACCGGCGGCTTCAACGTGTTCCCCCGGGAAGTCGAGGACGTGCTCACCACCCACCCGGCGGTCGGCCAGGTGATGGTGATCGGGGTGCCCGACGAGAAGTGGGGCGAAGCGGTGAAGGCGGTCGTCGTACTGCAGCCCGGCAATGAGCCGTCCGACGACCTCACCCACGAACTCCAACAACTCGTCAAGGACGCCAAGGGATCCCAGCAGGCTCCCAAGTCGATCGACTACGTCGACGCCCTGCCGCTCACCCCCGTCGGCAAGCCCGACAAGAAGGCCGTCCGCTCCCAGTACTGGACCGACACCACCCGCGCCGTGTCCTGAGAACGTGAACGGCCCGGTCCGCAGATGCGGACCGGGCCGTTGTCGGCTCAGGTGGTGGGGTCAGCCTGGGGCGATGCCCATGGCGAGGTCGCTGACGTCCTCGAACTCGGTCGTCAACGGGACGACCTTGCCGTCTTCGAGGACGCTGAACACCACGTTGCGGTTGAACAGGCGGTTGTATCCCTCGAGGCCATCCGACCACTCGTTCGTGAAGTCGAGCACCGGCACCATGCCACCGAGGTCGAGGCTGGTCGTCGTGTTCGCGGCGTTGTAGAACGACTCGGCCGTGATGTCACCCTCGATCGTCTCGGCGATCTGGGTGAAGCCGACGAACGCCGCCCACGTGCCCATGCCACCGAGGCTGTTGTAGTCGAACTCGGTCTGGTCGAGCCCGGCCTCGTCGAGTGCGAGCCGGTACTCGGACCACGGCTCGGTCGAGATGTCGGGGTACATGCCGGCGATGATGTCACCGTCGGTCGCCGCCTCGTTGCCCGACGCCGACACGTCGTTGAGGTTGCCCTGCGGGCCGTACTGACGGGCCTCGGTGCCCGACTGGGTCCACGCGGTGTTCCACGTGATGTACGGCGTCTCGGAGATGACCGCGACGACGCAGTCGGCGCCGTCGGCCGCCTGGGCGACCTCGGCCGAGTAGTCCTGGCCGGCCGGCGGCAGGATCACGGTGTTGCCGAACGACTTGCCGAGGGCCTTCATCGCATTCTCCATGGGCGGCAGGAAGACCTGAGCGCCGTCGATGATCACCGCGTTGATGTTCTCGCAGCCGTCGTCGACCGCGCGCTTCACGGCACCCACCGCGTACATCGGCTGGTTGCCGATCGGGAACGAGTACGGGTTCGTGAGCTCGGACGGGGTGATCGGGCAGCAGGCACCGAACCACGTGATGCTCGACTCGGCGATCACCGGGACGATGCTCTCGGCGAAGAAGGTGAACGACCCGACGATCGACACCATGCCCTCCTCGACCGCCTGGCGGGCGCAGGTGGTGGCGACGGCGGGGTCGAACTGCTCGTCACAGACCGTGACCTCGAGCGGCCGGCCGGCGACACCGCCGCGGGCGTTGATGTAGTCGGCGTAGAGGTTCGCGGTGTTGGCGATGTTCTGGTACGTCGGGGCGTTCGCGTTGAGCGTCGTCACCGTCATCACCTTGATCGGGTCGCCACTGGGCGCCGTCGCGTCACCGGTGGCCTCGGCCGTTGCTTCGGCGGTGGCTTCGGCCGTTGCTTCGGCGGTCGCTTCGGCCGTGGCCTCCGCGGTCGCGTCGGCAGTGCCGTCGGCGTCGTCATCGCCGCCGCACGCGCCTGCGACCAATGCGACGACGGCGATCAGCACGGCACTTCGCCGAGCCGATCGTGAACGCGTAATACAGGTATCTGACTTCATGAATCTTCCCCCTATGGACATGATTTCCCCTGGTTGACCGTGGCGGTGTGCACAGCAGGCCCACCGTCCCCTTTGGTGTAGTGCGGAATCATCGCACACGAGACATCGGATGTCCGCTACTCGGCGACCGGGCCTTGTGCGGCACGTCCGGGAGCGTTTCGGTTCGATGCGACCTGCCACAGCCCAACGATCAAGCGCTGTCGGCGCCGGATCGCTCCGGTTGGGCGTGGCCGGTTCGGGCGTGATTATGATCCGCCTCGCGCCGACCCCTCTGATGTTTCGTGAAGAAATGTCGGGCGTCGGCCACTGGGGAAAAGGGGGAAGATGAACGAGGTCATCAGATTTGCGCTGCTTGGACTTGGCGTCGGCGCGCTGTATGCCTTCGCCTCCCAGGGTTTGATCGTGATCTATCGCGGCACCGGGGTGCTCAACTTCTCGCTCGGCGCGACGGCGATCGCCGGCGTGTTCATGCAGTGGGAGTTGCAGTACGAGCAGGGCTGGTCGTTCCTCCCCGCCGCCGCTGTCGGCGTGGCGCTGTCCGCGGTGCTGGGCGCGCTCACGCACTGGGTGATCATGCGCCCCTTGCGGCGTGCGAGCTCGCTCGTCCGCGTGATCGCGACGCTCGGCGTGCTCATCACCATTCAGGCGGGCGTGGTGATCCGGTACGGCTCGAACGCCCGCCAGGTCCCGAGCTGGCTGCCCACCGATCGCGTGACGCTGTGGGGCGAGGTCGGCACCACGGTCGACCGCTTCATCCTCCTGGGCATCGCGAGCGCGTCGGCGTTCGGGTTGTGGCTGATGTACCGGACGAGCCAGTTCGGCCTCGCGACCGAGGCGGTGTCGGAGAGCGAGCGGTCGGCGTCGGCGGTGGGCATCTCACCGAACCGCGTCGCCGTGCTCAACTGGGCGCTCGGCTCGGCGATCGCCTGCGTGGCGGGCATCCTCGTCGTCCCGATCATCACACTGCAGGTCACGTCGATGACCAACCTCGTGATCGCCGCACTCGCCGCCGCGCTGGTGGCCGACTTCCGTTCGTTCCCCCTCGCCACGGCGGCCGGCTTCCTGCTCGGCGTCGGCCAGACGGTCGTCAGTCGCTACTTCGAACAGGACGTCCAGGGCATCGGCCAGTCGCTGCCGTTCCTCGTCATCATCGTGTTCCTCGTCTTCCGGGGTCGGTCGCTGCCGCTGCGCGACTACTTCTTGAAGGAGATGCCGATGATCGGCAACGGCCGCATCTCCTGGGACTGGATGATCTTCGGCTTCGGCGTCGTCATGTTCCTCATGCTGACGAAGCCGACGAAGTGGATCGACGCGCTCACGGTCTCCACGGGCGTGGGGATCGTGCTGCTGTCGATCGTCGTCCTCACCGGCTACGCCGGGCAGCTGTCGCTCGGCCAGTACGCGATGGCGGGGTTCGGCGCGTACGTCTCGGGGCGGCTCGTCGCGGTGTACGAGATCCCGTTCCTGCTCGGCCTCGTCGCCGGCGTCGCGGCGGCCGTGCCGCTCGGGATCATCTTCGGCCTCCCCGCGGTCCGCACCCGAGGCATCAACCTCGCGATCGTCACCCTCGGCCTCGGCACGACGATGGAGCTGATGCTGTTCAACAACCGCGACCTGACCGGCGGCGTCCAGGGTACGCAGGTCGGCAACCCGAGCCTCTTCGGATGGGACATCAGCTCGATCAGGCACCCCGAGCGCTACGGGATCTTCGTACTCGTGATGGCGGCACTGACGGTGTGGATCGTCTCGAACGTCCGCCGAGGCCGCAGCGGGCGTCGACTGATCGCGGTGCGCACCAACGAGCGTGCCGCTGCGGCGCTCGGCATCGACGTGGTCGTCACGAAGCTCTACGCCTTCGCGCTGGCCTCGGCCATCGCTGCGCTCGGCGGCATCCTGCTCGCGTTCCGGTTGAGCTCGATCAGCTACCAGTCCTTCGACAGCTTCACCTCCGTCACCTACGTCGGTCTCGCCCTCGTCGGTGGGGTGGGCCACCTGCTCGGCGCGTTCGTCGGTGGGACGATGGCCACGGCCGGGTTCAACCAGGAGGTCCTCGAGTCGACATGGGGTGACGTCGGGCGCTGGATCCAGCTGATCAGCGGCATCGCGATCCTCCTGACGGTGCTCGGCTACCAGGACGGTGTCGCCGCCGAGTGGGTCAAGATGTTCCGCCTCTTCAAGAAGTCCCGCAAGTGGGGGCGCTCCTACCTCATCGAGCTCTCCGACGTCGCCGACCCGAACGCCGACAGCACGCCCACCAGGGTGCCGGCACGCCAGCTCGACGTGCAGGGGCTCACCGTGCGCTACGGCGCCGTGACCGCCGTCGATGACGTCAGCTTCCAGCTCCGCCCGGCCTCGATCGTCGGACTGATCGGGCCGAACGGAGCGGGGAAGACGTCGCTGATCGATGCGCTGAGCGGGTTCACCACCGCCGGCGGCACCGTGGTGCTCGACGGCCACGACCTCTCCGACGAGTCGGCCACGAAGCGGGCGCGATCGGGTCTCGCCCGGTCGTTCCAGTCGCTCGAACTGTTCGAGGACGCGACCGTGTTCGAGAACCTGAGCGTGGCCGCCGACCCGCAGGACCTCGGGTCGTACATCCGCGACCTCGTGCGGCCCGTGAACCCGCCGTTCCCGCCGGCAGTGGTGCGGGCCATCATCGAGTTCCAGCTCGACGAAGACCTGCACCGCGACGTGAAAGACCTGTCGTACGGCAAGCGACGACTCCTCGCGATCGCCCGAGCCGTGGCGATGCAGCCGAGCGTCATCCTGCTCGACGAACCGGCGGCCGGGCTCAGCTCGGCCGAGAGCGCCGAACTCGCCCGGGTCGTACGCCGCCTCGCCGACGAGTGGGGCATGGCGGTGCTCGTGGTCGAGCACGACATGAACTTCGTGATGGGAGTGTGTGACGAGGTGATCGTCCTCGACTTCGGTCGGTTGATCGCCTCGGGCCCGCCCGAGGCCGTTCGCTCCAACCCCGACGTCATCGCCGCGTACCTCGGCGACGAGGTCGACGACGAGCCGATACGGCGATCGGCAGCGCCTGATCCGGCCACCCCGGCAAACGCGGCGCAGGTGGCGCCGGTCGCAGGGGGTGCGGCGTGAGGCCGCTGCTCCAGACCCGCAACCTGCAGGCCGGGTACCAGGGCCGCGCCGTGGTCCAGGGCGCCGACATCATCGTCCGCCCGGGCGAGGTGGTGTGCCTGCTCGGCCCCAACGGCGCCGGCAAGACCACCACGCTGCTCACGATCGCCGGCGAGCTGCCGCCCGTCGACGGGTTGGTGATGCTCAGCAACGTGCCGACCTTCACCCCGATGTACCAGCGGGTCCGTGACGGCGGCATCGCCCTCGTCACCGAGGAACGCCTCGTCTTCACCAAGATGTCGACCCGCGACAATCTGCGGATCGGCGGCGGGTCGGTCGAGGCGGCACTCGCCCTGTTCCCCGAGCTCGAATCCCGGCTGTCGGTGCGCGGCGGGATGCTGTCGGGCGGCGAGCAGCAGATGCTCGCACTCGCTCGTGCACTCAGCCGCAAACCGGCGTTGCTGCTCGCCGACGAACTGTCGCTCGGGCTCGCACCGCTGATCGTCGACCGTCTGCTGAGCGCAGTCCGCGACGCGGCCGACCAGCAGGGAACGGGCGCGCTGATCGTCGAGCAGCACGCCCGCAAGGCGCTCAAGTACGCCGACCGGATGTACCTCATGGCCCGCGGTCAGATCCTGCTGGAACTGCCCGCCGCCGAGGCGATCGCTCGGCTCGACGAGATCGAGGAGGCCTACCTCCGCGGCACTGCCGAGACCGAGGAAGACCACATCGAGCGCAAGCGCCGGAAGGACAAGAAGAAGCAGTGGCGACGTCAACGAGTACGCGAGCGGGAGCTCACCCGGCTCACCGGGTCGCTCGTGTCCACCAGGAGGGAAGAGGATGACGAGTTCTACTTCGAGAAGGAACAGATCCGGCGTGACCGGGCGATGCGGGAACGGCGGAGGTGACTGATCATGGGCTATCGCACCGCTGAGCTGCCACCCGTCGATCTCGACGAGTTCGCGACCATGCCGTTCTTCCCGCGGATGAAGATGCTGATGCATCACTGGGTCGACCACGGCTTCGGCACCCCGAAGCAGACCGTCACCTTCTACGCGTGGAAGATCTTCTTCTACGGCCTGTTCGGCCTGATCTTCGCCGGCGCGTTCACCGCCGGGCTCGAGTTCAACGACATCGGCGGCTGGTGGGACGAACCGATCCTCTACCAGAAGCTGATGATCTGGACGATCCTGATGGAGATCCTCGGGCTCGCCGCCACATGTGGCCCGATGGCGTTCCACTTCGACCCGCCGATCGGCGGGGTCCTGTACTGGTGGCAGAACGACACGCTGCGTGTGCCGCCGTACCCGCGCTACCTGAAGTTCACGCGCGGCACGCGCCGCACGCCGTGGGACACCGGTCTCTACAAGCTGATCGTTTTCTGGCTGATCATGATGATGTTCCTGTCGGGCGACCCGGTGGACGGGATGCCCGACGGTCGTGCCGGGATGTTGCCGCAGTGGGCAGTCCTCACCTACTGCGCGCTGATCCTGATGATGGCCATGCGCGACAAGATCGTGTTCCTGTCGGCCCGCTCCGAGCAGTACGTGCCGACGCTCATCTGCTTCGGGCTGTTCACGAACTTCGTCGACATGATCGTCGCAGCGAAGATCTTCATCGTCGTCGTCTGGATGGGTGCCGGCATCTCCAAGCTCCAGCCCGGATTCTCGTCGACGGTGTCGATCATGGTGCAGAACACGCCGTGGATGGTCTTCAAGAACTTCCGGCGCAAGACCGTGAAGGACTTCCCGAACGACATCCGCCCGTCGAACACGACGCACCTGCTGGCCCACATCGGCGGGACCACCTGCGAGATCGTGATGCCGCTCGTGCTGCTGTTCTCGCCGTGGCCGTGGATGACGTGGATCGCGATCGTGTCGATCTGGATGCTCCACACCTTCATCATCTCGACCATCCCGCTCGCCGTGCCGCTCGAGTGGAACGTGTTCTTCATGTTCTGCGTGGCGTTCCTGTTCGCGAACTTCGGTGCGGGCGACGGCTACGGCGTGGGCGACATGAACCCTGCGCTGCTGGTGCTGGTGCTCGTGATGGCGCTGTCGCCGATCATCCTCGGGGCCCTCAAGCCGCAGTACGTGTCGTTCCTCATCGGCATGAAGCAGTACGCGGGGAACTGGGCGTCGGCGACCTTCTCGCTGCGGAACCAGGAGATCGAGGACCGCATCAACGAGCGGATCGTCAAGTCGTCCGACAACCAGATCGACCAGATCGAGCCGCTGTTCGGCCGGGAGATCTCGGAGATCTTCATCCAGAAGGGTGTGGCGTTCCGGATGATGCACCCGATGGGCCGCATGCACATCTCCGGCCTCATGTGTCACGTCGACACCCTCGACACCCGTATCCAGCGTGAGGGCGAGTTCCTCAGCAATGTGCTCACCGGGTGGAACTTCGGCGACGGCCACTGCCTCGATGAGCGCCTCATCGCCGGCTGGCAGGAGCGTTGCCAGTACGAGCCGGGTGACGTGGTGGCCGTGTTCACCGAGTCGCGGCCGATGTTCACCCCGATCACGCAGTACCGCGTCATCGATGCTGCACTGGGTTGCGTGGAGAAGGGGTGGTACAACCAGATGGACGCCTACAACTCCCAGCCGTGGCTCCCCGACGGTCCGATCCCGCACACGGTCACGTGGCGCATGCCCGGGTACGAGCCGCAAGGCGTCCCGCACCCTGGCGACGCGCGGCGTGAGCCGTCGATCGGTCATCACGGCGAGTGGCTCATCCCCAGGCGCAGCGACGACGCAACGGCGGGCGGCCACCACCAGACGTCCGACGCAGGGGTCGGATGACCCGGCGGATCATCACGTGACATCGGCGATCGTCGTCGGGAGCGGGCCCAACGGGCTGGCTGCCGCGGCGCGGCTCTCGAGAGCGGGCCTCGATGTCACCGTGCTGGAAGCCAGCGATGCGATCGGTGGTGGCACGCGCAGCTCCGAGATGATCGTGCCGGGTCTCGTGCACGACCACTGCTCCGCGTTCCACCCGATCGCCGCCGGCTCGCCGTACCTGTCGACACTGCCACTCGCCGAGCACGGCCTGCGATGGCTGCAACCGGCTCTCGACTGCGCGCACCCGCTCGACGGTGGTTCGGCGGGCGTGCTGAGCCGCTCGATCGACCGGACCGTCGCCGCGCTCGGCGACGACGGGCGACGCTGGCGGCAGCTGTTCGGCCCGCTCGCGGCGAACTTCGACGACATCATCGCCGACGCCACGCAGCCGATCCTGCGGATACCGCGCCATCCCGTGCACCTTGCTCGCTTCGGTGCCGGGGCCGCCCTGCCTGCTACCACGCTCGCCCGCCTGTGGAGCACCGACGAGGCCAAGGCGCTCTGGTCGGGAGTGGCGGCCCACGCGTTCTACCGGCTCGACCGCCCGTTCACGAGCGCGGTCGGGATGATGCTGATCGTCGCCGCGCACGCGGAGGGTTGGCTCGTCGCCGAGGGCGGCTCGCAAGCGATCGCCGACGCCCTCGCCGCGGAGATCCGCGCCCACGGTGGCGTGATCGAGACCGGTCAGCGGGTGACGTCGGTCGACGATCTGCCGCCGCACGACGTGCTGCTGCTCGACGTGTCGCCGTCGATCGCCGCCGACATCCTCGGTGACCGCCTGCCCGCCCGCGTCGCGCGCGCCTACCGCCGCTACCGGCACGGGCCGGGAGCGTTCAAGGTCGACTTCGCCGTCGAGCACGGTGTTCCGTGGACGGCGCCCGAATGCCGGGAGGCGGGCACCGTCCACCTCGGTGGCGACATCGACGAGGTGGTCGCCGGCGAACTCGCCGTGCATCGCGGCACGATGCCCGAGCGACCCTTCGTGCTGATCGGCCAGCAGTACCTCGCCGACCCGAGCCGCTCGGTCGGTGACGTCCATCCGCTCTGGACGTACGCCCACGTGCCGAACGGCTACACCGGCGATGTGACCGAGGCGATCATCACCCAGATCGAACGCTTCGCACCCGGGTTCCGCGATCGGATCGTCGGGATGGCCGTGCGCTCGACCACCGACATGGCGCGGTACAACCCGAACTACGTCGGCGGCGACATCATCGGCGGTGCATCGTCGCCCGCGCAGATCCTGTTCCGCCCACGCGTCGCGCTCGACCCGTACGCCACCGGCATCCCGCGCACCTATCTGTGTTCGGCGTCGACGCCTCCGGGCGCCGGCGCGCACGGCATGTGCGGCGCCAACGCCGCCGCCCGCGCCCTCGCCTCGCTCTGAACAGCGGCCGAGGCCGACCGGATACGGTGCGACGGATGGACGAGTTGAGGGTCGACGAGCTGATGGTCGAGAACGGTGATGTGAGCCTGCGCGTGATGGTCGCCGGCGAGGGGCCCACGATCCTGTGCGTACACGGCTGGCCCGAGCTCGCCCACTCGTGGCGTCACCAGATCGCGTACTTCGCCGAGCGCGGCTATCGCATCGCCGCGATGGACGTGCGCGGGTACGGGGGCAGCTCGGTACCGGCCGGGGTCGAGCGCTACACGTTGCGCGAGCTGGCCGGTGACGTGGCGGCGGTCGCCGCGGCGCTCGACGACGAGCCGATCGTGCTGTTCGGCCACGACTGGGGGGCGCCGATCGCGTGGCACACGGCGATCCGCCATCCCGACCGCGTGCGCGCCGTTGCCGGGCTCAGCGTGCCGCACACCCCGCCGCTGCCGTTCTCGCTCGTCGACCTGTTCGACCAGCTGTATCCGGATCGCTTCTTCTACATGCTCCACTTCCAGGAGCCGGGCGTCGCCGAGGCCGCGTTCGACGCCGACCTCCGGGCTGCGCTCAAGCAGGTGTACTTCGCGCTGTCGGGTGCAGCCCCGCTCAACTGCGTGCTCACCACCGGACCGCGCGACGCATCGCTGCTCGCCCAGCTGCCGCCCGCGCCAGACGGTCCGCTCGCGTTCCTCGATGACGACGACCTCGACGTGTACGTGTCTGCGTTCGCGCGGACCGGTCTGACCGGCGCGTTCAACCGCTACCGGGCGATGACGCTCGACGTCGACTCGACCGCCGACATCGTCGGAGCGACCGTGAACCAGCCGTCGTGCTTCATCGGCGGCGAGCGTGACATGGTGCGCGCGATGGTCCCGGGCGTCGACGCGTACGCTGACCCCGGCAGCGGCTGCACCGACTTCCGGGGGGTCACGATCGTCCCCGGCGCAGGCCACTGGGTCCAGCAGGAAGCCCCGGCCGAGGTCAACGCCGCGCTCGCCGCGTTCCTCGCCGCGCTGTAGTCGCACGCGGGAGGTATCAGGGGCGCCCTGCGCGCGCATGAGTGACGGCGACCCGCCGGTGGGGCGGTCGCTGCTCGCTCATCACCTCGGAGGACGAACCACTCATGCGACAGCCCCTGCGACCCCTGGTCGTGACAACCCTCGTGTCCGGACTGGTGGTGGGGGCCGTGACGCTCGCCGCTGCCCCGGCGGCGGCGGCCAACCCCGTCATCGTCGTCACCACGAACACCGATGCGGTCGAAGCCGGCGACGGTGTCACATCGCTGCGTGAGGCGATCCGCACGGCGAACAGCCGCGCCGGTGCCGACACGATCCGGGTCCCGGCCGAGTACTACTCGGTGCTCCGCACGGGGACGGGCGAGAATGCCGCGCTCACCGGCGACTACGACGTGCGCGGCACCCTGACCATCCTCGGTCCTGGCGGTGCCGCGTCGACCACCATCGATGCCGGCGGCCTCGACCGGGTGTTCGACGTGTTCGGCGGTGCGACGCTGACGCTGTCCGGCGTCACCGTGACGAAGGGATCCGAGACCGACGGCGGCGGCGTGTATCTCCGACCGACCTCGAGTCTCGTCCTCGGTGGCTCGGCCGGACCTGCCCGCATCGAGGGCAATCAGGCCGGACGCCGTGGGGCGGGCGTGTTCAGCAACGACGGCGACATCCGCATCGGCGTGGGCAGCGAGATCGTCGGCAACCTCGGTCTGGAGAACGGTGCCGGCATCTACGCGACGGCCGCGTCGATCGTGCTCGACGGTGGCCGCATCGCCGACAACAACGCCGCAGGCAGCGGCGGCGGGATCATGAGCGTCAACGGGTCGGTGCTGCTGAACAACGCGGCCGAGATCTCGGGCAACCGGGCGTTCGGCGACGGCGGTGGCATCTCCAACCGCAACGGCCCGGTGACCGTCACAGCCGGTAGCTCGATCGACGGCAACGCCGCCATGTCAGGAGAAGGGGGCGGCATCGCCCACCGCGCCGGCGGCATCGTGACCGTCGGCGGCGCGAGTTCGATCTCGGGCAACTCGGCTGCCGGCAACGGCGGCGGCATTGCGAACGACGACCGCACCGTGCGCGGCACGGTCGACATCCGAGAGGGCAGCGTGCTCGACGGCAACAGCGGGTTCGACGGCGGCGCCGTCTCGTCGTACGGAACGCTCGTCGTCCGAGCCAGCTCGATGACCGGCAACTCGACCGTCGGTGACGGCGGCGCGATCATGAACGGCGCCATCGGGGCTGCGATCGGTAGCACCCTGCTCGACGCCGGCACCCGCATCAGCGGCAACTCGAGCGGGGGTGAGGCGGGCGGCATCTACAGCCAGGGCACGCTCGCACTCGGCGCCCGCACCGAGGTCACCTTCAACTACAGCGCCAATGGCGGCGGCGGCATCATCAGCGACGGCACGCTGACGATCGCGGAGGGCAGCGTGATCGCCGACAACGCGAGCGGCGACAGTGGCGGCGCGATGATCATCAACGGTTCGGCCTCCCTGATCGGCACGGCGAGCGAGCCGATCATCGTGACCCGCAACTTCTCGTCCGACTCGTTCGGTGGGCTGGCGTCGGTCCAGCTCGGGGCCACGCTCGACCTCGTCCACGTGATCTTCGATGACAACGGCAGCTCCGACTCCGGCGGAGCCGTGGTGAACGAGGGTGGCACGGTCAACATCGCCAACAGCGTGTTCACCAACAACGCCTCGGCCGACTCGGGCGGCGCGATCATCAACCGCGCCTATGAGGACGGGCCGACACCGGTGCCGGGCGTGATGACGATCACCGACGCCGCCTTCATCGGGAACTCGAGTGCCGACTCCGGCGGCGGTCTCATCAACGAGAGCATCGTCACGGTCACCCGGGTCCGCTTCGTGAACAACGGAGGCGGAGCGATCGCCAACTCGGGCGAGGCGACGGTGACCGACACCGAGTTCACCGGCAACACCACCATCGACGACGGCGGCGCCGTCAGCAACGAGGGCGTGATCACCATCACCGGCGGGTCGATGACCGGCAACTCCGCCGGTGCCGGTGGCGCCGTCGCCAATGCAGCGGGCGGGGTGCTGTCGATGACGAACGTGACCGTGGTCGACAACGACGCACGCGGCGGTGCCGCGATCGACTCGGCGGGCACGACCCACATCACGTCGGTCCTGATCGAGGGCAACACGGCGTCGGAGGGGGCGGGAGCGATCGACGTCTCCGGCGGTGAACTGCGGCTCGTCGACACGATCGTTCGCGACAACACGACGGCGATCGGATCGGGCGGCGCGATCGACGTGGCCAGTGCGCTCGTGCGACTCGAGCGCACCGAGGTCAGCGGGAACCGAGCGGGTGGGGCTGGTGGCGGCATCGCCGTCGGCTTCCTCGGTGTCGCGGAGCTCACCGACGGCAGCCTCGTCACGGCGAACCGAGCGGCGTCCAGCGGCGGCGGGGTGATGGTCGACGGCGGGACGCTGCGACTCACACCGACGAGCCGCATCACGTCGAACATCGCCGCCGCGGGCGGCGGGATCGCGATGGGCAACAACCTGTCGGTCGTCGAGCGAGGTGGAGCGCCGATCGCATCGATGGTGTTCGGCAACCTGCCGAACAACGTGCTCGTGGGCGACGGGACGATCATCCCGTAGGCGACGCCGCACGACCACCCAACGCTCCTCGTACAGTCCGGCACTGCGGGCTCCGATCGACTCGGGGCCCGCAGTGCCGCGCTGATGCGAACCGGTCAGAACTTGGTGTAGCCGCCGTCGACGACCACGTCGTCGCCGGTGTGGAACGTGAGGCGCGGGTCGGCGAGGAATGCTGCGACGGCGCCGATCTCGCTCGGGTCGGCCCAGCGACGCACCGGGGTGCGGTCGATCTTCGCGTTGCGGAGCTTCTCGTTCTCGTGCACCACCGACGTCAGATCGGTGGTGGTCCAGCCGGGCAGCAGCGCGTTCACCCGGATCGAGTGACGCGCGAGGCCCACGGCCAGCGCCCGGGTCAGGCCGATGAGCGCCGCCTTCGATGCGCCGTACGCCTCGTTGCCCGCCGCTCCGTGGATCGCGGTCAGCGACGAAACAGCGACCAGCGCTCCGCCGTTGCCCGCATCGATCATGTGGCGCGCCGCGCACTGGAACAGCACCATGGCCGAGTCGAGGTTGAGGCGCATCACGGCGCTCCACTCCTCGAACGGGAGATCGATGAATCGCCCCACGCTGCCCGGCGTCCCCGCATTCGCGATGACGGAGTCGATCCGGCCACCGGCCAGCGCGACCGACTTGTCGAAGCATCCGGCGATCGAATCGAGGTCGGTGAGGTCACAGATGACGCTGTGCGCGGTGATGCCCAGCCCGACGAGATGGTCGAGCGCGCTCGCCGTCTTCTCGGGCTGCCGACCCCAGATGACGACCTGCGCACCGGCTGCGCCCACCGCCTCGGCGATGCCGAGGCCGATCCCGCCGTTGCCGCCGGTGACGAGCACGGTGCGGTCGGTCAGATCGATGGGAGGTGTGGGTGGCGTGATCAGGGTTCGAGCTCCTGGAGTCGGACGGGAGGGGTGACGCGACGAGGGTCGCGGTGGGAACGTGAACGTCCCACCGCGACCCTGGTCGATCAGGTCACGGTGTGTAGAGCTGGAAGGCGCCGGACCCGGTGGCGAAGCCGGACGCGGGCACGTTCTCCGCCGTGACCAACGGGCTGTCCATCCAGTAGGTCGTGGCCGAGGGCGTCTCGCCGGCGAGGAGCTGTGCGAACAGCTCGCACGCGATGGTGGCCGTGCCTTCGAGGTCGTTCGCGGCGGTCGCCGTGAAGCTGCTGCCCGAGCGGATCAGGTCGAGGGCACTCGAGTCACCGTTGAACGACACGACGAACTGAGGGCCGCCGGCGGCGTCGATCGCCGCTGCGGCACCCTGCCCGAGGGTGTCGAACGACGCGTAGACGGCGTCGATCTCGGGATCGGCCTGGATCGCCTGCTCGACCTTGGCCTGGGCGTCGGCGAGAGCGTTGCCGATGTCGACCTCGATCACCTCGGCGGTGATGTCGGGGAACTCGGTGTCGGGACCGACCATCGCGACGAAGGCGTCGGCTCGCTGGCGCAGGCTCGGCGTCACGCGTGCGTTGACCACCAGCACCTTGCCCGTGGCGACGCCGTCGTTCTGCGCTGCCAGGCGGTCGATCACGTACTGGCCCACCCGAGCGGCGCTCTGGAACTCGAGTCCGGTGATCGAGTACGTGCCGTTGCGCTGGCCACCCCACGCGGTCACGACCGGACGGCCCTCCGCGACGGCGGCCTGGAGCACCGTGTCGAGCCCGCCTGCGCCGACGTCGTTTGCGACGTTGTAGATCGCGTCGACACCGGCGCTGTTCGCCTGCTCGAACGCCGGCACCGCCTCGGTGCCACCCTTCGCGTCGAACACCTGGACGGTGCCGCCGTTGGCGGTGACGCACTCCTCGACGCCGGCGGTGATGCGGTCGACCGGCTCGAGCCCCGGTGCGAGCGACACGATGCCGATCGCCTTGCCCTCGAACACCGACAGGTCGGCGGAGGATCCCGCCGCCGCCGGCGGTGCTGTCGTCTCGGCCGGCGCCGCCGCAGGTGCGGTCGTCGTGTCGGTGGCCTCTCCCTCGTCGTCGCTGCCGCATGCTGTGAACACCAGCGCCCCCGCGCTGATGAGCACGGCCATCCGATTCCGCTTGCTCCTCATGGTTCCCCTCTTGATCATCCGTTGTATCCGGCGTGCGGCGCACGCCGTGGTCGTGATCGCTGCAGTGCAGCGCCTACGCCGTGGCCGGTACGGCTCACGGCAGAGGACTGGGCGCCAGAGCGGGGTTCGACCCCGCTGCCTGCGCAGTGAGCCACGCGTCGATGCGGGACGTCGTGGACTCGAAATTGACGGCGGTCAGGAACGCCTTGCCTTCCTGGCGGAACCCGTCAGGCGCTCGATGGATCCCGGCGGCGAGCGCACGCTTGGCCTGGGCGAGCACGGGAGCGCCGATCAGCGCGAGCCGTTCGGCGAGGTCGACGGCGGCTGCCGTCGGGTCGTCGTCGACGAGTTGCACGAGCCCCATGCGATGCGCCTCGACGCCCGAGACGGGTTCACCGGTGAGCACGAGCAGGGCGGTGTTGCCGCGGCCGATCAGCTCGGGCAGACGTTGGGTCCCGCCGGCACCGGGCAGGATGCCCATCCGTGTCTCGAGCACGCCGAGTCGGGCGGCGGGTGCTGCGATCCGGATGTCGGCTGCCAGTGACAGCTCGAGTCCGCCGCACGTGGCCTGGTCGGGCACCGACACGATCGTCGCCGACGGGTAGCCCTCGACGCCGGTGATGGCAGCGAGCCAGGGCGCCCAGTCGGCGATCGGCCGACCGGCGCCCATCTGCTGCACCTCGGTGAGCTCGGCGTGGAGGACATCGACGACCAGGACGAGCACCGGAGGTTCGCTCCGCTCGGCCCGCTCGGCGATCAGCCCGGCGAGCTGGGCGGCGTTGTCGATCCCCATGGTGCGCCGGGTGCCGCTGTCATAGCGGAGCACGGCGATGTGGTCGTCGCGGTCGACGACCCAGTGGCCGTCGGGCATGTCGGTCGCGGTCACGTGGTCCCTCCGGTTGACGAGAGCTGATCGGCGCCGGGGTGCTCGGTGCCGGTGTGGTCGGTCGTCTCGTAGCAGAGATGGAGGATCTGGGCCTCGGTGACCGGTCGATGGAGCTCGCCGACCAGATGTCCCTCGCGCAGCACGAGCACCCGGTGCGCGATGGCAGACACCTCCTCGAGATCGGACGATGCCACGATCACGGCGACGCCTTCGGCCGCGAGTTGGCTGACGAGGCGCAGGATCTCGGTCTTGGCGCCGACGTCGACGCCCTTGGTCGGCTCGTCGAGCAGCAGCAGCCGGGTCTGGCGACCCACGAGCCACCGTGAGAGGAGCGCCTTCTGCTGGTTGCCACCCGACAGGGTGGAGATCCGCTGCTCGGGGCCGGTCGTGGCGATCCGCAAACGATCGATCTCTGCGATGGTCCGCTCGGTCTCGTGCGCCCGACGCGGTGTCGGCAGGCGCGACGTGCGACGGAAGTCGCGCAGGTGGGCGAGTACCACGTTCTCGCGCACCGATCGTTGGGTCAGCAGCCCTTGGGCCCGCCGCTCCTCCGGGATCAACGCGAGGCCCGCCTTGATCGCATCGGCGGGGGATCGGAAGCGCACCGGGTGGCCGTTGATGCGGATGTGGCCGCTCGTCGGCTTGAGATGGCCGAACAGATTGAGCATGAGCGACGTCCGGCCGGAACCGACCAGGCCGCCGATGCCGACGATCTCACCGGCTCGAACCGAGAAGCTGATGTCGCGCAGCGGACCGCCGCTCAGCCCGTCGACCTCGAGGAACACCTCGTCGTGTGGAGCGGCCGGCTCCTCCAGGGGATCGAGCTCGCCGGCCTCGCGGCCGATGATGGCCGACACGAGGCTCGACCGATCGAGCTCGGCGATGAGGTGGCGGGCGACCGTGCGGCCGTCCTTCATCACGGTGACCGCGTCGGCCAACTCGAGGATCTCGCCGAGCCGGTGCGACACGAACAACACGGCGATGCCCCGCTCGCGCAGACGCTCGACGGCGCGGAACACCCGCAGCACCTCGGCGTCGGCGAGCGCCACGGTCGGCTCGTCCATCACGACGAGTCGGGCGTCACCGGCGCACGCCCGAGCGATACCGACCATCCAGCGTTCGGCGACGCTCAGCGACGACAGCGGCGCCGCCGGGTCGACGTCGACGAACTCGGCGAGCACCTCGCGACTGAGCTCGTACGACTTCCGACGGGAGACGAACGGCCCGCGGCGCGGCAGGCGGTGGCCGAGGAAGATGTTCTCGGCCACGGTGAGCCGGTGGACGAGCGCGACGTCCTGGTGGATGAATCGCAGACCGAGTGCGTCGGCATCGGCTTCGGAGGCGATCGCGACCTCGGCGCCGTCGATGCGGATCGTGCCCGAGTCGGCCTGTTGCGCGCCGGCCAGGATCTTGATGAGGGTCGACTTGCCGGCGCCGTTCTCGCCCACCAGGCCGTGGACCTCGCCCGGCCGGATGAGCAGGGAAGCGTCATCGAGGGCGCGCACGCCCGGGAACTGCTTGCACATCCCGTGCACTTCGATCACGTACTCGGCCGACATCCCGGCAGGCCCCCTTCCCCCTCTGCTGCCGCGAGCGGCATCAGGACGGTCACTATACCGATCGGCCCGTCTCATGGAAAGCCATAACCGACCGATTGGTCGGGAAAGGCATTGCGACGCACGCCCTAAATGGTCTACTTTCGCGCCTCGGGGACGCTGCACCGTCACGAACGCGACTGTGTAGCAGTAGATCAGTTTGGTAAGAATGCTCGAGAGTGATCGGTCAGAGGGTGATGCCAGGAATGGTCGGAGGGGGAGCGTGGTGACCACTGTCGAGGCGAGCGCAGACGCCGCCGATGCGGCTGACGGCGCGACTGGGGAACGTCCGGTCGGACGCCGTGCGGCCGATGCGCAGACGCGCAACGCCCGCCTGCTGTCGTTGACGTCGCGCTACGGGACGCTGATCTTCCTCGGCGTCCTGATCGTGCTGTTCACCGTGCTGTCGGAGATCGTGCTCGACGACCAACGATTCTTCACCGGAGCGAACCTGTCGCTGGTGCTCCGCCAGTCCGCTGTGTTGGCGATCCTCGCGGGCGGCCTGACGATCGCGTTGATCCTGGGTGAGTTCGACCTCTCGGTGGCTGCGTCGCTCACGCTCGGCGGGGCGATGTTCGCCCAGTTCGCGCAGGGCACCTACGTGTTCACCTGGCCGACGATCCCGTTCACCGACATCGGCGGCGGCGCGGTGTTCGGTGCCGGCTGGCAATCCAGCGTGCTCTTCGCGTTCGTCGTGGCGCTGGGCTTCGGTTTGCTGCTCGGCCTGCTCAACGGCGTCATCGTGTCGTACTTCGGCGTGACCGCGTTCATCGCCACGCTCGGCATGGCCGGGATCGTCGAGGGCTACCTGATCCGGCTCACCGACGGCCGGTCGGTGCAGCTCCCGAAGAACGTCACCGACTCGGCCCAGGGCACGCTCTTCGATTGGAGGGCGCCCGAGTCGTGGAGCTGGCAGATCGGCTCGTTCAGCCTCGATCTCACCGGGCTCAGCATCCCGCTGATCGCGCTCGCTGCTGCCGCCGTGCTGTTCATGCTCTGGCTGCTGCTCAACCACACCGAGGCCGGCCGCCGCATGGATGCGGTCGGCGGGAACGCCGAGGCGTCACGTCTCGCCGGCATCAACGTGCAGCGGTACCGGCTCATCGCCTTCAGCCTCTGTGCCACCGTCGGCGCCTTCGCCGGGATCATCCTGGCGTCGGGCCGCACGGGCTCTGCGGTGACGCTGGTCGGCAACCAGAGCTCGTACCTGCTCCAGGCGTTCACCGCCTGCTTCCTCGGAGCGGTCACGCTCCGCGAGGGCGAGTTCCACATCGTCGGCACGGTCGTCGGCGTCGCCCTCATGACCGTCACCTTCTCGGGCCTCATCATCCTCGGCGTGCCCGGCTACGCCCAGACGATCGCCAATGGGGCGATCCTCGTGGCAGCGCTCACCTTCGCCGGGCTGGCCCGCAAAGCCGCGATGCGCTCCTAGCTGTCGCCATGCGCACATCGATGTCGCTGTGCGCACGTAGATCTCGTCGATCGATCGACGAGCCCTCCACCACCGGTGGACCGAACAACACGAACACGAGGGGGAACTCCATGAAGCAACGTCGAACGTTCACGGCGATGGGTCTGGCCGCGGTCCTGATGACCGCGGCGGCTTGCGGTGGCGACTCGGACGATTCCGAGGCCACGGCCGACGAGCCGACCGCCGAAGCCACCGCTGAAGCACCGACGGCCGAGGCACCCGAGCCCACCGAGGCGCCCGCCACCGATCCGCCCGCGACGGAGGCGCCCGCACCGGACGCAACCGAGGCGCCGGCCGCCGACGGTCCCGACACCTCGATCGGGGAGATCCCCGAGGGCGGCGTCGAAGTGACGATCGAGGGCGATGTCAGCACCCTCGCCGGTGTCACCGCCGGCATCGCCAACCTCGCACCCGTGCCGGGCGCCGAGCGTTGGTCGCGCCCCTTGGAGGCCTGCCTCGTCGACAATGGCGCCGACGTCGACTTCCAGGACATCGGCGGCGACCCCACCAAGCTTCCCGCCATCCTCGATGCGTGGCTGGCCGGTGGCCGCCAGCTCGCGTTCAACATCGGCATCGACATGAGCGGCCAGGAGTCGACGCTTGCCGGATTCGGCGACGCCGGTGTCCCGTTCATCACCTGGGGCGCCGGAAACCCCGAGGGCGTCGTGTCGCTCGACGCGAACCAGGAGGAGGACGGACGGATCATCGCCCGGTACGTCGCCGAACAGATCGGTGGCGCCGGCGACGTGCTCCTCGTGAACGCCAACAACCCGGCGCTGCAGAGCCGTGAGGCCGGCATCGCCGAGGTGTTCGCCGAGTTCCCCGACATCTCGCTCACCGTCACCGGTGACGCTCTCGGCTTCACGGTCGAGGCGGCCCAGGCATCCACCGAGGCAGCGCTCCAGGCCAACCCGGACATCGTGGCCGTGATCGGCGGCTTCGGCTCGCTCGGCATCGGCGCCGCCAACGCCGTCGAGGCCGCGGGCAGCGCCGCAATCGTCGTGTCGATGAACGGCGACCCCGAGGAGTACGCGGCCATCCGCGCCGGCGGGGCGTTCAAGGCGACCGTCGCCGACGGTCACGAGTTCGGTGGCGAAGCGGCATGCCAGATCGCCGCATCGATGCTCGCCGGGAACCCGCCGCCAGGTGAGGCCGGCGTGCCGATCTTCGCGACCTCGGTGCTCGTGACGGCCGACAACGTTCCCGCCGACGGCGAGATCGAGGCCACGCCGCGCAAGTTCTACCAGCTGCCCTGAACCCGATGACGTGGGGAGCCGGGCCGTCCCCGGCTCCCCACGACATCCGTTCGACGACCGATCGCTCATGACCGAACCGCCGCTCCGATGACCGCTCCGATGACTGCTCCCACTCCGATCGACCCGGCTGCGCCGGGCCGGCCGGTTGCGATCGTCACGGGTGCCGGGCGTCAGCGCGGCATCGGTCGGGCGATCGCCGTCGGGCTGGCGAATGACGGATGTGCGGTCGTGGTCCACGAGCGCAGCGCCGACCCGGCGACGCTGAACGCCGTCGAGCGCGACAGCGACTGGCACGGCGCCCTCTCTGTCGTCGCGGAGATCGAGCGACTCGGCGGAGCCGCGATCGCCGTTGCCGGTGACGTCCGCGACCCTGCCACGGCCGAGTTGCTCGTCGCCGCTGCCGGCGAACTCGGCGACCTCAGCGTGCTCGTCAACAACCACGGCACGGCGGGGGGAGCGAACGCGCACCTGGCGCACGAGACGCCGGCCGATCTGTGGGACGAGACGATGAGCATCAACCTCGGTTCGCTGCGGACGCTGATGTCGGTGATCGTGCCGGCCCTGCGCGCGAGTCGCGTCCCCGAGCGCTCGGTCGTGCATCTGTCGTCGACCGCCGGACATCGGGCGCTGGCGCGTTACGGCGCGTACTGTGCCTCGAAGGCGGCCGTCGAGCGGTTGACCGAGCAGCAGGCGTTGGAGTTGGCGCGCGACAGGATCCGCGTCAACTGCGTGGCCCCCGGATTGACCCCGACCGACATGATCGACGGAACCCTCGAACGCGCAGCGACCCAATCCGGATTGCCGCGCGCCGACATCGAGGACCGGGCTCGACGTTCGATCCCGCTCCGCCGATTCGCCGACCCCTCCGACATCGCCGACGCGGTCGTCTTCCTCGCAGGACGACGTTCCGCGTACATCACCGGTCAGATCCTCACGGTCGACGGTGGTATGAGCCTCTGATGCCCTCACGAAGCGAGATCGAATGACATCCATCGACACCATCGACGACAACCTGCTGTGCACAGAGGCGGTACGCGACCCGTACTCGTACTTCGCCAGGGTGCGCGATCTCGACCCCGTGTACTGGAACTCGAGGCACCGCGCCTGGGTGCTCACGCGCTACAGCGACGTGGCCCGCGAGCTCCGCAGCCAGGCGTTGACGGCGGAGCGGATCACACCGTTCGTGCCGTCGGTGTCGAGGAGCTCGCAATCCGACGAGCTCGCCGCCACGTTCAAGATCCTCGAGGACTGGATCGTGTTCCGCGATCCGCCCGAGCACACGCGTCTGCGACGTCTCGTCGCCCGAGCGTTCACACCGTCGGTGGTCAAGGCCAGCACGCCCGAGATCACCGCCACGATCGACCAACTCGTCGCCGACCTGCGCGGGCGCGACGACCTCGACCTCATCCACGAGTTCGCCTACCCGCTGCCGGCGGTCGTGATCGCGCAGATGTTGGGTGTCCCGGCGGAGGACCGCGACCTCTTCAAGGAATGGTCCGACAAGATCACGGCGCTCGTGTTCGGCGCCTACGGGCAGGCCGACCGGTTCGAGTCAGCGGCGCGCGGGATGATGGAACTGCGGGACTACCTGCTCGGGCTCATCGAGCTGTACGAGCAGCACCCGGGCGACAACCTGATCAGTGTGCTGCTCGAGCACGAGGGCGACGACGCCCTGTCGCGCGACGAGCTCGTGGCCACCTGCACACTGCTGCTGTTCGGCGGTCACGAGACCACCACGAACCTGATCGGCAACGGCATGCTCGCCCTGCTCTCGCACGGCGATCAGCGCGATCTGCTGACGCAGCAGCCCGATCTGATCGGCCCGGCCGTCGAGGAGATGCTGCGCTTCGACGGCCCGGCACGGACCACGGTCCGTCTCGTCCGCGACGAGCACGACATCGAGGGCCACACGCTGTCGCCGGGCGAGCGCGTCTTCCTCATCAACGGCGCGGCCAACCGTGACCCGGAGGCGTACCCCGACCCCGACCGCTTCGACATCACCCGCAATCCGACGAACCATCTCGGCTTCGGGGTGGGCATCCACTACTGCCTGGGTGCACCGCTCGCACGCCTCGAGGGGCAACTCGCGATCGCGGCGCTGCTGCAGGCCTTCCCGCGCATGGAGCTGGCGGTCGACCACGACGCCCTCTCGTGGCACGGCACGATGCTGTCACGCGGCCTCGTGGAGCTGCCCGTGAAACTGCACGGATGAGCGCTCCCGCGCTCGATCACGACGACGTTCCAGGACGAAACGAGAGGGGAACGACATGGATGTCACCGGCTTGATGCGCCAGTCGGCGCAGTTCAACGCACGCCGCACCGCGGTGGTCCACGGCGACCGCCGCCTGACGTTCGCCGAGGCGTGGGACCGCGGTGTGAGGATGGCCAACGGCCTGCTCGCTCTCGGCCTCGAGCCCGGCGACCGCGTCGGTGTGCTCGAAGACAACTCGATCGAGGCCCAGGACCTCTTCGCCGGTGCCGCGATCGCCGGTCTCGTGAGGGTGCCGCTCTACGCCCGCAACAGCACCGAGAGCCATGAGCACATGCTGGCGCACACCGGCTGTCGTGCCGTGGTGGTCAGCGCGGCGTACGCCGGCGACATCGAGGCGGTGCGGCCGGGCGTGCCGTCGCTCGAACACGTCCTCGTGCGCGACGACGGCTACGACAACTGGCTCGCCGCACAATCGGACATCGATCCGATGGTGACGATCCAGCCCGACGACTGGTACATCATCCGCCACACGGGCGGCACCACCGGGAAACCGAAGGGCGTCGCCTACACGCACCGTTCGTGGATCGCTGCCGGCCGCGACTGGTTCTACAACTTCCCGCCGATGCAAGCCGGTGAGTCGTGCCTCCACGTCGGTCCGATCTCGCACGGCTCCGGCTACCTCTACACCCCGACCTGGCTGTCGGGCGGCTGCAACGTGCTGCTCGATCACTTCGACCCGACCGACACACTCGACGTCATGGAGGCCGAGGGCATCGGCTTCATGTTCCTCGTGCCGGCGATGCTGAACGCGCTCGCCCGGCACCCGTCGGCGGCCGGCCGGGACTGGTCGCGGCTCCGGGTCATCCAGATCGGCGGCGCACCGATCACCGACGAGACCGCACTGCTCGGGCGCGAGGTGTTCGGCAGCGTGCTGTATCAGGGCTACGGCCAGACCGAAGCGCTCCCCGTGTGCATGATGGGCCCCGACGAGTGGTTCTCGGAGGTGGAGGGGTCGAACCCGCTGCGTTCGGCGGGGCGCGCACTGCCGTTCGCGTACCTGCAGATCCGCGACCCGGAGCACCCGGAGGTGGCGCTTCCACTCGGGGCCGAGGGCGAGATCGCCATCAAGTGCGACGGCCAGAT
This sequence comes from Ilumatobacteraceae bacterium, assembly GCA_022843125.1. GTDB lineage: Bacteria > Actinomycetota > Acidimicrobiia > Acidimicrobiales > Ilumatobacteraceae > Ilumatobacter. The sequence goes on from JALHOG010000036.1 coordinate 36,109, forward strand.
GCTCGGCTTCTGGGACAACGACGCCGCGACCGGCGAGCGGATGACCAAGGACGGCTTCGTGCTCACCGGCGACATCGGCCGGCTCGACGACAACGCCTACCTCTACGTGCTCGACCGCAAGGACGACATGATCATCTCCGGCGGTTTCAACATCTGGCCCGCCGAACTGGAGAACGTCATCCAGGACCATCCGGCCGTGGTCGAGGTCGCCGTGGTGGCCGCACCGCACGACCGATGGGGTGAGACCCCGATCGCGCTGTGCGTCCTCGCCGCCGGCGTCGAAGCGACCGAAGCGGTCGAGGGCGAGATCATCACCCTCTGCACCGATCGGCTCGGGAGCTACAAGAAGCCGTCGCGGGTCGAGTTCCGCCACGAGCCGTTGCCCAAGAGCCCGGTCGGCAAGCTGCAACGCAAGGTGCTGCGCGAGCCGTTCTGGGTGGGCTTCGACCGGCGCGTCGCCGGCAACTGATCACACAGGGGCGGGGCCGCCGAGGCGACCCCGCCCCCTGCGGTCACTTGATCGACCAGCCGCCGCACACCGGGTACAGCTGCCCGGTGAGGAAGTCGCCGTCGTCGGAGAAGAAGTGCACCATCATCGCGGCCACCTCGCCGGGCTGGCCGAGCCGGTTCACGGCGTGCGAGGAAGCGAACGTCGCGAGGTCCTGGGGCTGGACGCCGGCGAGGATCGGAGTGTCGATCGTGCCGGGCGCGATGCAGTTCACGAGGACGTTGTCGGCTGCGTACTCGATGGCCGCCTGGCGGGTCAGCGCGGCGACGCCGCCCTTGGCCGCTGAGTAGGCGGCGAGGTTCGGCAAGCCGCGCAGTGCCGCCATCGACGCCACGTTGCAGATGCGGCCACCACCCTGCTCGATCATGCTCGGGATGACGGCCCGCATCCCGAGCCAGACACCCTTGAGGTCGACGCCGACCACATGGTCCCACCGTTCCTCGGTGAGTCCCACGACCGTGTCGGGGCCGTCGAGGGCCACGACGCCCGCGATGTTCGCGAGCAGGTCGACCCTGCCGTACCGCTCACGGGCCTCGCTCACGGTGCGATCCCAGTCGGCGGCCTTCGTCGTGTCCATCTGGATGGCGCTGGCACTGCCACCGTCCTGCGTGATGCGGTCGGCGGTGCTCTGCGCGCACGGCTGGATGTCGGCGCACACCACGGTGGCTCCCTCGCGGGCGAACCGCAACGCAGTGGCCTCGCCGATCCCCTGTGCGGCGCCGGTCACCAGCGCAACCTTGCCGGTCAGTCTCATGATCCCCTCCTTCATCCGTCGGCCCCCTCGGTCGGCGGGCTTTTAACTGTATATGCGGTAGGTAACGCGCGGAAGAGGCGGAGGGACTGGTCGCGCGGCGCGCGGTCGACCAACCCCATCGTGGTGAGAAAGACCATGTAGACAGCGAGTTATCGGCCAACGGAGAAAAAGTCGCCGTCCGCTCGTGACACCGAACGGAGTTGTGACTACTGTGTCTCCGGTCACCAACAACTCGTAGGGGGTTAACATGCCGCTGGGACTCGCACAACTGGAGCGCATCACTGCCGATGTCCAGGTCAACGATCTGGATTGGGTGGAGGTCGCCGAGGGCTCGTACTTCAAGGCCCTGACGATCCACGAACCGACCAACACGGTTGCGTTCGCGTTCCGGATGGACCCGGGTGCGCCCGACTTCCCGTCCCACTTCCACATCTGCCGCGCGCTGGCGTTCACCACCAAGGGCTGGTTCGGCTACCGCGAAGGCACCAACCGCGTGATGAACGGCATGTTCTCGTACGAGGCCGCCGGTTCCTTCCACACGCCGTTCAGCGACTGCCCCGAGGGCTTCGAGTCCCGCGGCATCTTCGAGAGCGACAGCAGCGTCCTGCTCCAGAACCACGCCGCACCAGACCCGCGTAGCGAGGTCATCAGCGAGCTCACCGTGCAGGACTTCATCGGCCTCGCCGCCAAGGAGACCCACATCGTCCGCGCCGACGGCACGGTCCAGGGTGAGCCGCACTTCAAGTACAACTTCACCAGCGGTTACGACGTCTTCGCCGATTCCTGAGCGAACGCACCGTTCGACAGCACGTCGTGTCGGCACGCCCCACCGGTTCGCCGGTGGGGCGTTGTCATGTCCGGCGGGCGGTGCCCAGTACCGTGACCTGACGGTCAGCGAGGAGGAGATGCATGCCGAGGCCCAGCAGATGGAGCGATGTCGTCGAGGCCGCCGCACAGGTGTTCCAACAAAAGGGTTTCGCGGCGTCGTCCCTGGAAGACATCGCGGCAGAGGTCGGGATGCGCAAGGGCAGCCTGTACCACTACATCAACTCCAAGGAAGACCTGCTGTTCGCTGTCGTGAGCGAGCCGGCCACGCGCATCCTCGACAGCCTGCAGAAGATCGCGGCGCTCGATCTCCCACCGTCGGAGAAGCTGCGCCAGGCCGCCATCACCCACGCCGCAGTGCTCGACGAGACGTTCGTGTACGCGTCGGTGTACCTCCGCGAGATCGCCGGGAACCAGCGCTTCGCCGAGTGGGCCTCCAAAGACCGTGAGTACCGCCGTGTCCTCACGTCGATCGTCGAGGACGGCGTCGAACGTGGCGACTTCTCGGCCGTCATCCATGCCGGCACGGCGACGCTCGCGTTCATCGGCGCGCTGAACTGGATGACGCACTGGTACCGGCCCGGCGGTCCGCTGCCGGCAGCGGTCATCGCCGACCAGATCTGCACGACATTCCTCAACGGCATGATCGTGCGCGGCGGCCGCCCGGCCTCGTCGAACGAACCCGCGCGCCCGAAGAAGAAGGCCGCGCGCTAACTCAGCCGCACTGGTTCAGCCGCACTGGTTCAGCCCAGGCGCTCGAGCACCGCGATCGCGCAGGCGTTGCCGTCGACCCCGGCCACGCCCCCACCCATCGTCTCGACGAGCCCGAGGGTCGCGCCCGGGTGCTGGCGCCCGCCGGCCTCGCCCAGGAGTTGCCACACGACCTCGGCGACCTGCGCGAGGCCGGTGGCCCCGAGCGGATGCCCCCGCGACAGCAGGCCTCCCGAGGGGTTGACCGGTTGTGGGCCACCCAGATGCGTGTGCCGGTCGCGGAGCAGGCCAACGCCCTCGCCCTCGGGGGCCAGCCCGAGCGCCTCGGTGGTGACGATCTCGCCGATCGTGAACGCGTCGTGGCATTCGACGACATCGAGGTCGGCAGGCCCGATGCCGGCAGCCTCGAACGCCCGGCGCGCCGTGTCGCGGATCAGTTCGAAGCCCCATACGTGCTCGCTGCGATGATCCCACAGCTGGCCCGAGCGCAGCACCGACGAACGGATCACGACCTCTCGCGCTCCTGGCTCGTGCGGGCCGACGATCGCCGCTGCGGCGCCGTCGGCGATCGGGCAACACTGGAGCAACGTCAACGGATCGGCGATCATCCGCGAGGCGAGGATCTCCTCGACGGTGTGCGGGGTGCGATGTTGGGCCCGGTCGTTGTGGCGGGCGTGACCATGGTTCTTCTCCGCCACCATCGCGAGCTCGGCGTCGGTGACACCGAACGCGTGCTGGTAACGGGTCGCCGCCATCGCGTAGAGGCTCGGCAGGGCGAGGCCGCTGCGGCCCTCGATGTCGGTCGACTCGGGATGGATCGCCCCGGCGAACTGGTCGGTCATCTTCTCGATGCCGACCGCCAGCACGCAGGCCCAGCGGTCGAGCCGGACCGCCTCCGACGCCTCGTGCAACGCTGTGGTGCCGCTCGCGCACGCGTTCTCGACGGTGATCACCGGCACCCCGACGATCCCCATTGCGTGCAGTGCCCGCTGGGCGACGCCGGGCGCACCGAACACGGTGCCGACGTAGACGGCGTCGAGCTCGCCGGCGGTCACACCGGCACGGGTCATCGCCTCGTCGACCGCTCGCCACACCAGTTCGGACGGGTGGAGGTCGGGCTGCTTGCCGAACAGGGACGTCCCGACACCCTTGATCGCCGGAACGGTCATCGCGGCCCGCCGCCTGTTGCGTCGACGAGCACCGTCACCAGCACATCGCCGAGCTCGGTGGCGCCGGCAAGCTGCACGCGAGCTCCCGGCGCGACGCGCACGATCGGGTCGTCATCCGCCGACCGGGAGTCGGCGACGTGGGCGAGGATGCGCGGGCCGTCGTCGAGATCGACGTACGCCAGGCCGTAGGGGGGTGTACGGCCCGGCACGGCGACGCGGACCACGGTCGACGACCAGACGGTGCCACCCGGGCCGAACGTCGCGGGCTCGACCTGTTCGCCGCAGCGGGAGCATCGCGGCGGCGACCAGAGCGCCGGATGGCCGCACACCGTGCAGCGCGCACCGGCGATCGCCGATGCTCGGTCCAGGTGCACGACCGCCGGTCGCGGATCAGGGTTGGTGCTCACATCGTCCGTCCCATCAGGCTCGAACGTAACCTACCATGTCTATGACTACCGGGGTCGGGGCGTGAGAGCGCAACGACCGGCACAACGACCGGCACAACGACGGGCAGAACGACGGAGAGGGGAAGCATGCAGATCCAGGGGAGATCCGCGATCGTGACCGGTGGGGCGTCGGGCCTCGGGGCGGCGACGGTGGCGTCGCTCGCGGAGCGCGGGATGCACGTCGTCGTCTTCGATCGCCAGGACTGGGCGGGCGCGCCGGTGACCGGCGCCCATCTCGTGCACGGCGACGTGACCGACGCGGCCGACGTCGCTCAGGCGATCGAGGTCGCCACATCGATGGCGCCACTCGCCGTCGTCGTCAACTGCGCCGGCGTCGGGAGCGCTCAGCGCGTCGCTGCCCGCTCGGGCAGCGGACAGATCAGGTTCGCCGATGCAGATGCCTTCAAGCGCGTCGTCGACATCAACCTGTTGGGCACGTTCCATCTCGTCAGCCAGGGCGCAGCGGCGATCGCCGACGGCTTCATCACCGCGCCGCCGCCCGGCGACGACGGGGTCGACTCGATCGGTGTGATCGTCAACACCGCCTCGATCGCGGCGTTCGAGGGTCAGGTGGGTCAGGCCGCGTATGCAGCCTCCAAGGCCGCTGTGGTGGCGCTCACCTTCACCGCAGCACGCGACCTCGCCCCGCTCCGGATCCGGGTGAACGCCATCGCGCCGGGGTTGATCGAGACGCCGCTGATCTCCACCATCCGCGACGACGTCAAGGGCGGCCTCGTCGATGCGGTGGTCCACCCGCGTCGCGCCGGTCGTCCCGCCGAGTTCGCGTCGCTCGCGCTGCACCTGGTCGACAACGAGTACATCAACGGCGAGGTCATCCGTCTCGACGGCGCATCACGATTGCCGTTCGCCCCCGAGGCAGCCCGGCTGTGACCGCGCACGCACCACGACCCGACCAGACACGGCGCCTCACGTCGACGGTCGCCGGCGACGGCCACGTCGACATCCGAATCGCCGAGCACGACCTCACCGAACCCCGACCGCACGAGGTGATCGTGCGGATCAAGGCGGCACCGATCAACCCCTCCGATCTGATCGTCATGCTCGCCGACGCCGAGCCGAGCTCAGCGAGGACGGTGGCCGGCGAGCACGGGAGCGCGTTGCGCCTCGACATCCCCGGCGATGCGCTGGCGCGTTCCGAACTCCGCCTCGGAGCCACGGTCCCGGTCGGCAACGAGGGCTCAGGCGTCGTCGTCGCAGCCGGTTCGTCGCCCGAGGCGCAGGCGCTCCTCGGGGCGACCGTGGCGGTGCTCGGCGGCGGGACGTTCGCCGAGCACGTGCGCGTCCCGTGGCGGGCGTGCATGGCCTTCGCCCCGGGCACGCCCGCGCGATCGGTCGCGAGCGCGTTCGTCAACCCGCTCACCGTGCTCGGCATGATCGACACGATGCGGGCGGAGGGGCACACGGCCCTCGTGCACACGGCCGCCGCTTCGAACCTGGGACAGATGCTCGTTCAGGTCTGCGTACGTGATGGCATCGGCCTCGTCAACGTCGTGAGACGTACCGAGCAGGCCGAACTGCTCCGATCACTCGGTGCCGAGCACGTCTGTGTGTCGTCGTCGGCGACCTTCTCCGACGACCTGGTCGAGGCAGTGGCCGCCACCGGCGCGACGATCGCGTTCGACGCCGTGGGAGGCGACACCACCGGGCAACTGCTCGTGGCGTTCGAACGCGCGGCACGCCGCACGATGGGCGCGTACAGCCCGTACGGCAGCGAGGTCCACAAGCAGGTGTACGTGTACGGATTGCTCGACCCCGGTCCGGTGCACGTGCCGCGCGAAGTGGGCATGGCGTGGGGCGTCGGCGGTTGGCTGCTCGGCCCGTTCCTGCAGCGGATCGGGCCGGACGGGTTGGCCCGCCTCCGTGATCAGGTCGCGGCCGGGATCGACACGGTCTTCGCCAGCCGTTACGCCCGCGAGGTGCACCTCGACGACCTCCTCCGCCCCGATGTCGTCGAGGCGATGTGTCGCCGCGCGACCGGTGACAAGTACCTGCTCGTGACCGACTGAACGATCAACGATCAACGATCAGGCGGTGCCTCCGTCGGTGGACACCAACACGTTCATCGCGACCTCGCCGTCGGACCACACTCTGAACTGCAGCGTGACCAGGTCGTGTTCGGTCTGCTCCAGCCGGAACGCGAAGATGCCCGAGTTCCGGTCGCCGAGGATGTCGTCGTAGACGATGGTGCCTCCGTTCGCCTCGACGCTGGCCCGGAACGAGTCGCGGAAGGCGAGGAGGGTGGCGCGTTCGGGCCCGTTGTCGCGGTAGGTGGCGATGAGTTCGTCGAACTGGGCGAGCACGGTGTCGGGGTCGTCGGTGAACTCGTACTTGAGCTGCACCTCGTTGATCGCTCGCGCGGGGTCGTCGTCGGGCAGCGGTTCGGCGAGGATCGGAGCGAACATCACGACACTGCGGAACCGGCCGGTCACCGTCCGATTGGGGAGCTCGACCGTGTAGTCGGCGAGCCCTTCGACCGTGGCGAGCGTCGTGTTGCCGGCTTCGGGATCGAACTCGAGCACTGTGGTCGGTTCGCGGAGATCGATCGTCGTCGGCCCGGTGGCCCTGCCGGCACCGCCGCAACCGGCCGCGGCCACGACGGCGCCGAGCACCACGATCCGTCGCTTCCACGTCGGCGAACTCGACAGGCGAATCATGGTGTCATCATGCATCATCACTCTCCGACCGCGACGGCGACCCGCGGGTCGATCTCCCAGCTGGTGATCAGCTGCAGGAGGATCTCGTCGAACCGGGCCCCGATGGTGTACTCGTCGGCCCGCTCACCCACCGGGTCGTCGAGGATCTCGATGATGGCGTCTGGGTGGTCACGCGCGAGCGAGACGTACGTGGGCAGGGTGTCCTGGGCGATCAGGTTCCACCGGTCGTTGAAGTCGGAGATGTTGCCGGCCGGCAGCGGCGTGGTGATCTCGGCCCCGGCTTCGAGGGTGAGCTGTGGCACGTCGACATCGAACCGGAACGGCCCGACGGGTACGGGTATGCGGTCGGGCGTGCTGATGGTCGGCGTGAGGTCGACCACGAGCGGGAACACCTCCGGGTAGGTGCGCGCTCCGGGCACCGATGGTGCGCCGACGAGCGTCATCGCCCACGTGACGAGCTCGCCGGTGACCGGCCGCTCGCGCATCTTGTCGTAGTCGTCGGCGATCACCCACCGTTGCTCGCGCAGGAGCAGGGTCTCGTTGCCGGCCGCGATCATCTGCTGGTCGCCTGCGCGCCACCCGGCGTCGATGGTGCGCCACGCCTCGATGGTCGGCGCGCCGAAGCCGTACGGGTCGTCGGCGAGGAGTTGCTCGACCCGCTCGATGCCGCCGTCGAGGTACGCCTCGTGGGCCGGCGCCATGTCGAGGAAGATCTCACGTTGCATGCGCAGCAGCCGGACCTGGTACCAGAGCAGCTCGGCGGAGAGCACGTCGGCCGACATCTCGGCCAGTTCGCCGGCCCGCTGGACCTGCGGCGGCAGTAGGCGGCGCGCCGGCGACTCGGCGATCGTGCTTGCCCCGCCGAGCAGGCTGCGGAACGTGTCGAGGTCGCGGAAGCCGCCGTAGAAGCTCGGTCCGATCAGGGCGGCCATACCCGACCACCACAGCCGGTCGGGGTGGGATCGGTACAGATCGGCGTAGTACTCGTAGACCGCCTCGACGATGTGTGCGTTGGCGGCGAGGCCGAGGTCGGGGTTCCACGCCTCGGGGTCGATGCCGGCCCGGTCGAACGCCCGCATCTCGTACAGCTCCCGCACGGTCGCCCCGTCGAGTCGATCGATCCAGGAGTCGATCGCCCCGGCGACGGCGGTGCCCTCGAACAGCTCGATCTCGGTGGCGGCGAGCTCGAGCCGGCGGTCGGGCGGCAGCGTCGCCCACCAGGCTGCGGCCTCGTCGGGGGTGAGGGCGGCGATCGCACCCGGCGACATCGCGCCGTGGGCGGTGGCCAGGAACGAACGCACCGACGGGCCGCTCCCGGTGTTGAGCGCACTCCGCAGCGTCGCGATGGTCGTCCCCAACCATTGGTCGAGCATCCCGGCGTAGTCGCCGTCGGCCTGCTCGGAGCGATCGGCGGTGAGTCCGAGGAGGTGACCGATCAGGCCGACTTCGTCGCGCAGCTCCCCTGCGACGTTCCAGGCGGTCAGGTGTTCGTCGGTGAACGCAGCGAGCCGGGCCACACCGGTGATCGCCGTGCGCAGCTCCTCGATGCCGTCGCTCGTGGCGCGCAGCCGTCGCGACGCCGACCTCGCTGCGACCGTGTCGATCGTGAGCGTGGTCATCGCGGTTCCACCCAGGGGGCCGGCGGCGATGGCCGTCGGGGAGCCGGGCCCGGATGCGGTGCGGCGCGGGTGGGGTCGATCAGACCCTCGCGGTGGCGTGCCATCGCGAACTCCCACTGGTCGGTGCGGTGGTTCCACCGGGCGATCGCCTCGGCGTGCTCGGCACACACGGCAGCCCGGCGATCGCACGTGGTCGCCAGGTCGTGCAGATGGTGGACCAGCTGCTCGACGCCGAGTGTCGCCACCCCGAGCCCGGTGTCGACGAGCGGTCCGACCGTGCCGCCTGCGACCGCCCGTTCGGCACGCGTCGAGGTCAACGTTCGGTGCACGTCGGCGAGCTGATCGCGGGTGGTACGAGCGAGGCGCGCTGCGTGCTCGAAGTCGGACTGCGTCGGCACGCTCGGAACGTACGCCGGGTGGCAGGGCGGCGACATGGGGAGCACTCCCCGGCCGTCTGGACCGACGCGTGGTTGTAAGTCAGTAATCATGTAATCTCATGTCATGACTGACACCCCTTCGACTTCACCCGCCGCCACTTCACCCGCCGCCACGTCACCCGCTGCGATCGCCGCCTGGTTCCAGACCCGTCTGCCCGACGCCTGGTCGGGCGTTGCCTCCCCCGGTGTCACCGTCGATCGCGAGGAGATCACCGTCGTGATCGCCCTCACACCCCCGGAGGTCGACGGTGACGACGCTGCGGTGCGCGCCCAAGCCGAGGCCGGACGCGTCGCGGCGTTCCGCGAAGACACGCGCGACCAGCGCATGGCGATCGCCCGCGAGGCCGAGCACCGCTTCGAGCGCAAGGTCGCGTGGGGGGTTCGCATCGACGACACCACGTCACTGTTCACACACCTGGCGGTGCCCGTGATGACCCGGTTGCGCCAGCGGGAGCGGCTCGTGCTCGACACGCTCGTCGCCGCCAACGTCGCACGCTCGCGTGCCGACGCGCTCGCCTGGTGCGTCCGACTCGTCGGCACGCACAGCGACGAGTGGCTCCGCAGCCTGCGCACCGCGCTCGAAGACGTCGAGCGCCTACGCGCCCAGGGGCCGACCGCCTGAGTCGTCAGGAGCGAGCGCGGCCAGCAGCGCGCGGAGGTCGCCCCGCAGCCGATCGGGGTCGCGCATCACGGCGTACTGCGTGGCGACCCCGTCGATCGCTGCCATGACGAGCCGGCCGAGCCGCTCGAGCCGCTCGGTGTCGAGGTCGACCCCGGCGCCGCCGTCGGCGTGGGCGGCGAGCGAGCGCACGAGGTCGGGTCCGAACTCGTAGTAGCGCCGACCCACGTCGTGCAGCCGCGCATCGTTCGCCGGGTTGAGGTCGATCAGCAGGATCCCCGACTCGCGGTCACCCAGCAGGTCGGCGACCGCGTCGGCCAGCGCCGTGAACGCAGCGAGGAAGCCCTCGGTGCGCGGGATGGCAGCGTCGAGCCGGGTCAGCACGTCGTCGAGGACGCGGGCGTAGGCCTCGACGATCAGCGCCTCCAGCGAGTCGAACGTGTAGTGGATGCTCGCCAGCGGCGCCCCCGCGGCTTCGGCGATGCGGCGCGATGTCGTGGCGTCGAGACCGCTGCTCGCCATGACCGCGATCGTCGCTGCGATCAGTTGCTCCCGGCGCTCTTCCGACGACACGTGCGGCATTCGGCGAGTGTACTTGGTCACATGACCTGGTCATCCGACCAACTTTGTGTCTAGAGTTGGTCATCTGACCAACTCGGCTGCATCCGGCGGCCGAGCTCATCACTGACCGGAGCAGCCGATGTCCACCGCAGACCGTGCCCTCGACGATCTCGTCGCCGCCCTGAACGGCTGGGGGCTCGCCCTCGCCGCCGTCACCCTCGTGATCCTGCCGCTCGAACTGGTGGTGCTCCGGCGCCGCCGGCACCTGACCCGCCAGCGGATGCGCGAGATGCTCGCGTCGGCGGTCCAGTTCGTCCCGCAGAGCCTGAGCGCGGTCGTCATCTTCGCCATCCAGCTCGCGCTCCTCGCCGCAGTGGCGACCCTCGTGCCGTGGGGTGTGGCGGTCTCGTGGTGGTCGGTGCCGGCGGTGCTGCTCGGCGCCGACTTCCTCTACTACTGGGAGCATCGCGCCAGCCACCGGATCAATCTGTTCTGGTCGCTCTTCCACTCCGTGCACCACAGCTCACCGGTCTACGACCAGACGACAGCGCTGCGGCTGTCGGTGTTCGACGGGCTGCAGAGCGCCGCGTTCTACCTGCCGCTGGTACTGCTCGGGTTCCCGCCCGAGCTCGTGTTCGCAGCGGTGTTCATCGTCGTCGCCTACCAGACGTGGATCCACACCGAGCTGGTCGGTCGGCTTCCTGCACCGCTCGAGTGGATGCTCAACACGCCGTCGCACCATCGCGTCCACCACGGCAGCAATCGCGAGTACCTCGACAAGAACTACGGCGGGATCCTCATCGTCTGGGACCGCCTGTTCCGCACGTTCGAGCCCGAGCGGGAGCCGGTCGTGTACGGGCTCACCACGCCGATCGGCACGACCAACTGGATCGACGTGCAGCTGCACGAGCTGCGCCGAATGTGGGGCGGGTTCGGCCGGGCGACGAGCTGGCGGGAGCGGTGGCGCCTGCTGGCGAGCCCGCCGGCTGCGTGATGCGGCTGCTCAGCCGAGCGCGGCGGCGAAGGACGCCAGCGCTCGGTCGACGTCGTCGTCGGTGGTCTGCCAGCTCGTGACGAGCCGGATCACGCCAGGGCGGATGCGGTAGAAGAGCAGGCCCGATCGTTCGAGCTCGGTCGCCACCTCGTCGGCGACCTCGGCGAACAGCATGTTGACGTCGGGCCGGTTCACGAATCCGACGCCGAGGTCACCGAGACCTGCCGCCAGCCGCGCCATCCGCTGATTGGCGACGGATGCCAAGCCGAGCCAGAGGTCGTCGGTGAGGTAGGCGATCAGCTGGGCCGACTGGAAGCGCATCTTGGATGTCACGTGGCCGGCGCGCTTGGTGCGATACACGAGCTCATCGGCCACGGCGTCGTCGAAGCAGACGATCGCCTCGGCAGACAGCGCACCGTTCTTCGTGGCGCCCAACGACACGACATCGACACCGGCACGCCAGGTGACGTCGGCCGGGGAGCACCCGAGCGCGACGATCGCGTTGGCGAGGCGGGCGCCGTCGAGGTGCGCTCGCAGCCCACGTTCGCGGGCAGCCGCAGTGAGCGCCGCGATCTCCGCGACCGAGTAGATCGTTCCCATGTCGGTCGGCTGGGTGAACGACAGCACCCTGGGCTGCGAGTGGTGGTTGTCGCCCCACCGGGTCGCGGCGAAGGCGGCGGCCAGGGTGTCGGGGTGCATCCGGAAGTCGGTGCCGGCGACGCCGCGCATCAGCACACCGCCGCCGAGCATCGAGGTGGCCGCGGCCTCGCTGTTGAGGATGTGGGCGGTGTCGTGGCAGAGCACCGCACCCCAGGGTGGGCACATCGAGCTGAGCGACAGTGCGTTCGCCGCCGTGCCACTGGTGACCGGGAACACCCGTGCCGCGGGGTGCTCGAAGACCGAGCGCACCAGTGCTTCCAGCTGTGCCGTGACGGGATCGGCGCCGTAGGCGATCACCGACCCGGTGTTCGCCGCAGCCACGGCCGCGATGATCTCGGGGGCTACGCCCGCGGCGTTGTCGGACCTGAGCTCGATGGTGGTCACGGCTGACGATGGTACGGGGCGCGACGGGCACCGGGCCGGGTCAGCGACGACGTTCGCGCGATGCCTGGTCGTACGCGGCGACGAGCGCCAGGATCGCCATCGCGACGATCGCAGACACACCGATGATCGTGACACCGTGCAACTCGGAAGCGGTGGCACCGGGATTGCGGTATGCCGGGCCGGCCGGGTTGGCCGTGAGATCGAACAGGGTGCTCATCGCCAGCCACGCTGCCGGTGCCGCGCCGCCGATCGCGAGGCCGAGGCCCCAGCGGCGCACGCACAGATAGCCGATGACGCCGCTCAGGAGCAGCAGTGCGAGTTGGATCAGCCTGCCCATCAGGAGCAGTGCCGGCGGTTCGCCCACACCGTCGATCCGGTACCAGTTGTCACTGAAGACCGCCGTCCCCTCGGGGATCATGGGGCCGATGACGACGGTGACCGTGGCGAGCGCGCCGAGCGCGGCGAACCACGGGTTGAGCCCGGGGCGGCCGTCGCCGAACGCATCGTTCAACGATGCGAAGAACAGCACGACACCGGCTGCGCCTGCCCCGACGAGGAGCCAGTAGCCGACATCGCGCGTGAGCGTCAGCGTGAACACCTGGGAGTTGGGCACGGCAGCGAACTCACGCGCGGCCTCGATCGGGAGTTGCGCCAGACCGACGGACAGCGCGACCAGCCCACCCATCGCGAGACCGGCACCACCTGCGAGGCCCGACGCCCACCGCCACCCGAACGCAGAGCCGATGCCACCGACGATCGCCAGGACTGCCGCCACGAGTACCGCGACCGACAGGTTGTCGGCGAAGTCGTCGATGAACCATCGGCCGGTCCGGAACGTCGGCGGCATCGTGTCGGTCGGGATCAGGCGCGTGTCGCTCTCGACGCTGACGGCAACGGTGAACGATCCGATCAGGCCGGCGACCGCGGTGACCAAGCCGAGCCCGGTGATCGTGTTGGGGCGGAGCCGGCGCCCGCGGTCGGCCGGCGCCACGCCGACCTGCTGCTGGACCACCACCGTCGGCATCTCGGCGGTGAGCGGCGGCGCCGGCTGGGCGCCGTACGCCTCCGAGGCCGGGGCCCACACGTCGACGTCACCGCTCACGTCGGGGAGTTCGTCGAGCGGCCAGGCAGTGGCCGGACCGGTGGCGACCAGCTCGGTGGCGGGCAGATCGCCGGTTCGCACCGCGTCGCCGACGACCGGGATCGCACCCGTCGCGGCCCACACGGGATCGTCTCCTGCCCACGCCTCGGTGGGCGCCGAACCGACGGGCGCCGACCCGATGCGTGCAGGGGCGCCCGGGTCGGGCACCTCGGCCGCAGCGGTTCCGACGGTGCCGACGACCTCGGTCGGGTCGGTGACACCGCGCAGCGCGGCGCCGCAGTTGCCGCAGAACCGCTGGCCGGCCAGCACCACCTTCCCGCACTCGTGACACACCATCGAGGTCGATGCTACGAGACGGCACCTACCGGATGGGGTCGTTTGGGTCGACTCGTCGGAGACGGCGGAGCTGCGAAGCCACGTAGGGGCGCGCCCGGCGCTGCCCGCCACGCTCCGCGATCGCGACCTCCAGCGCCTCGAGAGCGCTCACGATCACCCTCCGATCGGGTGCCCAGCCACGCCGTTCGCACTCGTCGAACCACTCGCCCGGTGTCCGGTGCCCGCGCTCACCATTGCACCGCCTGCAGGCCGCGAGCTCGTTCTCGATCCAGCTCGGCCCACCCTTGATCCTGGGCACCAGATGTTCGGTGGTCGCCGTCACGAGCCCCACGTCGAGCGGCCGGCGACACCACACGCACTCGGCGCCGTCGCGGGCGAGGATCAGCGCCATCCGTTCGCGGCGCGCCAGTTGACGTGCCGCGCTCACGCGCCGCCCTTCGCTCTCGTCGC
>JALHOG010000037.1 GCA_022843125.1 Ilumatobacteraceae bacterium
GGCTGGGCGCTGGGCCGGAGCGGCGACGACAGCGGGTCGGCGCGCACCGTCGACGCCGCCACGAGCGTGAGCACCGCCACCACGGTCGCCGTCACCGTGCTGCCGGGCGAACCGGTCCCCGCCGCCGAGACCTCCCGCCCAGCGATCCCACCGACCACCAGCCGGACCTGGCGCACCACGACCACCTCGACCGTCCCGCCGGTGTGGGAGGAATCGACGGTCGCGATCGATCCCCGCCTCGCCGGGACCACCGATCGCATCGTCGCCGTCACCGACGATGCGGATCTGCTCGAGGTCGACCTCGCGACCGGGGTGCTGCGCACGGTCGCCGTGCCGCGCTGGTCGGACGTCCCCAACCCCCTCCCGCCGATCGCGGGAGCGGGCTTCGTCGCCGTCACGTTCGACAACGGCGCCGCACCCGACGTGTTCGTCGGCGACGACCCCACGCCGACACGACAGAGCACCGCCGATCCGTGGGTGACCTACTGGGACACGGCATCCGGGACCCTGTGGACGATGCAGTACGAGGACTCGGTCGGTCGTCCCACGCAGATGCGGGAGACCACCTTCGACGGGACGGCGACCGGGCGCACGATCGACCTCGCCGGCATGTGGCCGTCGGGCCTCTTCGACCCGCGCGGCGGCATCGTCGTCGGCGACGGCACCATCGGCACCTACCGGGTGTGGGCGGACGGGTCGGAACGTCTCCCCGACGGCAGGATCGTCGCGCTCGGGCTGTCGCACGTGCTCGTCTACCGGTGCGGCGACACGCTGGGCGACTGCGCGATCGACGTGGTCGACCGCGCCGCCGGCGAGGCCCGCCGGGTACCGATCGACGACCGCTCCGCGGTCGATCGGCTCCTGAACGGCTGGTGGGGAGGCCCCATGGCCGGCGCCACCGTCACGAGCGACGGTCGGTCGGCGCTGGTGGCGATGCACAACGGCCGTGGCGTGAACGAGGTCGCGGTCCTCGACGTGGTCACCGGGCGGATC
The DNA here is from genome assembly GCA_022843125.1 of Ilumatobacteraceae bacterium. Classification (GTDB taxonomy): domain Bacteria; phylum Actinomycetota; class Acidimicrobiia; order Acidimicrobiales; family Ilumatobacteraceae; genus Ilumatobacter. The sequence goes on from JALHOG010000037.1 coordinate 994, forward strand.
GCCGAGCTGTCAGTGCCCGATCCGCGCATCCGGCCCGAGTCGTACGCGCCGAGCGCCTCGTGGAGCACCGACGAACGGTTCGCGTTCGTCGTCGACGACGGCGCCGTGACCGCCTACGACCGCGAGTCCGGCGAGCTGTTCCCGGTGTCGTCGCAGCTGCCGAGCGTGCGGAGCCTCACGGTCCGGCTGCAGCTCTGACGCTCGGCGGGTGTGATCCAATGGGACGTGGTGGACGACCGGGGAGAGCCGCAGCGCGTCGAGATCGAGCTCACCGAGCGCGCTCCCGGTCGCGCCGGGCGGCGCCGCCGCGATCGCACCGCCACATGGTCGGCCGGCGAAGGTCGACGGCCGACCTCGTTCTCCTCGGATCGCGACCCCGGCCTCGATCGGCAGATCGACCCGGAGCACGCGGCAGTCGTCACCAGCGATCCCGAGCAGATCGGCGGCGGGCCGCTCGCCACCGAGCGGGGCCGGCTCATCGCGGCGACGTTGACCGCCGGGGTGGTCGCGCTGTTCATCGGGTGGGCGCTCGGCCGCAGCGGCGACGACGACACGGCGGCGCGCACCGTCGACGCCACCACGCGCGTCGACGCCACCACGCGCGTCACCACCGCCACGACGGTGGCCGACAGCGTGCTGGCGGGCGACACGGTCCCCGAGGCCGAGACGGCCCGACCCAGCGCTGCCCCGACCACCAGCCGCCCGCCGCGCACCACGACCACCACGACCCCACCCGTCTGGGAGGAGTCGACGATCACGATCGACCCCCGCCTCGCCGGCACGACCGATCGCCTCGTCGCCATCACCGGCGACCGCGACCTGATCGAGCTCGACCTCGCGACCGGCAGGCTGCGCACCCTCGACGTCGCCGGATGGCGCTCGAGCCCCTACGCCCCGGTCGCGGGCGACGACTTCATCGCCGTCCAGTTCGACGACAGCAGTCCCCCCGACGTGTTCGTCGGCGACGACACGACATCGAGCCCGATCGAAACGAACTCGTGGGTGGTTGCGTGGGACGTCCCGGCTCGCACCATGTGGGCGATGGCCCTCGACGAGACGGCCGGTCGTCCGTCGCAGATGATCGAGCGGACCGTGGAAGGCGAACCGACCGGGCGGTCGATCGAACTGAACGGCTTTTGGCCGGCGGGCTTCGTTGATCCGGCTGGAGGCATCGTGATCGGTGACGAATACGGAGGCTGGTTCAGCGTCTCCCCGGACGGCTCCCGCCGCATCGGTGACGGCCGGCTGCTCGCGCTCGGCGTCGGCCACGTTCTGACCTACGAGTGCGGTGAGTCGCTCGACGACTGCGGCCCCCGCCTGATCGACCGCACCACGGGGGCGTCGCGACCCGTGCCGCTCGACGAGGGATTCACGGCCGACAGTGTCCTCAACGGTTGGTGGGGAAACCCGCAAGGTGGTGCCGGGCTGACCACCGACGGTCGGACCGCGATGCTCGTGATCGCGGACGACGCCGGGGCGTCGTCGCTCGCGGTCATGGACACGGTCACCGGTGACATCACCAGCTTCGCGAGGACTTTCACCGGGTCCGGCTACCCGAGCGGTGCTTGGAGCTCCGACGAGCGCTGGTTGTTCCTCGCGGTCGACGGGGTCGCGATCGCCTACGACCGGACGTCCGGTGAGCAGTTCCCGATCTCTATCGAGCTGCCCTTCACTGAGTCGCTCACGATCCGGCTCACCGGCTGAACGGAGCGCGCCTCAGAGGCTGCGGCCGACGAGGGCGTCGAGGGCAGCTTCCGACTTGGCCAGCTCCGGGCGCTCCTCTGCGGCGAGCCGGGTGAGGTAGCTGACCGTCACGAGGTCGCGTTCGATCGCGCCGCCGTCGGTGTGGGCGGGCAGGTCGACCTTGTCACCCCACCCCATCGTGACCCCGAACCGGTCGGGGTCGTCGGTGGGGACGAGCTCGGCCTGGGCGATCGCTCTCGGCGGCTCGAGCCCGACCTCGGTCATTTCCCAACCGGCGATCTCGCCCAGCTCGAGGTTGGGCACGTTGAGGTTGACGACCACCGGCTCGGCCGGCAGGTCGCCGACCAGCTCGGCGACGAACACCCGCGCCACCTCCGCGGCGACGTGCCACTTCTGGAACTTGATCACGTCACCCCAGCCCTGGCCCTCGACGCCCCACCCGGTGACCGCCTGGCTCACCGCCACGCCCGACAGCCCGCCGTTGCGGGCCGTGAGGCAGGCGCCGATCGTGCCCGAGTGGTACACCGAGCGGCCGACGTTGGCGCCGGGGTTGATCCCCGACACGACGAGGTCGAACGGGTCACCGAACAGGCCGAGCCGTGCGTAGAGCACGCACAGTGCCGGGGGACCGTTGAGGGTCCAGGTCTCCGGGATCCCGTCGATCTCGCGGCGGGTGACCACCGGGTCGAACTCGTGGAGCGCGCCAACGGCAGCGCCGGCGCCGGAGAACTCGCGGTCGGGGGCGACGACCACGACCTGACCGAGCTCGGTCATCGCCCTGGCGAGCTCGTGGAGGCCGATCGAGTCGATCCCGTCGTCGTTGGTCACGAGGATGCGCATGCCCACCTGGATACCACCCGCAGGTGAACGTCGCACCGCCGGAAGGTTGACGTCACGTGGCAGCCTCGCGCCCGCTCGGTGTGGGCCGCGACCGCTGGCTCGACCACGACACGAGCGCGAGCCCGATGATCACCAGGGCCATCCCGGGTACCTGTGCGGCGGCGATCGCCTCGCCGAGCAGGATCCACGCCCACAGGGCCGAGAGCGCCGGCTGGCTCACCTGCATCGTCGACATCGTGGCGATCGGAACGCGCGTGTGGGCGAAGACGAGCAGCCCGTGCGCCACCATCCCCGTCATCACCGACAGGATCGCGATCGCCACCCACGCCTGCCACGGCAGGGGCCACAGCTGATCACCTGCGAGGATCATCACCACGGGTGTCGCCGTGAGCAACGCCATCGGCATCACGAGCGCCATCAGGTCGAACGTGTCGACACCACGCGAGCGAGCGAACTTCGCGGCGAGCAGGTAGCACGCGAGCCCGGTCATGCCCATCGCTGCGAGCACGTCCCCCTGCCAGGTGGCGACGCCCTGATCGGAACCGTTGAACAGCACGATCGCGATGCCGACGATCGACAGCACGCCCCAGCTGAGCGAGCGCCACTGGGGTCGCTCCCGGAAGATCACGAAGCCGAGCGGCATCGTGACGAGCGGTGTCATCGCAGCGATGAAGTCGGCGTGGGCGATGCTCGTGCGCGTCAACGCGTTGAACGTGAGCGAGATGTTCAGCCCGAAGAACAGCGCCGGCACGACCGCCAGCTTCCACGTGGCGCGGGAGGGGAGGGGCCGCCCCGTGCGCCGCCGCCGAGCGTGCAGCACCACCCACCACAGGATCGACGACCCGATCAATCGCCACCATGCGATCACCGAGCCCGGCACGCCAGGCCACTTGATGATCGACAGGCTGAGCGCGAACAGCATCACCGCGCTCAGCACGGCCGCGACGCCGACGAGCCGAGTGTGCCGAGCGCGTTCTGCCTCGGCGTGCGCGGTGGTGGGAACCGCCGTCACCGCCCGGACCGGTCCCGCTGCGCCATGACGCGAGACCGTACGCCGCGCCGCACTGCGCCGACGAGTGCCGTGCCCGAGCGCATCGCTTCGGATCCGGGTGCGTACCCTGTGCCCTTCGGACCGGACAACTGGGGGTACAGCGTGAGTGGTGGCCTCGTCGGTCTGTTGGACGACATCGCCGCATTGGCGAAGTTGGCGGCAGCCTCCATCGATGACGTCGGTCTCGCTGCGGGTCGTGCCAGCGGCAAGGCGGCCGGCGTGGTCGTCGACGATGCGGCCGTCACGCCCACCTACGTGCAGGGCCTCGCGGCCGAACGCGAGCTGCCGATCATCAAGCGGATCGCGACGGGGTCGCTGAAGAACAAGATCATCTTCATCCTCCCGGCGGCGCTGCTCCTCAGCGAGTTCGTGCCCGTGCTCGTCGAGATCATCCTGATGCTCGGCGGCACCTACCTCTGTTTCGAGGGGGCCGAGAAGATCCACCACCGGTTCGCTCACCATGACACCGGGGAGCACCTTCCCGCGGTCGCGATCGACGAGGCGGCCGAGGAGCGCACGATCGCCGGGGCGATCCGCACCGACTTCATCCTGTCGGCGGAGATCATGGTGATCGCCCTCAAGGAGGTCATCGACGAGGGGTTCGTGTCGCGGGCGATCATCATGTTCATCGTCGCCGTGCTGATCACGGCGGTCGTCTACGGCGTCGTCGCACTGATCGTGAAGATGGACGACATCGGGCTGCGGATGGTGCAATCGGGCCGACCGTCGGCGATGCGTTTCGGCGAGCGGCTGGTGACGGGCATGCCGAAGCTGCTCGCCCTGCTCTCGGTGGTGGGGACTGCGGCCATGGTCTGGGTCGGCGGCCACATCCTGATCGTCGGTGCCGCCGAGCTCGGCTGGCACGGCCCGGAAGACCTGGTGCACGCTCTCGAAGATCCCGTGCACGAGGTCGCCGGTGTCGGCGGCGTGCTCGGCTGGCTGGTGAACACCGGCCTGTCGGCCGTGGTCGGTCTCGCCGTCGGGTTCCTCGTCGTGGCCGTCGTCTCGCGTCTGCCGTTCGGCGCCGGCGACGATGCACCGGGCCACTGATCGGCTGCCACGACGCGTGCCGTCTTTGCTCGTCTCGTGAACGTCGTGTCATCGTTGGTCGTATGGGGTCGGGAGCGGTGAGCGTCGGATCGGATCGATTGGCGGGGCGGGTCGCCCTGGTCACGGGTGGTGGTCGAGGCATCGGACGCGCGATCAGCGAGCAGCTCGCGGCGGCGGGAGCGGCTGTCGCGGTGAACTACCGGCGAGATGCCGATGCTGCGGCCGAGACCGTTGCGACGATCGAGACAGCAGGTGGCCGGGCGGTGGCGTACGCCGCGTCGGTCGATGACGCCGAGGCGATGGCCGCGATGGTCACCACGGCGGTGGCCGAGCTCGGGCCGATCGACCTGCTCGTCTGCAATGCCGGGATCGCGTCGCGGGGGCAGTCGGTGGCCGACACCGACCCCGACGAGCTGGTGCGAGTGCTGCACACCCACGCGGTCGGTGCCCACCACGCCTGCCGCCTGGTGCTGCCCGGGATGCGCACCAGACCGCGTGGTGACATCGTGATGATCTCGTCGGTCGCAGGTGCGTCGCCCGGCCCCAACGGTGCCCCCTACAACATGGGCAAGGCGGCGCTCGAGGCGCTCGCGATGACGCTTGCGAAGGAGGAGCTGCGCAACGGCATCCACGTCAACGTCGTGGCGCCGGGGCTCGTCGAGACCGACATGGGCGTCCGCCTCGCACGGGCGATCACGGGCAACCGTGACTTGCAGGATCTCCGCGGGCTCGATGCTTCGTCGCCGTTCGGCCGGGCCTGTCAGCCGAGCGACGTCGCGAACGCAGTGGTGTGGCTGTGCACCGACGGCGCCGGGTATGTGACCGGCCAGCGCATCACCGTCGACGGCGGTGCTGGTTCGGCCCGGGCCTGAGGCGCTCGTTACAAACCGGCGAGCGCCAGCCAGGCGCCGAGGACCTGCTCGTCACCGACCGGGCTGAGCTGGTCGGCCAGCGCCGACTCGCGACCCCAGAGCCGCAGCAGGATCGCCTCGGCCGGGCCGCGCAGGGCGGCGTCACCCTTCTGGTGGGCGCGAATCATGGTGTACTCGGGGTCGGTCGTGAGGAGCCACTCGCCGTGGGTGTCGGTGCAGTGCACGTGGAGGCTGCCGGCCGGGAGCGCGACACCCTCGCGTACCACGAGGCGGGGGACCACGAGTTCGAAGTACTCGTCGATGCCGTCGCTCGCCAGCTCCGGGTCGATCGGGTGCGGCACCATGCCGACGGCGACCTCCGCATCCCATCGGTGGATCGCCAGCTCGTGTGCTTGGCGGCGGGGCCAGACGCGGCCGAAGCGTTCGACCGGGAATGGATGCCACGACGGGCCGTCGAGGTCGATCGCCCGCAGGGTGCTGATCAGTTCGTCGACGCCGTCGTTGATCCAATCGGCGAGCTCGTCGGAGGTGAGCGTCGCCTCGGGAGCGAACATGCCGAACGACTCGGGTGGCGCGGCGTGGGTGGCGCAGTGCCGGGCCCAGCGGTGGACCGAACCCAAGTGCGCTGCGAGCTGGCGGAGATCCCAGCCCGGACAGGCGGCGATGCCTGCGTCGAGCGGACCACGTCGGACAGCGGCCGAGAACCGGGCTGCGTCTGCGACCACCTGATCGAGGTACCGCTCGCGCGCAGCCTCGGGATCGGTCGGATCGGACGGGTGATCGTGCTCGGGGTTCACGTCACCCGACGGTAGCCTCAGCGCCATGTCACCCCTCGAAGCGCTTGCGGCACAGTCGGGCGGAGACGCCGGCGTGAGTCGCCCGATCATCTCGATCACCGAGGCGGCGCTCGCCAAACTGATCGAGCTCCGGGCAGACGAGGCCGACGCCGATCAGCTGGGTCTGCGCCTCGCGATCGCATCAGGCCCCGGTGAAGACTTCCGCTACGACCTCAGCTTCGACGAGTACCTGAAGGCAGCGTTCACCGACGAGGTGCGTACCCACACCGGTGGTGAGGGCGCGTCGATCAAGGTCATCATCCCGGCCGACGATGCCGAGCGCCTGCTCGACGCCACGCTCGACTACACCGACTCGCAGGGCCTCGTGATCCGGAACCCGAACCGCCCGGAGGCACCCACCGTCGAGGGTCTGGTGCGTGACGACGAGCTCTCCGCCGAGATCGAGGCGATGGTCGCAGCCGACGTCAACCCGGCGCTCGCTGCGCACGGCGGGTTCGTCACCTTCATGGGTCATGACGGTGAGGGAACCGTGTACATGACGATGGGCGGCGGCTGCCACGGCTGCTCGATGAGCAAGATGACGATGCTCGAGGGCGTCCAGACGATGCTGAGCGAGGCGCTCCCCGCCGTCGAGCGAGTCCGCGACCTCACCGACCACAGCACCGGCTCGAACCCCTACTACAGCTGAGCCCCGCCCCCGCACCCGGCGCGCGCCCCTGCAACTTTGCGGCAGTCAATTCGGCGTCGTTTCGAGAATTGCCTGCCACAAAGTCAGCTCCCGGATTTTCGGGCAGTCAATTCAACGTTCGACGATGAATTGACTGCCGCGAAATCCCGAGCGGGTGGTCCGGCCGCTCACGTCCCGATTCTGTGGCAGTCGATTCTGTGTCCGACGATGGATTGACTGCCGGAGAATCGCGGGAGCAGTCAGCCGTTGATGGCTCGTTCGAGCGCAGCTCTCGCGAGCAGGCGGGTCGAGTCGAGGATCGGGAGCGACGAGTCGTTGGCGTCCACCAGCAACGGGATCTCGGTGCACGCCAGCGCCACCGCGTCGCACCCTCGCTCGCCGAGCCGGTCGATCACCGCGGCGTAGGCGGCGCGTGAGTCGGGAGTGAACACGCCGTCGATCAACTCGTCGAAGATGATCCGGTCGACGGTGTCGAAGTCGTCGCCTTCCGGCACCACGATCTCGATCCCGAGCCGTGCGAACACGTCCGAGTAGAGCGTCCCCGACATCGTGAACCGGGTGCCCAGCACCCCGACCCGCCGGAAGCCGCGTTCCGCCGCCACGGCACCGCACACCTCGACGATGTGGAGCCACGGGATGGGGGAGTGCGCCTGCACGTTCGCCCATGCGAGGTGCGCCGAGTTGTCGGGGCAGATCGCGAAGTCGCAGCCGGCACCCGCCAGCACGGTGGCCGACTCCACCATGATCCGCCCGACCGCTTCGTGGTCGCCGGCCTCGAACGCCGGCATCCACCGGGCGAGCGGGATCGCGTCCATCGTGATCCGCGGGTGGTCGTTCTTGCCGACCATCTCGAGCCCGAGCCGGCAGATCGTCTCGAAGCACAGCGCAGCCCCCTCCGCGCTGCACGCCACCACCCCGATGTGCTGCATCTCGCGACGTTAGGCCACCGCCCGCCTGCCGCGCTCCGATCCGAACTCCCGATGGGTGGAGGCAGTGGGGGACGCCGCTGCGGCAGTAGCGTTTCGGGAATGAATTCGTCCTTGTCGGCCAGCGGCTCGACCATCGAGCGGCTCGAGCGAGCGGCCGACTCGGGGACCGGAGTCCGATTCGTCGGGCACTCCGTGGCGCCCGAGGGCCCGATTTTCGTGTCGTGGCGTCAGATCCACGACGAGGCCCGCGCCGTCGGCGCCGCACTCCAGGCGAGAGGCCTGCTGCCCGGCGACCACGTCGCCATCCTCGGGCCCACCAGTCGCGAGCTGATGACGATCATCCGGGGTTGCTGGATGGCCGGCGTCGCGTCGATGGTGCTCCCGCTCCCGATGCGGATGGGATCGCTCGACGAGTTCGTCAGCAGCACCCGGGCCCGCATCCTCCACGGCGACGCCAAGCTCGTCCTGATCGACGACCAGCTCGCGCCGTTCTACGCAGCCGCGCCCGGCGACCCGCCGATCGAACCGATGGGCAGCGTGCTGCCAGGCGCCCCGAACGTCCCGAGCGGCGACCGGCTCGAGGTGCCGCCGCACGACCCCGAGCGGCTCGTGATCCTGCAGTACACCAGCGGTTCCACGAGCGAACCGAAGGGCGTGATGATCCCCGACCGGGTGCTGATGGCCAACATCGACGCCGTCTGCACCGCCGGCGAGCTCCAGGACGGCGAAGTGCTCGTGTCGTGGCTGCCGCTCTATCACGACATGGGGCTCGTCGGATTCCTGTCGCTCCCGATGACGATGGGCGTCCATCTGGTCCAGGCAGCCCCGCAGGACTTCATGGCGAAACCGGGAAACTGGATGCAGTGGATCAGCGATTGGGGTGGCACCGCCACCGCCGGTCCGAACTTCTCGTGGGTGCTGGCCACCCGCGCCCTCCGGCGAGCCCAGGGGCTCGACCTCTCCAGCCTGACGCTCGCGCTCAGTGGCGCCGAACCCGTCGACCCGAAGGCGGTCGAGGCGTTCGTCGCCGCCGCTGAGCCATTCGGCTTCGTGGCCGGTTCGATGTTCCCCGCCTTCGGCATGGCCGAGACCGCGATCGGTGCCACGTTCCCGCCGCGTGGCCGCGGTCTGCGCGTCGACATCGTCGACCGTGAGGTGCTCGAACGCACCCGGGTAGCGAAGCCGGTCGCCGTGCTCGACCCCGACGACCTCGCGGTGACGGCTCGGGCCCTGCCGCTCCTCGGCAAGGCCGTCCCTGGGATGGAGATGAAGATCGCCGACCCGGCCACCCACGAGGAGCTCCCCGAGCGCCACGTCGGCGAGCTGCTGTTGCGCGGCACCTCGGTCACGTCCGGCTACTACAAGCGTGAGGCCGCCACCGCGGCGATGTTCCACGACGGCTGGCTGTGCACCGGCGACCTCGCCTACCTGCTCGACGGCGAGCTCATCATCTGCGGCCGCATCAAGGACGTCATCATCGTCGGCGGCCGCAACGTGTTCCCGGAAGACATCGAGCGCGCCGTCGGCGGGCTCGAGGGCGTGCGTGCCGGCAACGTCATCGCGTTCGGCATGGAGGGCTACAAGGGCAAGGAGTCGGTCGTCGTCGTCGCCGAGGTGCGTGCCGACGACATCGACGACGTCCGCGAGAGCATCCACCACCGCACCCTCGAGGTGTGCGGGTTGCCGCCGCGCGACGTGATGCTCGTCAAGCCCGGCACCCTCCCCAAGACGAGCTCGGGCAAGCTGCAGCGGGCCAAGTGCCGCGAGCTCTACCTCGGCGAAGAGCTCGACCTGATCGGTTGACGTTGAGTGCCGCCCACCGCCGTCGACTCGCCGCGGTGGGGATCTTCACGCTCGCGTTGGTCGGCACGACCCTGACCGGGTCGGGCACGGCGCGTGCGTGCTCGTGCGCCGTTCCGGATCTCGTCGCGAGCGTTCTCGACGCGAGCGTGATCGTGACGGGTGAGACGATCGAGTCGGTCGATCTGTCGCCGAGCGAGCAGGAGATCGACCGCCGATTCCTGTTCCGGGTGGACACGCGGTACCGCGGTGACACGCCCGACGTCATCGAGGTGCGGGTCGACACCACGCTCGGCAATTGCGACGACACGGTGCAGAGCCTCTGGTCGGTGCTCATGCTCGCATCGCCGGATCCCGACGGGTGGTACGCGTACCCCGTGTGCTCTCAGGGGGTGCTCGAACACCAGTTGGCGCCGTTCTTCGACGAGGTGTGGCCGCTGACGGGGAGCGGCCCGCCCGGCGCGATCGCGGCGGTCGCCACCCGTGATCACGACCTGGCCGTGCTCGACGACGTCGGTCGACCGTTGTGGTACCTGCCGGGTCCCGGGCCCACGCTGGGGCTGGCGACGTGCCCGGGCGGCGCCGCCTTCGTCCAACTCCGCCGCACGTCGTGGAACGAGGGGTCCGTCGAGCTCGCAGTGTGGGACACGTCGAGCTGGACCGAGGTCGGCACCCTGCCGATCGAAACGATCCAGCTCGGCGCCGACCCTGCGTACCCGTCCGTGCCGCTGACCTGCATGAGTGCCGACGGCTCGACGTCGATGATCAGATGGGACGGCGGCTACGACGTCATCGGGAGCGTCGTGACGCCCCGGGAGGTCGGCGACGGCACGCTCGCGCCGCACCCTGACGGCGCAGCGTTGCTCGACACCGGTGGCGCGCTCGCCATCCGGCCCGCCGAGCAGGGGGCGGAGATCATCCCGGTCGCGACTCCCGATCTGGCATGGTTCCCGCCCGAGTCGATCGAGGTGACCCCGACCGGCTGGCGCGTCAGCCGCATCGAGAACCGCTGGCCGGCGAAGAACGCGATCGTCGCCACCGACATCGCGTTCGATGGATCGGCGAATCAGGTGTCGAACACCCTGATCGACATCCCACTGTTCGGGTGGGCGGCGGTCCCGGTGGACGCTGCGCTGGTGGGAGGCGCTCCCAGCCACGCGACCACGACCCCGCGCCCGCTGCTCGATCGGTCGGGGGTGCGCGTCGAGGCCCCGGTTCCGATGCTGCCGGTCGTCTCGGTCGCACCGTCGACGTCTCCCGTCGTCACACCCGCTGCGACGACCGTGGGTGCGGCACCAGGCGACGACGGCAACGATTCGTCCGCGGGGTCGATCTGGGTCGGCGTCGGTGCTGCCACGGCGGCCGGACTCGCCATCGTGTTGGTCCGGCGACGGCGTACCGCTTCCACTCCGTGATGTGTCGCGCAGGCACCGTCGGAACCGGATACCAACGTCGGCGCATCCGGCGTGGCAGCCTCGCGGCGTGACGCCCGACGAGATCGCCGAGCGGGTTGCCGAGCGCGGGTATGCGATCGCGCCGGGGTTCCTGTCGCTCGACGAGGTGCAGCCGGCGCTCGACGAGCTGCCCGTCATGTTCCCGAGCGCCGACGAGTTCGCCGACGACGTCGATCCGCGGCGCAACGACCGGTTCCGGAGCGGCCAGTTCGGCGGGGTCGACGTGCTGCCGTTCGAGTCGGTCGAGTGGAGTGCGCTCGCGGTGCATCGACGCCTCATCGACGTGGCCGAGCGGGTGCTCGGCACCGACGACATCCGCATGTACCGGGCCGAGGCGTGGGCCAAGTACACCCAGGCCGCCGACTACGACCAGACGCTGCACCGCGACTTCCTCAACCACTCCCTCGTGGTCCCCACCGACGACCCGCGCTATGGGCAGGTCGAGATGTTCCTGTATCTGAGCGAGATGACCCCCGATCTCGGCCCGACACACGTCGTGTCGACCGAGCACACCGCACAGGTCCCGCTGATCCCGAACCATCTGGATGCGCCCGACCACGCAGCGCTGTACGACCTCGGCGAACTGGTGCTCGGTCCGGTCGGCACACTCCTCGTGTACCGCACCGACCTCGTGCACCGGGGCACGGCGATCCGGCGTCCACGCGCCGCCCGCTACACCCTGCACCTCAACCTGCGGACCGCGGCGGCGGAGTGGGCGAACCGAGGGCCGTGGGGCCAGACCGCCAACCGGCCCACGTGGCAGCGCTTCGTCGAACGCTGCGGACCGCGTGAACTCGCGCTGTTCGGTTTCCCGCCGCCGGGGCACGACTACTGGACCGAGGCGACGCTCACCGGCGTGTCGTCTCGTTATCCGGGACTCGATATCTCACCCTGGTGGTCGGCGTTCCACTGACCGCGCGATCGCGCGGGGAAACACCCCGCAAATTCGCTGTGAAGGTCGGATGGCCTCTATCGACACGTGCGGTGGCGCGCGAGGATGTGCGCTCGTGAAGGTCGTCTACACGTTGCGGCATCGGCTCCACCATCCGCAATGTGAGTTCGAGGCCGGCGGCTTCCAGGAACCGCTCGAGCACCCCGAGCGCGCCGAGATCATCCGGGCCGCCCTCGCCGCCGACGACACCTTCGAGTTCATCGCCCCCGACGAGTGGGGCATCGAGCCGATCGAGGCCGTGCACGACCCCGGGCTCATCCGCTTCCTCGAATCGGCGTGGGAGGAGTACCAGCACGAGCGGGGTCACACCCACGACGTGATCCCCGACGTGTTCGCGATGGCAGCGTTGCGCGACGGCATGGGTCCGGCGCGTGAGCCGGCGAGCATCGCGATGAAGCTCGGGTGGTGGTGCTACGAGATGACCACCCCGCTCACGCAGGGCACCTATGACGCCGCACGCTCCTCGGTCGACGTGGCGCTCACCGCCGCCGAGCGAGTGCTCGACGGCGACGGCGTCGCGTACGGGCTCTGCCGTCCGCCGGGCCACCACGCGGCCAAGGCCCTCTACGGCGGGTATTGCTTCTTCAACAACGCGGCGGTCGTGGCCGAACACCTCGCGGCGAGCACCGGCAGCAAGGTCACCGTGCTCGACGTCGACTACCACCACGGCAACGGCACGCAGCAGATCTTCTACGACCGCGGTGACGTCCAGTTCGTGTCACTCCACGGCGACCCGCACCGCGCCTACCCGTACCTGACCGGCTTCCGGGACGAGGTCGGCACCGGCGTCGGGCGTGGCTGCACGTCGAACTTCCCGCTGCCCGCCCTGACCGACGACGATGCGTACGTCCAGACGCTCAGCGCCGCGTGCGGCGAGATCGCTGCGTTCCGACCCGACTTCGTCGTGGTGTCGCTCGGGCTCGACACGTTCGGCGACGACCCCATCGGCGACCTCGCCGTCACCGCGGACGGGTTCGAGCGGGCCGGGGCGATCGTGGCCCAGTTGGGCCTTCCGACCGTCGTGTTGCAGGAGGGCGGTTACGCCGTCGACGAGCTCGGCGAGAACGCCCGCCGATGGCTGCGCGGTGTGAACACGCTCAGCTCACCGTCGTAGCGGTGGCCGCTGCCGTATCGGCCGACGTCGGTGTGCGTGCTGCGGCGCCGCGACCGGCACGGCCCGGCATCACGATCCGCACGACGGTGGCCCCGACAGCGACCATCGAGAGCAGGATCGCGAACGCCTGGTAGACCCGGTTGACCGTGTCGGTACCGGCCATGCCGGCGTGGATCGCCGATGTCCACACGAGCCCGTACGACAGCACGTGGACGCCGCGCCACACCCGTTGTGAGAGGTGTTTTCGGAAGTACGACGTGATCTGGACCGCGAGCATGACGTACATCGACACCACGCCGAGAGCGACCGCGAACGGCTCGAACTCGCTGGCTCCCGGCACGAAGAGGTCGGCGAATCCGAAATGGATCCACTCGTCCATCCAGAGCCCGAGCAGGTGCAGGCCGGTCATCACGATCGCGGTGCCGCCGAGCCACTTGTGCAGATCGAGCAGCCATGCGGGCCGGTCGTGCGGCTTCAGTGCACGAGTGGCGAGCAGCACACCCCACACGAGGGTCAGCACGAGCAGCACGAGGGCGACGATGCCCGAGCTGCGCGAGAGGTACCACCAGATCTTGTCGTTCATGTCGGTGCTCCGGAGAACTGTTCGAAGGTGCGCCACGCCGGTGTGACCAGGACGTCGCCTGTCGTCGTGGTGACGGAGGCGGCAAGGCCGCGGCGTGTGTAGCGGGCGACTGCCCGCGAGGGATGGTCGGTGAACGCGACCTTGGTGAACGCTTCTGCGGTCGCTGCGGTTCCGGCGACGACGGTGCACGACACCGTCTCGTTGTCGGTCGACCGCAGCGTCACCGGGTCGATCAGATGGTGCCGCGGCTCGCCGTCGGCGTCCCATGTCCGCAGCCGCGACGTCGACGTCGCGACCCCGCCGTCGAGCAGCGAGATCACCCCTGGGCTGCCGCTGATGGCGGTGTCGATCGAGATCGTCCACGCATCGGCGGGTGATGTGCCTGCGACCCGGAGGTCACCGCCGATTTCGACGAGCGCGCCGTCCGCTCCGGCTGCGAGCAGCTCGGCCACGATCATGTCGGCGGCGAGCCCTTTGCCCATGCCGCCCGGATCGAGGGCCGTCCCTGGGGGAGCCTGGACGACGCCGTGCACCGGGTCGACGAGTACGTCCTGTGGGCGGCCGCGGACCGCCACGGTCGGTGCGAGCGCGGTCCTCCGCTCGACGTCGTCGCGGCTCGCTGCATACCCGAGCCCGACGAGCGCGCCCAGCAAGGTCGGGTCGAATGCGCCCTCGGTCTGGTGCCAGCCCTGGACCAGAGCGGTGACGAGCTCGACGGTGTCGCGTGACACACGTACCGGTCGCCCGTCTGCAGCATTGATCGCGCTGATCTCGCTGTCGGCGATGAACCGACTCCAACGCTGTTCGAGCACATCGAGGCGGCGGACCGCTGCATCGGCGAGGCGATCGAGCTCGGCTGCGGGTTGGCCGACGACGACGATCGATGCCGCACAGCTCATCGCACGGGTTTCCCGGCGGACCGACGTGGGCGCAGCAGGGGGGCGCACCGGCGCGGACGTCGGCACGTCAGCTCCCACTCGACTCGGCCTGCGGGGCCGGAGCAGGTGCCGGTGCGGCCTGCGGGGCCGGAGCGGGGGGAGGAGGCGGCGGCGCTGGGACTGCAAGGTCGACCGCCGCCGGAACGGGAACTGGTACGGGAACTGGCACGGGGGCCGGGACTGGCGCCGGTGCCACCGTGCCGGCCAGTTCGGGGGCGGCGCCCACCGGAACTGTCGACGCACTCCCGCTCGGGGCCACGGTGGGCTCGGCGATCGCAGGTGCCGGTGACGTGGGGGGCAACGTCGCCGGGACCGTCGCGACCGGCAGGGCGGCAGTGACCTGCGTCGGGACCGCCGTCGCTTCGGCTGCCGCCGTTTCGATCGACTCGGCAGCGCGCTGATCGGCGATGCCGAACGCCGCCATCATGCCGAGCAGCGCGGTGGTCGAGAGCCCGACCGTCGCGATCTTCGCCGCTTCGGCGGGCGTCCGGCGGCGCCGACGCCACCCTGCGCTCGGCGTCGACGAGCGCCACCGGCCCGCTTCTGCGTCGAACAGATCGGCCGCAGCTGAGCCCGACGGCGTTGCCACGAGCGCCGGGGCAGCGGCGGTGATCGTGACCGACTGCGCCGGGACCGGTTCGGTCCGGCTGGTGGCGACCGGCGCCGCCCATGGTGATGCGGCGGGGCGTTCGGCCGGCACGACGGGCTGTGGCGAACCGGACTCGCGTACCGGACCTGGGCTCGGGACGCGACCGCCGCGGCGGGAGGCCAGCCGGGCGAGCCGCTCGGCCCGCTCGGCGTCGGTGCGGTCAGGCATGACGAGTTGATCAGTCATCGTCGCGGTCGTCGTCGTCATCGTCGTCGCGGTCCTCATCGTCGCGATCGTCGTCATCGTCGTCATCGTCGCGATCGTCGTCATCGTCGCGGTCGTCGTCATCGTCGTCATCGATCGTGTTGCTCGTGACGGTGTTGCTGGTCACGGTGTTGCTCGTGACGGTGTTGCTCGGCACGGTGTTGCCCGTGACGGTGTTGCCCGTGACGGTGTTGCCGGTGACCCCGAGCGACTCGGACTCCACGGTGGGAACCAGCTGGCCGCCGATGAAGGCGACCTTGAACTCGACCAGCGTCGTCGCGTCGGCGAACTTCACCTCGACCTCGTCGCCACCGTCGTCGTCCTCGGTCTCGACGAGGGTCCACCCTGCGTTCGGCTGGGCCGAGATGAAGACAGCACGTCCACCGATCACGTCGACGGTGACCACTCCGGCGGCCCCGACGTTGAAGCTGGTGAGCAAGCCGGTGGCGCTCGGCGCCGGTGTGGCCGGTGCGGCCGGCGTGGTGATCACGACGGTCGTCGGCGCGGCGGTGGTGGCGGGCAACACGACCGTGGTGGTCGGCGCCGAGGTCGACGGGGTCGTGTTGGCCGGCAGGGTCACCGCCGCCGGTGTCGACACCGACGACAGCGCTGCGGATGCGTCGGTCGACGTCGAACCTCCATCGAGGATCTGGGTGTTGACGAGCGCTGCGGCCGAGCCGGCGCTGAGCACTCCCACCAGGGAGAGTGCGGTGGCGATCTTGGTCTTCATGGTTGTCTTCCTCTGTTCGGTAGGGCGACCCTCGGGTCGTGCCGTGTCGGTCACGGTAAGGAAGACACGTCGGGGGGTGGGGGAGCGGTTGTCCAAGAAACGTCCAAGAAGAATCCGAGAGACGGCAGCACTCCGAGATGCGTGTTGCAGGGGCCGGCGGGGTGAGAATGGGCGCGTGCAGGTGCTGTTGGTGGAAGACGACCCCTCGATCGCGGGGTCGCTCGGCGAGTCGCTCCGGTCGCAGGGGTTCGATGTGCGGCACGTCGCGACCGGCCGGGCCGCGATCGAGGCAGACCCCGGCGACGTGGTGCTGCTCGATCTCGGGCTCCCCGACATGGACGGCTACGACGTCTGCCGTGCCATCCGTGCACGCTCCGCCGTGCCGATCATCGTGATCACGGCACGCGGTGAGGAGCTCGACAGGGTGCTCGGCTTGGAGCTCGGTGCCGATGACTACGTCGTGAAACCCTTCGGGTTCCGCGAGCTCGTCGCGCGCATCCGTGCGGTGACGCGGCGGGTCGCGCCACCGTCCGGGGAGCCGGTGCCCGCCGCCGACGCCGGTGAGGTGCTCGTCGCCGGGCCCTTGCGGATTGATCGCAGGACCCATCGCGTCACCATCGACATCGACGGCGTTGCCACCGCGGTCCCGCTGACACCCAAGGAGTTCGAGTTGCTCGCGTTCCTGGCCGAGGACGCCGGCGCCGCGCGTACGCGCTCCGACATCATCGAGCACGTCTGGGACGCGAACTGGTTCGGACCGACGAAGACGGTCGACGCGCACGTCGCCGGCATCCGCAAGAAGCTGGGCGACGGGCGATGGATCGAGGCCGTGCGCGGCGTGGGCTTCCGGCTCGAGGTACCACCATCGTGAACGGCCACCGATCGGATGGCTCCCGGTGAGGGTGCGCCTGCTGCTCGTATTCGCCGGAGTCGTGGCACTCGTGCTCCTCGTCCACGACATCCCGCTCGCACGCCACCTGGAACGTGTCGAGCGTGACCGGCTGGTCACCCGGCTCGAACGCGATGCGTTCATCCTGGCCGGCCGGTCCGAGGAGGCATTGGAGAACGACACGGCAGCCGAGGATCAGGCGCTGGCGGGCCTCGTCGCGCGCTACCACGCCGCCGACCCTGACGTGCGCGTCGTCATCGTCGATGCCGACGGAACCGCGGCGGTGGTGTCCGATCCGGAGGATCGAGCCGAGGACTTCTCGAATCGGCCCGAGATCGTCACCGTCCTCGACGCCGCTGCGCCGCAGACCGGCCAGCGGTTCTCGAACACGCTCGGCTACGACCTGTTCTTCGTCTCGGTGCCGTCGCTGTCCGGCGACGAGGTCGTCGGTGCGGTCCGTCTGTCCGCGCCGGAACGCATCGTGTCCGAGCGCGTCGCCGATCGGGTCCGCGGCCTGTTCCTGGTGGGCGCGATCTCACTCGTCATCGCGATCGCGGTGGCGTGGCTGTTCGCCGAGTTCGTGTCACGCCCGCTGCGCCGTCTCCGGGGGACCACACAGTCCCTCGCAGGTGGCGACCTGTCGACCCGCGCGATGGATGACGAGGGGCCGCCCGAGGTCCGTGAGCTCGCTGCTGCGTTCAACTCGATGGCGGCGCGCCTGCAGGCGCTCGTCGATCGGCAGCGTGCGTTCGCCGGGACGGCGTCGCATCAGTTGCGCACTCCGCTCACGGCGCTGCGACTGCGGCTCGAACAGCTCTCCGGCGACGACCTTCCCGACGATGCCCGGCGTCACGTCGACGAGGCGCTCGCCGAGACCGATCGGCTGCACAGGATGATCGAGGGTCTGCTCGTACTCTCCCGCGCCGAAGATGCGGCCGTCGGCCCGGTCGAGATCGATCTGGCCGATGTGGTGCGCGAGCGCGCGAGCCACTGGGAGGCCCTTGCGTCCGAACGCGAGATCCGCCTGGTGGTGACGGCCCCGATGACTCTGCCCGCACTCGCTGTGCCCGGTGCGGCCGAGCAGATCGTCGACAACCTGGTCGACAACGCGCTCGAGGTCTCTGCCCCCGGCACCGCACTCACGTTGGTGGCCGTCGCTGCCTCCGACGGTGTCGAGCTCCACGTCGTCGACGAGGGCCCCGGCCTGTCGGCAGGGGAGCGGGAAGTCGCGTTCGACCGGTTCTGGCGCGGCGAGCGAGCGACGCCGGGCGGGACCGGACTCGGCCTCGCGATCGTCAGACAGCTGGCCACGGCCGGCGGCGGCGACGCCGAACTCCTGGAAGCCCGGACCGGGGGCCTCGATGTGAGGGTGCGGTTCAGATCGCCTTCAGGGCGCTCATGACCGGGGCCCAGCGTTCGACGTCGCGATCGACCGGGGCGTAGAACGACATCCTGGTCACGACGTCGCCGTACCGACGGCCGAGCTCGGGCGCGACGCCCTCCGGTGGTGCGACGACGGCGAAGGTGTTGAGGATGTCGTCGTCGATCAGATCGCCCATCTCCTGCCACTTGCCCTGCTTGGAGAGCGCGTTGAGCTCGTCGTGGAGCCCGTCCCATCCGTGCAGATCGAGCACGCCGCGGTATGCGGGCGTCGAGCCGTAGAACGCGATCTGCTGCCGGGTAGCGGAGGCGGCGCTCGCCTGTGCGTCAGCCGTAGCGCCGGTGACGACGAACGACGGCCCGACGATCTCGAAACCGTCCATCGTGCGCCCCGACCGCGCCCGGCCACGCTCGAGGGCGGGCAGCGTGACCTCGCGGAGGTACCGCTCGGTCGTGAACGCATGGCAGATGAATCCGTCGCACACCTCGCCGGCGACCTCGGTCATGAGCGTGCCCACGCCGGCCAGGAAGACCTTGGGCGGGCCGAACTCGGCGAGATCGGTGGTGGCGGGCGTGAAGAAGGGGGTCATCAGGGTGTGCCGGTAGAACTCGCCGCGGAACTGGAGCGGTGCCCCGGTGAGCCATGTGTCCCAGATGGCCCGCACGGCGAGGATCATCTCGCGCATGCGCGGCGCCGGATGGCTCCACTCCATCGAGAAGCGCTTGGTGATGTGCGGCTTGATCTGCGATCCGAGCCCGAGCACGAACCGCCCACCCGAATACGCCTGCAGGTCCCAGCCGATGTTGGCGAGCAGCATCGGGTTGCGAGCGAACGCGACCGCGATCGACGTGCCGATGTCGACGTGCTCGGTGTGCTCGGCTGCAAGAACGAGCGGCAGGAACGGGTCGTGGCTGGTCTCGGCGGTCCACACCCCCGAATAGCCCGAGGCCTCGAGTTGACGGGCCGCCTCAGCGACACCGGCGAGTCCGAACGGGAGGTTGGCGTCGACCTTCATGCGTCGACGGTAACCGCGCCCACCGGCTGGCGACGCTCCGCACGCGCTGCCAGACTGCTGCGATGGGGGTGCGGAGGTGCGGGCTGATCGGAGCCGCCGTGGCGGTCGCTGCAGCAGCGTTGGGCGCGTGCGGGGGCGACGGCGGTTCGGGCGGAGCCGGTGTCTGCGGCGTCGGGCCATCGGTCGGTGACCGCCCGCTGCGGGTGGCCACCACGGTCGCTCCGATCACCAACATCGTCGCCGTCATCGCCGGCGGCACCGACGTGGTGGTGACCGGGATCGTTCCCGAGGGCACGAACAGCCACACGTACGAGCCGACCCCTGACGTCGCAGCCACGCTCGAGGATGCCGACGTCGTGTTCCTCAACGGGCTGACGCTCGAGGAGCCGACCAAGCAACTCGCGCTGGCCAACCTGCGCGGCGCGGCCGAGTTGTGCGAGCTCGGCACGACGGTGCTCCCCGAGGACGAGTACCTCTACGACTTCTCGTTCCCGGAAGACGGCGGGAAGCCGAACCCGCACCTCTGGACGAACCCGCCGATGGCGCTGCAGTACGCCGAGTTGATCCGGGACGTCCTGGCTGCTCGCAGCCCGCGCCACATCGCCACCTACGACGCCAACCTTGCTGCGTTCCGGAAACAGATCGACGCGCTGGACGACGCGCTGCGCACCGCGACGGCCAGCATCCCCGAAGGCGAGCGCCTCCTGGTCACGTACCACGACGCCTACGCGTACTTCGCGCGGGAGTACGGGTGGACCGTCGTCGGGGCGGTGCAACCGTCGTCGTTCGCCGAGCCGACGCCCCGTGAGGTTGCTGCCCTGATCGACCAGGTCGAGGCTGCGGGTGTCGTCGCCGTGTTCGGCAGCGAGGTGTTCCCCTCGCCCGTGCTCGAGCAGATCGCCGCCGAGTCGGGCGCTGCCTACGTCGACGATCTCCGTGACGACGACCTGCCGGGTACGCCCGGAGACCCGGAGCACTCGTGGCTCGAACTGATGCGGTTCAACTACGTGACGATGATCGACGCGCTCGGCGGTGACTCGGCGGAGTTGGTCGCGCTCGACCTCGCGGCTTTCGCAGACGACACCGCCACATACCCGCAGTAACGCGAGACCCGCAGCCGACGCGGGTCAGTCCTGACCGCGGAGGAACTCCTCGACCTCGGCCGCGAGCTCGTCAGCGGATCGGATCTCGAGTGAGCTCTGTGGTGGCTCACCGCTCAGCTCTCGTTCGTCGTCGTCGGCGTCGTAGATCTGCTCGAGCTGCTCGATCATCGTGCGGTGTTCGTCATTGCCGATCACCAGCGCGTCGAGGCGGCGACGCTGGATCATCACCTCGCCGCGCAACGACGCCGCATCGACGACGATGCCCGTCGCATCGCGCAACCCGTCGAGCAGCGCCACACTCGCCGCGGGGTACGACATCGAGGAGATGTAGTGCGGCACCTGCGCCCAGATCCCGAGCGAGACGATGCCGCGATCGTGCAGCTCGTGCTCGAGCGCTGCAGCCACACCAGCCGGGACGTCGATCGAGCTGCGCAGGAACGGCACCTGCATCAGCACGTCCTGCGAGGGTGTGCTGACCGAGATGCGCGCCGGCCTCGTGTGCGGGGTGGCGAACGGGTAGGCGCCGAGGTGGGCCATGTGGCGGACGCCGAGCTGCTGGGCCATGTCGGCGACCACCCGGGTGAAGCGGTGCCACGCCATGTCCGGCTCGGGACCGGCGAGCAGCAGGACGTCCCGGCCGGTCTGATCGCGCCCGAGTGAGAGCAGGATGCGTTCCCAGTTGAGCACCGAGTTGAGACCCTCGCGGAGCTCCATGATCGGGCGCCGCGCCCTGAAGTCGACGTAGGTGTCGTCGTCGAACTCGGCGACCGGCGACGCAGCGACGTCGTGTTCGATGGCGTCCGCTGCGGCCCGGGCGGCACCACCGGCATCGATCCAGCCGGTGAGCATCACCACGAGCACCGGATCGACGAGTGACGACACCGGTGCCAGCCATCGGAGGCTCGGATCGCGCTCCCCATCACTCAAGGTGACCAGGCTACAAGCCCCGCCGCACAGTGGTGCCGATAGGGTTCGGACTCATGGCGATCGACGTCACTGATGCAACCTTCCAGACCGATGTGGTCGAACAGTCCATGGCTCGGACCGTCGTGGTCGACCTGTGGGCGCCGTGGTGCGGCCCGTGCAAGACGCTCGGCCCCATCATCGAGCGTGTCATCGACGACACCAACGGCCAGGTCGTCCTGGTCAAGGTCAACGTCGACGAGAACCCTGCGATCTCCCAGGCATTCCGTGTCCAGTCGATCCCGGCTGTGTACGCGCTGAAGGACGGCCAGGTCGTCGACGGCTTCACGGGCGCACTCCCCGAACACGAGGTGCGTTCATGGGTCGAGCGGCTCCTCCCCGACGAAGCCGAGACGATGGTGGCGTCGTTGATCGCCCTCGGCGACGAAGGAAGCCTGCGTGCAGCGCTCGAGCTCGACCCGGGCAACGAGGACGCGATCGTTGCCCTCGCCGAGCTGCTGATCATCCGGGGCGAGTCGACCGAGGCGCTCGCGTTGCTCGCTCGCATCCCCGAGTCCGATCGCACGCGGCCGGTCGCTGCCAAGGCCCGCGTCGGCATCGTGCCCGATGACGACCATGACGCCACGCTCACCGACCTGCTCGACCGCGTGAAGACCGATGACGATGCTCGTCAGCAGTTCGTCGACATCCTCGAGCTGATGGGTCCGCTCGACCCGCGCACGGCCGGGTATCGCAAGCTGCTCTCGCAACGCCTGTTCTGACACGCGGGCCACTCGGCCCTCGGATCCCGGGCGCGACGCCGATGCGCTCGGCGACGTCTACCGTTGAGGGTGATGATCTCGGCGTTGACCACTCTGGGCGGCCGGAACCACCGTCACCAACTCCGGATCGGCCCGACGGCGATCGCTGTCGCAGGCGTGCTCGCAGTCGGCATCATCGGCGTGCGAGGTGCCGACTATCCGGCCCATCTGCTGCGCGCCGAGCTCTGGGGTCAATCCGGCGTGTCGGTGTGGAACTTCCACTGGTACGGCGGGCACTCGACGCCCAGTTACAGCGTGATCGTGCCGCCGCTCACGGCGCTCTTCGGAGCCTTTGCGATCGCGGCGGTCGCAGCGGTGCTCGCCACCTGGTGGTTCTCAGGGGTGGCCCTCGCCCACTTCCGCGACCGGTGGGCGATCGCCGGACTCGTTGCCTTCGCACTGTCGGCGACGGTCAACGTGATCGTGGGTCGCGTCCCGTTCGCGCTCGGGTTGGCGTTCGCGATGCTCGCCGTCCATGCCTGGAACCGGGGTCGCGCGTTCGTGGCGATCGGTGCCGCTGCCGCGGTTCCACTCGCGAGCCCGGTCGCTGCTGTGTTCCTCTTGATCGCAGCCACTGCGTGGCTGATCGACGCCGCGCTCGATCGCCGCTGGCGGCGCGCCGATTCGATCGCGGTGGGCGTCGCTGCAGCTGCGATGTTGCCGCTCGCGGTGTTCGCCGTGTCGGTGGGCTCGGAGGGGCGGTTTCCGTTCCGCGGCGACCAGGCGGTCTTCTCGATCGGCGTGATCACCGTGCTCGGGATCATCACCCCGCACCGTGTGGTGCGCATCGGGGCAGCCATCGCGGTGATCGCCTCGGTCGTCGTGTTCCTCGTCCCGAACGCGCTCGGCGGGAACTTCCTGCGGTTCACGCAGTTCGTCGTGGTGCCGCTCGTGATCGCATCGCTCGGCTCGGTCCGCACGCCGCGACCGTGGGTCTTCGGGGCCCTCGTGGCGGTCACGGTCGGGTGGAGCCTGCAGTTCGGCGCCGTGTCCGCGATCGCGTGGCAGGGGGACGAATCGGTGCATGCGCAGTACCACGAGCCGCTCGTCGACGAGGTGAGCGAGCGCAACACCGACGGGAGCCCGGTCGGTCGGCTCGAGATCCCGTTCACCGACAATCACTGGGAGGCGTACTTCGTCGCGTCGAAGGTGCCGTTCGCCCGCGGGTGGGAACGCCAACTCGACCTCGAGCGCAATGCTGTCCTCTACGACCCCGATCTCACGGTCGAGCAGTACCTTGCCTGGCTGCACGGGAACGCCGTGCGGTGGGTCGCGATCCCGGACGTCGACCTCGACGAGGGCGGCAACCCCGAAGCGACGCTGATCCGCTCGGGGGCGGTCGACCCGTGGCTCGAACCCGTGTGGAGCAACCCCAACTGGGTGCTGTACGAGGTCGTCGACTACCAGCCGATCGTCGATCCGCCAGCGATGCTGGTGGCCGAGCAACCCGACGCGATCGTGGTGTCGACGCCGGGGCCGACGAGTGTCACGCTGCGCTACACGGCCATCGATGGCGTCTCCATCTACCCGACCGGCTGCGTCGTCGTGGAGGGGGAATGGATGCGCCTCAGCCTCCCGGCCGCGGGCACGTACACGATCACGGTCGGGCCGGAGACCCTGCTGCCCGGCGACGACGCCGTGTACTGCGCCGCTGCTGACTGAGGCGCTCAACCGTGCAGCTGTTGCTCCAGATCGTGGAGGACCTGGTAGCAGGGGAGCACCTGGGCGACGCTCGAGTTCGGCTCGCGGCCCTCGCGGATCGCCGCGACGAACTCGCGGTCCTGCAGTTCGATGCCGTTCATCGACACCGCGACCTCGGACACGTCGATCTGTTCGTCCTTGCCGGTGAACAGGTCGTCGTAGCGGGCGAGGTAGGTGCCCGTGTCGCCGATGTAGCGGAAGAAGGTACCGAGTGGCCCGTCGTTGTTGAACGACAGCGACAGCGTGCAGATCGCACCCGACTCGGTCTTGAGTTGGATCGACATGTCCATCGCGATCCCGAGCTCGGGGTGCAGCGGACCCTGGATCGCGTTGGCCTGCACCACCGGGCTGCCGGTCTGGTACTGGAACAGGTCGACGGTGTGGGCTGCGTGGTGCCACAGCAGATGGTCGGTCCAGCTACGCGGTTGACCCAGCGCGTTGGTGTTGGTGCGCCGGAAGAAGTACGTCTGGACGTCGAGCTGCTGGATGTTCAGATCGCCTGCGGCGATGCGATCGTGGACCCACTGGTGGCTGGGGTTGAATCGGCGGGTGTGCCCACACATCGCGACGAGTCCGGTCTCGCGCTGCTTGGCGATCACCGCCTGCCCGTCGGCGAGTGCATCGCAGAGCGGGATCTCGACCTGGACGTGCTTGCCTGCCTCGAGGCAGGCGATGGTCTGATCGGCGTGCATCTGCGTGGGCGTGCACAAGATGACCGCGTCGACGTCGTCGCGGGCGAGGCTCTCGGCGAGCTCGGTGGTGGCGTGGCCGATGCCGTACTGCTCGGCGACCTCCCGCGTCTTGTCGAGCTCGCGCCCGATCACCGACGTGACCTCGACGCCGTCGATCAGCTTCAGGCCGTCGAGGTGTTTGATGCCGAAGGCCCCGGCCCCGGCGAGAGCGATGCGGATGACGTCGGTGTCGGACATGGAAACCGAGGTTAGATGGTGCGGGTCGGGATCAGGTCAGCGATCGCCGGAGCAGCTTGCCGGCCGGGTTGCGTGGCAGCTCGTCGACGAACTCGACGCGGCGCGGCACCTTGTGCCGTGCGAGCTGGTCGCGCACGTGCGCCCGCACGTCATCCGCGGTCAGCGTGGCCGACGTGGTGCGCACGACGAACGCCGCGAGCGCCTGCCCGAACTCCGGGTCGGGCAGGCCGACCACGGCGACGTCGGCAACCCCGTCGAGGTGCCGGAGCAATTCTTCGACCTCGATCGGGAAGACGTTCTCGCCCCCCGAGACGATCATGTCGTCCTCACGGCCCTCGACGAACAGCAGGCCCCCGTCGAAGTGCCCGAGGTCGCCGGTGGACACCAGCCCGCGCTGGACCTCCTTCGTCCCGCCGTCGGTGTACCCGTCGAACCGCATCGCCCCACCGACGAAGATGCGCCCGATCGTCCCCTCGGGCACGGGCGAGCCCGATTCGTCGAGGATCTCGACGCGCACGCCGAGCGCGACCCGGCCCGCTGTGCTGGGCGCGGCGGCGAGGTCATCGGGTCGGGCGATCGTCGCCACCGCCACCTCCGTCGACCCGTACAGGTTGTAGAGAACGGGTCCGAAGCGTTCGAGCACGTCGGTGGTGAGCTTGGCGCCGAGCGCCGAGCCGCTCGAGGCGATCACCCGGAGGTCGGGCGTCGGCGAGGTGTCGTCGACGGTCAGCAGTCGCGATAGCATCACGGGCACGGCAACGAGCACGTTCGCCCGATGCTCGATCATCTGGTCGAGCGTGCTCGCCGGGTCGAAACGTCGCGCGAGTACCGTGGTGGCGCAGCGCGCCAAGCCGAGCAGCAGGTGCGACAGGCCCCATGCGTGGAACAGGGGGGCGGGCACCAGCTGCACGTCGCCCAGCCGCAGCGGGATCGAGTCGAGGAGCGCGGCGACGCCCTCCACCGAGGTGCTGCCACTCGATCGTGCGGCACCCTTCGGCCGCCCCGTCGTCCCCGACGTGAGGATGATGAGCGCTCCGGCCTGGCGGGACGGGCGCACCGCACGATGCGTGAGGGCGAGCGGCTGGTGCTCGTGTTCGGCGAGCGTGTCGGCGCCGCACCCGGCGACGATCGGTGCGAACTCGTCGTCGTGCAGCACCAGCTCGAGGCCCTCGGCCGCGACCACCTCGGCGAGTTGCGGAGCGGCGAAGCCGGTGTTGAGCAGGGTCAGGTCGGCGCCGGTGGCGGCGACGGCAACGAGGCACTCGACGAAGCCGGCATGGTTGCGCGCGAGCAGGCCCACGCGGCTGCCGGGCCCGACTCCACGGTCCTGCAGTGCGGCGGCGATGCCGAGCGACCGGCGCCACAACTCGCCGTAGGTGATTCCGCCCGATTCGTCGATGATCGCCGTGCGCGTGGGGTAGCGCCCGGCCGCGCCCGCGGCGAGCCCGGCGATCGACGGACCCCACGGCGCCATGACGGCGAGCGACTTCGGGAGTCGGTCAGGCCGTTCGAACGTCGTGGTGAACGTCCGGATCAGGGCGGCGGTGGCGGAGACGCGGTCGAAGATGGGCACCGCGGCACACTACGACCCTCCTCGGTTCGGGGCCATCGCGCCCGTCCGGCCTCCGACTCGCGCGAGCAGCGCTGTTGTCGGCTCAGAGACCGACGAGCTCGAAGGTGACGGCCGCGGGCAGTCCGAGCGCGTTGCCGGCCGCAGCGGCGGCGCCCCGTAGGAACGCGTCCGGGTCGGTCGGCTCGGCAAGTGCGTCGAGGTACGTCTGGTGCTCGCGCAGGGAGGCGATCCCGGCATCGATCGTGTCGGTCACATCGACGTGGTGCGTTGCGCCGGGGGAGGCGTTGAACAGGGCGAACCGAACCCCCGCCCACGGCTCACCGACATCGGTGAAGAGCCATCGGTTCCCTGCGTCACGCGCGGCGTCGAGCATCGCCACGCCGACCACGCGGTGGTCGATGTGGTTCCACGCCCCCGGCCAGCTGTCGTGGTGGTTGATGCCGATCAGCACGTCGGGCCGGTGGCGGCGGATCACGGCTGCCAGGTCGCGACGCAGCGCGATCGACGCTTCGAGCAGACCGTCCGGGTGACGCAGGAACTCGACGGTGTCGACCCCGACCACCGCGGCCGAGCGGCGTTCGTCGTCTTCCCGCAAGTGGCCGCAGCGTTCGGGCGGGATCGCGTCGATGCCGGCCTCGCCCGAGGTGACCATGCAGTAGACGATCGTCTTGCCCTGACCCGTCCAGCGAGCGACGGCGCTCGCGGCGCCGTACTCGAGATCGTCGGGATGGGCGACGATCGCGAGGGCACGCGTCCAGTCCTCGGGCACAGGTTCCATCTCCCGAGTTTGCCCGGCCGGAGCCCAGTTCAGAACAGGTGCTCGACCGCAGCGACGAGTTGGCGGAGGTTGCGGACCTCGAACGTGGCGCTGCAGTGCTTCGCATAGGTGCTCATCTCGGAGTCGTGTGTGTCCCACTCCGAACGCGGTTCCGGGTTGAGCCAGTACACGCGGCGCGCCTTCTCGGCCAGGCGGCCCAGCCATTCCTCGCCGCTGGACTTGTGGTTGGTGCGGGCGTCGCCGGTCACGATCACGGTCGAGGTCCGGTGCAGCTCCGGGTCGCCGACCTCGCGCCAGAACCGTTCGAGCACAGCGCCGTAGTCGCTGTGCCCCTCGGCTCCGACCGCCCGGGTGTTCCGGAGCAACTGCCACGGTTCGATGCCGTGGCTCGTCGCAGCCAACAGGTCGGTGACCTCATCGACGTCGTCGACGAACACGAACGAGCGCGTCCGGGCGATCTCGGCGGACAGCGCCGACATCAGCGTCAGCGTGAACAGTGAGAAGTCGGCCACCGACCCGCTGATGTCGCACACGACGAACAACTCCGGCTTGTGAGCGCGCGGGCGGTCGTGGAGCACGTCGAGCGGCACCCCGCCGCTCGCCAGCGATCGACGCATCGTGCGGCGCATGTTGACCCGCCCGATGCGGTGCTGGCGGCGCTTCGCGAGCCGTGCCGCGAGCGTGCGGGCGATCGGCCGGATCACGTCGCGCATCTGGTCGAGCTCGGCCCGTGACGCCTCGAGGAAGTCGACGTCGTGCAGATCCTCCTCGACGCCGAGCAGGTCCATCACCCCGAACCGGCTGTCGATCTGGGCGCGAACGTCGGCGCCGATCAACCGCTTGAGCTCGTCGACACGCGCCCGGATCATCGCCGGTGACATGTCGGGGTCGGCGATCCGGACGCGGCTCATCAGGCGGGCGATGTCGGCACCGAGGAACACGCGCTGCACGTGGTGCTTCTCGGTGCGGAGGTCGCCGTCGAGCCCGGCGTACTCGTCGACGAGCGCAGCGGCGATGGCACCGAGGCCACCGTCGGACGCGAGCTCGCGGACGAGGTCGTCGTCGGTCGCCGTCGTGCGCGGCGTGCCGTCGAGCGGATCGCGGACGATGCGCGCCGGGAAGTACCGGTCGAACGCCAACTCGAAGGTCGGATGGTGGCGAGCGTGCTTGACCATCGTCGAGCGCAACGCCGTGCGGAGCTCGGCTCGCTCGCCGAGGTCGACCTGGGTGATCGCGCGTGCCGCGTCGATGATCTCGGACAGCGAGACGTTGACGCCGGCGGCCTGCAGCGCCCGACCGAGCTGCACCGTTCGGTCGGCGATGGTGCCTGTGGCTTGCGCGCTCATGGTTCCCCGGCCGGCGACCGTACCCGAGGCGAGAACACTCGATGCGACTGGAGCGATGCTCCCGTGCGAAAGTAGTCCCCGGTCGGCCGGGGGGTCGACGCATCCGTTGGAAGAGGGGTATCGATGGCCGGGTACACGACCGTCTTCGGCTCGCTGGACAACTACGAGAAGGGCCGGGTGATCATCGTCGACGATGATCCCAAGGCGTACGTCTTCTCGAACATCTTCGAGGTCGCCAGCATGTCGAAGCCGTACGAGAAGGTGGCGGTCGGCAAGAACCTCGAGTACGTGCTCGAGACGATCCGCTGCGAAGGCACCAGCGAGTGGCGGGTCACGCCGCATGACGAGTTCGCGCTGGTGATGGACGGCACGGTGGTGGTCGAACTGCTCGACCCGAGCGGTCAGCTCGTCGACCCCGACGCCAACGGTTCGATCGGACTCGACGGCGAGCCTGCCGGCACCCGCATGGGGCGGATCACCGCATCGCGCGGCCACCAGGCGCTGCTGCCGGCCGGCAAGTGCTACCGCTTCCACTGCGACGCCGTCGGCGTCATCCTCCTCCAGACCATCGAAGGCCCCGACACGATCTACCGCTGGGCCGAGATCTGCCAGACCGAAGCCTGACCACACCGATCAGCCCAGGAGCTCCATCATGACCTTGACCTCCGACACCGCCCCGGCCAACCCGAACGACGCGGGCTACGGCACGTTCACGATCGGCGGCTTCACGTTCTCCCGCGACGAGTACTTCGCGACGATCACGTGGCCCACCGGCACCCACCAGCTCGCGATCGACGTGTTCCTCCGCGCGCTCCAACGCGACGTCGCGTGGGGATTCTTCTACGGCATCGTCAACTTCGACTCGGTGTTCGGGACGGTGAACCACTACGGCAACGTCGACATGTTCGCTGGCCGGTTCAACGACGCCTATCGCCGGGCCGAGGTCGACTACAGCGAGAACTTCACCCACGACGACCTGATGGCGTGCTTCCAGTCGATGCTGAAGGACTGGACGAACGACGGCTACGACCCGTTCGCCGCCCCCCAGGAGACCGGCCAGCCGTTCGGCAAGAACAACGGCAGCAACGACGCAGCGGTCACTCGACGGCGCGTGGTCGCCGACCGGATGGTGAGCGTCCCCGGTGACGAGCAGGTCCGAACGGACGACATGGGGTTCCCCGTCAACCGCGGCTTCGCCGACGTCCCGCAGGACGAGCCGATCGTCGAGGTCGAGCCGGGGTACGAGGGCGACGTCGCGGCGTACAACCTGTTCAAGTACATCTCGCGCTCCGACGTCACCTGGAACCCGTCGGTGGTGTCGGCCTGCAAGGAGTCGCTGTACTGCCCCACCTCGGAGGAGTTCATCCTGCCGGTGATCCACGGCAACGACCGCGTCGAGTGGTTCGTGCAGCTGAGCGACGAGATCCAGTGGGATGTCGAGGATCGTGACACGGGCGCGAAGCGGGCACGGGTCATCTGCAAGGCGGGCGACGTCGCAGCGATGCCGGCCGACATCCGTCACCAGGGGTACTCGCCGAAGCGGTCGATGCTGCTGGTGTGGGAGAACGCGTCGAACCGCATCCCCGAGATGATCGCCCGGGGCGAGATCTCACCCCGCGCCGTCGACTTCTGACGATCGCCGGCGCCTGCTGATCGCCCAACGCACACTGCGTGCTGGGCGTTCGTTCACCTGCTGTTCACCACGTCGCGGTTCAATCGTGCTGTGTCCCACAGCGTCGATGACGTCGCCAACACACCCAACCTCCTCGCGTCGCTGATCGCCGTGCGCGAAGCGGCTGTCGGGCACGAGGAGCGACTCGCGCCCGAGCTGGCCGGATTGGATACCGAGGAACGGCTGAGCGCGGTCAACCTGGTGCACTACCTCGCGATTCGCCAGTTCGATCTCCGGGCCGAGCAGCAGGCGTTGTCGCAACGCGGGTTGAGCTCGCTCGGGCGGGCCGAGGCGCACGTGCTGGCAACGCTCGACGCGACGATCAGTCGACTGGCGTCCGATGTCGGCGAGACCGACCTGCCGGACGACCTCGGTGCCCGCGGCCCGAGCGCTGCGCTCGGCGACGAGCTGCTCGCCGCCCGCGCGGCCGCTGCGTTCGGTCCGGCGGCGCCCGGTCGGGTGGCCAGAGTGATGGTGACCCTGCCGAGCGATGCGGCAACCGACCCGGACGTGGTCGACGGTCTCGTCGAGGCGGGGATGGCGATCGCGCGGATCAACGCCGCCCACGACGACCGCGACGCGTGGATGGCGATGGTGGCGCAGGTGCGTGCAGCGGCGGCCCGCCACGGCCGGACCGTCCGCGTCGCCGTCGATCTCCCGGGGCCCAAGCTCCGCGTCGGCGAGCTGCCGGACGGCCCGCGAGTGGTGCGCGCCCGACCCACACGAGACGAGCTCGGGATCGTCGACGTTCCGGTCGAGGTGCGGTTCGTCGCTGCCGGCCACAGCACGATCGCCGATGTCGGCCCGCTCGATGCCGAGCGCGGCGAGCGAGTGACCGTGGCGCTGGCCGACGACGTCGTCGCCGCCGCCCGACCGGGCGACCTGCTGACACTCGTCGACCTCCGGGGCCGATCCCGGGTGCTGCCGGTGGCCGCCACGACCGACCACGACATCATCGCCACGACCGACCGCACCGCGTACCTCGAGCCGGGTCTCCGCGTCGAGTGCCGGCGCGACGGCGACCTGATCACAGCCGGGCCGATCGGCGACATCCCGGCTCGACCGGGCGTCCTGCGGGTCGCACGTGGCCAGCTGCTGCGTATCCGCTCCGGCACCGCACGCGGCGCCGACGCATTCCGGCGCGAAGACGGCTCGGTGGCAGCGCCGGCCACGGTCTCGATCGATGTGCCCCAGGTGTTCGGAGCGATCGTGGAAGGGCACCGTGTGCTGCTCGACGACGGCAAGGTCGAGGGGGTGGTCACCGCAGTCACGTCAGACACCATCGACGTCAGGATCGTCCGGCCGCAGCTCGCCAAGATCCGCGCCGAGAAGGGCATCAACCTGCCCGACACCCCGCTGCGGCTGGCGGCACTCGACGACGACGACCTCGCCACGCTGCGGCTCGTGGCCCCGCACGTCGACCTCGTCGCGATGTCCTACGTCGGTGACGTCCACGACGTCGACCAGATCCACGCCGAACTCGACCGGATCGGGGCGCACGCGCTCGGCGTGATCCTGAAGATCGAACACCGCGCTGCGTTCGAGGCCCTGCCGCGCATGCTGCTGCGTTCGCTCCGGCGCCCGCCGATCGCCGTGATGATCGCCCGCGGAGACCTCGCGGTCGAAGTCGGCTTCGAGCGGCTCGCCGAACTCCAGGAGGAGATCCTGTGGTTCACGGAGGCCGCGCACGTCCCCGTGATCTGGGCGACCCAGGTGCTCGAGTCCCTCGCGAAGACCGGGGCGCCCACGCGCTCCGAGGTCACCGATGCCGCTTGGGCGGCGCGCGCAGAGTGCGTGATGCTCAACAAGGGCCCGTTCGTCGACGAGGCGATCCGATTCCTCGACGACGTGCTGACCCGGATGAACGAGCACGGTCACAAGCGCACCCCGATGCTGCGCCGCCTCGCCGTGGCCGAGGCGCTCGGCCCGCTGCTCGACCGACCGACGCCCGCAGCGCCCACCGTCACCGCCTGACGCCGCCGGCGGAGCGGACGTAGGCGCGGAGCCGCCGCCGGAACGCCGGAGGGGTCTCGGCGAACAGTGACGCGCCGAGCCTCAGGGCTTCGATGCGCACCGCCGATTGGCGCGCCGTAGCGACCTCGATCGCTGCGGCCACCGCGGTGCCCTCTGCTGCGTCCTCCTGCTCGAGCCGGGCCACCGCATTCGCGAGGTCGTGGTCGAGGCCGAGCAGCGCCCCCAGGTCGTCCAGACGGTCGGCGTACGGGGGCAGCATGGTCGGCGCCCAGCGCCGCACGGCACGGACCTGGTACGTGAGGCGCTTGACGGCTTTACGCCACTCGTGCATCCGCTGGTCGTGCGGGTCGTCGGATGGGGCGTTGCGGACCGCTGTGAAGCGGCGATGTGCGAGCCGGTATCCGGCTGCGACGCCGTCGACGACAGGTGTGGCCCGGCGCCCGACCCGCCATCGGTCGACCTCATGGCGGGCGTCGCGGAGGAGCCGTGCGGCTCGCTCGACCGCACCCGAGTCGGGGTCGTGTCCGGCCGGCGGGGTCATCGCCTCCGCCACCGTCACCGACAGGCCGGCCAGGGTTTCGGCGAGCACCTGCGCATCTCGCGTGGTGCCGAGGGACGAACCCGCCTCAGCGACCCATCGGTCGACGCGCGCCCGTGCCCCACTGTCGGCCGGCTGCACGAGACGGAGGAGGGCTCGCACTTCCTTGCAGCGGACACGCATCTCGTGGATGGCCTCGGCGACCGCGTCCGGGTCGGGGTTGCCGCCGCGGCCCAACACCTCGATCGCATCGATCGCATCGATCGCATCGTCGAGCCGCCGCACCGCCCGGTCGCGCACGTGCCGTGCCGACGGACGTAGCCGGTGACCGTGCGCCATGAGTGCCTCCGCAGAGGAACGTACCCGTTCAGCGCTGCTGCAGGCGTCGGCGTCGGGTTCTGCGACCGGGTGACCGGCCGGACACACTGCTCGCATGGCGACATTCCCGAAGGCTGCGACCGAGCACACCCGGCGGGCCAACGCGCCGCGCGACCTGGAGATGGACCCCGCCGACTTCGAACGGGCGTCGCGCGGGCTGATCGCGCAGCACGCCACCGGCGTCATCGAGGGCGCGTGGGGTCCGGCGTGGGACGTCTCGAAGTACGCATTCATCGAGGCGGGTGCCCCCAACCCCGACACCGTCGACCCGAGCCTGTGGCGCCAGGCGCAGCTCAACAACATCCACGGCCTGTTCGAGGTCGCCCCAGGGTGCTGGCAGGCCCGCGGGTACGACATCTCGAACATCACCTTCATCGCCGGTGACACCGGATGGATCGTGGTCGACCCGCTCACCGTCGAAGGGTGCGCCCGCGACTGCCTGGCGCTCGCCAACGAGCACCTGGGTGCCCGCCCGGTCGTCGCTGTGCTCTACACCCACAGCCACGCCGACCACTTCGGTGGCGTGCTCGGCGTCACCACCCAGGACGACGTCGACGCCGGCCGATGCCGCATCATCGCCCCCGAGCACTTCTTGCGCGAAACCGTCGCCGAGAACGTGATCGCCGGCTTCGCGATGAACCGTCGCGGGCTCTACCAGTTCGGCCCGCTGGTGCCGCCGGGCCCCCGCGGTCACGTCGACTGCGGGCTCGGCAAGGCGATCCCGCTGTCGCCGCCCGGCCTCATCGCGCCCACCGAGGAGATCACCCACACCGGCCAGGAGCTCGTGGTCGACGGGGTGCGGATCATCTTCCAGCTGACCCCGGAGACCGAGGCGCCGGCCGAGATGAACTTCTTCTTCCCCGACCGTGATGCGTCCGGGCATGGCTGGCTGTGCATGGCGGAGAACTGCTCGCACAACATGCACAACCTGGTGCCGATCCGGGGTGCGCAGGTTCGCAACTCGCTCAACTGGTCGAAGTACATCGACGAGGCGTTGCGCCTCTTCGGCGACCGCACATCGGTCATGTTCGCCTCGCACCACTGGCCGCGGTGGGGCGGCGATGACGTCGCCGGATTCCTGCGCCTGCAGCGCGACATGTACCGCTACATCCACGACCAGACGATGCGGCACGCGAACCACGGCCTCACGCCGCTCGAGATCGCCGAGGTCGTCGAGCTCCCCGACGAGTACCGGACCGAGGCCCACACCACCGGCTACTACGGCCACCTCGCCCACAACGTGAAGGCGGTGTACCAGCGCTACCTCAGCTGGTACGACGGCAACCCGGCGAACCTGTGGAAGCTCCCCCCGGTCGAGGTCGGCCAGCGCTATGTCGAGCTGGCCGGTGGGCCCGATGCGTTGCTGGCTCACGCTCGCGAGTGCTTCGAGCGTGGCGACTACCGGTGGGTCGCCGAGGTCGTGAACCATCTCGTGTTCGCCGACCCGGCGAATGTCGACGCCCGCGAACTGCAGGCCGACGCGCTCGAGCAGCTCGGCTACCAGAGCGAATCGGCCACGTTCCGGAATGCATATCTCACCGGCGCACAGGAGCTTCGGCACGGGCACCCACCCCGCAACGACGCGATGAAGCGCGGGTTCCTCGCGGCGATGACGGTCGATCAGCTCTTCGACGCGATGGCGGTACGCGTGCGCTCGGAGGACGTCGGTGGCACGGCCGCGTTGGCCCACGTCCGACTCGGCGGCGACGCACCGTGGGGTGGCGACTGGACCGTCATCTTGTCGAACCGGGCGATGACCGCCGTGGCCGGCCTCCACGAGACCGCAGAGGTCACGCTCACCACCGATCGTTCGGTGCTGGTCGACCTCAGCAGCAACTCGACCACGATCGCCGAAGCGGTCGCCGCCGGCCGCGCCACGATCGCCGGTGCGCCGGAGGCACTCGACGCGCTGTTCGGCCATCTCGACACGTTCCAGTCGATGTTCCCCGTGATCGAGCCGTGAACATCGAGCTGTGACGACCCGGTCGAGGGTGGTGTGCCCGACCCCTCGACCGGTGGGTAGTG
This sequence comes from Ilumatobacteraceae bacterium, assembly GCA_022843125.1. Lineage (GTDB taxonomy): Bacteria > Actinomycetota > Acidimicrobiia > Acidimicrobiales > Ilumatobacteraceae > Ilumatobacter. Next base: position 36,375 of record JALHOG010000037.1, read on the forward strand.
TCCACGCCATGGGCCTGCTCAACGCCAAGAACATCGCCAAGGCGAAAGACCTCGCCATGAAGAACCGCGACAAGGTCGCGCCCGCCGTCTCCAAGGCCACCGGTGCGATCGACAAGAAGACCGGTGGCAAGCACGCCGACAAGCTGAAGAAGGTGGAGGAAGCAGCCGCCAAGATCAGCGGCACGGCTCCGGGCGCCGACGACACTCCGCCCCCGAGTTCGCCCCCTCCGACCCCGGGGTGACGCTCAGGCGTCCGACACGCGTGCCGCGCACTCGACGATCACCGCTGCTGCGCGTTGCGCGTCGGCGACGGTCGTCTTCCATGACGAGACGCTGATCCGCATCGCGGTGGCACCGTCCCACTGGGTCGAGCCGCACCAGATGCGGCCGTCACGCTGTACCTCGGCGAGGAGGCGCTCCGTCGTCGGGCCGTCGACGAACCGAACCAGCACCTGGTTGAGCACGACGTCGTTGAGCACGTCGAACCCCGATTCCCCGAGGCGGTCAGCGATCGCCACCGCGCTCTCACACGCCTGCTGCACGAGTTCGGCCACACCGGCACGGCCGAGGGTGCGCAGCACGGCCCACACCTCGATCTGGCGGGCGCGCTGGCTGGATTGCGGCGTGTGGTGCATCGCCTCGAACCCGTCGTCGGGCGGGAGGTAGCCGGCCACGGCAGAGAACGTGCGGCGCAGCGCGCCCGGCCGCTGCACGAAGGCGATGCCGCTGTCGTAGGTGACGTTGAGCCACTTGTGTCCGTCGGTGGCGAGCGAGTCGGCCCGGTCGAGCCCGCGCACGAGACCGGCACGCATCGGGTCGGCGGCGGCCCACAGACCGAACGCGCCGTCGACGTGGAGCCAGCCACGGCGCTCGACGACCCAGTCGGCGATCGGTCCGAACGGATCGAACGCGCCGGTGTTCACCTCGCCCGCCTGGGCGCAACACAGCACCGGGCCGGCAGCGGGATCGAGGTCGGGCAACTGGTCCGCGATCAGTCGCCCCTGGTCGTCGGCGGGCACGACGATCACGCGATCGCGCCCCAGGCCGACGAGGCCGAGCGACTTGCGCAACGTCGAGTGCGCCTTGGCCCCGATCACGACCTGCACCGGCGGTGCGCCGAACAACCCATCGGCCTGGACGTCCCAACCGTGCTCGACCAGCAGGGCGTCGCGGGCGGCGGCGAGGCACGTGGCGTTGGCCACCGTTGCGCCGGTGACGAAGGCGACATCGGTGTCGGCGCCGAACCCCAGCAGCTCGACCAGCCACCGGCGGGTCACGTCGTGGAGCGCCGCGGCGACCGGCGACATCACGGGGAGCGCCGCGTTCTGGTCCCAGGCGGCCGTCAGCATCGCGGCACCGAGGGCGACGGGGACCGTGGCGCCGTTGACGAACCCGAAGTAGCTCGCGCCGGTGGTTCCCATGGTGGCCGGTCCGCCGATCCGGGCGAGCAACTCGATCGTTGCGACAGCGGCATCGGCACCCGGCCGGTCGGGCAGCGGCCCGTCGAGTTCGGCGAGGGCGGCGAGCGCAGCCGGCGTCGGTGTCGGCCCGCGGGCGTCGATCGTGGCGGCGTACTGAACGGCTCGGTCGGCGGCGAGCCGGACCACGTCGAGATCGGAGGGCATCGCGGCATCCTGCCGCGTCCGGCGGTGCGACGTCCGATCGGTTCTCCGCTCAGGCGACGTCGGACCAGCGACGGATCACGCTGACGTCAGCCACGAAGCGGACGTCGCGTTCCGGTGACCATCGGTGCGCAGCCTCGCCGAGCGCCTCGACGAGGATGTCCGCGACCCGTGGCCCGGCCGACTCGTCCACGTGCACGATCAGCTCGTCGTGCAGGCACAGCACGATCCGGGCATCCAGGTGCGTCGCCCGCGCCCGCACGGTGACCGCCCAGACCTTGAACAGCTCGGCCGCGGCACCCTGGATGAGCGCGTTCCGGGCGAATCGCCCGCGCGCTGCCGCCACACGCCGGGCGCGGTCGATGTCGCCCCGTCCGGTGTCATCGACCGTCTCATCGGTCCACATCCGGACCCGTCGCCCGCCGATCGTGACCACGTCGCCGCCCGCACGACCGGTGGCCGCCGCCGACTCCAGCAGGCCCATCGCCATCGGGTACTCGCGTTCGAGGCCACGCAGCGCCTGGGCCGAGGTCCCGGTCGTCGCTCCGTACATCGCGCCCAACACGGCCACCTTCGCCACGTCGCGGGCGACACCGAGACGGGTCGCGACGCCCTGGTACAGATCGTCGGCGGTGGTCGCCGCGACGAGCGCCGGATCGCCCGACACCGCCGCGAGCACGCGCGGCTCGATCTGTCCCAGGTCGGCCCGCACGAAGACGTGACCCGACTCGGCTGCCACCGCAGGTCGGAGCTCGGCCGGCAGGTTGTGGAGACCGGACGACGCGGTCATCCGGCCCGCCGCACCGTCGGAGCTCGACCACTCGCCGCGCAGCCGGCCGTCGCGGACGTGCTCGGTGAGCCATCGGTACCCGTAGGTGGTCGCGATCCGTTCCGCCTTGCGCCAGGTGAGGAGCGCGCCGACCAACGGGTGTGCGTCGCGGTGGTGCTCGAGGCGCCACGCCCTGGTGTCGGGCACGTCGACGCCGACCCGGCGCAGCATCGCCCGCACGTCGTTCGGGTTGCGGAGATCGATGCGAGCGCCGATCGGTGCGTGCGCGAGCACGGCGTCGTCACGCGCCCGCCGCGCGACATCCGCCGCGGCCTCATCGGGTGGTCGCGGGCCGACAGCGTCGGCGATGATCCGCTCGGCCTCCGGGACGTCGATCGGAAGGCCGTGGACCGTCAGCTCGGCGCACAGCAGCTCGGCCGCCGATTCGGCGTGCGCCGTCGAGCGCACCCGCTGTGGGTCGGATCCGCTCGTGAGCATCTGCTCGGCCTGCCGCCGTGCGGCGACGACGGCCAGCTCCGCCCATGCTGCCAGTCGATCGGGTGATGCCGCCCAGCCTCCACTGGTCCATTCGGGCCGCAGGTGGCCGTCAGGTCGGACCGGATCGTCCGGATCGGCGCCTTCGTCGGGGTGCACGTCGAGCAGCCCGAGCTGGCCCATCGCGGGCAGCGAGTCGAGCGGGAGGTCGTGCAGCCGGGCCCACGCACCGGGCACCGAAGCCCGCCATCCGCCGTGCAGCAGCCGGTGGACCGTGAGCACGTCCCAGCACCGCTGCACCCCGACGCCCGCAACAGCCAGCGGGTCGGCGGTCTCGCGATGCCACCACACCCACCGCGGACCGATCGCGGCGTCGATCGCCGCAACGATTGCGGCGGGATCGCCGGTCGCGACCGCGATCCGCCGGCCGTCGCCGATCGCCAGCCCCACGCCGACACCGGAGGTGAGCGCCACACCCAGCAGCTCGCCGCCGGCAACCGCCTGCTCGGCCAACCACGTGATCGAGCGCTGAACGGGATCGGGCATGCCGGTGCGAGTCTGGCACGGAGTCGCGCTCGCGAGCCGCTGCGGGAACGCCACACTGGCACGGTGCTGTTCGACGAGCTCGCCACGGCCACCCGCGCGGTCGCTTCGACCTCGAAACGGTCGGAGAAGGTCGCGACCCTCGCTGCAGTCCTGCGGCGGGTCGCCCCCCAGGAGGTTGCGCCGGCGGTCGCGTTCGCAATGGGAGCGAGCCCGGCGGGCAGGATCGGGGTGGGGTGGGCGACGCTCGCCGATGTCCGGCCCGACCCGGCGCTCCATCCGTCGCTCGAGATCGCCGATGTCGATCGCGCCATCCGTGACATCGCGGTCGTCACCGGTGACGGGTCGGTCGCCCGCCGCCGGGCGATCCTCGACCGGCTCCTGGCAACGGCGACCGAGCCGGAGCAGCACCTCATCCGCGGGATCCTCGGTGGTGAGCACCGGCAGGGCGCGCTCGACGGGGTGATGGCGGCTGCAGTCGCGAAGGCCGCCGACGTCAGCGTCGCCGAGGTCCAGCGCGGCGCGATGCTCGCCGGCTCACTCCTGATCGCTGCCGGCGCTGCGCTCGCCGACGGATCCGCCGGGCTCGCTTCGATCGAACTGTCGCCCGCACGGCCGGTGCAGCCGATGCTGGCGGCTCCCGCCCCGAACGTCACCGCCGCGCTGGCGCTCACGGGGCCGGCGTCGGTCGAGTGGAAGCTCGACGGCGCCCGGCTCCAGGCGCATCGGGCGGACGGGCAGGTGCGCCTGTTCACCCGGAACCTCAACGAGGTGACCGATCGCCTCGGCGGGGTGGTCGAACTCGTCAGCTCGCTGCCCGGTGGTGATCTGATCCTCGACGGCGAGGTGCTCGGATTCGACGATGACGGCGCTCCTCGGCGTTTCCAGGACACGATGGGTGACTTCGGTGCCGATGCGATGTCACCCCGTTCGGTCACCGCGGCGTCCCGCGGCGACGCGCTGCGAGCCTTCTTCTTCGACGTGCTCCACGCCGACCGCCCGGTGCTCGACGCCCCGCTCGCCGACCGACGGGAGATCCTGGCCGGCATCGTGCCCGAGGTGAACCGCCTGCCGTCGATCATCACCGCCGATCCGGCGGAAGCGGAGCGATTCCTCGACGCGGCGATCGACCGCGGGCACGAAGGCGTCATGGTGAAGGACCTCGCGGCTCCCTACGACGCCGGGCGGCGCGGCGGCGCCTGGCGCAAGGTGAAGCCGGTCCACACCCTCGACCTCGTGGTGATCGCCGCCGAGTGGGGGCACGGGCGGCGGCAGGGTTGGCTCTCGAACCTGCACCTCGCCGCCCGCGGCGGCGAGGGGGAGTGGGTGATGGTCGGCAAGACCTTCAAGGGCCTCACCGACGAGTTGCTGCGCTGGCAGACCGACCGGTTCGTGCAACTCCGGATCGGGGCGGGCAGCGGCCGCGACCGGCACGTGGTGCACCTCCGGCCCGAACAGGTCGTCGAAGTGGCGATCGACGGTGTCCAGGCATCGACGCGTTACCCCGGCGGCGTGGCGCTCCGGTTCGCCCGGGTCCGGCGCTACCGGCACGACAAGTCAGCAACCGAGGCCGACACCATCGAACGGGTCCAGTCGCTCCTGCGTTGACGGCCGATCGCACCGTTCGTCACCGGTGCGTGTCACAGCCCCGGGGTAGGGTCGCGGCTCGTCATGGCGACTCTGCGCTTCAGCTTCGGCACCATGGGTTCGGGGAAGAGCACCCTCGCACTCCAGATCCACCACAACCTGTCGTCGCGCCACCTCTACGGCCTGCTCCTCACCCGGCTCGACCGTGAGGGCATGCAGGTCACGAGCCGGTTGGGGGTTGCTGCGCCGGCGATCCAGGTCGAACCCGACCTCGATCTGCACCAACTCGCCGTCGCCCATTGGCCGCTGCACTACCTGGTGTGCGACGAGGTGCAGTTCTACACGCCCGGGCAGTGCGATCAGCTGGCGCGCGTCGTCGACGATATGGAGGTCGACGTCTACGCGTTCGGCCTCATCACCGACTTCCGGGGGCAACTCTTCGACGGCACCAAGCGGATGCTCGAGATCGCCGACGAGCGCGTGCCGCTCCAGGTCGAGGCTCGCTGCTGGTGCGGTGCCCGCGCCACGCACAACGCCCGGGTCGTCAACGACTTCGTGGTGTACGAGGGGGAGACGGTCGTCGTCGGCGACACCGCCGACCCGGGCGCCCAGAAGATGTTCGGCGACACGGTTCGATACGAGTTGCTGTGCCGGCGCCACTATCACCTGGGTGAGATCGGCACCTGACCGTATGGCGTTCGATCGCGTCGACGTGCCGCAGTAACCTGCACATCACGTGACGAGTGAGCGGCGCAGGCGGAGACACCCTCGTCCGGCCCCCGCTGCAGCGACAGCGGGCACAGCGGGGACAGTGGGGTCGGCGAGTCCTGGCGCCGCCGCGCCCCCACACGTGACCGCCTACGTCACCACGCGTGACGCTGCGGGTCTGACGTCGGTGAGCCTCGCCGAGGGGCAGCGGGTCCTGGCGCCCTTCCTCCCTCCGGAGATCCGACGCTTCGAGGTGCTCCGCATCCTGCTCCTCGCGGTTCGCGTAGCGATGACGGTCTGGGCGTTCACGCTCGGCGCGGTGGCCTCCCGTTCGGCCGACGACGTCGTCTCGCTCGACCGGGCCGTGCGGACGCTCATCGTGGTCGGCGCGGCCATCGCCGCGCTCTGGTTCGTCCTCGGTGCCACCTGGTCGGTGTTGCGGACACGCAACATCCAGCGCCTCGACGGGCGCTACCCGACGCAGTGGAGGGCGGCGCGAGTGTGGCTGTATGCGCCCGTCTGGATCGCCGTCATGTCGGTGACGCTCGTGCAGCTCGAGCCGAACCCCGACTTCGACGTGCGGCCCCCGATCATCGTGGTCGGATTCGTGCTCGCGATGCTGCCGATCTACCGGATCGTCCAACGGTTGTTCCGGAGCCTCGTGCGCGTGCGACCGGACGCGGCGACGTTCGTCCTGTTCATCGTCGACACCATCGCGATCGGTCTGATCTGGTGGCGCATCGCCACCTGGCCAGAACGCGCCGTCGACATCGGCCCGACCACCACCGATCTGCTGACCAGCGCAGCGTTCGCCTCGGCGATCGCGCTCCTCGTCGGGCTGCTCGCGGCGGTCTACCTCGACCTCGAGGTCGACCGGGCGGAGGACACCCGGCTCCTCGCGCTGCGCTCCCGGCACGATCATCGGATCGCCCGGCTACAAGGGCTCGACCCGCTGGAGAGCGCGACCCGATGGGCGCTCTGGACCGCCCGGCAGGCGGCCGACCGCGCCGCCGCCGAAGCCGCGGCCGCTGTGCGGGCGACGGACGTTGCCGTCTCGCAGACCGGCACTGCTCCTCCTGCGCCCACCACGATCGAACCGGTCGGGTCCACCATCGATCCCGTGGTCGTCGCGTCGACCCCTGGTCCGATCACGATCGACGAGCGGTCGGTCGCAGCGCGTCAACGGCCGCTCCGGGTCGCCGGGCCCGACGCCACCCAGGTGCCCGCGCCGGTGGCCGACGCCGAGCCACCGGTCGAATCGGTGAGCAGCCTCGGGGCGATCCTCCCCACGTTGCCGCCAGCGAACCGAGCGTCCGAGCCCGACCCAGAGCCCCAGCCCCAGCCCCAGCCCCAGCCCGAGCCCGAGCCCGATGGCGTTGCGGCGCCGCTGAGCACGGTCGAGCGGATCCGGCGTCGTATCGTCGAGAACGAGCGCGGTCCCGCCGTCGGCGGTGATGCTTCCTCACCTGAACGACTCGTGGTCCCACCCGAACCGGAACCGGAGCCCGCCGAACTCGCGGGCGAGCTCGATCCCGCCGCGGACGAACCGGAACCCGCAGCAGCGGCTGCGGGCACCGGTCCCGGCGACGATGTCGAGCCGGCGCCGCAGAGTGCAGACGATGCCCTGGCTCGTGCGCTCAGGCGTCGCTTCGCGGAGGCTGAGCGCGAGGCGCAACGCCCACGGCGTCGCCCCGGCGTGATCGGCGAACCTGCCGCGGCTGAGCCGATCAGCGATCGCGGGCGCCGGTTGGCTGCGAGCATCGGGGCCGAGCTCGACCGCGGCGTGCGCAGCGACTTCGCCGAGCGGGTACGGGCGCTGTCGGAGCAGTTCGGTCCCGAGCAGGCGGTCCCGGAGCGGCGTCGCGAAGCGTCGATCCCGGTTTCCCAGGCCGCGCCGGCGCGGACCGTCGAGCCGAGCGCCCGGCCCATCCGGCTCATCGCGCTCGAACTCGCTCGCTACGTGACGGTCGCGCTGTTCGTGGTCGGCGCGATCGCATCCGGATGGATGGTCGTCGCCGTCAGTCGTTTCGACGCGCTCGACAGCGAGTTCTACATCGACGGGCTGGAGCAGGCCCGTTCGATCGCCATCCTCGCGTTCATCGCCGCGAGCATCAGCTCGCTCGCGTGGCTGTACGGTGCCGCTCGGTATGCCGCCGAGGTGGAGCCGGCCGTGCGGGTCTGGCCGTTCATCGTGCTCCTGGCCGGCGCCGCGCTCGCCGTCGTGGGTGCGGGGGTGGTCGAGGGCCGCTCGGTCGGGTCGTGGTCACTGGGAGCGATGATCGTGTCGGCGGTGGCGGTGCTGATCGCGTTGCGGTCGGTCCTGGCAGCGTTCGACACGTTCGCAGTCAGCACCTGGACCGTCAGCGCATGGCTGCTCGACACGGTCGCCATCGTCGTGTTCGTCCTGGCGAGCCCGCTCGGTTCCGAGCTCGACGGGAGTGCCAACGCGGGCCGTGTGGCGTTCGGGGCGGTGCTGGTCGGCGTGTCGTTGACGATCGGGGCGGTGCTCGTCGCACTGACCACGATGGAGTACGAGAACGCCCTGCGTGGGTCCACCGAGCTCGCCAGGCTCATCGAGTCGAAGCACGCTCGCTCTCGAGACACACACGGATCATCGCAATCGCCATCAGGATCCCCGCCGTCCGGTTGAGCAACATGATCGACCCGCCCAGCCAGTCCGGCGACTGTGCGAACTGGTCGATCATGCCGAGCAGCGCCAACCCGATCACGACGTAGCCCGTTCCCGCCACCAGCCTGACGAGCTGGGGTGCCCACGGAACCGGGGCCAGTCCGGCCGAGCGGGTGAGCGCGATCGCGGCGACCGCGGCGACGGCTGCAGGCGCGAGGATGACGAGGTTCTGCGGCAGCGCTACGAACGCGACGTTCTCGGCACGCTGGCCCCAGACGCCGTCCTCGAACGACGACTGCCTGATCGCGAACGCCCGACGGAACTGGGCGACCACGATCAGCAGGTACGCACTGAAGAACAGCCAGCCCGAGCTGGTGCAGGCTCGTGCCCAGCGCACGCGCTCGGCTTCATTCACAGGGGAGTCCCGGTCGTCACCAGGCGCAGGGTAGACGCTTGATCCCGTTGATGAAGTTGCTCTGCAGGTAATCCGGCTCGGCGACGCTCCGCAGGTCGGGCAGCCGGCGGCGGATCTCGTCGAACGCCACGGCGATCTCGCGCCGTGCGAGGTTGGCGCCGAGGCAGAAGTGCGGGCCGCCCGCGCCGAACCCGACCTGGGTCGGCTGCATCGGGCGCGCGATGTCGAACCGGTCGGCCTGGTCGAACACGTTGCCGTCGCGGTTGGCGGCCTCGTAGAACAGCACCACCTTGTCGCCCTCGTGCAGCGGCACCCCGCTCAGCTCGGTGTCGGCGGTGACGGTGCGACGGAAGTGGATCACCGGGGTCGCCCAGCGCACGATCTCGTCGACCGCGGTCCGCGTGTGCGCCTCGTAGTCGCCGAACCAGCGCTCGCGCTGGTCGGGGAAGTCGGTCAGTGCCTTCAGACCGTGCGACAGGGCGTTGCGGGTGGTCTCGTTGCCGGCCACGACGAGCAGGATGAAGAACGACCCGAACTCCTGTGGCGTCAACCGGTCGCCGTCGAGTTCGGCGGCCATCAGCGCCGACGTGAGGTCGTCGGTGGGGTTGGCGCGGCGGTCCTCGCCGAGCGCCTGTGCGTACGCGTAGATGCCGAGTCCGGCCTCGAGCAGCTTCTCGTACGTGCCGGTGAGCTCGGGGTCGCCCACACCCAGGATGTGGTTGGTCCATTCGAAGATCTGCTTCCAGTCGCTCTCCGGGATGCCCATCATCGAGCAGATGATCTCGAGCGGGAACGGACCGGCGAACGCCTCGACGAAGTCGGCGGTGCGCTCGGGGCGGTCGAGCATGGCGTCGACCAGTCGGGCCGCGACGACCTTGACCTGATCCTCGACGGCGCCGATGTACTTCGGGGTGAACGCCTTCGACACGATCGAACGCAACCGGAAGTGTTTCGGGTCGTCCATCGAGATCATCGATCCGAAGAACTCGCTCAGTTCGGTGTTGAGGTCGCCGATGTTGACGCCGCCCCGCCCGCTGCAGAACAGCTCGGGGTTGCGGCTCGCGTGCCACACGTCCTCGTGACGGGTCACGGCGTAGTAGCCAGGTCCGGGCGGGAACGGGGCGTCGGCGAAGGTGCGCTCCGGGTAGAAGGGCAGGCCGGGCGTCGCCCGTAGCGTCGCCCACGTTTCGGCACGCTCGGCGCGGTCGCCGATCCAGAAGTCCCACTGCGAGATGTCGGGCAACCCTGGGGGCGGCTCGACACCGTCGCTCGTCCTGAACAGCATCGATCCGTTGTCATCAGCCCCGGTCATGCGGGGAAACTAGGCCGACCGTACGCTGATCGTCGTGTTGAGCCCTGCAGAGATCGGTCGTGTCCTCGCCATCCAAGCCCATCCCGACGACGTCGACTTCGCGGCGGCGGGCACGGTGGCGATGCTCACCGATGCTGGTGTGGCGGTCACGTACTGCCTCGTCACCGACGGTCAGGCGGGCGGTTTCGACCTCACGGTGCCGCGCACCGAGATGGCGGCGATCCGGCGCGAGGAGCAGACCAAGGCCGCAGCCGAGGTGGGCGTCGACGATCTGGTGTTCCTCGGGCGGATGGACGGCGAGGTCGTCGCCGACCTGTCGCTGCGGCACGATCTCACGCGGGTCATCCGCCAGGTGCGACCCGATGCCGTGATCATCCACACCCCGCAGATCGTCGTGGCGAGCGTCTACGGCAGCCACGCCGATCATGTGGCTTCCGGACAGGCGGCGTGGGCTGCGATCTATCCCGATGCCCGCAACCCGTTCGCCTTTCCCGAGCTCGTCACGTCGGGCTACGAGCCGTGGACGGTGCGGCAGATCTGGGTCGCGAACCATCCCGACGCCAACGCTACGGTCGACATCACCGACCAGTTCGAACGCAAGCTGAACGCGCTGCGATGCCATCGCAGCCAGCACGCCGACCCCGATGGGATGGAGGGCGCGGTGCGGTCGTGGAACTCGCGCAACGCACACCTCGGTGGGCTCACGGAGGGCCGCCTCGCCGAACGGTTTTTCGTCGTCGACAGCGTCTGACGGGCCGAGCACGCGGGACCCTGCGCGATATCGCGCCGCGATCCAGCGACGGTCCGTGACATCAAGGCCACCGAGAGCGTATGGTCGAGGGATCGGCACGAGGTGGGACGGTGCGGGGCGGCGGCATGCCTCGGCGGAACGGATCCGGCACCCCAGCGCGCCCCGGCGTCCGGTGTCCGGGCCCGACCCCGATGCGCCACGCCGTTGGCGCGAACGGCTGTGGTTCGCCCGACTCGTTCGCCTGGCGGTGCTGCTCGTGCCGCTCGTCCTGTCGTTCCTCGCCGCCGTGTGGCTGAGCAACCTGCTGCCCGTCCCGGAACGCTTCGCACTCCGCATCGTGCGCTGGATCGCCATCGCCGCGATGTCCACCGTCGTGTTGCTCGCGCTCCAGCGTGCGACCCGTCGGTTCCTCCCGCTGTCGGCGATGCTGTCGCTGACACTGGTGTTTCCCGACGAGGCTCCCAGCCGCTTCCGAATGGCGCTGCGCAGCTACTCGGCGCGTGATCTCCAACGGGCGCTGCGAACCGCCGAAGGCGAGACGGGTGACGTCACCGCGCAGCGCGCAGCGGAGGAGTTGCTGGTGCTCGTCAGCGCGTTGTCCCGGCACGACCGGTTGACGCGAGGACACTCCGAACGCGTTCGGGCGTACTCGCTCATGATCGGGGAGGAACTCGGGCTCGCCCGTGCCGACCTCGATCGGCTGCGGTGGGCAGGGCTGCTCCACGACGTCGGCAAGCTCAGGGTTCCGGCCGAGATCCTCAACAAGCCGGGTCGTCTCACCGACCAGGAGTTCGACGTGGTCCGGGAGCACACCACCCAGGGCGCCGCGCTCGCGGTGGGGCTCGCCGACTGGCTCGGAGACGACATTCGCGCGGTCGACCAGCACCACGAGCGGTGGGCCGGCGGCGGGTATCCGTATGGGCTGCGCGGCGAACAGATCGTGCAGGCCGCCCGCATCGTCGCCGTGGCCGACGCGTTCGACGTCATGACGTCTGCGCGGTCGTACAAGCGGCCGATGCCGGCATCCGCGGCCCGCGCCGAACTCGAACGCTGCGCCGGCAGCCAGTTCGATCCGGCCGCCGTACGGGCGATGCTCAGCGTCTCGCTCGGCCGGCTGTGGCGGGCGATGGGGCCGCTCTCGTGGCTCGCGCAGCTGCGTCTCTTCCCGCGGCAAGCCGCTCAGGCCGGCACGGTGGTCACCACGACGATGGCCTCCGCAGTCGCAGTCGGTGTCACCGCGCTCGCCGCGATGGTCGCCGGGTCCGGCCCCGGCGTCGCCAGGCAGTTCGCCGCCGCGCCCCTCGCACCGGTGCCGGTCGCTGCCACGACCACCCCGACGATCACCCCGGCACCTGCTCCGACGGCGGTCACCCCGACGGCCAGCACCGCAGTGGTGACGGAACCGACCGACCCCCCACCCACCTCGGTCGTGCCCGCGCCGACGCCCACGACGGCCACGACCACGAGCACCACAGCGGCGCCCTCGCGCCCGCCGGTGCGGCCGCCCGCTGCGACCACGACCGTCCCGCCGACGCCCACGACGGCAACCCCGACAACGGCAACCCCGACAACGGCGGCAACGACGACGACCACGACAACGACCACGACGACCACGACCACGACGACCACGACCCCGCCGCCGGTCGCAACCAGCTTCACGCTCGCATCGGCAGGAGTCGGCGATGCCGTCGCCCAGCCGGTGCTCGATCTGATCGCTTCGGCCACCCCCCAGCACGCGACACTGCCCAACTACGACCTCGACCGCAACGCCGATCCGGGGCTCACGCTCGTGGGGTCGCCCGACGTGCTCGAGTCGATCGATCCGGCAGCCCGCCAGGTGTGGCGTCTACCCGCCGACCTGACGGTCGTCCCCGCGACCGGCTCGCTCACCATCTGGGCGGCGCCGGTCGCCGCCGGCCCCGGCGACGAGATCCACATCCGTGCCGGTCTGTTCGACTGCGACGCCGCCCGCACGACCTGCGTCCGACTCGTCCGCGACACACTCCTCGTTCCCGCCACCGGCGGGTTCGCGCCGCTGGTGTTCGACCTGTCGACGGGGGTGGCCAGCCCGTTGGGGCCCGGTCGCCGAGCCGAGCTCCGAGTCGCCGTGCTGTCGACGTCCGACGTCGACGTCTGGCTCGCGTACGACACGAGCGCGTACCCCGCAGCGTTGCTCCTCGGCCCCTGAACGCTGCGCTCAGTCGCCGGCGATCGCGGTCAGCACGTCGTCGAGGGCGTCGAGGGAGTGGCCGCTCGTGAACGTGTCGACATGGGGGAGCGCCGCCGCCATCCCACCCGTGAGCGGGCGGTAGCGCTCGCTCTTGGAGCGAGGGTTGACCCACACGATGCGATGGGCGAGCCGGGCCAGTCGCGCCATCTGCTCACCGAGCAGCTCCGCGTCACCGCTCTCCCAACCGTCGGACACGATCACCACCACAGCGCCACGCGCGAGCCCGCGCCGGCCCCATCCGTCGTTGAACTCCCGGAGCGCCTCGCCGATCCGGGTACCGCCCGACCAATCGCGCACGTCACCCACCGCAGCCCGCAACGCCAGCTCGGGATCGCGGGTCCGCAGGGTCGGGGTGAGTCGCGTCAGCCGCGTGGCGAACACGAACGACTCGGCTCGCAGCGCCCGGACAGCGCCGTGCAGCAGGTAGAGGTAGGCGCGCGAGTACGACTCCATCGAGCCCGACACGTCAGCGATCAGCACCACCCGGCGCCGCCGCTGGCCGCGCACGCGTCGCACGAGCTCGACAGGATCACCGCCCGAGCGCCGCGCCCGGCGGAGCGTCGCCCGCCGGTCGAGCCGATCGCCTGCGTGATGACGGCGGCGGCGTCGCGACGGGCGGAGCGGAGCCACGACGTCGAGGTCGGCGACGAGTCGCCGCAGCGCCGCCAACTCCTCGAGATCGGAAGAGCAC
>JALHOG010000038.1 GCA_022843125.1 Ilumatobacteraceae bacterium
GCCGGGCTCATGGCCGCAGCGCCCCGCGGCGGCACCTGCCCGCCCGCCTGACGCCCGCCGGTTCGGCCTCGCCCGTCCTCCGGTCGCGCCCGGTGCCCGCGCTACGACAACGGCGTCACCGACGAGCTGCGCCATGAGGTGCTGGATGGCGGCGTCCTCGATCGCGTCGGTCACGACGTCGACGCCGAGGAGCAGCACCACTGGTGCAGCTGTCGAGACGCGCTCCCGACCGAGCTCACGACGTCGGACGCCGAACTCGTCCAGTGCCCCCGGCGCTCGCTGGCGCGGGAGGTGTCAGCGCGCAAGCGTGGCGACGACGGCGAGCGCGGCGGCGGTCGTCGGGCGTCGCAGGCGAAGGGTGTCGACGTCGCGGCCGCTCCCGGCCGCGCTGTAGGCGCTGATCGCCAGCCGGTCGCCGATCCGCAGCGACAGCGCGGCGTTGGCGACCTCGTCCTCGTTCCAGTGGTTGACGACGACCTCCAGGTCGACCGGTGTCCCGTCGGCGTCGACCCCGGCGTCGACCGTCGTGTCGGTGAACGGGCACAAGGGAGGCTGCGCCCCGTCCATCGGGGTCCAGCGTCGGTCGGTCCGCCGTTCGAGCGCGGGCGTCGGTCCGAGCCCGAGCGCCTCGAACAGCGTCGGCAGCATGGAGCGCAGCGACGCCGCGAACGCGTGGGCGTCGGTCGGCTGCACCGTCCACTCCACCCACTCCAGGCCGAACTGATCGCTCGCCACCGGCCGACCGGAACCCAGCTCGACACCGACGAGATCTTGCGCAGGGTCGGCGAGCAGCCGGCGCATCCCCTCGGGAAAGGTGAGCGTGCGGGCCGCGCCGCGCGCGGCGTCGATGTGCGCACCGCAGAACCAACCGGTGTCGGGCGGGTGCCCCACGAAGCCGGGCTCCTCGGCGGATCGGCGCCGCGACTCACGGCTGCGGTCGTCGGGCTGGAAGGTCACGGGCCCGCCGTCCCCATCGGCAGGATCGAGGTTCGCGTCACAGATCTCGCACACCGGGGGCCGCACGAGCGAGACCGTAGCGGCCGGGGATGTGGCGCAGTTCGGACGTCGGGTCCAGCTCGCGCACGAACGGCGTCCGCGCCCCGCGAGTCGGGGGCACGAACGCCGTTCGGCGAGTTGGCCGGTCGGGCAGGATGGTTCAGAGTCCGGGTTACGGGACGAGGTCGAAGCCGAGCTGCTCCCAGGTGAGGTCGTGGTCGGCCGCTGCGAAGGAGACGACACGGGTGACGTCGGCGATCGTGGCCCCGGCAGCAGCGAGCGCGGCCCGGTCGAACGCCCACGACGTTCTCAGCTCTCCGTACGGCCCAGCAGTCGCGATGCGGAGGGCTCGGACGGCGACCGCGGCCCCGTTCCTCAGTGTCACCGTGGCGAGCACCTCGTGCTGCGGGTCGAACGTCGGCAGTTCCTCTCCGAGGGAGTCGGAGTTGCCGCGGATGTTGTCGGCGTCGTACACCGGCGAGGTGCCGACCGACGTGGTGACCACCGTGTCGCCATAGGCGAGGGTTCGGAACCACGGCCCCGTCCTGAGCTGCGCACCGACGGGCAGCAGCCCGTACTGCGTCGTCGCGAGGTCACCGGACGTCGTCCCCGCACGCGAGGACGCCACCGTGCGCGTCGCGCCTGCGCTCGGGCTGCCCGCACGAGGAATCGCGTACGTGACTCCGCCGACGGTGAAGAGCGCGGCGTTGACCTGACCCTGGTCGGTCTGGAGGTTCACGAACACGAAGCTGGGAACGCTCGTCGCCACGGTCGCGCCGTCGATACG
This sequence comes from Ilumatobacteraceae bacterium, assembly GCA_022843125.1. Taxonomy (GTDB): domain Bacteria; phylum Actinomycetota; class Acidimicrobiia; order Acidimicrobiales; family Ilumatobacteraceae; genus Ilumatobacter. The sequence continues at coordinate 1,784 of JALHOG010000038.1, forward strand.
GAACGTCGCCTGCTCGGCGGGGACCGCGGGGATGACCACCCGCGGCCTGCCGACCCGGGTCTCCGGGCGCCCGACGGTGAGGGTGAAGCTGTCGCGAGCGGAGGATTCGGGGTCAGCCGTGGTGAGGTGGACCGGCGTCAGCGTGACGCCGGCGGCGACCGTGCCTCCGGCGCTGATCGGGCTGCCGGAGAGCCGCAGTGCGGTCGTCTCGAGGTCGACGACCCCGGAGGTCGCCTGGACGCTGGGGGCGCCGACGGCCATGGCGGTGGCCAGCAGCACGCTGACGGTGAGAGGTGCGGCGAAGCGCGATCGATGCGGACGAGGAACTCGGAACATGGGGAGCCTTTCGTGGGCGGGTTCGTGGTGCCGAGCCTCGACGGAGGCCAATGACAGACCGCGAAACGATCCTTGCGGAATCCGAAACCCTCCGGGCCGTCGTCTTCGCGTTGCCTCATACGGTGGGGAGGACGACCTCGGGGCCCAAGCCGGTCGACCGGGTTGCAGTCCTCGTCATCGACATGCCGCGGACGTGAGCGTTGGCTGGGATCGCGTGGTCGACGAATGCCGGGCGACCCCCGTGGTGATGATGTCGAGGTCGTCGCCGGCGAAGGCGTCGAGCGCCGGGAGGACGAGGTCCGTGAGGATCAGCGGCCGTTGGGTGCCGAGCGACGCGAGCGTTGCGTGTGGCCCGGGGAGTGCAGGTCGGGTGGCGCTACGTTCGGCACGGCGCTGCGAGTCGCCGGAACGCGCGTGGCAGCGATGCCGATCGCGAAGGCGATGATGGAGAGCAGTGGGGGGATGATGGCCCACCAGGTGACGAATGCGAACGGCAGTGTGACCGCGACGAGACCGCTCACGATCAACCCCCGGTCCGGTCCGGCCAGTACGGCGGCAGCGATCAGGGCTGCACCGGCGACGAGCCCGGCCGCGATCGTCGCGGTTGGCGCTGCGCTGACGGCCATCAGCAACTCGAAGGCACCGAGGATGCCGAGGAGACTGCGGAGCCAGTTGCTCGTGACCTCCGACCGGAACTGGTCCCAGCCGCACGCGGCGAGGGTGGTACCGGCGGCAGTGATCAGCAACAGCCCGGGGATGACCCAGAGCCGACCGACCGTGGTGGAGCACACGGCGGCGACGACGGCGAGCCAGACGCTCACCCGCACCATCACCGAATCGCGAGAAGCGGTGCTGCGGCGCAAGGCTTGCGCCGCAGCGAGGGTGGTCGCGCTCAGCGCGATGGTGAGCAGACCGAGGGCGACCGGTTGGTCCTTGTTGCCGGACCATTCGGGGATGCGGCTGCCGATGGTTGCTTGGGCGATGCCGGTGACGATCCCGAGACTGCCGCCGATCGCAGCGAGCCGACCGGCGAGGATCAGCAGCTTCGGGGGCACGCGGGTCATCGGGTCACCTTGCTCACGGGGCGGCGGGGGCTGAGTCGGCCGGCTCGCACCGGGTGACCGATGCGGAACGTGGACAACGCGTGCCGGCCGGGCCGGTCGATCAACGCGTCCATCGCGGCAGCGAACGTCGAGGGGTTCCCGAGTTGAGCGTCGCGATCGATGCGTTCGGTGATCTGGTTCATGTACTGCAGGCCGAGGCCAGCGACGGTGGCGGCGAGATGGATGCGCTGCAGCAGCCTGCCCCCGTCGAGTTGCGCCGCGCGGTCGTCGGGATCGGCCACGGTGACGATGCCGTAGGCGGCGGCGGTCGCGGTGTGCACGGTGCGGGTCTGGTCGAGCCAGAAGCTGTCGCCCGCCGAGCGAGTGCTCGCCGGGAGGATCTTCGCTGCGGCCAACACCAGCGGGCTGAGGCCCTGAGCGTCGAGGGTGAGGCCATCCATCTGCGTGTCGGTGTCGTCGCGGCTGCTGCGGATCCACGCGAACGACTCCGTCGATTGCTCCTCGTCGTCGATGATCGCCCGGGTCGCTTCGATGATCATCGCACCCAACCCCGCCCGCTCGGCCGGTGTGGCGAACCACCGGATACCGACGCCGTCGAGCCCGGCGACTAGCGAGTCGAACGTGGCGAGGACGTCGGCCGCAACGATCTCGTCGGTGTAGGGCCCGCGGTTGCTGTGTCGTCGATCGATCGCGTCGTGGAGGTCCGACACCACCATCGGTGCCTCGGCGAACGACACCGTGGCGACGTGCGTCGGGTCGGAGGCGTCAGGAAGCAACGTCACGGAGGGCTGCAAGCCACGGGCCGCTGCCGCAAGGACGAGGTTCTGGAGGGCGCAGCCGAGGCCGACGTGGTGCTCGCGGTCGAGAGCGTCGAGCGCACCTGTGCGTCGCGCCGGGTCGGTGAACAGCTCGACCCTGTCGTCGGTGACGTGGAACGTCCAGGGTTGGGTGTTGTGTGGATTGGCGGCGAGGATCGCGGCGGCGACCGTGCCGAGCGACGTGGCGTCGTCACGCCAGTTCGTCCAGGGGTCGTAGGCGGTGCCATGACCAGCGTCGAGCACGCCGTTGTCGAACACACGGTAGCTACCCGCCCCCACACCGGCGACGACGACGGTGGCGGCACCCACACCGATGTGGTGCAGCATCGTGCGCCGTGTCATCGGGCCGGTCCCGTCAGCTGGCGGTGGCGCTGTGGGTTCATCCGGCGGCACAGAGTCGATGCCGATGTCGGGTGGATCGGTGATCGGAGTCATCGGTGAGACCTTTCGTCGGTTCATGCATCACGTCGTCGCAGGTGAGAGTTGGCGAGCAGCATCAGTCCAGGGGTGACCAGGTCGTCGGGGCCTTGTCGGGCGTTGGCCAAGAGCTGGCGGGCGCTGGTCGGCAGATCGGCGAACACGTGCTCCCCGATGCTGCGCGGGATCAGCTGGGGGGACCGCCGCGACGACGAGCTGGCCAGGTCGGCGGCGTGACCTCGTGGCCGTCGATCCTTCGGAGTTCGTCGGTGACTCCCTTCTCGACGAGGACCTCGACGAACTGTTGCACCGGTGCGCTGGCGAACGTCTCGAGGGACTCGTTGACGAGACCGGCCACGATCTGGCGGTCCCAGCGACCGCGCGAGTGCGTCATCACCGCGTCGACGATGATGGTCGGGCGCGATCGTGTCTCGATCATGCCCGCCGCCCGCTGAGAGCGAGTAGCGACCAGATCACGAGACTGTTGGTCCAAGCTGGCTTCATCGACGAAACTCCCTTGCGTAGGTGCGATCTGCGATCGCGCTACCGGGGTCCGGAGTAACGCCGGCGGTTCCTGCCGAGGTCTCGGTTCAGAGCCACCGCTGCCCAGCCAAGCCGAACAGCTCGTTGGCACGGTATCAGCGGCGACGGGGAGTCCGCTGAGAAGCGATCATCGGGTCGCCCAGGTGGTGAGCCAGATGCAGCAGTGCGCGCCGGCCCGATCGCCGCCAGATCACGTGCCCAGGCGCCGCTCGCGCGAACCTCGTAGATCGTGTGCGTGGTTCACGACAGCGCGGAGCAGGTACCCACGCTGGTTCGTGACACCGACCGAGACCATCGACTTGCGCTCCGGAGGAACGCCTCGATCACGCCCACCCGCGTTCATCACGCATCGCATGAACGTTCAGCGTTTCCACCACCGATGTTCAGCGTTTCGCGCATGACGAGACAGCGTTTCGCGCATCTCAGTCGATCCGGGCGGTAGGGTCGGCGGCATGATCGAACGTCATCTGCTCGGGGTGGCACAGGAATCCTTGCGCGGATTCCGCGTGACGGTCATCAACGGCCCACGTCAATCCGGCAAGTCCACACTCGCCAAGCAGTTGGTCGAGAGCACGGGGAGCTACTGGAGCTTCGACGACGAGTCGGTCCGAACTGCGGCGCGACTCGATCCACACGGCTTCGTCGAACAGGGGGCGTCGCCGATGGCGATCGACGAGGTGCAGCGTGGAGGCAACGACGTGGTGCTGGCCGTCAAGGCGATCGTCGATCGCCGCAACGATCGCGGTCAGTTCGTGTTGGCCGGGTCGACCAGGTTCCTGTCGGTGCCCCAGCTGTCGGAGTCGCTCGCTGGTCGGGCCGAGATCCTCGATCTGTGGCCGTTCTCGCAGGGTGAGATCGCCGGCGTTCGTGAGACATTTCTCGATGCGTTGTTGAGCGACCCCGAGCAGCTGGCGCAGCGGCGATTCGAACAGATCGATCGCCCAACGTTGTTCGATCGGTTGGTCCGAGGGGGCTACCCGGAACTGGTCGATTCGTCGCCGGCGCTCGCAACGCGTTGGTTTCGGAACTACATCCGCACGGTTGTCGAGCGCGACATCGTGGAGGCGTCCGCCATCACCCAGGCCGGCGAGCTGCCGGTGTTGCTACGCCTGTTGGCGGCGAACACGTCGGGAGAGATGGTGACGGCGCGACTCGCAGGCGACGCTCGGATGAGCGCCGGCACGGTCGCTCGATACGTGGGGCTGTTGGAGCTCGTCGGGTTCGTCTTGCCGATCAGGGCTTGGACCCCGAGCCTCACCAGCCGCGAGAAGCGTCATCCCAAGATGGTCGTCACCGACACCGGGCTCGCGTGTGCGTTGCTCGGCCGAAACGTGGAAGGCCTCGGTCAGCCGACGAGCCCGATGACCGGACCGTTGCTCGAGTCATTCGTGACGATGGAACTCGTCAAGCAGCGGGGCTGGTCGCAGGCGCAACCGACGATTCGCCATTGGCGCGATCGCAATGGTGCCGAGGTCGACCTGATCATCGAGGACGGCAGCGGGACGATTGCAGGGGTGGAGGTGAAGGCTGCATCCACCGTGTCGCACGGCGACGTGAAGCACCTCGAAGTGTTGCGCGACAAGCTGGGTGACCGGTTCACCGCTGGTGTCGTGCTCTACCTCGGCGACCGAGTGCTCCCGTTGGGCGATCGTCTGTGGGCCCTGCCCGTCCCACTGATCTGGTCTGACTGAACGATCGCTCGACCGACGAGTTCGCGCACGCCCTACGGTGATGACGGCCACGAACGGCTCGACACGAGCGGTCGTGCCATGACGTGGGAGGGCCGCAGCATCATCCGTGCGCGACGGACAGGTACTGTCCCCGTCGCTCCGGCTCGGCTTCGTCGTGTTGCCACCATCGCTCGTCGACGATGCGATCACCCTGCGTTCGCTCATGGACTGGCAGCCGCCCGCCGCCAGTCAACAGGCGCTCCACCGGTTCACGGTGCGAGCTCGTCAGCGACAGTCTCGACGTCATGGCACGCCGTGGCCTGTTCAGCGAAGTGCTACCCAGCGCCGCTGGGCTCCACGTCACCGCCCACCTCACCGACGGACTCGACGAGCAGTCCGTCCGTGCGGCCGCAGCCCGCCGAGGAGTCGCCCTCGGCGACTACGCCGGCTGTTGGCAGCGCGCTCCACGCACCGAAGGCCTCCTGGTCGGCTTCGGTGCCGTCCCGTCGGACTCGCTCCCATCGGCCTTGGACGAGCGCCGAGCACCCGCCGGCGTGGATCGGGTCCGGCCGCTCAACCGGGACCGGCTGCATGCCCGCCTGCTCCTCTTCTCCGCGAGCGGGTTCGAGGCGAATCTCACCAGGGAGGCAGCGAGGCGTGGCGACGTCGAGTTGATCGATGCCGCCCGGCTCTACACCGGCGCGTAGCGACGGGAGAACAGCAGATTGCGCCGAAACCGAGTTCGCACGGCATGCGGAGGACCGAAACACGACCCGCTGCCGTGTTCACAGACTGCTCACAAACTCACGCAGCAAGCTGCAACCGTGACGGGAAGACTCCACATACGCAGGACCGGAACCACGGTGCTCGCCCTCGCGCTCATGACCGGGTGTGCCGGGGGGACGTCGTCGACCGACACGGCCATGTCGACAGCGGTCGCGCCGTCATCGAGTGCGCGTCTTGCCCCGCCGGGCGATGCAACGGTCGCGCCGCCCCAATCGACCACGACGCCCACGACCAGTACCACCGATCCCGACCCGGCCGCGACCGACTGCTCGCCCTCGGGTCGTCCGACCACGGTCGCCTACCGGACGATTCCCGGGTTCGACACGGACCTCACCAGCATCGACATCTACCCACCTCCGTCAACTCGGTGCGACGCACCGGTCGTGATGTGGGTCCACGGCGGCGGCTACCGGTCCGGCGACAAGGCGAACCGCATCCGCGACAAGGTGACGCTGTTCAACAGCGCCGGATGGATCCTCGTCAGCGTGAACTACCGCCTCACCGCCCCGGGTCAGGTCGCCTCGGCGGAGTTCCCCGACCACTACGACGACGTCGCTGCCGCGACCGCCTGGGTCCATGACCACATCGCCTCGTACGGCGGCGACCCCGCCAGGATCGCACTGCTCGGCCACTCCGCCGGCGCCGACATCGTCGCCAACGTCGTCACCAACCCGACCTATCTCGACGCGTTCGGGTTGGGCCTGTCCGCGGTGAGGTGTGCCGGGCCGCTCGACACCGAAGGGTTCGACAAGACGGCCGCCAATGCCACCGACCCCGACGGCGATCGAGAGCAGTGGAAGGCAGCGCTCGGCAACAACCCGGACTACGCCACCGCCACGTCGGCGACCATGCTGATCGAGCCCGACATCGGCATCCCGCCGATGATCGGCGTCGTGCGCGGCACTCCACAGCGTCAGCGGATCGAGACCGCGTTCCTCGAGACGCTCACCGCGAACGGGATCGAGGCGACCACGATCGACGCCCGCTCGCTCACCCATGGCGGCGTCAACGCCAACATCGGCGCTCCCGGCGACACGGTGATGACCGCGCCACTCATGACGTTCCTCACCGACTGCTTCACACGAGACCCCGACACAGGGGTGACGCCATGAACCGCCGACACCACCGCATCGCGCTCGTCCTCCCCGTGGCGAGCCTGCTCGTCGCCGCATGCAGCGATGCCGACCCCGCGGCGACCACGGCGACCACTTCAACCACGGCGACCACTTCAACCACGGTGACCACGCCGACCACGCCGACGACCGCCGACTCGGCGGTGCCGGGTGACACCGAGGCGACCATCGCATCCACCACGACCGTCACGCCCGACACACCTCCCGACACGATCGACGCCCTCGGCTCGGTGCCGCGTAGCACCGAGGCGACCGCGGCACCGACTACGACCGGCGCGCTCGACACACCTCCCGACTCGACCGCCGACCTCAGCTCGGCGCCCGACACGACGGAGGTCCCCCTCTGGCCCTCGTTCCCTGCGATGACCTACGACGTCGTCGTCACCGCGGACATCGTGTACGGGCGCGGCGAGGTCGACGGTGGCGGGTCGTTCGTCGATCTGCTCCTCGACCTCTACACGCCACAGGCCACCGGGCAGGCGGAACTTCCCGTGGTGGTCGTGGTGCACGGCGGCGGTTTCCGAGGCGGGTCGAAGACACAGCGCAACGTGGTCGACTGGGCACGGGGCTTCGCGGCGCGGGGATATCTGGTCGCGTCGATCGACTACCGGCTGTCGGGCATGAACCCGGTGCCCTCGTCACGGGTCCAACCGATGGTCGACGCATTCATCGCCGTCGGCGGCACCGCACAGCAGATGGCTGCGATCGCCGCCATCGACGACACCCTGACCGCACTCGACTTCCTGATCGCCCGCCCGGACACCGCCGACACGATGACGACGCTGGTCGGCGGGTCGGCCGGCGCCGTCACGGTGGACTACGTGGCGTACGCCCTCGACGACTTCGGTATCGAGCGCCCACCGATCGCCGCCGTCGTGTCGAACTGGGGCGGGCTTCCGGTCGGTGGCACGGCGGCGACGTTCGTCGACAACCCTGCGCCGTCCGTCGACGCCCCGTACACGGAACCACCGGTGTACCTCGCCCATGCGACCGGCGACCCGACCGTGCCCTACGCGCTGTCGACCGCCATCGCCGCGCAAGCGTCAGCCGTCGGCCTCGATCACGAGTTCTATACGAAGGACGCGAACGTGCACGCCTTCGACCTGACGTCGAGCTTCGTCGCCTCCGGCGCCAGCGTGCTCGACGACCAGGTCACCTGGGTGACCTGCCGCCTGTACCCCCACCTCACCGACGCGCCCGAGTGCACCTGAGCCGTCGCCTCGGCGAGCTGTGCCAGGCGTCGCCTGAGGGCCGACGACTCGGCTGGTGCCGCCGCCGACCGGTGGTGAGTCGTGAACGACTTATGGCCCTGGGGGGAGGACGAACGTCGGACGATGATGGGCGTGGGCGCCGACGTCGGTTTGCGCTCACGAGGATGGTCATCGGTGTCGTCGAGTCTCGCCAGTTCCCTGTTGATCGGGCGTGTCGCGGTCAACGGGCGCGGAGTCCGGCCGGCTGGCGCGCTCCGTCACGATGCTGGCGGGTAGTGATGATCGCTGGAGGCTCCCGGGGTTCGGTCGGCGCCCGACCCCAGGGTTTGTCGTCGTCGGAGGCGGCGGCGCGCCTCGGGCGCGACGGACCGAACGTGATCGTGCCCGAGGCGAGGGCGTCACGGTGGAAGCGGCTGTTGGGGCCGTTGAGTGACCCGATGGTGGCGCTGCTGTTGGTGGCGGCGCCGACGTATCTGTTGATCGGCGAGACGACCGATGCAATCGTGGCGCTCGTCGCGCTGGGACCGATCGCAGCAGTGGGCTGGCTGATGGAGTCCCGTGCCGAACGGACGCTCGAGCAGTTACGTCGGCTCACCGCGTTGACGGCTGTGGTGACGAGGGATGGTCAGGAGCGGTCGGTTCCGGTCGACGAGGTCGTGGTCGGCGACATCATCCAGGTGCGCGAGGGTGATGTGGTCCCGGCCGATACAGTGGTGACGTCGTCGTCGCAGGTGATGGTGGACGAGTCGTCGTTGACCGGTGAGTCGCTCCCGGTCGACAAGCACTCCGGTCAAGCAGACGAACAGGCGTTGGCGTTGTGGGCAGGTACGACGGTGTTGACCGGCAGCGCCGAGGCAGTGGTCGTGGCGACCGGGTCGGCGACGCGCTACGGCCAGATCGGTGGGCTTCTCGCGAACGCGCGAGCGTCGCGGACCCCGCTGCAAGTGGCACTCGGAAAGCTGGTCGCGGCGTTGACGGTGGTGGCGCTCGTGTTCTGCGCGGCGGTGATCGTCGCCGAGTTGCTGCACGGAGACGGCTGGGGTGAGGCGGTGATCGCCGGGGTGAGCTTGGCGATCGCGGCCATCCCGGAGGAGTTCTCGATGGTGTACACGCTGTACCTGGCGATGGGAGCGTGGCGCCTGGCGCAGCATCGTGCGCTGGTGCGACGGTTGCCGAGCGTCGAGACGCTCGGATCGACGACGGTGATCTGCACCGACAAGACCGGCACGCTCACCGAGGGGCGGCTCGCCGTGACGGCCATCTGGACGCCGGCCGACGGCGCCGTCGTCGACGGTCACCCCATGAGTGAAGACGGTCAGGCGCTGGTGGAGGCCGCCGTGCGGGCGTCCGAACCGTCGCCGTTCGATCCGCTCGATCTCGCCATCGTCGCGTTCGCCACCGGTCACGGTGTCGATGTCGAGCGACTGCACCGTGATGAGCTCGCTGCTGACTGGCCGTTCGATTCGACAGATCGCTATCTCACCCATGCCTGGCTGGCCGATGATGGGCGGAACCGGTTGGTGGCTGCGAAAGGTGCGATCGAAGGAGTCCTCGCCCACAGCGCCGTCGACGCTGCCGTGCGTTCGGGAGCCGATGCGGCGAACACCACCTTCAGCGAGCAGGGGATGCGGGTGATCGCAGTGGCGGCGGGCGAAGCCGCGGCGAGTGCGACCGGCCGCAGCGACGACGAAGCTGCGTTGCGCTTCGCGGGGCTCATCGCGTTCAGCGATCCGCTTCGCGAGGGAGTTCCGGAGGCGTTGCGCGAGTGCCGGGCTGCCGGCATTCGGGTGGTCATGATCACCGGTGATCATCCTGCGACGGCGCATGCGGTCGCGTCGGGGCTCGGGCTTCCGCACGAGCGCTCCGGCGTCGACCTGATCGCCACGGGCGCCGACATCGACGCAGCCGACGCGTCTCGACTCGACGAGCTTGCGGCGGAGACCAACATCTTCGCTCGGACACGCCCCGAGCAAAAACACCTCTTGGTCGAAGCGTTGCGTCGTCGCGGCGAAGTGGTGGCAATGACCGGTGACGGGATCAACGATGCGCCCGCGCTACGGGAAGCCGACATCGGTGTGGCGATGGGTGCTCGTGGGACGGCGGTGGCGCGCGAGTCCGCGGCGATCGTGTTGCTCGACGACAACTTCTCGACGATCGTTGCCGCGGTCCGCGACGGCCGTCGGATCTTCGACAACCTGACGCGCGCGTTCGCCTATCTGATCGCGTTCCATCCGCCTTTGCTGCTGAGCGCGCTGATCATCCCACTCCTCGGGCAGCCGCTGTTGTTGCTCCCGATTCACCTGGTCGTGCTCGAGCTGTTGCTGCATCCGATCGTGTCGCTCGTGTTCCAGGCCGACCCGGCGAGCGACGACGCGATGCGACGACCACCTCGCCCGGTCGGCGACGCCCTCCGACTCCGCACGCTCGCTCCCGCGTACGCCGTCGGGTTACTCCTCGCCGCTGTCCTGATCGCGGTGTATCTGTTGGCGCTCGACAACTGGCCGGAGGACCGTGCTCGAGCCTTGGCGTTCTGTACGTTGCTGGCGAGCCAGCCGCTGCTGTTGCTGAGCATGCGGAGCCCGGAGCGTCCGCTGTGGGCTCGCGGCCAGCAGTGGACCCGCACCGTGGTCTCGGTCATCGCCGTCTTGGTGATCGTGACGTTGGCGTGCGTCTACGTCGGCCCGTTGGCCGAGCTGCTCCATCTCGAACCGTTCCCGGCGCCGTGGTGGCTGGTTGTCGTGGCGGCGGCGTCGACTGCGATGTCGTTGGAGCCCCTCAAGCGGCATCGCCGCCGACCGTGAGGCTCGTCAGATCGCGGCGCCGGTCAGACGGCCGATCGCAAGGGAGATCGCGAGTGCGAGCGCCCCTCCGATGAGGACTCTGATCGCGGCGCGGCGCTGGGGAGCACCGCCGAGTCGTGCGCCGACGGCACCGAGGGTGACGAGCCCGGCGAGCGTGACCAGCATCGTGAGCGGTACGCGCAGCGTGTCGGATGCGAGCGCGACGATGAGGATCGGGACGATCGCGCCCACGACGAAGCTCGATGCCGACACGACGGCGGCTTGGGCGGGGTTGGCGAGCGCGTCGACGTCGAAGCCGAGTTCCTCACGAGCGTGCACGCGGATCGCATCGGCCTGGGAGAGTTCGTCGGCGACCTGACGGGCGAGCGGTTCGCTGAGCCCGCGTGCCCGGTAGATCTGGACGAGTTCCTCTCGCTCGGCGTCGGGATCGGCGGCGAGTTCGCCGCGCTCGCGTTCGAGGTCGGCTCGTTCGGTGTCGCGTTGAGAGCTGACGGAGACGTACTCGCCGGCCGCCATCGAAAGTGCTCCTGCCGTGAGCCCGGCGATTCCGGCGACGAGGATCACGGAGCGGCTGCTGTCGGCGGCGGCAACCCCGACCATCAGACTGGCGGTCGATATGAGACCGTCGTTGGCGCCGAGCACCGCAGCTCGGAGCCATGCCGCTCGCCCACCGAGGTGACGTTCGGGTGCGACCTGGTCGGGTTGGGCTCGAGTCATCGTGGTCCGATCATGACCGACTCACGCCGCGATGTGGCGGCATGGCCGTTCGACACGTCACGCGGGACGGTATCGAGATCACACGAAGGCATGCGGCGATCAGACGAGGCGGGCGATCACGTTGATCGTCGTGGCGATGATCGCCACGTTGAAGAGGAACGCGAGGAGCGAGTGGCGGAGCACCGTTGCCCGAATCGCCGGGTCGGTGATGGCGGTGTCGGACACCTGGAACGTCATGCCGATGGTGAATCCGAGGTAGGCGAAGTCGCGGTATGAGGGTTCCTGACCACCGGGGAACTCCACTCCACCGACCACCGAGCCGCCGTAGTACAGGTGCGAGTAGCGGATCACGAACATGGTGTTGACCACGAACCAGGCGAGCACGACTGCCATCAGCGAGGCGGCCGTGAGCGTGAACGCGAGCCTCGTCGCTGCCGTGGACGCACGGTGGAGCGCAGCCACGACTGCGAAGAGGCTCATCACGCTCGACGCGACGAGCACGTAGCGGGCGGCGGCACGGCTGTCGTCTTCGCGGGTGGCCACCTGCGCAGTCCTCGAGGGGTCGAGGTGCCCGATCTCGAACCAGATCCACAGCAGGAGCAGTGCAGCGGTCGTGCCCCAACCGGCAAGCACTGCGAGTTGCCATGGTGCGACGATCGCGAGTGCGGCTCCGGCGATGACGCCGACAGCGGAGCACGCTGCGACGCGACGACGCTCGGAACTCGCGGGCAGCTTCATGCAGGGCGGGTCCCGGTGAGACGTCGACGCTCCGCGTAGGCACCAGCCGATGCGACGCGGTTCACGTCGACAGGGCGGCGTCGGGTCGGCATCCGGTCATGGTACGGCCCGGGTCCGCTCTCGGTGCCCGACGGCCCGGAAGGTCTCGGTGGTCTCACCCGAGCGCGTCGGACCAGCGTTCTCCCCGGAGGCTCCGCTCGGCGAGCTCGAACATCCGGGCGAACGACTCACCGGCCGAGCGCAGACCGATGACGCCATGGCCGGCGTCGAACCAGTCGATCAGCACATCGCCGCCGCAGTCCCGGAGCCTGTCGACATAGCGCTGCGCCTGTGTCGCCGGGGTACGCGTATCGCGCGTGCCCTGGTTCAGCCACACCGACCCGATGACGCGCTCGACGAAGTTCACGGCCGACCGCTCCGCCCACACGTCGGGCACCTCCTTCGGTGATCCGCCGAGGAAGCCGGCCCACGCGCGCTGGAGCGCCGGGTTCATGTCGTCCCACGCCGCGTTCCAGTCGGCCATGGCGATGTGGGCGAGCCCGCCGGCGAAGACCCCTGGGAGTCGGCCCATCGCCAGCAGGGTGAGGTGCCCGCCGTACGACTCGCCCGTGATGAACGACGTCGCCGGGTCGGCGAGACCCTGGCCGCGCATCCACTGCACTGCCGCTTCGATGTCCTCCAGCTCCCGGTCGCTGGCGCATCCCCAGAAGCCCTCGCGGAACGCCCGACCGAACGTGACCGAGCCGCGGTAGTTCAGCGAGCCGTACGCGAATCCGGCGTCGAGCCACTCCTGCGCCCACGGCGAGTAGGCGTCGACGGCGGCGAGGTTGGGCCCGCCGTGCACCTCGAGCACGGTGCCGCGCGCCTCACCGGCGGGCCTGCCGAACCACAGCTGCGCCAGGGTGCCGTCACGGCTCCCGACCAGGACGGAGGTGAGCCGGTGTCCGGCGGGCACCCGTGCCGGCGGGATGAGCTCGACGAGTCGACCGTCACGATCGAGCCGAGACACCCGTCGCGGTTCGGCCCACGTGGAGCTCACGACGGCGACCGATCCGTCGCTGCGGAAGTAGGAGGTGGCGATCCGGTCGTGGGTCGCAGCGACGTCGGGTTCGACGACGCTCCCGAGCCCCTCGGCGGTCACCGTCGCCGAGCGCGTCGCCTCGTCGCAGCGCACGAGCCGGTGCACACCCCCGTCGACGTGCACGGCGAGCACCGCGCCGTCGCGTGGATGCCAGTCGAGGGCGAACACCTCACCGTCGAACGTCTCGAGATCGAAGTCGGTGCGCTCCCCGGTGCGCGGGTCCCAGATGCAGGGGCGGGCGAAGCCGGACCGTTCGGTCGACACGAGCAGGCGCGGATCGCCGGGCTCGCGCGAGAAGCACACCGAGCGCACCGGGCCGAGCGGCATGTCGTCGAGGACGGCGACCACCTCGGCCGAGGTCACGTCCACCACCGTCGCCGCCGGGCGCCGGACACCGGGGTTGTGGTCGGTGGTGTCGACGACCACCAGCGAACCGTCGGCCGAGACGCGCCCCCACCACGCCTCGTCGGGCGAGCTGAACACGCGCCGCGCCGACCCCCACGGCGCCATGGGAATCACGACCACGTGGAAGCCCGACGCGTCGACGACCGTCGCGACCAGGGTCGACCCGTCGGCGCTCGCCCCCAGACCGCGCAGCACGTACGGACCGAGGTCGGGCGTGAGCGGCACCACGACGCCGCCGTCGACCGACCGAGCAACGAGACCACCGACCTCGGACCCGCCGTCGTCGTCGAGGTCGACGACCCACGCACCGTCAGGGCTGAGGATCGCGTCGAGACTGACCGGGAACGGCAACACCTCGGACACACCGGCCCGGTCCGTGCCGTCCCACCGACGACCGATCAGGTGATCGGGTCCGTTCTCGACGAGCAGCGCGAGATCGCCGCCGCCCGCCGGCCGCACGCTGAGGAGATGGGGAATGGAAAACCTGGCCGACATGGAACCCCGATCAAGAGTGCTTCGTGCTACGGATCCACCACATCGAAGCCCAAACCCCCCGACGTGTTCCACCGGCGAGCTCGTCGAGCGGCTCGGTCTTGGTGACCACCTCACCTCGGCGCGCTGCCGGGGCACCCTCGTCCGGATCGACGCGTATCGTGCGGCGGGTGGAGCGGACGTTCTTCCATCAGGTGCAGGACGTGTTCGAGGGGTTCGTGCTCGACGTCGGCGGCGTGCTTCACACGACGGCGCACGGGCGCGGCCTCAAGGTCTGGTACGACGACGCGACGCGGGAGCACTACGAGGCTCAGCTCATCCGCGTCGGCGACGGCACCGTGCTCGAGATCGGGTTCCATGCGGAGCACCCGAAGGTCGCCGCGAACGAGGCCGTGCTCACTCGCCTTCTCGGGAGCGAGCGCGCGTGGCGTCGAGACCTCGGCGACGAACCCGAAGCGGGCGCGTTCATCGGCGTCGACAGGTGGCGCCGGATCTCGGAGACCTGGGACGAACCCGACCCCGATGACATCGACGACGCGATCGAGATCGCGGCCCGGCTCGCGGATTACGTCTCGGTGCTGGAGCCACTGAGACGGGCGTGAGCGATGGCGAGTCGGTCGCGTCCGATCGCGACGTCCGCCCGCTCGGACCAGAGCGACCTACTGCGAGGACAATGTCGTACTCCAGGTCGCTGCGCTCCTGGCCTCCACCTCCACCGTCGATCTGAGGCCGCCACGCTTTCGCTGAAGGGGAGCTTCGCCGGCGGAAGGTCGCCGGATCAGACGGTGGCGCCGATGACGGCGCCGAGCAATCCATACCCGCCCGCGAACGCGAGCCCGTACGCGATGCCGCTGACCACTGCCATCTGTCTGCTGGCGACCGTGCGACCGTCGGGTGCGACGGCGGCCACGATGATCGGCGCGACGGAACCGAAGATGACCGCTGCGATGGCGGTCGTGATCGGTCGTTCCGGGCGAGGAACGAGGTACCGGCCGAGGCGCCGCTCGTGCAGGGCTGCGAGACGTCGCTCGTTCTTGGGCGACAGGCGTGGAGGTTCGTGGTGCAGCGCCCAGGCGGTGGCTGCAGCCATCGCGATCGAGAGGGCGACGAAGCCGATCGACGCGACGAGGAGTCCGGTGGTGCCGAACGCCAGGCGGGCGGCCACGATCGAACTGCCGAACAGCGGGTCGTCGACCAGCGTGGCCACGAGCAGGAGTCCGGGCAGGCTGCGGAGGAGCCACCGTCGTGCTCGGCCGGGGTTCATCGCGCGGCCGTCGGGCCTGTGTGGCTGGCGGCGTCGCTCGGGTGGGTGAGGCGGTGCCCCTCGATGTCGAGGTCGGGCAGGACTCGGTCGAGCCGGGGAGGGAGTCGCCACGCGCGGGTCCCGAGCACGGCGAGCGCGGCGGGGACGAACACCATGCGCACGATGGTTGCGTCGAGGAGGACGGCGACGGCCAGACCGACGCCGAACATCTTGATGGTCGGATCGGGCTGAGCGATGAAGCTCCCGAACACGGCGATCATGATCAGCGCGGCGGCGGTGATCACCTTGGCGGATCGTCCGAGACCGTGGAGGGTCGCTGCAGCGGGATCGTCGCCGGCCGTGATCCGCTCACGGACCCGGCTGAGGATGAACACCTCGTAGTCCATCGAGAGGCCGAACAGGATCGCGAACATGATGATCGGCAGGAACGGGATCACCGGCAGCGGTGCTTCGACACCGATGAGGTCGGCGAGCCAGCCCCACTGGAACACGGCGACGAGCACCCCGAACGACGCCGCGACCGAGAGCAGGATGGCGATCACCGCCTTGATCGCGACGACGATCGAGCGGAACGCGAGGACCAGCAGGACCATCATCAGCCCGAGCACGAGGAGCAGGAACGGCACGAGCGCGTCACCGAGCGCCTCGGCGGTGTCGATGTTGGTGGCCGTCAAGCCCGTGACGGTGAACGGCGCCCCGCCGGCCTCGCGGAGATCGGCCTGCATGGCGCGCAGGTCCGCCAGCACCGCCTCGGTCTCGGGCGCTGCCGGCCCGAGCGATGGAACGACGGCGACGATCGCTGTGTCACCTGCGGCGTTGACGATCGGATCCAGCACCGCGACCACCCCGGTCACCTCGGCCACACGATCGACGGTCGTGGCGAGCGCGGCGTCGCGATCGTCGGTGCCGCTGAGATCGACGGCCAGGGTGAGTGGCGCGTTGAATCCGGCGCCGAACGCGTCCTCGACGGTCTCGAACGCGACACGCCGCGTGTTGCCCTCCTGAAGGCTGCGGTCGTCGGGGAACCCGAGCCGCAGATCGAGCACCGGAGCGCTCAGCGCGCCGAGCACGAGCGCCGACGCGACGAGCGCCACAACAGGCCGGCGGAGCACGGCCGCGGCCCAGCGAACAGACAGCGTGTTCGCGCCCTCGACGTTCTCGCTCGATGCGGGTTGAAGACGGGCCGCTCGGGGCATCACGCGGCGACCGCCGAGGCTCAGCAGGGCCGGCGTGAGAGTGATGGCCATGACGACGGCGACGAGGACGCCGCCCGCGGCGGCGAACCCCATCGCGCTGAGGAACGGGATGCCGACCACGGCGAGCCCGGCGATCGCGATGATCACGCTCAGCCCGGCGAACACGACGGCGCCTCCGGCCGTCGCGGTTGCGATCGCAGCCGCTCGATCGACCGGATGCCCCGCTGCGAGCTCTTCGCGGTGACGGGACACGATGAACAACGCGTAGTCGATGCCGACCGCGAGGCCGATCATGACTGCGAGCGTCGACGTCGTCGACGGCAGATCGACGACGTTCGCGACCAGGTAGATCGCCGAGTACGTGAGGGTGACGCCGAGCACCCCGGTGAGGAGCGGCATGCCGGCCGCCAGCAACGAGCCGAACGTGATCAGCAGCACCACCAGCGCGACCGCGAGCCCGATCAGCTCGCTCGTGACGCCGAGCTCGGGGGCGACCATCGCCGGCACCTCGCCGCCCACTGCGACGGCCACACCGTCGACCGGCTGGTCGGTCGCCAGTTCGAGCAACGCCTCAGCGGACTCGAGCGGCACCTCCGACGCGGTCACTCCGTAGGAGACCTGGCCGATCCCGACGGTGCCGTCAGCCGACACGGCACCGATCTCCGCGGGGCCGGACACGTCAACGACATCGGGCAGTGCAGCGGCCGCAGTCAACACCCGCTCGACCTCCGCCTGCGCAGCAGGATCGTCGAGCGAGCCGCCGTCGACCGTGCGGAAGACCAGTTGCGCGCTCGACCCGGCGACCTCCGGGAAGCGCTCCGCGAGGAGATCGTTCGCGAACTGCGACTCCGCCCCGGGGATCCGCAACGCATCGCTCGTCGGACCGGACCACCCCGCCGCCGCACCCACGGCGACGACGACCAACGCCAACCACGCGACCACCACCAGACGACGACGCCGGATCGCGCCCGACGCCAACCTGAACAGAACCCCAGCCACCGGTGACCTCCCTCGAATCGTGCAGTGCACGACAATGTAGCCGTCGTTTTCGTGCACTGCACTATTTTTCGGATCAAGATCGGTGTCGCCGCTTTGCTATCGTGCACTGCACCAACCGGAGGGACGCGCGATGCCACGCCGAGCCAAGGACGACCCCGCTGCGCCCGATCTGAACGTCGATCGGCTCGTCAGCGTCGCGATCGAGCTCATCGACGCCGAGGGCCTCGACACCTTCAGCCTGCGCGGCCTCGCCCGTCGCCTCGGCGCCGGCAACATGAGCGTCTACTACTACGTCGAGGACCGCGACCACCTTCTCGCCCTCGTGCTCGACGAGATCCTCGGCTCGGTGAGCCTCAAGCGGCTACCCGACGATCCACTCGACGCCGTCGCCACGATCTCCAAGCGTTTCGTCGCCGCGTTCGCAGCCCACCCCGGCACGATCCCACTGTTCGCGCTGCAACCGATCTACTCGATAGGTCCGCACGGCCTCGCGCTGTTCGACCACCTGGTCGGGCTCCTCCGCCGAGCCGGGCTCCCCAACGACACCGTCGCCCACACCACCGTCGCGCTCGTCGAGTACCTCTGTGGGCATCTCATCGGACACCTCCCCCAAACCCGACATCCCCACCAGGACCACGCTCGAGCCGTCGACGACATCCTCGCCTCGCTCCCCGACGGGGCCGCCCCCAACATCCGCGCCCTCGGCCCCGAACTCCGCCACGCCGTCTCCACCCTGCAACCCAACGTCGGGATCAACCTGATCCTCGCCGGCCTGCGCACTCATCGAGACGCCCAGAGCGGAGATGCCCAGAGCGGTCACGACCCGTCGCCCTGACGATCGGCGACCCGGACGCCGTACGAGACCGGGCGTCGAACGATCAGCGGGCGCGGAACGGGCCGAGTGGCGTGAACGACCAACCGGTGTGCAGCTCCTCCGAGGGGAGCCCCACGAGGTGGCGCGTCAGCCGCTGCCCATGATCGGACAGCGTGCGCCAGTCGGCGTCGGTGATCGCCGGGATGGTCGGCTCACGGAACCAGGGCGCGTAGTACTCGATGTTCGGGATCGCCCGGACGTCGTCCGACACGTTCGGCGTCCCGCCGTGCCAGGCGCGCACGTCGCGGATCTGCACCGCTCCGGCCGGCGCCGGGCAGACGGTGCTGAGCCGCATCCACTCGGGTTCCTCGTCGAGCGTGGGCGCCGGCACGCGGGCGTGCTGGCTTCCGGGGATCTGTCGCGTCGGGCCGTTGAGGCGCGTCTGCTCGAACGGCAGGGCGTTCACGCACACGTACGGCACAGGGAGCTCACGTGTGGTCAGGAAGCCGCGGCGGTCGTGGAAGGAGTTGAACGGCGTGGTCTCGCGGCTCACGTAATCGCGCATGTCGGCGTGCAGCGGCTGGTACCCGACGGCGCCGGGCAGGCAGAAGTCACCACTCGCGGCCCGGACCATGTAGTCCGGCGAGCCGAAGATCGCCGTGAGGATCGGCGTCACCGTGGGCAGGTCGATCAGCATCCGCCACTCCGGCCAGTGGAGCATGCTGCGCGTCAGCGAGGTCCCGCCGAACGAGTAGCGATGCGAGCCCCGGTTGCCGTCGCGCGTGGCGTCGAGCGAGACGATCTCCTCCACCGCTCGCAGCACGCCGCTCGCGAGGAACGCCGTCTGCTCGGGGGTGAGCGCATCGCGGACGACGACGAAGCCGTCGCGATCGAAGATCCGCAGGGCCCGCTCGATCTCGTGTGGTTCCACGATCTCGAGCCCGGCGATGCCGTTGCTCGCCTCCAGGTGCGCCCGCAGCGAGACCACCTCCGGATCATCCTTCGCCGCGCCCGCCCATCCCAGTCCGCTCGATCCCTCGACCCTGGTGTCGCTCATCGTTGCCTCCTCCCGATCCGGCGTGCTCGCCGCGCCGACGATCCCGACCGTATCCAGCCATCCAGCCACCGTCGCGGTCGACCCGCGCCGAAGCCAGGGCCGGTTCGCCCGTTCGATTGCGCGCTGTATCGTCGGCGACGTGCGTGAGGTCCCGGGGTGCATCGGTCGAGTCGACCGCAAGCTGCCGCTCTACGGCGACGACCTCGCACGTGGCGATCTCCGACCGTGACGATCTGACACTCCGCGTACCGGCGCCTTCGGCGTCGAACCGTCCGATCGTCCCTGCGTCTCGAAAGCCCACCTGTCATGACCCTGCACCCTGCCGTCGCGGCGTTCATCGCCGATGCCCCCAAGGCCGAGCTCCACCTCCATCTCGTCGGATCTGCGTCCGCTGCAACCGTCGCACGCCTCGCCCGCCGGCACGGCTCGCCGGTCGTCCCGCACGACGAGCAACTCGTCGTGGACCACCTGCGTTTCGTCGACTTCCCTCACTTCATCGACGTCTACTCGGGCGTCAACGCGCTCGTCACCGAACCGATCGACGTCGTCGACCTGATCGACGGCGCAGCTCGCGACCTTGCCCGCCAGCACGTCCGCTACGCCGAGATGGCGATCACACCGTACGACAACGTCCTCGCCGGCATCGCGTACGCGGAGCTGGTCGACGCGCTGGCGGATGGTCGGCGGCTGGCCCGTGGCCACGGCGTCGAGTTCGCATGGATCTACGACATCGCCGGCGAGCGCGGCCTGCCCGCTGCGGAGGCGACGCTCCGCTTCGCACTCGAGCGCCCACCTGACGGCCTGGTCGGGTTCGGGCTCGCCGGGGCTGAAGCCGGCGTCGGCCGGTCACGCTTCGCCCCGTACTTCGACACAGCGCGGGCGGTCGGGCTCCGCTCGGTTCCCCACGCCGGCGAAGGCGACGGACCCGCGAGCGTCTGGTGCGCGCTCGGCTACCTGCGTGCCGACCGCATCGGGCACGGCGTGCGCGCCGTCGAGGACGATCGGCTCGTAACGCATCTCGTCGAGCGCCAGATCCCGCTCGAGGTGTGCCCGTCGTCCAACGTGTGCACCGGCGTGGTCCCGTCGATCGCCGCGCACCCCATCGGCACGCTGATCGATGCGGGAGCGTTCGTGACCGTCAACACCGATGACCCACCGATGTTCTCCACGACGCTGACCGACGAGTACCTCCGCGTCGCCGACGCGTTCAGCCTCGACCTGGACACCGTCGTCGCACTGCACCGGAACGCGGTGACGGCATCGTTCATGCCAGACACACTCCGCGTCGAGTTGCTGACCGGCATCGACGACGCCGCGGCCCGTTGCCGGTGAGCGCCGACCTGGCCGTCGCCAGTTGGGGCACCGCGATGGCGCGATGTGCCACGCACGATCATCTACGGCGCGCTCGGATCCCCGAGGTCGCGCGGGCGGGGCGGGATGCGCCTGATCACGTCGAGTGCGTCGGTGTGGTCGACGACGGCTTGATCGTCGGCGATGTCGAGGGTCGCGAGTGTTTCGTCGATGGCAGGTGCTGCATGCGTTGCGCCCGTTCGTCATCGTGTGGATCGCCTACCTCGTCGCCTCCGTCGCGTTGTGGGCACTGCTCGACGCCGCCGGCTACATCGCGTGGACCGAACGAACACCCAAGTACCGATGGGCGCCGATCAGCGTGCTGCTGATCGGCGTACCTGCCGTCGCGATGCTCGGCGCAGCGCTCGCTCTCGGCAACACACTCGGTCAGCTCAAGCTCGCCCGAGGCGACACGCGTGCTCGCGGCCAGGCTCCCTGGGGATCACGTGATGCCTCGTGGACACGACTCGGCTGGTGCACCGTCGCCATCACCGTCGTCGGTGGTTCGATCTGGATCTGGTCGGTCGCGAACGACCCGTCGAACGACCCTCGATTCGGGCTGGTCCTGATCTGGCTCGTCCCTGGGCTTGTGTTCGCGGCAGTGAACGCCGCGCAGGAGGAGCTCCGATTCCGCCTCGTGCCACTCACGACGCTCGGCGTCGCCGTCGGGGACGAACAGGCCATCTGGATGACGTCGACGGTCTTCGGACTCGCCCACTGGTCAGGAGCGACACCGGCTGGCCCGCTCGGGGCGATCTTCAACACACTGGTGGGCGCCTGGTTCGCGAAGAGCATCCTGGAGACGAGAGGTGTCGCGTGGGCCTGGGCCATGCACGCCGCGTCGAACCTCCTCCTCTTCGTCGTCTTGGTGCTGACCGCCCGATGAGACCGCCGGAAGCGGTCGGCGACGGCGACATCTGCCCCACAGCCGTCCTCGACACCGGCAGTGTCATCCGCCGGGTCGGCCAGACTGCTGAACATGGTCCACGAATCGGCAGCGGAGGGGTACCGGCAGGAGCCCACCACCTACGACACGGCCCGACCGACTTACCACCGCGCCCTCGTCGACCGGTCGGTCGACGCCTACGGACACGGAACCATCGTCGACCTCGGCGCTGGCACGGGCATCTTCACGCGACAACTCGTCGATCGGGGCCTTCGGCCGATCGCCGTCGAGCCGGTCGCCGAGATGCGCTCCACGCTGCAGGCGTCGCTCCCCGCTGTGACCGCGCTCGACGGGACCGCCGAACACACCGGACTCGCTGACGCCAGCGTCGACACCGTCTTCGTGGCCCAAGCGTTCCACTGGTTCGACCACCCCCGCGCCCTCGCCGAGATCCGCCGCATCCTCCGCCCAGGCGGACACCTCGTCTGTGTGTGGAACGTTCGAGACGAGAACGAACCGTGGGTCCGCGATTTCACGCGCGTGGTCGATCGGCACGCCGGCGACACCCCCCGCCATCGGACCATGCAATGGCGCCGTGCGATCGATGCAGACCCCGCCTTCGACTTGATCGAGGAGTTCGCCATCGCCAACCCCGTCCCGTCGACCCCTGACGCGGTCGCAGCGCGTGCCCTGTCGACCAGCTTCATCGCCACGCTCGACCCCGCGGACCGACACGACGTCCTCGACGCCATCGGCGAGTTGACCCGACCGCTCGGACCCAACTTCGACTTCCCATACCGCTCCGAGCTGCAGGCCTGGAGCCGCCAGCCCGCCGATCAGCCGACCGGCTGACGCTGGCCAACACCCACTCGCCGAAGTGACGAGCAGGCGGGCTCTTGCCGGGTCCGTCGAGTACCGCCTCGACGAGCTCCGCCCTGGGGTCGACGGCGATGTCGTCATCTGCGGCTGATCAGGGCTGACGTGTGGTCACGTACTCGACGTCGTCGAGGTCGGGCTGCTCGCCGCTCAGGGTGGCCCGGGCCGCGGGGTCGCCGTCGAGTGTGTCGCGGAGGAATGCAGTCGTGTAGTGCGTCACGATGTCGAGCGGTCGTGTGGCCCAGACGGCGTCGGTGCAGATCGCGTCGCGGTACACGGACTGCTCGACCCACGGGAGCTGCTCACACGGGTCGGCGAAGAGGAAGTGGCCGGCACCGGGGAAGCTGACGAGTGTCTTGTGTTCGCTCCCCGCGTGGTCGTAGGTGAGCTTGGCGCCCCACGTATAGGGCGTGCCGTCGTCGACTGTTCCGCCCATGGCCATGACGGGAACCTCGAGCTCCGCAAGGCCGCGCTGATCGAAGAGGTACGCATCACCCGCCAGCGAGATGGCGGCCGTGACCCGCGGGTCTCCGAGCGACGGCCACAGACCGGAGGGAACCTCGTCGAGTCCGGCTCGCATGGCCATGTCCGACTCATCGGCGACGGGATCGCAGAAGAAGCTGAGGGGATCATCCGCGGCCAGCGCCGCGCAGCGGGCCGTGTAGGCGGCGAAGTCGAACCGTGCGCCGGCAGCCGCGAGCGCGGTGTACCCGCCGTAGGAGTGGCCGATGACGGCGATGTTGTCGAGGTCGATCAATCCGTCCAGCGCTTCCCCTGACGCGGTGAGCTGTTCGGCGACGTCGATGGTTCGGCTGATGTCGACGGGCCGGTCGATCAACTCCTCCCAGAACTCGGGGAGCGGTCCCTCGAAGCGCTCGTTGTGTTCCGGAGCGAGCACCACGAAGCCCTGCGACGCGTAGTGCTCCACCAGCGTGCTGTACACGATCGGGCTGAGCGCGAAACCGTGGGAGAAGACCACGAGCGGATACGGCTCGTCGGTGTGCTCCGGTGCAGCGTCGGCGAACGCTCGGCCGACGCTGGTGATCTCGTCGCCGGGCGTGATCTGCTCGCCGAACTTGTTGGTCGCGGTGTAGGTGATCGTCGCCGGCGGCGCGTCGTCGGGTCGGGCCGCCGGGTACCACGCGCGCAGCGTCAGAGGTTGGTCCTGCGCGCCGACGGTCGCGAACTCGCGATACCCGACCGCGTGACTGCCCGGCGCCGCGTAGGTGAGCGATGGCGTCGAGGTCTCTGCCGCTGAGGTGGTGGATGGGGTGGTGGATGAGGTGGTGGTGGATGAGGTGGCGGTGGACGCTGCGGCGGAAGACGGTTCCGTCGATCCGCACCCGGTCGCCAGCAGCCCGGCACCCGCGAGAACGGCGAGACCGCGGATGGTGGTGGCGAACGGTGAAGCGGTTGTCGAGATCATGCGACCAACCTGAACCAGCCGGCACGCCACCGCATCGGGCGGACGGCCACCATCCGATGCCCGAACGGACGGTGGCCGCCTCATCCTTGTGGCCGACGTCGATCCTGGCTGCGTCGTCGAGACCGACATCGGATGCGAAGTTGCGCACTGCCCAACATCACCGACGTGCCCGACTCGAACCCGGCACCGACGCGGTTCGCTCCGGAATGCCTGCCGAACAGCGAGCGCAGCTCGACGAGCTCGTCGTCGAAGCACGGTACGGACAGCGCAACGCGAAGACATCCGTGGGCTCTGCTGGAACCGGCCGGCCGACCTCGTCCGACGCGCCCTGCTCGAAGCCGGTGGCCGGCTCGTCGCCCTGGCAACAACCGCTCGTCGGGTACGAGGTAGTCGAACGGGACGCTCTCGAGAGGTGCATGGGAACACGCAAGGAGTTGCCCGGCGATGCGTTCGCCGACGGACCGAAAGGTTCAGGCGAGAGGTTCTTCGGCGATGGTGCTCCGCGGTGAGGGGACCCGTGGAGCGGCCGACGCAATCGTCCCAACGGTGCGTTCGTTGTTGCGTTGCTTGCGGAACGCGCTCAGCCGGTACGGCGCAACAGTCATCGCCAGAGGCGGTCGACCGGGACGACGTGGACCCCGTCCTCGTAGGTGTACTCACGCTCTCCGAGGTAGAAGGCCACGCCTCCCGCGAAGTTCGCGCCGACGGCGTCGCGGAGTCGCTTCAAGGGCTTGAGGTCTTCACCTGGGACGCGCTCGCCAGCTTTCACTTCGAACGCGAACACGCGGCCGCCATCGTCTTCGACAACGAGATCGACCTCCAGGTCGTCGTGCGTTCTCCAATGACCCACGCCTGCAACACCATCCAGCCAGGACGCTTGCTTGAGCAGCTCGGTAACGACGAACGTTTCGAGCAAGTGCCCGAACTCCGTCCGCGCCGTCGGGTCAAGAGACCCGAGCTTGCCTGGTGTCAGCCGTAGTAGCCGAGCCGCCACACCGGAATCCATCACGTGCGACTTCGGGGTGGCTGCCGACCGGGCCGTGAGGGTCTTCCCCCACGCCGGGAGGCGATACACCAAGAACACCTTCTCCAGCAGCGTGACGTAGCTGTCGGTCGTTGCCTTGTCCAGCCCTGTGTCGCGGGCGGCCTTCTCGACGTTGAGGACTTGTGCTGTCTGGCCGGCCAGGCGTTCGAGTAGCCCCCGGAGCATGTGCCCTTGGCGGAGGCGTTGCAGTTCGCGCACGTCTCGCTCGAGCGTGAGTCGGACGTAGCCGTCCATCCACCGGGCGCGCGCTCGGTCAGACGATGCGTTCACCGCGAGCGGGAAGCCGCCGCGCACGATGCGTTCGATGTACTCGTCCCGGCTGGTCTGCGACCTGTCGCCGGTAACGATGGCATTCGGGTCGGCGATCAGGTCCTCCAGAAACGTCTCGCGCACCCCGGCGAGCTCTCCTTGCGAGAGCGGATACACCGGCAGCTGCGTCATCCGTCCGGTCAGTGACTGGGCGGCCGACGGCAGCGCGTCATGCCTTGCTGATCCGGCGAGCACGAACCTGCCTGGCGACGTCCGCTTGTTCAATGCGTGCTTGATCGCGTCGAGGACCACCGGCGCCTTCTGGTACTCGTCGACGCACACGAGGCCCTCTCGGTCGATGAGCAGGTTCGGGTCCGCCTGGACAGCATCACGCTCGGCAGGATCGTCAAGGTCGAGCACCACACCGCCACGGCGTTGCGCTATCTGAGCGAGCAAGGTGGACTTCCCCACGCTCCGCGGGCCTTCGAGGAGCAGCTCGCCCCGGTCTACGAATTCGAGGCACATGAACCTACGATTTCGAGCCCGATAATCCTACGATTTCGAGCCGTCGGACCCTGCGATCACGAGCCCCATCCCATCATCGTCCGCCACCTGGACGCCATCGATGGTGCCCGCGGCACTCGAGTTTCCCAGGCACAGCACTGGGCCCAACCGGACACTGCCCGACGAACTGCCCCTGCTGCCCAACCGGACCGCCTCGGCCCGCCTCGTCACCGTCTGACCACGAACCATCGCCGCCGGCGCCGCAGGACCCGACAGCCGGAGTCTGCCTGCGACAATCGGGCATGGACGCCGTGACTCTGTCTGCAGGCAGCGAAGGACTTCGACGCGAGGATCTCGCGGGGTTCTTCGTCGGCTGGCCACATCCGCCGACTCTCGACGACCGCCTGGCGATCCTGCGATCAGCGGATGAGGTCGTCGTGTGCACCACCGCCGATGGCTCGGTCGTCGGCTTCGCGACAGCGATCACCGACCGTCGATTCGCTGCCTACATCCCACTCGTCGAGGTGTTGCCGGAGTACCAAGGTCGAGGCATCGGATCACGGATGGTGACCGCCCTGCTCGAGCGCGTTCAGGACTGCTACATGGTCGACCTCGTCTGCGACGAGGACGTTGCGCCGTTCTACGAACGACTCGGCGGCACCCGACTCACCGCTGTTGCGTGGAGGAACCACGAGCGCCTCCACACTCCGGACGATGCGTGAGCGCAGCCCCGCACCGACCAGGGCCGGGCCCGGCGGGACGCGCTCGGCGCGGGAGTGTCACACAATGACGACCTGGGGTGTCATACAGACGTGAACCATCCAGAGGAAGACCGCTGGCGAGCACGAGAACCGCACAGCGATGAGGCGCTCTTCGCCTCGTTGTATCCAGCGCTCCGACGCTTCGCAGCCGTGGTCGCCGATCTCGACATGGATCCCGATGACCTCGTCCAGGACGCGCTCGCCTCGACGCTGAACCGGCACCGCCTCGACGAGCTCGACAACCCGGCGGCGTACCTGAAGCAGGCGATCGTCCACACCGCCGCGAACAGCCGCCGGAGCAAGGGTCGGCTGCGGGCGCTGCTCCCGCGCCTCGCGCGGCATCCCGACGGCCTCGACACCTACCCCTCGGACCTGGCCATCCTCGACCAGCTCGCACCGCTCGACCGGGCGATCCTCTACCTCGCAGATGTCGAGGGAGAACCGCTGGCGCACATCGCGAACGAGCTGGGCTTGACCGGAGCAGCGACACGCAAGCGCGCCAGCCGAGCTCGAAAGCAGCTGCGCCAGCACCTCGGAACCCACCTCACATCGATCACAGGAGATCTCGAATCATGAACGGAACCGACCTGCTCCAGCGACGTGCCGAGCGGGGAACTCCACGGGGAGCCGACACCGTCTGGGCCACCGCACAACTCTCGGACTCGTCCGACTCGTCCGGCACGAAGTCCCCGCGGCGAGGGCCGGACCGCTCGGTGGTGCTCCTTCGCGTCGCCCTCCTGGCGTGGATCGTGGGACTTGGCGCGATCGTGTACACCAACGTCACCGGAGGCACGTCGCTGCACACTCCGCTCAGCCAGAGCGAGCCGACACCCACCGAATCGACCGAGCCGTTGCCCGAACCGCTGCTGGTCGACGGCATGACCCTCGAGCAGGTCTCCCGACCGTTCGATCCCGACTTCGACGGCGATGACGTCCTCGATGACCTCGGATTCACGCGAGGCGAGGTGACGACCTTCGGTGAGGACCAGCCAGAGCGGTGGGTCGTGTTCGCCGACCCCGATGATCCCTACGACAACCCCATCGTCGGGCTCTCACTGTTGGACGGCGGCGGGTTCCGCCCGTGGTCCGCGAACACGGGAGACACACCCCTCACCGACTTCACGAGTCAACTCGTCCAGGTCGATGGGGAGTGGACCATCCCCGAGGAGAGTGGTCTTGTCGAAGTGGCCCGGTTCGATGACAGCCCGTTCGACAACCTGAAGTTCGGCTGGCAGTTCGACTTCGCGGACGGCAATGACAACGTCACCCTGCAGGCCGAGACCCACCCCGACGGCGATGAACCGAGCGTCTGGGTGTGGGTGGCTCGACTCAGCCAAGGAGCCGACCAACCCCTGACCATCGACGAGATCGAGGTGCTCGACCACCATGGCATCCGGATCGACCTCGGGCAGGCCGATGAGCCGGCCGACCAGATCATCTGGGTGGCCGGCGACTTCGTCTACCGGTTGACCGCGGACAACGTGCAGAGCAACACCGCGGTGCCGAGGAGCGCAAGCCCGGAAGCGACACGCCTTCAGCTCGTCGAACGAGCCGAGTGGGTCGAAGCGGTGAACCGAACAGAACGCGCCACTACGGCACAGGTCGTCGTGTTGGTGCTGGGCGCGCTCGTGGCGCTCGCGTTGCTCGGGAGCGTCATCGTGTTCGCGTTCCGCCGATCATGGCGACCAGCAGGCGTCGCGGTCCTCACCGTCGGCGCTGTGGTTGTGGTCGGGAGTGGGACGATTTCGAATCTGCTGGTCCTCGTCCTCGGATTGGCCGCTGCGTGGTGGCTCCACCGCAGCCGCCACCGGCACGCCGCACCAGCGACGAGCGCATCGAGCGCCGCCGAGTAGACCCCCGGTCGCAGGGGCCGATCTCGGCACCGATGGCGTCGACGAAGCGTTGCGCGCTCGCTCAGCGCGACGGAACCGCGGCGATGACGCTCGCTGCGACGTCGGCATCGACCTCGAGGACCACACGGGTGAACGGTCCCGACTGCAGGTCGAGCACGAGCAGGCGCATCGTGGGCGGGCCGGCCGAGACCGCCCAGAACTGGGGGCCCTGCACACCGCGCCCGAGCATGGTCCCGACACGTCGACGACCTGGCCGACCGGCGCCGTCGTGCGTTCCGAAACCTGCCGACCGGTGGTCGATGTCCGCCTCGAGTACACCGCGGCTCTCGATGAAGGCCCCGCGGACCGAAGCGAGATCGACAATGACTGCTCGACGCCACGTCGCCAAGCGATCCCAACCGCTCATCCCGACGCGTACAGCATCGTCGGTACAGGTCACCGTGAACGCCACGGCTCCACGGTAGCCACACACGGCGGACTGGATTCCCCGGCGTTGGGGAGCGGTCAGGCGAACAGTGTGAGGAAGATGATCGGGTCGTCGGGAGTGGCGCTGGCGTCGACGACCGCGACGACGATCCGCTGATCGCCGTTGCGCCATGTGACACGCGAATGGTGGCTGGCAACGTACGGCTCGCCGTCCATCGAGTACTCGTCGAACTCCGCCGCATAGAAGGTGAAGATCTCGTCCGGATCGACGTCGTCCGGCAGCAACAGGATCCGCTCGTCGGGTCCCTCGTCAAAGTCGACGTCGCGCCTGATGTCAGAGATCTCCAGATCGAGCCGGACCTCGAAGCTGCCCTCGAACGGCTCGTCGCTCGCATCGTCGGGCACCAGGAGGTCCTCGACGGCGACCCGGTCAGGGCCACAGCTCGTCGCCACCACCACCATCACGGCTGCGACCAGGATTCTCGCCACCATAGAACCTCAATTCTAGCGACGTGCCGGCCCCGGCCTGGCCGCGTCCGGCGAACACCGGGGTCGGCTCAGGCGACGCCGTGCGACAGGGCCAGCCAGGTGCCCACGCCGATGATGCACAGGCCGCCGCCGCCGATCAGGCGCTCGATGCGGTGCGGGGCCGTGGCGGCCCAGCTCCGAACGGAGCTGCCGGCCACGCCCCACAGCGTGTCCGCGATCCAGCCCATCACGCCGTAGACGAGCAGCAGCACGAGCATCTGCAGCAGCACGTTGCCGCGCCCGTGGTCAACGAACTGCGGCAGGGCGGCGATGAAGAACACGATCGTCTTGGGGTTCGACGCGCCGACCAGGAACCCCTTGCGCAACTCGCTCCGCCGACCCGAGCTGGCCCCGGCTTCCGTGTCGGTCGCAGCCTGTCGACGATGGCGCAGGGTCGACACGCCCATGGCCACCAGGTAGATCGCACCACCGAACTTGATCACGGTGTACAGCAGTTCCGACTCGGCGATCAGCGCGCCGACCCCGAGCGCAGCGAGTAGACCCTGCACGGTCTGGCCGAGCGAGTCACCGGCGGCCGCGGCGACGGCACCGGGCCGTCCGACTGCCAGCGCCCGGCTGACGACGAACATCACGCTCGGGCCGGGGAGGAGGACGATCACGGCCGCGGTGAGGCAGAAGCTCATCACGAGGTTGCTGTCGAGCGCGAAGTTCACGCAGATGACACTGCGCTCCAGGCCGGCTCGACACCACTGACGGAACCCTCACATCACCCTGACAACCGACCCCCGGCGCCCGACACCCCGAAACGGGCTCAGTGCACGGTCGACGCGATGGCGGGCAGGCCGAGTTGGTCCGCGAGCCGTTCCGCCTCGGCGTGTCGCAGGATGGCAGTCTCGTCCCCGGCAGGGGTGCCACGCATCCGGGCGACGGTGGCGAGCTCGACGAGGGTGCGGACCTTGGCCGGGCCGCCGTTCATCGCATCGGCCACCTCGAGCGCCTGCGCCAGATGGCGATCGGCCTGATCGAGGTCGCCGAGCACCCGATGGAGCACACCGAGATGGTGGTCGAGCGGGCCGATCCACGCACCGACGGCGGCGATCCGCACGGCGCGGACGCCGGAGTCGGCGATCCGCACCAGCCGGTCGCGGATGATCGCCGCCCGCCGAGGGTCACCGAGGGACGCGCACGCCCACGCGAGCATGCCGACCACGGGCAGTCGTTCGGCGCTGAGGTAGGACCAGTTGGCGTCGAGGGTCGCGCCGTGGTCGCCGATCTGGGCGTCGCAGAGCTGCTCGGCGAGCTCGCGCTCCCCTGCTGCGGCGGCCATCGCGGCGTAGCCGGCCTCGAAGGTGGCGAGGCCGGCGAACTGCGGACGCACGGCGGTCATGAGCTCGTACGTCACGGCGACATGCCCTTCGTCGAAGGCGCGCAGGCCGGAGTTGGCGAAGTACACCCAACTGAAGTTGCCGTCCTCGATGGCCGACGCGTGGGCCAGTGCCTCCTGTCCGGCCGCCTCGGCATCGGCGTATCGGCCCTCGATCTGGGCGATGGCGGCGATCATGTTCGCCGACATCGCCAACTCGTAGGGCCGGCGGAGCCGTTCGGCGATCGTGCGGTACTCCGCGACGGCCCGCCGCAGCAGGTCGCCCCGGCCCAGATCGAAGGCCGACCACGCCTGGCGGTACCAGCCGGTCGACAGCGCCGGCAGATCCTGGCGGGCGGACGCGACGCGGATGATGTTGCGCGCCAGGTGCCCGAGCGGTTCGGGATCGTCGAGGATCAACGAGTCGCGCAGACCGCCGAGTGAGAGCAGGAGGTCCTCCGAGACGTCGGGGACGGCAACGGCCTCCGCGACCAGCGCCGATGCCTCGGTGCGCCGACGATCGGCTTCGGGCGAGTCGACGAAGCCGAGCTGGCGTTTCAAGGTGGCCAGCAGCGCCGGGCGGAGCACCATCTCGGTCGGGCCGAGACGGGCGATCGCCGCTTCGAGTTCGGCGATGCGCGCCGGGTCGCTCTGGCCGTACCGCACACTGGCGGACAGTCCGAGCGCGGCTCGGGCGAAGACCTCCGCGTCGCCGGCCTGATCGGCCGTTTCCAAGGCCAGCGTCAACGATTCGTGACCCGCGGCGACGTCGCCGGCGGCGGTCAGGGCCGAGCCGAGCCGCATCAGCGCGTCGGCGTATTCGGCCGACGGCTCGGCCCACATCGCCGTCGCCCGCCGGTACCAGGCGATCGCCTCGTCGATCGACGCCGATGCCGACGAGGTGTCACCGGCACGCACCGCCCATCGAGACGCCGTCGCCCTGGCCGACGGGTCGTCGGCGGAGACGATCGACCAGTGGCGCGCCACGTCGACGATCTCGCCCGCTGCGACCGGGTTGCGTTCGGCCAGCGCCACGGCGGCGGCTCGATGGAGGCTGAGGCGGCGCAACTGCGGGGTCGAGTCGTAGATCGCCGTCGCGACGAGCCCGTGCGAGAACCGCGCGTTCGTCGCCGTCTCCTCGGCGACCATGCCCGACAGCAGTGCGTCCTCGACCGCGATGAGGAGCGCCTCGCCGTCGAGGCCGACCATACGACCGGCGAGCGGGAGATCGAACACCGGTCCGAGCACCGCTCCGCCGCGCAGCAGCGATTGCGCGTCGGCCGAGAGCCCGGCGAGGCGCAATCGCAGCGTGTCGCGAATCCCGTCGGGGATCGGTGACGTCGGCTTCCCCGACCCGGCCGAGTCGACCGCGCGGTACAGCAGGTGTTCGGTGAGCTCACGCACGTACAGCGGATTGCCGTTGGTCGCCTCGCCCACCGTCTCGATCAACGACGGCGTCGCCTCGGAACCGGCGACATGGTGCACCAGTTCGGCGATGTCCGTGCGGTTCAAGCCGACGAGGTTGGTCCGCGTGACGGTGCAGGAACGACGGAGGTCGGCGAGCGCAGCGGAGGTCTCGGTCGTCACATCGGTCGATCGGACCGTGCCGATGATCATCAGGTCGTCCAGCTGGTCGGCGGCGGCCAGGTGGGCGAGCAGTGCCATGCTGCCCTGATCGGCCCAGTGCAGATCGTCGAGGACGAGCACCGTCGCGCCGCCCAGACGGAGCAGGTCGGCCACCGTGTCGAACAGCATCCGGCGATCCGCCGCCGGGTCGGTGCGGCTGGGAACGAGCGTCTCGCCCCGAGTGTCGAACGTGGTGTCGAACAGCCCCGGCACGAGTCGACCGAGGTCGCGCAGCGACGGCGGCACGCCGTCGCCGAGGCGGTCGAGCGCTGTCCGGACCGGTTCGACGAAGGACTCGAATGCTCCGAGCTGCTGTGGGGTCGATCGCCCGACGAGCACCGTGACGCCCTCGCTTGCGATCTCGTCGGTGAACTCGTGGGCCAGGGTGCTCTTCCCGACCCCGGCCTCACCGAACAGCAGGGCGACGCGGGTCCGGTTCCGCCAGGCGTCGTGCAGCGCTCGCAGCTCCTCCCCGCGGCCGACGAAGCCGGTGCGGTCAGGCGCGGGGCGAGACCCGGGAGCGGGGGGATCGGCCGCGTCGGTCGTGACGATCGCCGATGTGGTGGGCGGAGCGGTCGCGACCGATGTGGCGAGCTCGATGAGCGTGGCGCGCTGGGCCGCGTCGACGCCGAGCGCGTCGCACAGCAGGCCGACGGTGTGCAGCCGGGGTGCCGTTCGGCGGCCGGCCTCGAGCGCCGCCACCCCCGCGGCGCTGACGCCGGCGCGTTCCGCGAGTCGTTCCTGGGTCAACCCGGCCGAGACCCTCAGGCGGCGGAGCGCGACACCGAAGGTCTCCGTCGCCGCCATCCGCCCCAGTTTAGGCGGCGTGAAGCGGCCGCCCCAGGGCCTCGAACGTGAGCGGCCGCGCCGCACACACCATCCGGCATGGCGGTGCAACGGCACGCCGGCACGGAAGCGAGGCAGGTCGGTCGGAACGTGCACGATCGACGAAGGTCGATGTGGTTGCAGGAACCTGCCTCGGCCCCCGACGTGCTGGCAACCGACGACGCGCACCGGGAACTCCCTGAGCGGTCGCGACGACCTGGAGCCGGGGGGTGATGCGCATGCCCTGAACAGCCCGACTCACTGTGAGGAGCACGACGCCGTGAACGAACCGATTGCGACCCATCACGACGAGGCGAAAGCTTCGTCCGCAGCAGCGCACCGCAACTCGTCGAGTCGCCAGTGGCGCTCCCTGTGGCGGGTGCACTTCTACTCGGGCATGTTCGCGCTGCCGTTCATCGTGCTGATGGCGATCACCGGCCTCGTGATCCTGTACACCGACCCGATCCAGCAGCTGACGGAGGGCGACGTGCGATCGGTCTCGGCGAGCTCGGCCGAGTTCGTGTCGTTCGATCAGCAAGCTGAGGCGGTGCAGGCCGAGTACCCGGACGGCACCGTGCTCGATCTCACACCTCCGGCCGACCGGGGCTCATCCACTCAGTTCTTCGTCGATGACGGCAGCGAAAGCGGGGTCCACGCGTTCGTCGACCCCTACACCGGTGAGGTCCTGGGCGACTCCGAGCCAGGCGGCGGTGTGATCGGCTTGTCCAACAGGTTGCACGGCTACCTCAACAACGATGCGGTCACGATCGACCTGCCGGCAGTTGCAGCGCTGTGGGATGGCGACGCAGTCATGCGCGAGTACGTGGTGGGCGATCTGATCCTCGAGATCCTCGGTGTCTGGACGCTCGTGCTCATCGGCTCGGGGATGTACCTGTTCTGGCCCCGACGATCGCGGCAGAGCCAGGGATCCAAGGGCGCGCGGCGACTGTTCGCGGTGCGGTGGGGGGCGGGTGGTCGTGCGCGTTGGCGGGACCTCCACGGCCTGGCGGGGTTCGTGATGATCCCGGTGATGATCCTCACGATCGTCTCCGGCATGGGATGGTCGACGTACTGGGCGGAGAACTTCAACTCGCTCGCCGAGGAGCTCACGCCCGGTGACCCGGCCGAGAACACCGCGAGCACCACTGTCACACGCGGCGACCTCGACCGGTTCGGCAACCAGATCCCATGGGCGACCGGCGACTTCGTGATCCCCGCCAGCTATGCCCCGGAGGCGTCCGACGGCTCGATGCCCGCACCGATCAGCCTCGACAGGATGGTCCAGGTCGCCGAGGACGAAGGCATGAAGCCCGGGTACACCATCTCGTTCCCGGCCAACGAGGTCGATGAGGCGGGCAATCCCGTGTACGGGAGCTTCACGTTGTACAACTCGTGGCCGCGTACGACCGGTGAGGCACGAGACGTGTTCATCGATCAGTTCACCGGTGCCAAGCTCGACGAGCAGAAGGTGTACGGCAGCGGTCCGATCTACGTCGGGATGGACTACATGGTGAGCACCCACATGGGCACCCAACTCGGTCTCTTCAGCAGAATCTTCATGACCCTGTTGTGCGTCCTGTCGATCTGGTCGGTGGTCAGCGCGTTCACCATGTTCTGGAAGCGCCGTCGGCCCGGCACCTTGGGCCTACCCCGCCGACCCGTCGACGCCCGGTTCACCTGGAAGGTCGCCGTCGCCGCGGTCGCCCTGGGAGTCGTGTTCCCGCAGTGGGCTGTCGTCGCCCTCCTCGTCGTCGGGTTCGACAAGTTCGTCATCCGAAGGGTGCCCCGCCTGCGCCACACGTTCGGTCAGGCATGACACGCGGCGCCACTGCTCTCATCCTCGGCAGCCTGCTCCTCGCCGGGTGTGGTGGCGACCCCCGCGGGTTCGGCGCGTCAGGCGCGTGGGCACGTCCGACACCAGCGGCCGCGACGAACGGCGTCGTCTACCTCGAGCTGAGCAGCGACACCCGTGACGCCCTGATCGAGGTCGACGTCCCGGCCGGTGTCGCCGCTCACGCTGAACTGCACACGTCCGACGCAGCGGGGAGTGGCGGGCACGAACACGGTGCGGTCGGCAGCGACACCGTGACGATGGTGCAGGTCACGCAGGTCGACATCGAGGCGGGTGCCGTGGTCGAGTTTCGACCAGGGGGCAACCACATCATGCTGGTCGACCTCGCTCGCCCACTCGTGCTCGGCGACACCTTCCCGGCCACGCTCAGCTTCGCCTCAGGGCGGACGCTCGACGTGAGTGTCACGGTGTCCGACAACCCGCCGGGCTGACTCCGAGGGACCTTCTCGGGGAACGACACGATCAGATGCCGGCAAGGGCTTCGGCGACGCGAGGCGGGTCTCAAGCGGGTGGGTGTGACGGATCGACGGCAACGGCGTTCGAGCCGAGCGCACGCAGGAAGTCGTCGGCGTTCGTGTGGGGGCGGATCATGGCCGACGTCGGTACCCAATCCGGACCCAGCACGAAGAGCATGTGACGCTCATCGGGGCCGAGTTTGGACTCGTCCCACCAGTCGACCCGAACGTCATCGAGGGCGACCGCGGCGATGACATCCTTGGGCTTGACCGTGAGCACGCCACCGACCGCACCGACCAACAACTGGTGGCTCGTGAGCACGGCCACCATCTGCGAGTGGCCCTTGCAGATCTGGCGTTCGGGGTCGAGCCCGCGCACGACCACATAGTCGTCCATCACCGATCCCCACGAGGCCTTCGGGTTGCTCGGATACCCCAGGAGGATCCACGAGACCATGGTCTCGAGCCCGGCGACCTCACGTGTCCACTGGGCGAGCCGGGCCTCCATCTTGCTCACGGGCTGAGACAGTACCTCGGCAATAGTGCAGACGGGATCGAATACGCCGTGTCGGAGCAACGGTCTCCACCTCGGGCGACCGCGCGGCCGTCACGGTTCGTCGGCTTCGGACGTGGTGTCGTCAGGGTGAGGCGCCATCGGCGAACCCGACCGGCCACAGCAGCTCGGTGCGGAAGTCGGCGCAGTCGTCGGCATCGGCGTGGCTCACGACGTAGTGCTCGCGAATGGGCCCGTCCGAAGCGGCGCAGTGTTCGGCGACGTAGGAACCGAGGGCGCCGTAGGTGCGGTCGAGGTCGTGATAGGGGCCGGCGTGGGTCGTCACTGCGTAGTAGCCGGCGGGCAGTACCTCCACTCCGAGTCCGTCGGGCGCCGCCGGCGGACAAAGGGTGTCGAGCGGATCGAGCAGATCGAGCGGGACGAACGCGGTGACGTCGCCGAGCCCGTGCTCGAAGAACGCCGCGGAGAACAGCGAGCCCGTCGGACCGCCGACCGGGTGCCCCATGGCCGCCACCGCCATCTCGAGTTCGGCGAACGCGGCGATCGACCATGTCTCGATCTCCGTTGCGCTCACGGTGTCTCGTCGCACGAGCGCCGTGGACGGTTCCTCGCGACGGATCGTGACGTCGTAGGGGCGGATCGGGCGTTCGAGTAGCTCGCGCAGCGAGCTGACGATGTCCCGGGTTCGCGCCAGGTCGTCCTCCATCCGCCGCAGATGGCGAACGAGCGCAGCGTCGCGCTCGGCTGCATCGGGAGCGGCGAGCACCATGTCGATGTCGGACAGTGACATGTCGAGGGCTCGGAGTCGACGGATCAGGTGCGCATCGCCCACCTGCGCGACGTCGTACCGCCGATACCCGGTTTGGCTGATCTCGACGGGCACGAGCAGACCGACGTCGTGGTAGTGGCGCAACGCCTTGACGCTCAGGTGACTGAGCCGGGCGAACTCGCC
The DNA here is from genome assembly GCA_022843125.1 of Ilumatobacteraceae bacterium. Classification (GTDB taxonomy): domain Bacteria; phylum Actinomycetota; class Acidimicrobiia; order Acidimicrobiales; family Ilumatobacteraceae; genus Ilumatobacter. Next base: position 38,778 of record JALHOG010000038.1, read on the forward strand.
GATGTTCACGAGCGTGCTCACGGTTCGTCCCTCGATGCCTCCCTGCGGCGCAGCGTAGCGCTCGGCTCTCAGTGCACGAGGCCGTCGGGCACGGGTCCGAGCTGCTGGACGATGTCGACCAGGAGCCCGGTCGGGTCCTGCGTCATGAAGTGTCGCTGGCCCCACGCCTCGTCGCGGAGCTCGACCACGACGGGATGCTCCGCGGCGCCGACAAGGTCTCGGACGGCTGCTGCGTCGGCGACCTCGATCGTGATGAGCACACCCTGCGGAGCACCGCGATGCGACGCGGGCACAGAGTCATGGTCGGGGGAGATGAATGCGATCTGGATCGCGTCGTTGTCCGGGTGCTGGAGCTGGATGTACCAGTCGAGCTCGGCGACGACCTCGAGACCGAGGGTGCGGTAGAACTCGGCGGCGCCCTCGAGCCGGTCGGTCAGGATCAGCGGGAAGAGACTGTGCATCGGATACTCCTCGGGGTGACGGGTGGCGGGTGACGGGTGACGGTCACGATCGTCGGGCCTCCCCCAACGGGAGAGTCAAGGCCCATCGGCTGATGTCGATCCCTCGGCTGCTCACGGCTCTCGTAGGTCGTGGTCTCCTCCTATGCCCGACGCCTTCGCCGTCTGGTGTTGCTCGATCCCGAACCGGTCCGACCGCCCTTGTCACCTCCCACCCTGCTGACCTCCGACATCTCCTCGAGATGTTCGACGCGTCAGTTCGACCCGTCGCCGTCTGACTCCCTGCGTTCGAGACTGCCGCGACCCGCGAGCGCACGGCTGCGACCGAAGCGCAGCGCCGGTGGCCACAGTCGTACGTGCCGCCGGGCGACCACGATGGGCCGCCGCAGACGGCACGTGGGTGCGTCGTTCACCAGGCGCGACGTCGAACGCCGGGACCGGCGTCGACAGCGCGACATCCGGGCCGGCTGCGTCGTCTGCACTCGGCACCGCCCGGGCGCTGTGGTGTTCGCGTGCTGCTCGGGTGGTGCGTGTTCACCCGAGGTCGATGTCGGGGTGGAGCACCCTGGCGATCGCTTCGACGAGCGACACTGCTTGGAGGTTCGGTGGGTAGTTCGTCACCGCGACGACACCGCCGTCGTCTCGCTGTCCGGCAGGCGTCTCGGCGACGAGCTCACTCATCAGTGGCAGCAGCGGGGCGGTCGTCTCGGCGCCGTAGTCGATGGCGAGGACGACATCGACCTCGGATGTGGCGATCTGCTCCTTCGACACAGGGGTGGCGTCGGTGACATCTGCGAAGAGAACGTCGCCGCCGGCTCGCGTGGCTGCATCCTGGAAGAAGCCGAACGGGAGGAGGCGGATGTTCTCGAAGTCGTAGGCGTCCCAGTAGATGACCTTCGGCTTGTCGAGGTCGGCCACGGCCTGCTCGACCGCATCGAGGCGGGCCTGCTGTTCGTCGACGATCGCCTGTGCTTCGGCTTGGCGGTCGAAGATCGCGCCGAGATCGAGGATCTCGTCGAACGAACTCTGAACGCCGCCTTCACCATCCGCGCAACCGAAGGCCTCGCTGCGATAGATGGCCGAGTCGGCGAGGTCATCGCGGGTGGGCGCACCTTCTTGTTCGAAGTCTCCGTCGCTGAACGCGAGGATGAAGTCGGGGCCGAGCGAGACGACCGCTTCACGGGAGGGGTAGCCGCCCTCGCCGAGGACGGTGAGGGTGTCGAGCACGGTGCGATTCGCCGGGTCGATGCCGCCGTTCTGGAAGTCGAAGTACGTGCCGACGATCCGGTCGGAGACGCCGAGCGCGACGAGCGTCTCCGCGAGGCTGGTGTCGACGACGACGACCTTCTCCGGCGCGGCGTCGATCACGATCTCGGTGCCACAGTTGTCGATGGTGAGCGGGTACAACGTCCCGGTCGCCGTGCCTTCCTCCGACGTGGGTGGGGTCGTGTCGGCCGCTGCGATGTCGACGGTGGTGTCGGTGGCGGTGTCGGTGTCGTCGCTGCCGCAGGCGGCGAGCAGGATCGTCAGCGCTCCGAGCGCTGTGAGCATCTGGTGACGGGGCCGTCGGGTCATGGGATGACGTCGCTTTCGTGTTGCAGGGTTGGTTGAACGAGGCGGGCGAACGGGCCGTCGCCGGAGATCAGTTCGTCGTAGGTGCCGGTGTCGACCACGCGGCCGGCATCGAGCATGACGATGCGGTCGGCGCGTCGGATCGTGGAGAGCCGGTGGGCGATCACGATCGTGGTGCGCCCGGCAGCGACCGCGGCGAGGCCGCGGCGGATCGCTGCTTCGGATTCGGTGTCGAGGTTCGACACGGCTTCGTCGAACACGACGATCGGTGTGTCGCGCAACAGGGCGCGGGCGATGGCGAGGCGTTGCCGTTGCCCACCGGACAGGGTGGCGGCACGTTCGCCGGCGATGGTGTCGAATCCGTCGGGGAGCGCGTCGATGAACGCTTCGGCGTTCGCGAGTCGTGCGGCGACGCGGATCTCGTCGCGGGTGGCGTCGGGTTTGCCGATCGCGATGTTGGCGGCGATCGAGGTGTTGAAGAGGTAGACGTCCTGCGGAACGCTCGACACGAGGCGGCGCAGCTGTTGTTCCGGGAATGCCGCGAGCGGGATCCCGCCGATACTGATCGAGCCGTGCGCTGGGTCCCAGAACCGTTGCAGCAAGTGCGCGCAGGTGGACTTGCCGGCGCCCGAGCGGCCGACGAGCGCCACGGTCTCGCCTGGTCGCACGGTGAACGAGATGCCGTCGAGGACGCTGCGGTCGCTCGACGGGTACGCGAAGGTCACGTTGTCGAACGCGACGACCGGTTGCGGCCGAGGGTGTTCGGGGGCGGCGGTGAAGCGAACCGGTGGTGTGGCCCGCAGGATCGTCCAGACACGGTCGGCGCACGCGGCGATGCGTTGCAGCTCGCCTCCGACGAAGGTCAACGCGACGAGCGGGGCGAACGCTGCGCCGGCGATGACGACGGCCGCCGGGAATCGAGCCGGATCGAGCGCCCCGCGGGTGACGAGCAGCGCGCCGACCGCGAGCGTGGCGAGCATGCCGGTGCTGAGCAGGGCTCCGGTGACGGTTCGTTCGGCTGCCAGCCGGCGTGCGTGGTCGAGGTTGGCGGCGACCGTGGCGTCCTGTGCTCGTGCGATGTCTCGGAGTGCTCGGTCCCGGGCGGTGAAGGCGACGATCTCGCGGAGCCCCTGGACTGCGTCGATCACGACGGCGCCGAGTGCGCCCGCCGTGGTGCGGGCTCGGCGGCCCTGTTCTTCTGCGTGACGGCCGAGCCAGAACGGGACGGTCGCGACGGCGACGAGGAACGGGAGGAGCACGACCGCGAGCACGGGTTGGATCACCGCAATCGCTGCGGTCGCGCCGATCGGCACGACCACCGCAGTGAGCAGCGGTGGCAGCACGTGCGAGGTGTAGTTCTCGATCTCGTTGACGTCGGCGAGGACGACTCGGGCGATGTCGCCCGAGCGTCGCTCGAGCAGATATCCGGGACCGAGTTCGTCGAAACGGTCGTGCAGCGTGAGACGAAGATCGTGCAGCGACCTCCATGAGACGGCATGGACCATCCAGCTTTCGGTGACCGAGCAGGCCTGCCCGAGCATCGCAACGATCACGAGCGCGAACAGCCACGGCGTCAGGCTGCTCAGAGCGGTGCCGCTGATGGCAGCGCCGACCAGCCACGCGCCGAGTCCCGCAGTGGCGATCTGGAGCAGTTGAGCGGCCATGCCGACGGCCATCGATGCGTAGAACATCGGACGGTACGGACCGGTGATCGCGACGATGGGAGCGAGTCGGCCGCCGAGTTCACGGACGCGCTTCATGATCGGTCGGCCTGGTCTGCGTCGAGGAGCTGCCGGTAACGGCCCGGGCGGGAGGCGAGATCGTCGTGGGTGCCGATGTCGAGGACGTGGCCGTTGTCGAGCACGACGATGCGATCGGCGTGACGCACCGTCGACAGCCGATGGGCGATCATGAGCACGCTGCGACCGACCGACAGCCGGTCGAGCGCTGCCTGGATGGTGCGTTCGCTCTCCACGTCGACGCTCGATGTCGCTTCGTCGAGGACGAGGATCGGCGCGTCGGTGAGGAACGCGCGGGCGATCGCGATGCGCTGGCGTTCGCCGCCGGACAGTCGGTTGCCTCGTTCGCCGACATCACTGGCAAGCCCGTCCGGGAGCCGTGCGATGATCTCGAGCGCAGCGGCCTGTTCCAGTGCGGTGAGCATCTCGGCCTCGGATGCGTCAGGTCGGGCCAGGCGCAGATTGTCGGCGATCGTGCCGGTGAACAGGTACGCGTCCTGGGGGACGAGCCCGACGCTGTGCCGCAGGGAGTCGAGCTCGAGTTGGGCGACATCGATCCCTCCGACGCGCACCGAGCCGGACTGCGGGACGAAGAACCGGAGGAGCACCGACGCAACGGTGGTCTTGCCTGCGCCGGATGGGCCGACCAGGGCCACACGTTCGCCGGCACCCACCTCGATCGAGCATCGGTCGAGCGCCGGTTCGTCACCGGGCCGGTACCGCAGCGTCACGCCGTCGAGCGCGAGGGCCGTCCGACCGTCGCTCACCCCGAAGGTGCCGTGCGAGAGCGTGAGCTCACCCTCGCGGGCGGCAGGTTCGGCGTCGAGGATCTCGAGCACCCCTTCGGCTGCCCCCATCCCCTGCATCGCGAAGTGCAACGCCCGCTTGGTCTCGGCGACCGGACGCAACGCCTCGCCCACCAGCAGCAGCACCAGGAGCAGCGACGTCGAACTGATTGCTCCTGCGTCGAGGCGAGCGATCCCGATCCAGATCGCCGACACCCCTGCCGCTGCGCCGGCCAACGAGAACGGTTGCAGCCACGCGTGTTCCACCCGGTTCAACGCCATGTTGGCGTCGAGCACGTCGGCCGAGCGCGCCTTCAGGTCCTCGCCCCGCAACGCCGACGCCCCGAAGATCTTCAGCGTCGACGCACCCTGCATCGAGTCCACGAACTCCGCCGACAACGCCGGCGCCGCTGTCCACCAGTGACGCAGACCCGTTCCGAGGAACCTCCACGAGATCGCCGGTCCCGCTGCCGCCACCACGACCAGCACCCCGACGACGACCCCGATCAACGGATCGATCACGAGGAGTGCGGCAACGACACCGGCGACCGTCAGCAACGACACGATGAGTTGCGCGACGAACAACCGGAAGTACGACTCGATCTGCTCGACACCGTCGACCAGCGTCGTCTGCAACGCACCGCTGCGTTGGCCTCCGGCCCACCCCGGCCCGAGGTCGGTCACCTGCCGGTACAGGCGGCTGCGGAGCCGACCGGCGACTCTGCCGGCGGCTGCAGCACTGCGTGTCTGATAGGTCCACACCAGTGCCGACCGCACCGCCAACACCGCCACGATCGCGCCGAGCCACGGCACGACGGCGGCGAACTCCGCTCCGTCGAACACCAGCGCCAAGGTCCGTGCGACTAGCACACCCTGGGCGACGAACAACGCCGACACCATCGACCCGATCGCCGTCAGACCTGCGATCACGGCACCTTCACCGCGTCCCAGGGCGAGCACTCGTCGATCGACCAGCCGGATCCGCGACGCACCGGTCCGCAGCGTGAGCCCGCGACCAGGCTGGACCAGTGCTGCGTCATCGATGCGGCGTGTGCGAGTCCGCATCACGCCTCCGTCCGGGACGCTGCAGATCGGACCGAGCCGAAGATCCGCAGCTCGACGTTGGCCCCCTCGTCGCTCAACACACACGTGCAACGAACTCCGAAGACATCCGCCAACAGTTCGGCGGTGAGCACGTCGGCCGGCACTCCGTGCGCGACCACCCGGCCGGCGTGGAGCACCACGACCCGGTCGCAATACCGGGCCGCGAGGTTCAGATCGTGCAACGCCGCGACGGTGGTGACACCCAGCGAGCGGATCAGGTCGAGCAGCTCGAACTGGGCACACACATCGAGGTGGTTCGTCGGCTCGTCGAGCACCAGCAGCGGTGCCTGCTGCGCGAGGCATCGCGCCACCAGCACCCGCTGCTTCTCACCCCCCGACAGCGTCGCGAACGTGCGGTCGGCGAAGCGGTCAACACCAGCGAGCGACATCGAGCGCGTCACGAGCGAATCGTCTTCGGCGGTGTCTCGCTGCAGCAGGCGTTTGTGCGGGTTGCGGCCCATCTCCACGATCTCGCGCACCGTGAAGTCGAAGTCCGACGACCCCTCCTGGGCCACGACGGCGGTGAGTTGCGCAGCCACCTTGCTCGACACGCACCAGACGTCGTTCCCGTCGACGAACACCTTCCCACCGCTCGGGCGACGCGACCGGTAGATCGTGCGCAGCAGGGTCGACTTGCCGCTGCCGTTGGGCCCGAGTACCCCCGTGAACGTCCCCGCCGCCGCGTCGAGCGACGCTGCGTGCACGATCCCGACCGAGTCCACCGCAACCGACACACCGTCGACTGCGAGGTCGACGGTCACGACCCTGTCCTCACGCGACGCAGCAACCACAAGAAGAACGGCGCGCCGACTGCGGACGTCACGACACCGATCGGGATCTCCGCCGGCCGCACGATCGTCCGCGCCACGAGGTCGGCCAGGATCATGAACAACGCCCCCAGCAACACCATCGCAGGCAACGAACGTCGATGGTCCGACCCCAGCAGCATCCGGGCGACGTGCGGCACCACCAGCCCGACGAAGCCGATGCCGCCGGCGACCGCGACCACCACCGCCGACAGCGCCGACGCCGTGAACAGCAGCACCAACTGCTGACGCTCGACGTTCACGCCGAGGCTCGCCGCCGACTCGTGACCCGTCAACAGTGCATTCAGACTGCGCGCCTGCGTCGACAACCAGACCAACCCGACGACGACCGCCACCGACGGGATCCGCAGATCCGCCCAGGTTGCACCGCCCAGCGAACCCAGGCCCCAGAACAGGGCCCGCTTCAACTCGTTCGGGGTGGCCAGCGTCTGCAGGTAGAAGGTCACCGACGAGAACAGATACGCAACGGCGACACCGGCGAGCACCACCCGCACCGGCGGGAGCCGGGAGCCCGCCCGTCCGAACAGGAACGTCAAGGTGGTGGCCGCTGCCGCGCCGACGAAGGCAGCGACACTCACGCCCGCCCCACCGGTCGCGCCCGAGCCGACCACGATGACGAACACCGCGCCGGTCGAAGCGCCCGCCATCACGCCGAGCAGATACGGATCTCCGAGGGGATTGCGCACCGCCACCTGGATCGCCCCGCCGGCCACGGCGAGGCCGGCCCCGACGACCGCCCCCAGGAGCACCCTCGGAACCCGGAGGTCCCACACCACCTTGGCCACCCCTGGATCGAGATCGCCGGCGTCGATGAGACCGAGTTCAGAGCCGAGAACCCGAAGCACCACCGACGGTGACACCCACACCGAACCGACGAACACGCTGACCCCGGCGACGCCGACCACGCCAGCAACCAGGAGGACCATCGCAGCAGACCGGAGCCTGGCCGGCACCAGCCCGGTCGTCGCGCCGTCCGCACGACCGGAGCGCCCACGGGTCGGGACAGGCTCATCCGAACCCGTCCCACTCCTCACCCTCGGCCCGGACTCGCTGCCCTGTGGCAGCACCGAGACCTCACGCTCACCAAGCACCCTGGCACCCTACACGGAATCAAGAACCGTTCTCACTCTCGGTAGATCCGAGTAACTGATGCTCGAGGCCGGGAAGGTCGACCCCACCAACCTGACGATCAGTGGCGAACCTCATCCGCGGACCGCAGAGTCTACTTAGTGATAGACTCCGCTCGTGCGTCACCGTGGCGCCTGTGTTTGCGAAGGGTGTCAGTGGCGAAGCCGACCGGTCGACCGATCCGCAGCGAACTCCTCGCGACGGCGCGCTCGCTGATCCAGACACAGGGGATCGGCGTGTTCAGCTACGGCGCCCTCGCTGCCTCGGCAGGGATCAAGGCGCCGTCGATCCACCACCACTTCCCGCGCAAGGATCAGCTCGTCGCGGAGCTCGCCGCGCAGTACCGCGACGAGTTCGCCGACCTGCTGCGCACCATCGACGCCACGTCTGCGGTCGAGCGGATCGTCGAGTACGCGGCGCTGTACGCCGCCACCGCCAGGGCGGGCCGAGGCTGCCTGTGCGGCGCGATCGCGGCCGAGTGGTCCTCGTTGGGCGAGCCGGTGCGCGACGTCGTCGACTCCTTCTTCGCCGAGCAGGTCGAGTGGCTCCGCGACTGCGTCGCCGACGGGCAACGGCGAGGGGAGATCCGTGTGGAGGGCGTCGACCCGGCGACGTTGGCCCGCACGTTGTTCGCGCATCTCCAGGGCTCGATGCTGCTGGCGCGCAGCGACGACAGCTTCAGCGACATGACGACGACGACGCGTGAGCTGCTCCGCCACGTGGCGGGAGGCAACTGAGTGGAACACAGCGACGTCGTGGTGGTCGGTGCCGGTATCTCGGGGCTGGCAGCTGCGAGCGAGCTCATCGCAGCGGGGCTGTCGGTCGTGGTGCTCGAAGGCCGCGACCGCATCGGTGGCCGCCTGCTCACGCACTCCGTCGGCGACGCCCGGCTCGACCTCGGTGCCACCTGGTTCTGGCCCGGTGAGCGCCGAGTGGAGGCCCTGATCGATCGATTCGCGCTCGCCACACACCAGCAGCACCTCGCCGGCGACGCCATGTACCAGTCGAGTCAGGGCACCCGGCGGATCGACGGCAATCCCGTCGATGTCACCAGTGGCAGGGCGACGCACGGCATGGCCGCGCTCGCCCACGCGTTGGCCGGCACGTTGCCGGACGGGACGGTCCGGCTCTCGCACCCGGTCACCGAGATCAGCGCGGCCGTGTCACCGCGCGACCGAGGCGACGGCATCGTCACCACGTGCACCATGGACGGCGGTGGGCTCGCGACGTTCACCGCCGACCAGGTCATCGTCGCCCTTCCCCCGGCGCTGGCGCTGCACCGCATCGAGTTCCGTCCGTCGCTGCCCGACCCGTTGGCGCGCGTCGTGGCGAGGACCCCGGTGTGGATGGGCGCGATCACCAAGGTCGTCGCCGTCTACGACCGGCCGTTCTGGCGCGAGCATGGTCTCGCCGGAGCCGGCATCAGCCACATCGGCCCGATGCGTGAGGTGCACGACATGAGCGGACCCGACGGCGTCCCGGCCGCGCTGTTCGGGTTCGCCGCTTCCCCGGACGCGTCGGCGGGGCCGATCAGCCGTGCTGCGCTGATCGAGCAGCTGGTTGCCATGTTCGGGGACGATGCGGCCAGCCCGGTCGAACTGATCGTCCAGGACTGGCGCGCCGATCCGCACACGTCACCGCCACATGTCGCGAGTCTCACCGACTACGGCACCTTCGGCCATCCGCTGTACGCGGAGCCTGCGCTCGATGGTCGTCTGCACTGGGCCTCCACGGAGACCGCCACCGTCAACCCGGGGCACGTCGAAGGCGCGCTCCAGGCGGCACATCGCGCCGCAGCCGCCGTACTCACCCACACCAGTCGCGACCGGAACGGAGCCCACCGATGAATCACCACAGCCTCGACGACCTGCTCGACGAGTACGAACGAGCGCTCGCATACACGGCGAGCCTGACCACCGATCTGTCCGACGCCGAGCTGACCTGGCGACCTGATGCCGACTCGAGTTCGATCGCGTGGCACCTCGGGCATCAGGCCGCCGTCGCCCACTACATGGTGCGCAACCTGACGGCAGCCGAACCGCTGATCGATCCCGAGATCGATGCGGTGATGGACAGCGCGACGCAGGTCGCTGACCGCGGCGACCTGCCGGATCCGGAGCGTCTGTATGGGTACCGCGCGACGGTTGCGGAGCGGGTCCGCTTCCGCGTCGGCAACATCAACGCTGGCAACGTCAGCGCCCCGGCGCAGCTCCGAGAGATCGCGGCCACCATGCTCACCGCGATCATCAACCACGAGTACCAGCACTCCACGTGGATCGGCGAGGTCCGCGTCGAGGCCCATGGCAAGACGCTCCCCCCTCAGCCGATCTCCGATCGGTTGAGAGAGATCGACGGCTACATCATCCTCACCTGACCGGCCGCGCGGAGCCCTTTCACGCGACAAGGGCACTGGCCCTGGTCACGGCTCCGGGTCGTGATGGTCTCGTACTCGATTGGGGCCGATCGGCCGAGGGCCGCCTGTCGTCGGCGTTGGTGGGTAGGTCTGTTCGAACCAGGTGACGATCGCCAGTCAGATGGGCAGCCAAGCGAGGACCGGGACCATGGCGATCAGTGCCAGCAGCGCGACCAAGGGAAGTGCGGCGTATCTGAGGCGGCGACGTGACAGCACGAACGCAGCGCCGACCGAGACGACTTC
>JALHOG010000039.1 GCA_022843125.1 Ilumatobacteraceae bacterium
TCCGCAGGGTGCTGCGGGTCGATCCTGCGTCGGCGCTGGGAGGCGGTGCATGACGCACCGCACCGATCCCTCCCGTTGCTCCGTGGCCGCAGACGCCGCACCCACCCTCTTCGCGCCCACCCTCTTCGCGCCCACCCGTTTCAATGGAGTCGACCGATGACGCAACCCGCCCTCCAGATGGACGCCGTCCGCAAGGTCTACGAGATGGCCGACAGCCAGGTCGTCGCGCTCGACCACGCGAGCCTCACCGTCGGCAGCGACGAGATCGTCGCCCTCGTCGGACCGTCGGGTTCCGGCAAGACCACGCTGTGCTCGATCGCCGGCGGCATCCTCGGCGCCACCGAGGGGTCGGTGATCGTCGGCGGCGAGGAGATCACCCGCTACAGCGACAAGCAGCTCACCACGTTCCGCCAGAACAAGGTCGGGTTCGTGTTCCAGTCGGTCAACCTCGTGCCGTTCCTCAACGCCCGCGAGAACCTGCTGGTGGTCGACGAGCTCGGCAAGCGAACAGGCGCGGCGGCCCGCCAGCGCGCCGACCGGCTGCTCGACGAGCTCGGCATCGCCGACCGGGCCAAGAACCTGCCGTCCCAGCTCTCGGGCGGCCAGCGTCAACGTGTCGCGATCGGCCGGGCACTGATGAACGAGCCGCAGCTCGTGCTGTTCGACGAACCCACGTCGGCGCTCGACACCGAGCTCGGTCAGCAGGTGATGGAGCTGATCCGGACGGAGATGAAGTCGCGCGGCACCGCCGCGATCGTGGTGACGCACGACGAGCGGATCACCCACTTCTGCGACCGCACGGTGCACATCACCGACGGCGTGCTCGACGCCTGACCGGTTCAGCCGGGCAGGCCGGTTGCGCCGCTCGTCACCGCGTCGGTGAGGTCGACGTCGTCGAACTCGGCGCCCGTGGCGTCGACACGGCTGAGGTCGGCGCCGGCGAGGTTGACCGTGGTGAAGCGGGCTCCCGTGAGGGTGGCGCCGCTCAACCCGAGCCCGCCCAGTGACGACCGGTCGACGGTGGCGTCGGAGAGGTCGGCGCCGGCGAGGAGCGCGTCGGTGGCGATCAGGAACGAGATCGCCGCGCCCGACAGGTCGACCTCGGCACCGGAAGCATCACTGATGATCACGTCGGTGAGCGAGGCGCCCGACAGATCGACGCCGTCGAGCGTGGCCCCGGTGAGATCGACGTCGACGAGCGTCGCGCCCGCCAGTACCGCACCGGTGAGATCGGCGTCGCGAAGCACGACGCCACGGATGTCGGCCCCCGTGAGGTCGGATCCCGTGAGGTCGGCGCCGGTGCAGTCGGTGCCCGACTCGAGCCGGCACCCGTTCACGACCGCCGCCGGAACGGGACCCGCCACGCTCGTGCCCGCAACCGCGGTGTCGGGGTTCGACGGGGTGGATCCGAGGTCGTCGTCACCGCTGCATGCGGTGACAGCGACCATGAGACCGACGGTGATGCTCGCCCGCACGACACCGCGGCGACGGCGATGGCTCGGACGGGGTTCGGAGCGGTCCATGGCGCTGGAGGCTAGGCAGTGGCAACGGGCGGAGCGCAGGGCCGTTCGTCCCGACGTGCCGACCCGATCCGACCCGACCCGACCCGACCGGCGTGACATGACCCCGGACGCGATCGAAGCGCCATCCCTCGATGAGTCGGTAGCGGGCGGACGGGCCGACTCATTTCGAGATGACGCTTCGATCACGACAGGTCGTTCTCGGCTGACGCTTTGAACCCTCCGTCGTGTATGTCGATCACGTTACAGACATGACGGTTCCGTGTCAACCACTCGTTGGAGGGACACCGCGAGTTCGCCCGATCGGGCCGATCCCGATCAGCGGGTGCGCAGGACGATCGCGTCGCCCTGACCGCCACCGCCGCACAGGGCTGCCGCCCCGATGCCACCGCCGCGCCGGCGCAGTTCGTGCAGCAGCGTGAGGGCGAGCCGGTTGCCGCTCATCCCGATCGGGTGGCCGAGCGCGATCGCACCGCCGTTCACGTTGACGACGTCGAGCCCGATCCCGAGCTCGCGGGCCGAGGCGATACCCACCGCTGCGAACGCCTCGTTGAGCTCGAACAGGGAGACGTCGGCGACACCGAGGTCGGTCTTCGCGAGGGCAGCTCGGATCGCGTTCGCCGGCTGCAGGTTGAGCGACGGGTTGTCGGGTCCGGCGACCATGCCGTACGAGACGATGTCGCCGAGCGGCTCGACGCCGCACGCCGCGGCCGCGGCCTCCGACATGACGACCACCGCGCTGGCACCATCACTGATCTGCGACGCGTTACCGGCCGTGATCGTGCCGCCGTCGACGAATGCGGCGCGCAGTGCGCCGAGGCTCTCGGCGGTGGTGCCCGGACGGACGCCCTCGTCGTGCTCGATCACGATCGGCTCACCCTTGCGCTGCGGGATCGACACCGGAACGATCTCGTCGGTGAGACGCCCGTCCTTGATCGCGTTCGCCGCACGCTCGTGCGACGCAGCGGCGGCCTCGTCCATCTCGGCGCGGGTCATCGATGCGCCGGTGTAGTTGTCGGTCGAGGTGCCCATCAGGCACGCGTCGAACGAGCACCACAGCCCGTCCTTGATGATCGCGTCGGCGAGCTCGACGTTGCCGTAGCGGAACCCGCCCCGCGCGCCGGGCGCGATGTACGGGGCGTTGGTCATCGACTCCATCCCGCCCGCCACGACGATGTCGGCATCGCCGGCCCGGATCATCTGGTCGGCGAGGTAGATCGAGTTGAGCCCGGACAGGCACACCTTGTTGATGTTGACCGCCGGCACGCGCATGGGGATCCCGGCCTTGACGGCCGCCTGGCGCGCCGGCACCTGACCCTGACCGGCCATGAGCACCTGGCCCATGATCACGTGGTCGACCTGGTCGGGCGCGACGTTCGCCCGGCGCAACGCCTCGGCGATCGCAACGGCGCCGAGGTCGGCAGCAGAGAAGGAGGACAGGGCGCCCGACATCTTCCCGATCGGGGTACGGGCACCAGCGACGATCACAGAACCAGCCATGCGCGAACGCTACCCATGCCAGCCCGCCCGACCCCAGCCCGATGCGCTGCGATCCGGTTGTCGGACGGTCTAGGGTCGTCGCCATGCGGAGAACGTGGCCGGTGGGTGTGGTCGCATGCGCGGTGGTGCTCGCGGCGTGCGGGGGTGGCGACGGTGACGAGGTTGGATTCGTCGCGGGCCAGCTCGCGCTCATCCCCGATTCGGCCCGCGGCTCCGGCGAGTACTTCGAGGTGTTCGTGCTCGATGCCGTGGCCGGCGCCGAGTTCGTCGACCTCGACGCTCCCGCACCGGGGCGCTCGGCCGACGAAATCGCGTCGTGGTCGCTCGCGTTCCAGGTCCGCGACAACGACGACGACCTGCGGCTGATGCTGCCGCCGATCCTCGGCGAGCCGACCGTCTGGACGTCCCCGGCAGCGTTCGCCGACGACACCGGCATCGACCTCGGGGCCGCGACCACGATCACCTTCGCCACGCCGGCACCACCTGTGAGCCTCACCGTGCTGGGTGGCGAGTTCGAACTGGAGGCGTCACTCGACGAGCTGAGCGACGCCGTGCTCAGCGTCGGCGGGGGCGACGACTTCGAGCCGAACATCGACGGGCGCACGGATTGGAATCCGATCGGCCGACCGATGAGGCTGGCCGAGCGCCCCGGTGCGGTCGCTCTGTCGACGTCGACACCGGTGATCGAGGACTGGGTGGCCGGGCCCGAGATGTCGATCGCCGAACAACCCGACTTCGCCGCGGCCGCGGCCGCGCTCGATGCTCGCCGCGTGGTGAACGCCTACCTCCTCGAAGCCGACTTCGCGGGCGGCTTCCAACCCGACCTCGCCGCCGACCTCGCTGGGATCGACGCCTACTCGGTCGTCGGCATCGGGATCGGTCCCAACCGGCAGGGCGATGCCCGCGTGGCGGTGGCCTACGTCTTCGATGACGAAGACGCCGCGGCCGCCTCGCTCGGCGCGCTCGGGGCGCTGTGGCTAAACGGCACGTCCCTCATGACCGGCGAGCCGTTCGACGCGCACGTGGCGGTGCCGAACGCCGAGTTGGAGGGCCGCACGGTCGTGGTCGAGTTCGCGCCGGAGAGTGGCATCGACACGCTGTTCCCGGTCAATGCGCTCGTCCGGCGCGACGTCGTGTTCGTACACCCCTGACGGAGCAGATTCGCCGGCTTGCTCGCGGGTTGTTACCGACGAGTAACATCGGGCCATGGAGCACATCCTCGCAGCCATCAACCACGGTGCCACGGGCGAAGAGATCGCCAACCTCCCGATCCCGGAGTCGTACCGGGCTGCGTTCGTCCGACGAGAAGACGTCGGCATGTTCGAGGGGGTCGAGTCGGCCGACAAGGATCCCGAGCGGGCGATCCACATCGAGCACGTGGCGACCCCGGAGCTCGCGCCCGACGAGGTGTACCTCGCCGTGATGGCGAGCTCGATCAACTTCAACACGGTGTGGACGTCGATCTTCGAGCCGCTCCCCACCTTCGGGTTCCTCGATCGGCTCGGTCGCGAGTCGGAGTGGGCGGCGCGCCATGCGCTGCCGTACCACGTGATCGGCTCGGACGCCTCGGGGGTGGTGCTGCGGGTCGGTTCCGCGGTGCGCAACTGGAAGCCGGGAGACCGGGTGACCGTCCACTGCAACTACGTCGACGACCAGGACCCCTCCGCGCACGACGACTCGATGCTCGCCGCCAACCAGAAGATCTGGGGTTTCGAGACGAACTTCGGCGGCCTCGCCGACCTCTCGGTCGTCAAGGCGAACCAGCTGATGCCGAAGCCGACGCATCTCTCGTGGGAGGAGGCCGCGGTCAACGCGCTGTGCAACTCGACGTCGTACCGGATGCTCGTCAGCGACCACGGGGCGCGGATGAAGCAGGGCGACTCGGTGCTCGTGTGGGGCGCCACCGGTGGCATCGGCGCCTATGCGATCCAATACGTGTTGAACGGCGGCGGCACGCCGATCGGTGTGGTGTCGTCGCCCGAGCGCGCGGCGCTCCTCAACGAGATGGGCTGCGAGGCGGTCATCGACCGGGCGGCCGAGGGGTACCGGTTCTGGTCCGACGAGCACACCCAGGACGAGACCGAGTGGCGGCGGTTCGGCAAGAAGATCCGCGAGCTGATCGGCGAGGATCCCGACATCGTGTTCGAGCACCCGGGTCGCTCGACGATGGGTGCGTCGATCTTCGCGGCGAAGCGAGGCGGCACCGTGGTGACGTGCGCGGCGACGTCGGGCTACATGGTCGAGTTCGACAACCGGCACTTCTGGATGAAGCTCAAGCGGCTCCTGTCGTCCCACTTCGCGAACTACGCCGAGGCGTGGGCGGCGAACAAGCTGATCGACCAGGGCAAGATCCATCCGGTCATCAGCGCGACGTACCCGCTGACGCAGGTCGGCGCAGCGGCGCGGGCGGTGCATCGCAACGAGGCCGAGGGCAAGCTCGGGGTGCTGTGCCTCGCCCCCGACGAAGGCCTCGGCATCGACGATCCCGACAAGCGTGAGCGCGTCGGCGAAGCGAACATCACCCGCTTCCGCCGCTGAGCATCGTCCCGCATGTGACGGAATGGGTCAGACCAACTCCGTCACAGCGGAGCTTGTGACGGAGTTGGTCTGACCCATTCCGTCACTCACGCTGCGCGGTCGCGACACGGTCGATAACTCCGTCTGCGTAGTCGTTCGTGTGAAAGATCGTGAAAGTTGCTGCGGCCCTTTCGCGCGCCTATCCGCGCGGTCATCATCGATCGGGGGCGGAGTCGTTCGAGACGAGGGGCACGAGCCATGACGAATCGGATCGTCGCCGGCGGCATCGCCGGCGCACTGGTGTTGTCGACAGCGATCGCCGGATCGACCGGACCGGCCGGCGCGTCGCACACACCGGCACCAGCGAGCGTGACCATCGCTGGCAGTCTGCAGAGCGAACTGGGTTGCCCCGCTGACTGGCTGCCCGACTGCACGAACACCCACCTCACGTACGACGCCAACGGCGACGCCTGGTTCGCCACGTTCTCCCTGCCCGCCGGCGCATGGGCGTACAAGGCAGCGCTGAACAACTCCTGGGACGAGAACTACGGCGCCGGGGCGGCGTTCAACGGGACCGACATCGGACTCACACTCGCCGACCCGACCGAGGTCACCTTCCTCTACTCGCACGACACGCACTGGGTGACCGATGACGTCAACAGCCGGATCGTGACGGCACCCGGTGACTTCCAGACCGAGCTCGGCTGCGCGGCCGACTGGGACCCGGCGTGCCTGCGTTCGTGGTTGCACGACCCCGACGGCGACGGCACGTTCACGTTCAGCACCGATGCGTTGCCGCCGGGCACGTACGCCGCGAAGGCGGCGATCGATCGCGCCTGGGACGAGAACTACGGCGCCGGTGGTGCCGCCAACGGAGGCGACATCGGGTTCTCCGTCGCCGCGGGCGACACGGTCACGTTCTCGTTCGTGTCGGCGACCAACACCCTGACGATCAGCGCGGAGGGCGCCGGCGGGAACACCGGTATCGAGCCCGGCGACGAGCTGCTCGTCACGGCACCGTCGCGCCCGGTGAGCGACGAGTCGGTGTACTTCGTGATGACCGATCGCTTCGAGAACGCCGACCCGTCGAATGACACCGCCGGCCTGGCCGGCGACAAGTTCGTGCACGGCTACGACCCGACCGACAAGGCGTTCCACCACGGCGGCGACCTGGCCGGTCTCATGAGCCGCCTCGACTACATCGAGGGTCTCGGCGTGACCTCGATCTGGATCACGCCCCCGTTCGAGAACGACTACGTGCAGATGGCCGGCGGGCCCGGTGCCGCCTCGTCGTCATACCATGGCTACTGGCAGGTCGACTTCACGCAGATCGATCCGCACTACGGCACGAACGACGAGATGATCGCGTTCGTCGACGCCGCCCACGCTCGCGGACTCAAGGTGATCTTCGACGTCGTGCTCAACCACACCGGCGACGTGATCACGTACGAGGAGGACCAGTTCACGTATCGCAACAAGACCGACTTCCCGTACCGCGACGCTCAGGGCAACGAGTTCGACGACCGCGACGTCGAGGGAACGGGGACGTTCCCCGACCTCGACCCGGCGACGAGCTTCCCGTACACGCCGACCTTCGAGACACCCGAAGACGCCACGGCGAAGTCGCCCGCGTGGCTGAACGACCCGCGCTACTACCACAACCGCGGGAACTCGACGTTCGCCGGGGAGAACAGCCAGTACGGCGACTTCTTCGGGCTCGACGACCTCTTCAGCGAGCACCCGGTCGTGGTCGACGGGATGATCGACATCCACACCGCGATGATCGACACGTTCGGTGTCGACGGGTTCCGCGTCGACACCGTGAAGCATGTCAGCGACGGGTTCTGGGAGGAGTGGGTACCGGCGGTGATGGATCACGCCGCCGCAGCCGGCAAGCCCGACTTCGTCATGTTCGGCGAAGTGTTCGGCGAGACCGTCGAGTTCCGGTCGCGCTATTCGACCGAACTCGCCTTCCCCGCCACCCTCGACTTCGGCTTCAACGGCGCCGCCCGCCGCTTCGCCGCTGCGTCCGCGCCCGCAACCGAGCTGGCGGGCTTCTTCGAGACCGACGACTGGTACACCGACGCCGACTCGAACGCGCACGACCTCGCGAAGTTCATCGGCAACCACGACGAGGGCCGCTTCGCGCTCGAGGTCCGCAATGACAACCCCGGCGCTTCCGACGAGGAGCTCGTCGAGCGACTCGCGCTCGGCCAGGCACTCAACTTCTTCACGCGCGGCCGGCCGGTCGTCTACTACGGCGACGAGCAGGGGTTCGTCGGCGACGGCGGCGACCAGGACGCGCGCCAGAACATGTTCCCGAGCCAGGTGGCGTCGTACAACGACGACGATCTGATCGGCACCGACGCCACCACCGCCGACAGCAACTTCGACGCCACCCACCCGCTGTACGTCGCGATCGGCGACGTGGCACGGCTCCGCGGCGCTCATCAGGCGCTGCAGACCGGCGCGCAGATCACCCGCAGTGCGGCGAGCGGGCCGGGCGTGTTCGCGTTCAGCCGGATCGACGCGACCGAACAGGTCGAGTACGTGGTCGCGCTCAACAACGCCGAGGCACCGGCGAGCGCGACGTTCGGCACCGACACCTCGGGCACGACGTGGACGGCGGTGTGGCCGGTCGGCGGCGCCCCGCTCACCTCCGACGCCGACGGCGAACTCACCGTCGAGGTGCCGGCGCTCGGCACCGTCGTCTACCGCGCCGACGCCGCGATCGATCAGCCCGGCACCACCTCGATCTCGATGGCCGGCCCGGCGGCGGGCGGCGAGGTGGTGGGCCGGGTCCCGGTCGGCGCCACCACGAGCGGCGGGTACGGCGAGGTCTCGTTCGCCGTCTCGGTCGACGGCGGCCCGTTCGAGGTGATCGGTGTCGACGACAACGCGCCGTACCGCGTGTACCACGACGTCGCCGGCGTCGCGCCCGGCGCAACCGTGACGTACAAGGCGATCGTGAAGAACGCCAATGGACACCTCGCGTCCGACAAGGTCGCGGCCGTCGTCGGCGAGGAGGAGCCGCCACCGCCACCCGGGTCCGGACCGGAGTACGCGATCGTCCACTACCAGCGCGCCGACGGCGACTACGGCGACCACACGACCGGCGACTTCAACGACGTCTGGGGCCTGCACCTGTGGGGCGGCGCGATCGATCCGGCCGAGGTGACCGAGTGGACGAGCCCGAAGCCGTTCCTCGGTGAGGACGAGTACGGCCGGTTCGCCTGGATCAAGCTGGCCGACGTCTCACAACCGCTCAACTTCATCGTCCACCGTGGCGACACGAAGGACGGCACCAACGCCGACCGGTTCTTCGACGCGGCGGCGCACCCCGAGGTGTGGCTGAAGCAGGACGACCCGACCATCTACACGAGCCAGGCAGCGGCGCAGGGCTCCGTGACGATCCACTACCAGCGACCCGACGGCGACTACACCGATTGGGGCCTGCACCTCTGGGGCGAGGCGATCGACCCCGCGGAGGCGACCGAGTGGACGACACCGAAGCCACCGACCGGCATCGACGAGTACGGCGCGTACTGGGAGGTCGCCGTGCAGGACGTCGACCTGCCGGTCAACTTCATCGTCCACCGCGGTGACGAGAAGGACCCGGGGCCCGACCAGTCGATGATCCCCGCCGACGATGCGTCGATCTGGCTGCAGTCGGGTGACACGACGCTGTACCCGACCCGCGGCGCCGCCGAGGGGTACGCCGAGATCCACTACCACCGCACCGACGGTGACTACGGCGACCCGACGAGCGACGACTTCACCCAGTACTGGGGCCTGCACGTCTGGACGGGAGCCGCCGCACCCAACCCGGCGTGGCAGCAACCCGTGAAGCCCACCGGGTTCGACATGTTCGGCCCGTACTGGCAGATCCCGCTCCAGGACGGCGCCGCCGAGTTGGCGTACATCCTCCACCGCGGCGACACGAAGGATCCCGGCCCCGACCAATTCCTCACGTTCGCCACCTACGGCCACGAGGTGTGGCAGCTCGAGAACGCCGACCCCGAGTCGCCGTACATCCTCCCCGTACCGGCCGGCGGCGCGGCGGGCGGCGGCGACCTCACGAGCGAGCGCGCCCACTGGGTCGATGCCGACACGATCGTGTGGCCCGGCGCGACCGACGCCACGGCCGACTACTCGCTGTGCCACGCGCCCGACGGCGGCCTCGAACTCGACAACGCCGGCATCGCCGGCATTGCCGGTGGCGAATGCGTGCCGCTCACGCCCGCGGGCACGTTCCCCGCAGGCGTCGACGGATGGCGCCACCTCGGCGGCCTCCCGGTGCTCGAGCTCGCAGCGGGCGACGTACCACTCGTGCCGGCGATCCTCCGCGGACAGGTCGCCGTCGTGGCGAGCGCCGACGGCGCGCGCGTCGATGCGACCGGCCTGCAGATCCCCGGGGTGCTCGACGACCTGTTCGCCACCGATGCCGAGCTCGGCGTGACGTGGGACGGCGACGTGCCGACGATCCGGCTGTGGGCGCCGACCGCGACGTCGGTGAACCTGCGCCTGTACGACGACTCGACGACGTCCACGTCGACCTCGATCGAGATGACGAACGACGGCGGGGTCTGGACCGCGACCGGCGCCGCGTCGTGGCGGGCGAAGTACTACCTGTTCGAGGTCGAGGTGTACGCGCCGTCGACGGGACAGGTCGAGACGAACGTCGTGACCGACCCGTACTCGCTGTCACTGTCGCTCGACTCGACGCGCAGCCAGATCGTCGACCTCGACGACCCGGCGCTCATGCCCGACGAATGGGTCGAGACGGCCAAGCCCGAGCTGGCGCGCCCCGAAGACGTGTCGCTCTACGAGCTGCACGTGCGCGACTTCTCGATCGATGACGAGACGGTGCCCGCAGCCGACCGGGGCACGTTCGCGGCGTTCACACACGATGGCTCCGACGGCATGCAGCACCTGGCGGCGCTCGCCGACGCCGGGGTGAGCTTCGTGCACCTGCTCCCGGTGTTCGACATCGCAACGGTGAACGAGGACGAATCGCAGCGAGTGGAGCCCGACGAGGCCGCGCTCGCTGCGTTCCCGCCCGACTCGCCCGAACAGCAGGCGGCCGTGATGGCGACCGCCGCGGACGACGGCTTCAACTGGGGCTACGACCCGCTGCACTACACGACACCTGAGGGTTCGTACTCGACCGATCCCGACGGGCCGCAGCGCATCGTCGAGTTCCGCGAGATGGTGCAGTCGCTCAACGACACCGGCCTGCGTGTGGTGATGGACGTCGTCTACAACCACACGCACGCGTCGGGACAGGACCCGCTGTCGGTGCTCGACAGGATCGTGCCCGGCTACTACCACCGTCTCGACGAGGCAGGCGCGGTGGCCACGTCGACATGCTGCGCCAACACGGCGACCGAGCACGAGATGATGGGCAAGCTCATGATCGACTCCGTCGTGACGTGGGCGAAGGAGTACAGGGTCGACGGGTTCCGGTTCGATATGATGGGCCACCACAGCAAGCAGAACCTGCTCGACCTGCGCGCTGCGCTCGACGACCTCACGCTCGCCGACGACGGCGTCGACGGAGCGTCGATCTACCTGTACGGCGAGGGCTGGAACTTCGGCGAGGTGGCCAACGACGCCCGGTTCGTCCAGGCGACGCAGCTCAACATGGGCGGCACGGGCATCGGCACGTTCTCCGACCGGCTGCGCGACGCCGTGCGCGGCGGCGGGCCCTTCGACGGCGGCGACGACCTCGTGCGCAACCAGGGTTTCGTCAACGGCCTCTGGTACGACCCGAACGCCAACCCGCTCCCGGCCGATCAGGCGCTGGCACGGCTGCTGCTCGCGGGCGATCAGATCCGCGTCGGGCTCGCCGGCAACCTCGCCGACTTCGAGTTCGTCGACCGCACGGGCGCAGTGGTGACCGGCAGCCAGGTCGACTACAACGGCTCGCCTGCCGGCTACACCGCCGACCCGCAGGAGAACATCGTCTACGTCGAGGCGCACGACAACCAGACGCTGTTCGACATCGGCCAGTACCACCACCCGCTCGACGCCACGATGGATGAGCGGGTACGCGCCCAGAACGTGGCGAACGCGATCGTCACCTTCGCGCAGGGCGTGCCGTTCCTGCACGCCGGGCAGGACATGCTGCGGTCGAAGTCGATGGACCGGAACTCGTACGACTCGGGCGACTGGTTCAACCGGCTCGACTTCACGTACCAGACCAACAACTGGGGCGTGGGGCTTCCGCCCGCACCCGACAACGAGGCGAACTGGCCGCTGATCGGGTCGCGGTTGGCCGACCCGTCGTTGCGGCCCGAACCGGCAGACATCGAGCGCACCGTCGACGTGACGCGCGAGTGGTTCGAGATCCGGATGGGTTCACCCCTGTTCCGCCTCGAGACCGCCGACGAGATCCAGCAGCGACTCACCTTCGGCAACACCGGCCCGTCGCAGATACCGGGGCTGGTCGTGATGTCGCTCAGCGACGATGTCGACGGGCTGGCCGACATCGACGCGCTGCACGAGGGCGTCCACGTGCTGTTCAACGCGACCGACGACGCGGTCAGCTACACCGACCCTGCGCTCGCCGGGGCGGCGATCGAGCTCCACCCGGTGCTGGCCGGATCGGCCGACCCGGTGGTGCGTACGGCGGCGTTCGACGCAGCGACGGGCACATTCACCGTGCCGGCGCGCACAGCCGCCGTGTTCGTCGACGAGGGCCCCGACGTGACGCCGCCCGAGGCCCGGGCCCGGCTGCAGCCGATCGTCGTGCGCCGCGACTCGGGCATCTTCCAGGTGGTGGCGCGTTGCGCCGACGACCGTCCGGGGGTGACGACAGCAGCCGACATCAACGGTGTCGCGGTCGACCACCGCGACATCGTGATGCTGTTCACGGCGCGCCGTTCGAAGTCGATCGTCGTCGGCAACGTCACCCTCATCTGGGGCCGATCGTTCGAGCTCACCGTCCAGTGCACCGACGCCGCCGGCAACACCGACACCGCCACCGCACGCCCCAGGTTCCGCCGCTGACCCGGTCCCGAACGGCCCACGCGCCAGAATGGGGCCATGTTGTTGACCGAGATCGACCATGTCGCCATCGCCGTCCGTGACCTCGAGGCCGCGATCGAGTACTACGCGAAGGCGTTCGGCGCCGAGGTGCACCATCGCGAGATCGTCGAGAGCGACGGGGTCGAGGAAGCGCTGATCAAGGTCGCCGACAGCTACATCCAGCTCACGGCCGCGACCCGTCCCGATTCCCCGATCGCCAAGTCGATCGAGAAGCGCGGCGAGGGACTGCACCACATCGGCTACCGGGTCGACGACTGCGCCGCAGCCTTGGCCGCGATGGTCGAAGCGGGCGCCACCGCGATCGACACCGCCCCGCGCCCCGGCTCGCGCGGCACCACGGTGGCGTTCGTCCACCCGAAGGGCAGCTTCGGCACGCTGATCGAACTCGTCCAGGAGTGAGGTCCGTCGAGACGGCGCGCCGTCTGCCGGCGGCCGTGCTGTGGGACATGGACGGCACCCTCTGCGACACCGAGCCGTACTGGTTCGAAGCAGAGCGCGATCTCGTCGAGTCGTACGGCGGCGTGTGGACCGACGACGACTCCCAACAGGTCGTCGGGTTCGACCTGCTCGACTCGGCGCGCTACATCCGGGCCCATTCGCCTGTCGATCTGCCCCCGCACGAGATCGTGGAGCGCATGCTCGACGGCGTGGTGGCCCGACTCCATCGGGCGATCCCTTGGCGACCGGGCGCACGCGAGCTGCTCGCCGAGCTCAATGCTGCGGGCGTGCCGTGCGCCCTCGTCACGATGTCGTGGCGCCGGTTCGTCGACCCGATCATCGCCCAGCTCCCGCCCGATTCGTTCGTCGCGATCATCGCCGGCGACGACGTGCCCGACGGCGAGGGCAAGCCGAAGCCCACTCCGTACATCCTGGGCGCCCAGGCGTGCGGTGCAGAACCGCAGGACTGCGTGGCGATCGAGGACTCCCCGACCGGCACCCGTTCCGCGGTCGCCGCCGGGTGTCGCGTGCTCGGGGTCCCCAACGTGCGCGACATCCCAGCACAACCTGCGGTGACGCTGGTCGAGTCGCTCGCCGGCATCGGCCTCGCCGATCTGGAAGCGATCGCGAACGCGCCCGACAAGCCGCTCGCACATGGCCGCCGCGTGCGGACCCGGGCCGACCATCGCCGCCTGCTCGTGGTCGGTGGTCTGGTCGCCGCCACCGTCGCGCTCCTGGCGTTCGCGGTGAACCGCACCAGGGACGACGGGCCGCCACCGCTGCCCCCGGGCGCGGTGGCGATCGACGTGTGGGCGCCGTACTGGACGATCAGTGACATCACGCCGAGCCTCGAACAACGTCTCGAGTCGATCCGCGAGGTGTCGCCGTTCTGGTACAGCGCGCTCGGCGCGACCGACGTCCGGCTCGACCCGAACGCATCCGCCACAGCAACCGACGCGTTCATCGAGACCGCCCGTGACAGCAACGCGTTGCTCGTCCCGTCGATCCTCGACCAGATGCCCGCCGGCGGGATGGCGGGAGTACTCGCCGACCCCACCACGCGAGCGCAGCACATCGCGACGATCGTGGAGTTCGCCGAGCGGCTCGACGCCGACGGCATCGACATCGACTACGAGCAGTTCGCGTTCGCAGACGGATCCTCGACGTGGGCTGCGACGCAACCGAACTGGGTGGCGTTCGTGCGCGAGCTGGCCGTGGCGCTCGACGCCGACGATCGAACGCTCGCGATCACGATCCCGCCCGTGTACGACGCTTCTGTCACGGGCGATCGCGGGTACTGGGTGTACGACCACGGCGCGATCGCCGAGTATGCCGACACGATCCGCATCATGGCCTACGACTTCTCGACGTCGTCGCCGGGGCCGATCGCGCCGCTCGCCTGGGTACGCCAGGTGGTCGACGGCGTCACGCTGGCGGTACCGGAGGAGCACCACCACAAGCTGGTGCTGGGGGTGCCTGCATATGGCAGCAACTGGGTCGCTGCGACCTCGGGCACCTGCCCGGCGTCGGCGGAGGGCCGCACCAACGTGACGACCCGATCGGTGCTCGAACTCGCAGCACGACGCAACGGCGTCCCCGAGTACGACCCGGTGACGGGCGAGTGGGCGTTCTCGTACCCGCTCACGGTCGATGACGGCACGACCGCCTGCGTGCAGACTCGCGAGGTGCACTGGGTCGACGCCGAAGGGATCGCCGAGCGCGTGGCGATTGCAAGACGGGCAGGGTGGGGCGGCGTGTCGCTGTGGGCGCTCGGCTACGACGACGACGAGGCGTGGACCTCACTCGTGGCGGCCGCTCGCGTACCGATGAGCGCCGAGCCGCCGAACACGACGGCTCCGGCTGACTGATCGGCGATCACCGGGTCCCGGCGCCCCGTCCCCAGCAGGTGGACGGGGCGTCGGATCCAGTGAGATCAGGTGGCGGACTCGAGGAGGGCCCGGCGATCGAACCGGCGCCCGGGCGCCGACGTTCGGGGCCGGGCAGGAGTGGCCGCGGGTGCGGCAACCGGACGGGTCGACCGCGCCGGTGCGGCGCCCTGACGAGCACCAGCAAGACGCTTCGGCAGCCCACCGTCGGTGATCGGCGCAGCATCGTCGAGCCCCATCGCCCGGCGCAGCGCCGGATGCTCCATCAGGGGGCGGATACGCAGCGCCGCTCGCGATTCGACGAGTTCACCATTGGCGGCGACCACGCGCAGTCGCACTGCGCGGTCGGTGTCGGACGAAGCTGCGTCGATCGCACGCTCGGTGGTGGTGATCTTCACGCCGTGTCCTTCCGCCGGTCAGGGCCGGGCTGACTGCCCGTGCCAGGTGGTTCCTCGAAGACCAGTCAACACCACCGCACCGCCCGAGTGGTTCAAGAGGCGAGCCAGGTTTCTGCGCAGGTTCAACCCCAGGTGGAGTGCCCGCCACCGAACGTGTTCGGCCTTCACGAAACGTTGAGAACCCGCTGTGTCGGCGCGGCAGACGCGCCACGGCCCACCGCACACTCGACGCTGAGTGCACGGTGGGCCGTGAGATGGGGAGCAGGACGGGGCAGCGGCTCAGGCCGCGGCGGCCTCCGGTGTCTGAGCCGCGGCAGCACGTCGCGGCTTGGCGGGCTGCTTCGACTTGGCGGGCTGCTTCGGCTTGGCGGGCTGCTTCGGCTTGGCGGGCTTCGGCGTTGCGGCGTTGTTGCCCGCCGCGCGCGACGTGGCGCGCGCCGTGGGGGCCTTCGTCCCGGTGGACCGGCGCCGCGCGCCCGTCGTGCCGACGGTCGCCGCTGCGGGCACGTCGGTGACGCGGTCGACGACGCCAAGACCCATCGCCTGGCGCAACGGAGCGAACTCGAGGAGCGGCCGGATCACGAGCGCCTGGCGGCGGGAGACGGCGTTCGCGATGTCGGCGTCGGTGGGCGATGCGGCCACGACCGAGGTCCAGCTCAGCATGATGACTCCTCGGGGATGATGACGGTGCCGGAGGCATTCAGGTCGAGTAGCGGGCTGACCGAACGCAGGAATCCCCGCTCGACCAGTGTGTGTTCGTAGGTGTCGCTGGTGTCGCCGGCGCGCTCGGACGCCGGGATGGCGTCGCCTCCCACCATGGCGAGGTAGCGCTGCGCGGCACGGTCGAGGGCGGCGATCTCGGTTGCGCAGGCGGTCTCGGCTGCTTCGGTGCGCATGCCGGTGACGAGCATCGCGACGCCGGCGGCGGACAGCCCGACCAGACACAGCACCACGACGAACTCGACACCGGTGTGGCCGGCGTCGCGCCGCCCCGTGGTGTCGATGCGCCATCGCGCTCGCCGACCGATCCGTGCCATGTCGTCCTCTCGTCCGTCCGGCCGGGTGCCGGAACCTGCGTTTCCTCTCAACTCAGTCAACAGCATGCAAAGTCGATGGTGGTTCAAGAGGCTGATCAGGTTCGGGAGCTGGCTCGACCGCTCGCGCCGCGACGGCCACCAGGCGTGATCCGCTTGACAAAGTCCAGAGACGAGCCCCGTGTCGGGCGATACGGTTCCGCTTCGTGCAGCGCCTGCGAACCGCC
This sequence comes from Ilumatobacteraceae bacterium, assembly GCA_022843125.1. Classification (GTDB taxonomy): domain Bacteria; phylum Actinomycetota; class Acidimicrobiia; order Acidimicrobiales; family Ilumatobacteraceae; genus Ilumatobacter. Next base: position 16,571 of record JALHOG010000039.1, read on the forward strand.
CCACTCCTCGTCCTGATCGCCCTCGGAGCCGGGTGTGGAGGAGGCGACGACACGTCGACGGCGACCAGCGCGCCGGCGTCCCCAGCGGCCACCGTGCCCGCCACCACGACACCACCCACCACGACACCACCCACCACGACACCACCCACCACGGCCCCGCCGACCACGGCGCCGACGACCACCGCTCCCGCCACCACGGCACCTTCCTCGACGGCCCCGGCGGCGACCACGGCTCCGGCCACCCCCGAGGCCGAGCTCGCGGCCACGGCGTTGATCGTGTTGGAGGACTTCGCCGAGGGTTGGAAGTCCGAACCCCGCGAGGTCGATGACGACGACGGTCGACTCATCCCACTCGTCGCCGAGTGTGCCGGCGTTGACGCCGCATTGATCGGCGACGACGTGGTCGGTGACCGGATCGCACGCTCGCCGTCGTTCTCCTCGGTCGACGAGACCTTCACGCTCGAGCACACGATCGGGTTCGCCGTCGATGCCGATACCGCTGCGCTCTCGATCACTCTGATCGGCGGGGACGCGCTGCCGGCCTGCTACGCCGAGGCGACGCAGATCGCCTTCACCGAGGAGTTCACCAATCCCGATCCGGCCGACTCGCTGCCGCCCGGCATCGAGCTCGGCGAGGTCGGGTTCGAGGTCGGCGACGCGTCAGTGTTCGGCCTGTCGGCCGAGGCCGTCTGGTACCACTTCGACATCCCGCTCACCCTGGGCACCGACACGATCGAGAGCCATCTCGACATCGTGTTCCTCCGCAACGGCGCAGCGCTGTCACAGGTGGTCATGACCGGGTTCGGCGCCCGGTTCCCGGTGGAGGACATCGGCCCGATCGTGCAACTCGCGGACGCAAAGCTCGCCACGATCGCGTGACCGAACCGCCCGCCTGATCGGTCAGGGGCAGGGCGACTCGTCGGCCGGCAAGCGCCGACCGAGGGTGTCGAGATCGTACAGCGACGACGTCGAGGTGAGCTGGCCTGCATCCACGAGCGTGAGTTCGAAGCCGTCGGCGCTCGAGTCGGCAGCAGGGATCGCCCGCAGGGTTCGACCCGTGAAGTACGCGTCGATCGCCATGTCGAGGCGACGTGCATCGGCCGCACACTCCCGCACGACGTCGGCTGGAGCGAGAGGATCCTCGGCTGCCGTCGAGACGACGACCCCGCCGAGCAGGCCGACCACGAGGACGACGAGCAGCACCTCGATCAGGGAGAACCCCTGGCCGGGGCGCTGCTCGTTCATCACTCTGTCCGCCCTAGATGTCCGCCTGTGTTGTTCCGCCTCACCCTGACGCAACCCGCCGTTACGTCAAGGTGATGCAAAGTACTCTACTGATTGTCTCACGGGAATGCAAGACCCTCCGAAGAATTCCCGCGAATATTCAAGAAAAGGACAAGGCGCACCGATACGAGCGTCGGGCGGCTGGTGCCGCTCGCACTACGCTTCACGGATCCGAAGGACGACCAGGTGCACCACGACGAGGACATGGCGATGACGGGCTTTCTCGCTGCCCTGCGCCGACGCCTGCCACTCGTCCACTACGTCGTCGACTGCCTGGTCTGGCTCGTCGCCCTCCCGCTCACCGCGTTCAGCCGGTACGACTTCACGCTCGGCGAGATGCGAGCCGACGCCATGGTCAGGGCCTGGTTGATCGCCGTGGTCGGCCAGGGTGTGTTCGGGATCGCGTCGGGCCTCTACACCCGCCGGTGGCGGTACGGGTCGTTCGACGAGGTCGCGGCGCTCGCCACCACGGTGCTCCTGACGGGGTTCGTGATGTCGATCGTCCACGTCCTGTGGTTCATGCCCGGTGCGCCGCGCTCGGTGCCCGCGCTCACGGCTGCGGTCGCGATCGCCGGCACGGTCGCCGTCCGGTCGGCATGGCGCCTCTACCAGCAGAAGCAGACCCGCCGCGAGCTGCAGGGCGCGCTCCCACTGCTGGTCGTCGGCACCGGCGAGGCCGCCGAGCAGATCGTCAAGGCCCTGCTGTCCGACCCGACCAGCCGGTACCAGCCGGTGGCGCTGCTCGAGGACAGCCCGGCGCGGAGCCGCTACTCGATCTCGGGTGTGCGGGTGCGTGGGCCGGTCAGCCAGATGCGCGAGGTCGCCGCCCGATACGGCGCGGAAGACGTGCTGCTCGCCATGCCGCGAGCACCGCGTGAGGTGATCCGCGATGTCGACTCGATCGCCGGGAACGCCGGGCTCCGCCTGCTCGTGCTGCCGTCGGTCAACGAGATGTTCGGCGACCTCGGCGTCAGCGACATCCGCCCCGTGTCGGAAGCCGACCTCCTCGGCCGGCACCCTGCCGACATCGATGCCGACGCAGTCGCCAGCTACATCACCGGGCGACGCGTGCTCGTCACCGGTGCGGGCGGCTCGATCGGCAGCGAGCTGTGCCGTCAGCTCGCCCGCTTCGAGCCGTCGGCACTCCTGAAGCTCGACCGCGACGAGAGCGGCCTCCATGCCGTACAGCTCTCGATCCACGGACGGGCCCTGCTCGACGGCGACGACCTGGTGCTCGCCGACATCCGCGACCGCGACCGCATGTTCGAGGTGTTCGAGCAGCACCGCCCCGACGTCGTGTTCCACGCCGCGGCGCTCAAGCACCTCCCGCTGCTCGAGTCGAACCCGCACGAGGGCTGGAAGACCAACGTGGTCGGTACCCGCAACGTGCTCGACGCCGCCGAGCACGTGGGCGTCACCCACTTCGTCAACATCAGCACCGACAAGGCAGCCAACCCGACGAGCGTGCTCGGCTACACCAAGCGCCTCACCGAGCGACTCACCGCCCACAAGGGCATGACCGCCCCTGGTACGTACGTGTCGGTCCGGTTCGGCAACGTGCTCGGGTCGCGTGGCTCGGTGCTCCCGGCGTTCCGCGAGCAGGCGTTGCGCGGCGGCCCGATCACGGTGACCCATCCCGACATCACGCGCTACTTCATGCTCGTGGAGGAAGCCGCGCTGCTCGTGGTGAACGCCGGGGCGATCGGCCGGGACGGCGAGGTGCTCGTGCTCGACATGGGCGAACCCGTCAAGATCGCCGACGTCGCCCGCCGCTTCGCCGACCAGCACCAACCCCCGCTCGAGATCGTCTTCACCGGCCTCCGCCCCGGCGAGAAGCTCCATGAAGACCTCGTCGCCACCGACGAAACCGGCGACCGCCCCTTCCACCCGATGATCACCCACGTCGTCGCAGAAGGCACCGCGTTCGACGACTTGCAGATCGCTCCTGAAGTTTCGGGTCAGGAACTGATCCGGGCACTGCGAGACGCGCAACCGCGCCCGTCGAGCTCACGGGTCTGGCTCACGACCGGCCCAGCGGTGTCATGAGCAAGCTGCTCGTCACCGGCATGGCCGGATTCATCGGGTCGCACGTGGCCGAGGCGTGGTCCCATCATGGCGAGGTCGTGGGTCTCGATGATCTGTCGACGGGCGATCGTGCGAACCTCGAGGGCATCGACGCCGAGTTGATCGAAGGGTCGATCCTCGACCCGGACGCCCTCGCACACGCGATGGAGGGCGTCGACGCCGTGGTCCACCTGGCCGCGCGCCCGTCGGTGCCGCGGTCGATCGCCGATCCCGAGGCGAGCCACGAAGCCAACGCGACCGGAACCCTCCGGGTGCTCGAAGCAGCGCGGGCCAACGGTCGCGATCCGTACGTTGTGGTCGCCTCCTCGTCGTCGGTCTACGGCGCGAACCCCGAGCTCCCGAAGCACGAGCAGATGATGCCGATGCCGATGAGCCCGTACGCCGTCAGCAAGCTGGCGACCGAGCAGTACACCCTGGCCTGGCAATACAGCTACGGCATGTCGACGCTGGCGTTCCGCTTCTTCAACGTGTTCGGACCTCGGCAGGCGCCCGGCCATGCGTACGCCGCGGTCATCCCGGTCTTCGTCGACGCTGCGCTGCGGCACGAGCCGCTCACGGTGCACGGCGACGGCCTGCAGTCGCGCGACTTCACGTACGTCGGAACTGTGGCGAGCGTGCTCGTCGACGCTGCGCTCCGGCGTGTCAGCCACCCGCAACCCGTGAACCTCGCATTCGGGACGCGCACGACGTTGCTCGACGTCATCGGGCTGATCGGCGCGGAGATCGGCGACGACCTCCGTGTGGTCCACGTCGAATCGCGCACGGGTGATGTACGGCACAGTCAGGCCGACAACACCGTGCTGCGGTCGCTGTTCCCAGATGCCCAGCCCGTCCCGCTCGCGGATGGCCTGCGCGACACGATCATGTGGCTGCACCAACGTCAAGCGGTGTCGTGATGTCCCGGATCTACCTGTCGCCGCCCGACGTCGGTGTCGACGAACGCGACGCACTGCTCGCTGCATTCGACGGAGGCTGGATCGCCCCGGTCGGCCCCGACCTCGACCGGTTCGAAGCCGGGCTCTCGTCGATGACCGGCCGCCATGCTGTGGCGTTGGTGAGCGGGACTGCGGCGCTGCACCTTGCACTCCTTGCGGTCGGGGTGCAGCCAGGCGATGACGTCTTCGTGTCGTCGTTCACGTTCGCCGCGTCGGCCAACGCGATCACGTATTGCGGGGCGCGGCCGGTGTTCGTCGACAGCGACACCGAGAGTTGGAACATGAGCCCGGCGCTGCTGCGCTCAGCGCTCGAGCAAGCAGCAACCGATGGCAGGCTTCCGCGCGCCGTCGTGGTGGTCGATCTGTACGGGCAGTGCGCCGACTACGAGCAGTTGGTCCCCATCTGCCGAGAGTTCGGGGTGGCGGTCGTGGAGGACGCAGCAGAGGCGCTCGGCGCCACGGCGTTCGGCCGACCGGCGGGCAGCTTCGGCGACATCGCCGTGCTCAGCTTCAACGGCAACAAGATCATCACCACCAGCGGTGGCGGCGCGCTGCTCACCGACGACGAGGCGACCGCTTCACGGGCTCGCTACCTCGCGACCCAGGCGCGCCAACCGGCGATCCACTACGAGCACACCGAGGTCGGCTTCAACTACCGGATGAGCAACCTGCTGGCCGCCGTGGGAAGCGCTCAACTCGATCGTCTCCCGGCGATGTCGTCACGGCGCCTCGCGATCAACGCCCGCTATCGCGAAGCGTTCGCACACACGCCACTCACGTTCATGCCGGTGCCGAGCTGGAGCGCCTGGAACGGGTGGTTGACGTGCGTGGTGTTCGGCGACGGCGCCGGCCGCGACGGCGTGATGGATGCGCTCGCAGCCGCCGACATCGAGTCCCGACCGCTCTGGAAGCCGCTCCACCTCCAACCGGTCTTCGCAGACGCGCCTGCGATCCTCGACGGGACGAGCGAGTCGCTGTTCACGACCGGCCTCTGCCTCCCGAGCGGCAGCGCCCTGACCGATGACCAGATCGACCGGATCACCGAGATCGTCACGCGCCACCGCTGACACCGGGCCGGCTCTGGCGCTCAGCGCTCGCCCATGAACTCCCGCATCGTCACGTGCCCGTCGGCAGCGACCCCGTCGCGGCGCACGATCGTGCGCAACGTGAGCAGCAGGATCCGCACGTCGAGACGCAGCGTCGCGTGATCCACGTACCAGACGTCCTGCGCGAGCCGCTCGGGCCAACCCGTGGCGTTCCGTCCGTTGACCTGCGCCCAACCGGTGATTCCGGGCTTCGCCTCGAGCCGGCGACGCTGCTCGTCGCTGTACCGCTCGACGTATGCCATCGGGAGCGGTCGCGGCCCGATCACGCTCATGTCGCCCTTGACCACAGACCACAGCTGCGGAAGCTCATCCAGACTCGTGCTGCGCAGCAGCGCACCGAAGGCGGTGAGCCGGTGCTCGTCGGGGAGCAGTACGCCGTCAGCGCCCCGTTCGTCCGTCATCGAGCGGAACTTGGCGACGACGATCGGAAGGCCGGCACGACCAGCCCGCTCCTGTCGGAACACCACCGGCCGGCCGTGTCGCAGACGAACCATCAGCGCGACCACACCGGCCACCGGAGACAGCAGCACCGCTGCCGGAATCGCGATCGCAAGGTCGAGCAGTCGCTTCCCGCACCCACCGGAGATCCAACGCGTCGCCACGGCCCCCACAGTAGGTTGCCGATGTGCTGCATCTGCCTGACCCGGGGCGTCTCGTGATCATCGGCGCGGGCGGTTTCGGACGCGAGTGCCTCGACATCGTGGAGGCCCTCAACGAACGCGGAGCGGGGCTCGACTTCGTCGGTTTCACCGACGACGGCGGCGGCGACCCCGAGCTGCTCGCGCGGCGCAGTGCAAGGTGCCTGGGCGACGTCGGATCGACACCTCAGTTCGCCGAGCGCTACGTCATCGCGATCGGCGCCGGTGCGGCACGCCGGACGATCGACGAGCTCATGTCCGATGCCGGGGCTCGGGCCGAGATCCTCGTCCACCCGCAGGCCACCGTCGGCTCCGACTGCCGACTCGGACCGGGCACGATCCTGAACGCCGGAGCGCGCGTCACCACCAACATCGCAACGGGCCGCCACGTCCAGGTGCACTGCAACGCCACGATCGGCCACGACGCCACGGTCGGCGACTACGTGTCGGTGTTCCCAGGTGCCACGATCAGCGGCAGCGTGGTGTTGGCGGACGGCGCGACGATCGGGACCGGGGCCAACGTGCTGCCGGGTATCCGGATCGAGGCAGGCGCGTACGTGGGCGCTGGAGCAGTGGTCACGAAGGACGTGCGAGCCGGCACCACGGTCGCAGGTGTTCCGGCACGGCCGCACGGGTGACGGAGTTTCAGGTTTTCCTCAAGACAGCAGTACCAGGAGCCGATTGGTTGTCCATGAGCAATGTCGTCGAGCGCATCCATGATCGATCAGCGAAGATCGTCGTCGTCGGTCAGGGATATGTCGGACTTCCGGTCGCGATGCGAGCATCGGAAGTCGGGTTCCGCGTCGTCGGCCTCGACGCTTCCACCGATCGTGTGAAGTCTCTCCAGTCTGGATCGAGCTACGTCGGCGACGTCTCCGACGAGGTACTCCAACGAGCGCTCGACTCGGGCTACGTCGCAACCCACGAAACACGCGACATAGCGGGGTTCGACGTGGCGGTGATCAGCGTCCCCACGCCCCTCCGCGATGGTCTCCCCGACCTCGCCTACATCGAGCACGCCGGGCGCGATCTCGCGCGGTACCTACGACCCGGCGCCTGTGTCATCCTCGAGAGCACCACCTACCCCGGCACGACGGTCGAGCTGCTCGCGCCGATCCTGGAGCAGGGTTCTGGGCTCCAGCGCGGCGATTACCACCTCGGCTATTCGCCCGAGCGGATCGACCCCGGCAACATGACCTACGGCTTGGTGAACACACCCAAGGTGGTCAGCGGCTACGACGGCCAGTCCCTGGAGGTCGTCGACACCTTCTTCTCTGCACTCGTCGACCAGACCGTGCGCGTTGGCTCATGCGAGGAAGCCGAGCTCGTCAAGCTCCTGGAGAACACGTTCCGCCACGTCAACATCGCGCTCGTCAACGAGCTGGCGATGTTCGCCCGCGAGCTCGGCGTCGACATCTGGCGGTCGATCGACGCCGCGTCCACCAAGCCCTTCGGGTTCATGCGATTCACACCGGGCCCAGGAGTCGGCGGCCACTGCCTGCCGATCGACCCGAGCTATCTGGCTTGGCGCGTCAAGCAACACCTCGGCCACACCTTCCGGTTCGTCGAACTCGCCAACGACGTCAACGAGCACATGCCCGACTACGTCCACGACCGCCTCCAGGCGATGCTCAACCGCAATCGGATGCCGCTCAACGGCACGAAGGTGCTGCTCCTCGGCCTCGCGTACAAGCGGGGCACGAGCGACTGGCGCGAGAGCCCGTCGGTGCGCGTCGCCGAACGGCTGGACACGAGCGGCGCCGAGGTGACGTTCTGCGATCCATACGTCCCGACGGTGAACACGGTCGATCTCCGCTTCCCTCTCGTGGCGTTCGGCCCGGAGGTTCTCTCCGAGGCAGATGTCGTCGTCGTACTCGTCGACCATCCAGAGTTCGATCCCGCTGCCATCGCTCGGCACGGTGCCCTCGTGTTCGACACGAAGAACGTGATGCGTGGCCATGTGTTCAACGGCGAGGTGCTGTGACTTGAGGAGGCGCCCTCGTCTGCTCTTCCTTGTCACCTCGCCAGCGAGCCTGCTGTTCGTCCGAGGCCAGGTCGGTGCGCTCACGGAGGCCGGCTTCGACGTCGACGTCGCAACGAACCTCGACCCGACGGGGCGGGTCGAGGTCGACGGCGTTGATGTTCTCCACCTTCCATTCGTCCGTGAGCCGTCGCCCCTGCGCGATCTGAGGGCGCTCTGGCGCACGATCCGACTGATCCGTCGGCTTCAGCCAGACATCGTTCACGCCGGCACGCCGAAGGCCGGACTGCTCGGCATGCTTGCGAGCTGGACGGCTCGAGTTCCTGTCCGCGTGTATGCAGTTCACGGCCTGCGGTACGAGACCACTGGCGGGAATGCACGACGACTGTTCGTGACACTCGAGCGGGTGACGTGTGCGGCAGCGACACACGTGGCACCGGACAGCCCGAGTCTGGCCGCCGTGGTCCAACGAGACCGGCTGGCGAAGGCGGGCAAAGTCGGTGTCATCGGATCGGGTTCCAGCAATGGCGTGGATACCGATCGGTTCAGACGGCGCCGCAGTCGCGTCGAGGCACGCTCCGAACTCGGCTTGGACGAGCGCGTCCACGTCGTCGGCTTCGTCGGACGGCTGACACGTGACAAGGGCGTCGATGACCTCGTCGGCTGGTACCGCAGACGCTCAGGGTCGCTGACTCCGGTCCAGGTCCTCCTGGTCGGGACGCTCGAAAATGGCGACCCGATCAAGCCCGAAACACTTGACGCGATGCATGTCGACCCAGGGGTCGTCCACATCGAGTGGCTGGACGATCCGCGCGTCGCGTACGAGGCGATGGACGTGCTGGCATTCCCGTCATACCGCGAAGGCCTTCCGAACGTCCCGCTCGAGGCCCAGTCGATGAGCATTCCGGTGGCGGGCTATCGCGCAACGGGCACCGTCGACGCGGTAGCCGACCCCTCGACGCTCGTGCCGCTGGGCGACGTCGAGCGCCTCGGTGCGTCGATCGAGGACCTTCTGTCGAGTTCGGAACGGCGCGAGCGCCGAGGCGTCGACGGCGCCGTCTGGGTGAGAGCGCGATTCGATCGCTCGCGCGTGTGGGCTGACAAGGCCGCGTTCTTCAGCCGCGCGCTCACTGATGCCGGGCAAGGTGCTCCATGAGCAACGCCTCCGTGGCGTCCACGAGAGTCTCAACCGAATATCGACTGGAGATCGAGCGGCGTACCTCGTCGGCTCTCAGACCCGGAAGCGTTCGTGCTGCCTGGCCGATGCCGTCGGCGAGCGCCGAGGGGTCACTCGGTGGCACGATGACGCCAGTTCCGCCGAGCACATCCCGCACGTCACCGACATCGCTCGCAACGGCGGCACGCCCGCATGCGAGCGCTTCACCCAGGACGTTCGGGAAGCCTTCGGACCGTCTGGAGGGCATCACGAAGACGTCGATCCCGTTGTAGAACCGTTCCGGGGCGTCGGTGGCAGGCAGCGTCCGAAGTCGCACGCCGGCCGCCGTCGCTGCCGAGTGGAGCACGCGTGCCCGGTGATCGCTCAGACCACCAACGATGATGAACGTCGCCTCGCCCGCTCCGTCACCGCGCTGACGCAGCAGCGACGCCGCTGCAACGAGGTCTTCATGACCCTTCACCGGATCGTCGCGGGCGATCATGCCGACGACGAGTTCCTCCGTACCGAGGCTGTTGTCTTCACGCCACTGTCGGCGAGCCGTCTCGTCGGGGCGAAACCGGTCGGTGTCGATTCCGTTCGACACGACCGCGACTCCGGCCGGGCGATAGCCCAGGGCCAGGTAGTTGGTGGCACCGGCCGCAGAGTTGTAGACGATGAGATCCGCCCGGCTCGACATCCGCCGTGACAGCCACCACGCAGCCCGCGACTTACGAGTGTCGAACGTCTGCGTGCCCGAGTCGCGAACACCCCAGACCAGCAACCGCGGCCGCGTCACGCCTCTGGTAAGGGCAACCCACGCGTTCGTCGAGGTGAGATACGGGTGCAGAACGTCGGGGCGGGATCGGCGCACCGCACGGATGAGCGCTATGCGCCGGCCGACACGGCCGGGTGTCGAATCGGAGGGAAAGCACGCGACCTCGACACCGCGATCCTCGAGCCACGGGCGCCACGGCCCTTCAGCTTCTGCGTACACGCGCACGTCGTGTCCTCGCGCGCTGAGGCCGGCAGCCACAAGGGACAGCTGGCGTTCAGCACCTCCGCCCCCCAGGCCTCCGATGACGAAACCGATCCTCATCGGGCGCGTTGGTCGGCACTCTGCGCCGGATCGAACGAACTCTGCGCGGCCCACTGACACTCTCCTGTCACGGCGTCCCCAGTTCCTCATCAACAGCGGCTCTCACTACCACCCGATACGGTGGCGCAGGACGCGCTGTCGAGCATTGCGACGGGGAGTCAGGCCCCAGCAAGTACATTTCCACAAGCTGGAGCCCCAAGGAACTTCCCATCAGCCAGCACCCTCCCAAGCGACGATAGTCGGCCCAGGGTGTGCGTTGGCATCCGCGAATCTTCCAGTATGCGACCGAGCGTCGATGCCCACTTCGGCGCCGACTCAGCACTCGCAAGCCGCAGACGTCATGACACAGCGCGAATCTCCTCCCGCAGCCGACCGATGACATGAGACTGCCCCGACCGCCTGGCGACGCCTTCGACAGCAGATCGCTACGTTCGAACGCGCTCTTGGTCGGAAGCATCACGGCTGTCGCGAGTGTGATCGCTCTCGCGCGCGACGTGATCGTCTCGCGGTCTGTGGGATTCGGTGGTGAACTGGACACCTGGTCTGTCGCACTCGCCTGGACGACCGTCGGAACGTCAGCGCTCGTCAGCGGCATCAGCGCCGCCGTCGTCCCATGGTTCAGCGGCCGCCGGCTCTCCCAACACGGTTCGCCGGCGATCGGTTCTGCGATGGACGTCGTCGCAACCACGGGGCTCGCAGGCGGAGTCCTGGGGATCGTCTTGTGGCTCAGCTCTGACCAGATCGCGGGACTGCTCGCCCCTCCGACCAGCGAACAGTCCTTGGAGACAGTTCTGCGAGTGATGAGTGTCATCGTGATCGCTCCTGCGGCGATGAGGGGCGCCGCTGCAAGCCTGCTGCACGCTGGCCACCGCTTCGCTCTCCCTGCTGCGTCGACGATGCTGACGAGCGGGTGCGTCATGGCGGTCGCGCTGACAGGAACAGTGGATGCCGAGCGCCTGGCTCTTGCTCACGGCGTCGGGCTCACCGCCGAAGCGCTCCTGCTCACCGGAGTGTTGGCTCGCCGTGAGGGCGTGACCGCGTCAGTAGCGGGCTGCCGTGCCCTTGCCAGGGCGCTGGCGAGGCCCGTCGCCACAACGTCTGCTGGGTCGCTGCTCTTCGGCGTAGGCCCTGTCATCGACCTCTGGTTCGCTGGTCGTGTCGACGAGGGTAAGGCCGGTCAGCTCGCAGTGGCCGGTCGAATTCCGCTGGCGATCGCGGCGATGCTCACAACGGCCTTCGCAACACCGGCGTTTCCCACGATCGCCCAGCGTGCCACCAGCGGAGCTCGCGGTGCGCTCGACGGCACGTGGGCAGCGATGCGGTCGACGCTCTGGCCCGTCGTCGGCGCGACGACCGCCATCGTGCTCTTCAGCATCCCAACGGCTTCACTCGCGTTCCGAGGCAGCGAGGTGACGGCCGAGCAGGCACGTGCCGTCGCAGTCGTCCAGATGATCTACGCCCTGACGATCCCCACCTACGTCGCCGGAACGCTTTTCGCACGCGGCCTTCAGGCCAGTGGTCGGTTCGGCACGGTGTTCTGGGTTGGACTGATCGGCGCCCTGGCAAACGTACTGCTCGACTGGATCCTGTCGGAACTGTTCGGCCTGCGAGGGATCGCATTCGCCACCGCCGTCGTCTACGCGTTCGTCCTGGCGTTGATGTGGCTGGAACTCGGTCGACTTGCGCGCCGATCGGGCGTCATGCGTCCGACCGGCGGTGGCCGGTCGACATCGGCCTAGCAAGAGGACCTGTGTCGTTCTAGAAGTCTTGTCGGATCCTCACACACGCCGACCTGAGGTCATTGGCCCGAGCAGCCGAGTTCCGCGAACAGTTCGAACCACTCTGAGGAGATCCGGTCGACTGCGTACCGTTGAGAGCGAATCCGACCGCGCTCGCCCAGCGCACGTCTCAGATCCTCGGACGAGAGCATCCTGGCGATCTCGTTCCCAAGCGCCTCAACATCGCCGTCAGGCACGAGCAGACCGTCGTCGTTGTGAGTGATGATCTCAGCTGGGCCAACCTTGCAGTCGAAACTCACGACCGGGCAGCGATAGGCCATCGCCTCCACGATCGTGTTCCCGAAGCCCTCAAACCGAGAGCTGAGCACATAGAGGGATGCACGTTCGAACCACTCCCCGAGATTGCCAGCCCATCCAGGGAGATGAATTCGATCAGCGAGACCGGCCTCCACCGCGAGCGATTGCAGGGCCTGTCTGTCCGGCCCTTCCCCCAAGATGACAAGTGAGCAGTTCGAACGCGTCGCGGCCGCCTGGCCGAACGCATGGATGAGGAGGTCGAATCCCTTTTGCGGGACGAGCCTCCCGACACCAAGCACGACCTGCTCGTGGTCCGACAGCACCGTCGAGGGCGGCAGCACCGGGGTGGTAGCCGGCAGTGGCCACGGGACCGGGTTCGGCAGGGCGCGGGCTGACCGCGCGCCAGTGTTGGCAGCCATCCACTCAGCGGTAGCCGACGTGGGAGCCGTCACGACATCGACGAGCCGGTAGGCGAACTGACGCGTGACGCGCCAGACACCCGGCAACGGGTAAGCCACCGGATCGATGTGCTCGGTGCCCACGACGCGATGCTTCTTCCCTATCGAGGCCAGAGCGACCAACACGTTCGACGTCGTCATCACCCCGATGACGACGTCAGGCCGGAGATCGTCGACGACACGACGGAGAGCACGTGCTCGACCAAGATTCGCCACAAGAGCCGCCGGTCCATGCATCGACGGGCGAGCGAGACCCAGTGATATCCGGGCGACACCCCGAAGCGGATACGCATCTTCCTCCGACGCGATCGTGACCACTGAGACGTCGTGGCCCAGCTCCGCCCAGTGATTCGACAGGTTTGCCGTCAGTCGCTCCGCTCCGCCGCCACCCAAGGAGTGCACGACGAACACGACCCTCAGTCGATTCATCAGCGAACCGCGGGCATCGCCAACACGTTCTGGAAGTCAGCGACCGCATGAAGCGGCGTGACGGCGCCTCCGTGCTCGATCCGGGACAGGACGTAGCCATGCTCTTGTAGCCACGTCACGAGCTCTTCCGGTTCATAGCCGGCGGCTACGCATGTCGATCGTCCGATCTCGAGCAGGAGGGCCGGCCGATCACGCTCGATGGTTCGCTCAGCCCCTCGCAGTGCGGCGAACTCGCCGCCTTCGATGTCGAGCTTGATCACCGATACGCGAGGCGGTCGTATCTCAGCCACGATGTCGTCGAGCGTCCGGACATCCACCATCGCAGCCTTGAACTGCGACGTAGACCTTGGATACAGCGTGGGCAATCCCTCGTTGTGAGTGCCATCGTGGAATCGTTCGTCGCTGTCGTAGATCGGAAGCCTGGCTTGGCGCTCGCCAAGGGCAACGCCACAATCGACCACGTTGTCGAGTCGGTTCAGTTCGACGTTGCGGAGAAGCCGGCGACGGTGCTTTTCGACTGGCTCGATGGCAATGACAAGACGCGTCGACGCCTTCGCCGCGGCGAACACCGTGAACTCGCCTTGGTTGGCACCGGCGTCGATGAAGACATCATCGCCATGCAGCACGTGTTCGAGGGCGGCCAGTTGCTCCGTCGAGTAGGAGCCCCGGAAGTAGATTTGGCTGCCCATGTGCTCACGGAGGTAGCACTCGAACAGACTCGAGCCGGCGAAGTCGCGAACGAGCAGAGGGCCTTCAGGCGCGCGCCGACTGGCTGACACGCGGACCCAATCAGCCAGACGCGCCACACCCACACCCTGCTGCCGATAGGCCCACTTCGTCAGGGGCCGCAGAGCGACCAGCGCACGAAAGATCATTGCTCACACAAAGATGCAACGTCCACACACATGCGGCCGCAAGCCTAGCCTCGCAACGCACGCCGGCACCGAGGGCCGGTCGGACGTGGTCGTTCCGCCCGGCTTCCTCTCAGCCTCGCTACTGTTGCACGACAGTGGATGCCAGACATGTTGAACGCGCATCTGCGAAGCTCCGGGTGACCCACGTCATCACCGACATCAACCCCGGTGGCGCTGAGCTGGCGTTGCTGCGCCTGGTCGAAGCGACGTCGGAGGTGTGTGAGCATTCCGTCATCGTGATCAGCAGCTGGGATCCACTACGCGAGCAGTTCGAGCGGCTGGGGGTCCCTGTCTTCGTGATCGGGCTGGCGCGACGCACGCCGAGCCCGCTGCGGATCATTCGCCTCATGAGCAGCGTGCGGCGCTTGGAGCCCCAGGTTGTGCAGACCTGGATGCCCGCAGGCGATCTTCTGGGCGGGGTCGCCGCCAGGCTCACCACGCGTGCGCCCGTCGTGTGGAACCTTCGGAACTCGGAGCTCGATCCCGAGCGCTCACACCGGATGACACGACTGGTGACCCGCCTCAACGGGCGCCTGTCCCGAGTCATCCCGACCCGCATCATCGCCGTCGCCGAGAAGGCCGCTCGTGTTCATGCTGACCTCGGGTACGATCCGCGCCGCACCGTCGTGATCCACAACGGCTTCGCGCCCGCCGGCACTGAGACGGTCGCTGACCGCGATCTGTTCGGATTCGCCGAAGGTGAAGCCGTCGTCTCGCGCCTCGGGCGCTACCACCCGGACAAGGATCATGCGTCGCTGATCACCGCCTGGAGGACCGTTGCCGTTCAATGCCCAAACGCTCGCCTTGCGCTCGCAGGGCAGGACATGGACGAAGCCAACGTCGATCTCTGCCAGCGCATACGAGCAGCAGGTGTCGAGGGATCCGTGACGTTGCTCGGGCGGCTCAGCAACCCTGCATCGTTGTATGCCATCTCAGACATCACGGTGTCGAACTCGCTCGCTGAAGGGCTTCCGAACGTCGTCGGTGAGGCGATGGCGCACGGTGTTCCTGCGGTGGTGACCGCCGCCGGCGACAGCGCAATTCTTGTCGGCGACACGGGTCGTGTCGTGCCCTGTGGCGACCCCGACACACTTGCTGAAGCGGTCATCGACCTGGCACGGATGGCGCCACACGAGCGCCGGGCGCTCGGCGATGCGGCACGTCGCCGGATCGAGGACGAGTTCTCTCTGGAGACGATGGCATCGAGGTATGTCGTACTGTGGAGGGAGGTCGCCGGTGTGCGGAATTAGCGGCGTCTTCGCTCTGCGTGGGCACGAGCTGACCAGCCATCCGGAGGAACTGGCGAAGGCGATGGCCGACCGCCTGATCCATCGAGGTCCGGACAGCAGCGGCACGTGGGCGAACGGACGCTTGGATGTGGGTTTCGGGCACCGTCGCCTGGCGATCGTCGACCTGAGCTCGGCAGGCCACCAACCAATGACGTCGGCGGACGGCCGGTGGACGATCACCTACAACGGCGAGCTCTACAACACAGCGGCGGTCCGATCGGCTCTTGGACTCACGCTGGCCGAGTTGCACGGTCATTCCGACACCGAGGTACTTGTCGAGGCGATCGCTCGGTGGGGGGTGGACCGCACGCTGGACACCGTGATCGGGATGTTCGCGTTCGCCGCCTTCGATCGCGACCGGGACGAGCTGTGGCTGGCTCGCGACCGGTTCGGTGAGAAACCCCTCTATCACACGGCGATTCCGTCGATGTTCGCATTCGGTAGCGAACTCACAGCCCTTCGTGCCGTCCCGGGGGTGCCGGCGGAGATCGATCGATGTTCGGTGGTCGAGCTGCTTGAGCGATCTGTGATCCCGGCGCCGTACACCATCTTCGCAGGGGTTCGGAAGCTCATGCCCGGGAGCCGGCTCCGAGTGCGACGCGACGGCTCGATCGACGAGTACCGCTACTACGACCCGACACACGTGGCTCTCCAGACGCCCGTTGTGGACCGTACGGACGACGAGGCGGTCGAGGAGTTGGAGGCACTCCTCGCCGAGGTCGTCCGTGAGCGGACGATCGCTGACGTTCCACTCGGCGCCTTCCTCTCGGGTGGAGTCGACTCGTCGCTGGTCGTGGCGATGATGCAGCAAGGCGGCGCGGCGGCGAGCACGTACACGATCGGCTTCGAAGACCCGTCGTTGAACGAGGCCCCAGCAGCTCGCCTGATTGCCGACGCGCTGGGGACCGACCACCACGAATGGATCGCGACCGGCACCGATGCCCTTGCGGTCGTGCCAGACCTCGCAACGATCTACGACGAGCCGTTTGCCGACTCCTCCCAGATCCCGACCACGCTCGTGAGCCGCTTCGCGCGCCGTGACCTGACGGTGGCACTCACCGGCGACGGCGGCGACGAATTGTTCGGTGGCTACGAGCGCTATCGGCTCTTCGCTCAAGCCGCTCGGACACAGCGCATTCCTCGGTTCGCACGGCGGGCTGGTGGGGCAGCGCTGTTGCTCTTCAGCGAAGACTGGCTCGACCGGACCGGAGCCGGACCGGTCGGCAGGCTTCTCCCCCGCCCTCTCAGGCGTCGGACCGGCAAGCGCGTTCACACGTCCGGCGCCATCTTGCGTGCTGACGACCGCCTCGCGTTGTACGACCTCCTCATGCGCGTGCACCGGGACGGGCCACATCTCGCTCCAGGCGGCTCTCGCCGTTCACTCGTATCGACCCGATCGCTGTTCGACGCGCTGCAACCAGTCGAACTGGGCATGGCCGCCGACACCGTCGATTACATGCCGAACGACATCCTCGTCAAGGTCGACCGGGCTGCCATGTCGACCAGCCTGGAAACGCGGGCACCTTTGCTTGATCACCGCCTCCACGCTTTCGCGTGGTCACTCCGGAACGACCAGCGAGTTCGAGATGGCTCCGGCAAATGGATCATGCGCGAGGCGGCACGGTCCCGGTTTCCGGCGATCGCAGACCTACCGAAGCGTGGCTTCGCAGTGCCGTTGGACAACTGGCTGCGCGGCCCGCTCAAGCAGTGGGCCGACGACCTGCTGGCCCCTGGGGCTGTCGCCGAGAACGGTGTGCTCAACCCGCCGGCAGTGCAGGCGCTCTGGCACCGCCACCAATCGGGGGAAGCCGACCTCGGCGCGGATCTTTGGCCGGTCCTCATGCTGTTGAGCTGGTCAGCACGCCCGGCCTGACCCTCCTGCCGTGCCGATCGACGTTGTCGGAGCGCAGACTGCCTATTCGAAAGTCGCAGCGAGTTCAGGCGCCTGCTCTGGCGAGATCGTTGGCCTCGGCGATGAGATCGGTCGCAGACGTTCCACATTCGGACATGCCGAGCGCGCACGCGTCCTCGAGGAGCCGAGCAAGGCGATCGGCATCGCCCTCGACGATCGCGAGCACCATGTCGGCACGCACAGTTCGCGTGTTGTACCGCTGGAGTTCGTATGCGAGCGCGAGCGACTCCCTCGCCCCGGCATAGTCGCCGACCTCGATCTGGAGCATCGCCAGGTTCGACCACCAGAACGGCCGATCCGGTTCGTACTCAGCGACCTTGCGTCGCCACACGAGGTGCTGTTCCTGACGATCTGGGACCCGCTCATCGAACTGGTACAGCTGAGCGACGATGTCGCTCGCGATCGGGTCGCGACCGAACCATTGAGCCACCGACGCCGCACGGGGAGCATCTACCGAGTTCGCGGCACGCCGAAGGAGGACATCGCCACTGAACAGCGCTGCGGCCAGCACGATCCCGGTCGTCGCAACGATACCGACAGCGAGAGGCGCTGACGGTGGCTCGTCCGGGTCGCGACGAGTCGCCGCACCGAACACGAGCATTGCCAGCGGGAGCGTGAACAACGACACCGGTTGCAGCATCCAATGGAGCACGATCGGGAGCAAGGTCCACGCAAGCGTGCCGCGAATGGAGCGACCCCACTGGATGGCCCATGCGAGGAACAACAACGTTCCAACGGCACCGACGCTCACGAGGAGCACCAGGCCGACGTTGTGCGGATCGAACCACGCCTGCGAGACCTCATCGCGAGCCGACACGCGAACGAACTCTGCTGAGAATCGATGCTGCACCGCAGGACGGAATTGCCCGAAGCCGTACCCCGTGAACGGTCGGTCCGTCCACGCCCCCACGCCGTACATCCACGCCTGGAGCCGGCCACCAGACGACTGATCGGACAGCCGATTGACCGCATTTTCGCCGGCGCCGAGGAGTCGGTCGAGAGCCACACCGCCGATGAGCGACGCAACCACGACGAGTGCGCCGATCACTGCCTGCCGTGTCCGCCAGGTGAGCGCGATGAGTGCGGCCACGACGAGAGACGCAGCCAGCGCTACCCGAGATCCCGAAGCACTGACTCCCGCACCGAGCAGCACGGTGGGAACCAACACAACCCGCCAGTTGTCGACCCATCGGCTCTGCGCGGCCGCGAGCCCCGCCGCGCAGAGAGCACCGAAGTACACGGGGTTCGTGTTGAACCCGGTGGGCCGCCCGTATGCCAGGGCGAGCGGACCGGTCGACACGTCGAAGACGAGTTGCAGCAGCCCAACGACCGCGTTGAATGTCAAGGTCCAAGCGACCGTCAGTGCCAGCAGATGCCTGCCATGGTCCGACATCATCCGACCCAGAGCCCACATGCCG
Organism: Ilumatobacteraceae bacterium; assembly: GCA_022843125.1. GTDB lineage: Bacteria > Actinomycetota > Acidimicrobiia > Acidimicrobiales > Ilumatobacteraceae > Ilumatobacter. Next base: position 35,308 of record JALHOG010000039.1, read on the forward strand.
GCACACAGCACGACCACAAGGGCACTGAGGTCTCGCCCAACCACCCCGATCAACGCGGATCGGGGCGCATCGGAAAGCACGGATGCAACCACCGTCCAGGCCAGGGCGCCAGCGAGCAGCAGCGCCGAACGGTCCCGGCGCCGAATCAACGTCACCAGCAACGGCATGCCAAGCGCACCGAACCCGACAAGCAGAACCATGCGAGGGGTCCACCCTGGGAACATCAGGTCTGGCGCGAACGCAACGAGGAAGAGCAGGGCGGCGGCGAGGCCAGTCGCATCCCACGGCGAGAGCCGCCACCTCGCCAGCATCGAACGGCTGCTGGGGATGGTCGCCGTGCTCAGCACTTCGGCGGTTGCGGCGTGAGGCTGAAGTTCCATAACGACTACGGCGCCTCGAACCAGAGCGCCATCAAGATCACCGGATCCTGCCACACCGGAATCGCTCCTCCAGCGAGCATGTCCGGATCGTCGAGCGGAGCGAAGATGAACCTGATGTCGTCGTTCTTCACGGGGCCGGGAACCTCCTCGAACCGCTGGCCCACCAGGAAGAACTGATAGGCGAAGATGCGGCGCTGCTGGGCGAAGGAGGTCACGGTGGGCCTCGGATCCGACTCGTCCGACACGAAGAGTACGCCGACGCTCTCGCCCGGTTCGAGGAAGTCCAACACGTCCGTGACGGGCTCGGCTCTGACTGCCGAGTTGAGCAACAAGCTGGTGGATTCGCGCATTCGGACGGCTCCCACCAACAGGAGGCCGACCACGAGTGCGGCGAGACCGAGGTCACCGAGCCGACGCCGCACACGGGTGAGGCCGAGCATTGCCAGACCGACGACACCGATGACGACGCTGAGTCGGAGCACGTCGATGTCCGAATCGGTCGCCCCGAAGGCAGCGACTCCCGCCACCATCGGTGGGGTGATGCGGTCGGCGATGGCGTCGCCGTGGAGGATCGACACGAGCAGCCCGAGGCCCACCATGATGGCAAGCGCGACGAGCATCACCGTCGAACCGTCGGCACGGGAGCGGCGACGTTGGTGGACCAGCCACACGGCCCCCGCAGCAACGATGGGCATCGCGATCGAATCGTTGTACCGCCCGTAGATCGGAAAGCTGCTCATGGTGCGCCCGGCATGGAAGAGCGCCGAGGCCCCCATCATCGTCGCGACCGCGAGGAGTACGAGACGGCTGTCGCGACCGCGGATGCCGCCGGACTGCGATTGGCGGACCAGCACGACGACTCCGACCCCGAACAGGCCTGCGCTCGTCGCCAGCAGATACCACAACTGCCCGGCGAAGGCATCGACGAGGGCGAGGGGGTTCACGAGGTGCGAGATGGTCTCGGTCATCGTGTTGACCGAGCCCGGCTCGTCCCAGACTCGTTCGAAGAGCCAGCGAGATCCCATAGCGATCGACACGACGCCGAGCATTCCGAAGCCGACGAATGCAACGGCGTCCCCGATCGACCGCCGGCGGATCGCGTCACCCCCCAGCAGGAGAACCACGACGATGCCGATCGCGAGCAGTCGGCTGTGCGACGCGTAGCCGCCGAGCGACGCTGCGATGACGAGTAATCCGGCGACCAGCGTCCGCTGATCGAAGTATCGCATCAGCGACCGCACCGTCAGCAGGAACCAGACGGTGACGAGTGACTCGGCCCAGAGGTACGAGGTACTCGAGAAGCCCGCCGGGCTGAGCGAGATCACGCCGGCGATGACGACGGCGGCCAGCGGCCCGATGTCGAGCAGGCGGGGGATCAGACCGGCGAGAAGCACCGCCCCCACACCCGCGATGACGGCGACGAGCAGCAGGCCGATGCGATACGCGACGATCGGATCGTCGATCAGCCAGCTGACGGGCGCATGCAACAAGGCCGTGCCCGGTTGCCAGGTGCTCGTGCCGAACATGTTCCAGCCCGCTCGACCGGCAAACCAGCGGCTCATCGCCACGGTGCCCGCTTCGTCGGGGAGGACGTGGAAGATCTGACGCTCCGAGGCGAACGCGAACCGCAGGACGCACACGACCAGGCCGAGCATGAGGCTCCATCGCACCGGGATCGCAGCCGTGTGAGCAGCCGGCAAACTTGCGTCGACGTGCCGCTCCGGGTCGTCCGTCGACGACGCAGGCTGCAGGTCAGAGGAGTCGCTCAACACCATGGTGCGCCCAGTCCACGCGACAACACCGAGAGCGACAACGAACGCCAGGCCAGCACCGCCGAAGCCTAATGCTGTGTCCACCCTGCGACAGGGAGACCGCCGAAAACGGGGCGAACCCCCGGCCGTAGCCGGGGGTTCGCCAAGTCCGCCGAAACGGAATCAGGGGTTCAAGCAACGGCCCGCTGCGACCGGCGTCGAGACGCCGCCGACCACGTTCACGACGTAGTTCTCGGCGTTGTTGCGGATGAGGCGTGCGCCGACCAGCTGGCTCTCGGTCGGGTTGCCACCACGGGTGCCATACTGGGCGTAGTAGCTCTCGATGGCGACCTCGAGGGTCTTGCCGGTTGCCTGGCAGGAGTTTGCCTGGCCCTGATCGGTGATGCCACGGACCGAGAACACCACGACGGTGGCCAGGATGCCGAGGATGACGATCACGATCAGGAGTTCGATGAGGGTGAAGCCCTCGTCATTGTTGTTCTTCATGCTGCTGTTTCCTTTTCCTTCCGCCGCTTGGCGTCCATCTCACTGGATTGCTCCGCACCGTGAGACAGGCTCTCGGTTGCGCACATCTTCTTCGGCGCTGACACGGACCCACTTGAGTGGAACACCAAAATTCTTTTGGCCTCCGTGTCAAGATTCAAGAAAGCCTAGCACCGTGCCGATGAACCCGTGTCCGCCACACACGGTGCCGCAATCAGTGCGCTCCGTGAACGATCACGCGAGGTCACACCGTGCACGTTCGCCCGAAAACACGCCAGACGCTGGGAGAACAGCAGATCTTCGGCGACGAGGAAGCTGCACGCCTGCACGCCGAGGTCGCCAGCCTTCGTGAGCTCGTCGCCGATCTGGCCGATCGAGTTCACGCTCAGTTCACAACGATCTCGGCCCATGCGGAGATCGCCCGGCAACAGGTCGAGTTCGCCCGTGAGGAGTCCCGCGCCGACCTCGAACGCACCCGCGAACTGGTGATCGGGCTCATCGATCAGACCCGCCACGACCTCTCGAACCGCGCCCCGGTCCACGTGACCGGCACTCCGCCGGGGCCGTCGGTCGCCGTGTACGCGGAGCGGCTCGAGACCCTCGACCAACGGATGTCGACGATCGCCACCGCGCTCGACCGCTGCTTCGATCGTCAGCGCGAGCTCGCCGACACCATGGCAGCCCTGCTCGACACTGTGCTCGGCGAGCGCACCCAGCAGCCCGTCCCCGGTCTCTCGCTGGCCTGAGCCGCCAGGCGCGACCCACTCAGCTCGCCTCAGCGGACAAGCTCGATCCGGATCCCGCCGTCATCCCATTCGGGATCGAGCGGGAGCCGACTGATGGCACGGCCGGAAGCGCGGCGCGCCGTCCACAGCATCGCCGCCGCCTCGTACATGTGCGAGATGCCGGCGCCGACGGGCGGTACCCGCGACACGACGTCATCCACGCCGGGGAGCTTGGCGCGAATGAGCTCGAGCCGCTCGATCTGACCGTCTTCGTGGTGCGGCCACGTGGCGAGGGGCTCGTCGCCGTTCATGTGGACGAACGACAGGTCGGCGTTCCCCGAGTAGAACGAGCGGGAGTGGAAGGGCTGGATCTCGATCGCCGCTTCCTTCATCCAGCGGAAGCGCCGGAAGTCGTTCTTCGTGAGCCACGGCTCGACCTGCAGCGCCTCCTGCCGAGACTTTGCGAACAGCGCAGCCCGCGACGGCACGGGGCGGAGAGCGATGCGTCGCGGCCAGCGAACGAGCTCGCGCGCCTCACGATCGCACTGCCGGTACGGCCCAACAGGGTGCTCCGGATAGCCGAACGGGATGTTGATCGCCCCGAACTCGAACTTCGGGCGGTAGTCGAGCACGTCCATCAGCTTCTTGAGGACGAACGCCTCCTCGGCGACCACGGTGACGCCGGCGAGGCGCGCCGGGATCACCAGCCATCCGCCGGGACAAGGGGTAGCCCCGGCGATCGTCTTGAAGGGACTACTCCCCTTCGTGGGGCCTGCCATCGAGCGCGTTCCTCTCGGTCAATCGGCGATCGGGGTGACGATCAGGCCACGCCGGCCGGCTGCGCAGGCTGCTGCTGACCGTTCGGGTCGCCCGTGCGCACACCGGATCCGGACGACGCTGCCTGGCCGGAAGCCTGCGTCGCCGCAGCCTGGGCCTGGGAACGCAGCGTCGACACCTGCGCCTGGATCTCGCTCGGGTAGGCGGAGATCGACTGCGCCATCTCCATCGTCACGAGGCCGGACGACACCAGACGAGCCAGGTCCATTTCGATGGTCTGCATGCCGTCGGGGCCGCCGGTGGCGACCACGTTGCGGAGCTGACGGCTCTTGCCCTCACGAACCAGGTTGCGCACCGCCTCGGTGCCCATCAGCACCTCATAGGCGGCGACGCGGCCGCCGCTGACCGCAGGCAGGAGGCGCTGCGACACGACGCCCTGCAGCGACCCGGCGAGCATCGTCTGGATCTGATCGCGCTTCTCGGCCGGGAACACGTCGACCATGCGGTCGAGCGCCTGGCTGGCGTCGTTGGTGTGCAGGGTGGCGAACACCAGGTGGCCGGTCTCGGCGAGGCTGAGGGCGATCTGGATCGACTCCAGATCTCGCATCTCGCCGAGGAGCACCACGTCGGGGTCTTCACGCAGGGCACTGCGCAGGCCCTGCTCGAACGACACCGCGTCGGTACCGACCTCACGCTGGTTGATCATCGCGACCTTGTGGTTGTGGAGGTACTCCACCGGATCCTCGATCGTGAGGATGTGCACCGGCTTCGCCTCGTTGATGCGGTCGATCATCGCCGCCAACGTCGTCGACTTGCCGGAGCCGGTGGGGCCCACCACGAGCACGAGCCCATAGGGCCGGTTGAGCAGGGTGGTGCACGCCCTGGGGCAGCCCAGCTCTTCGAGCGAGCGCACACGGAACGGGATGACGCGCAGCGCGAGCGCCAGCGAGTTGCGCTGGTTGTACGCGTTGGCGCGGAACCGGCCGAGCCCGGCGAGGCCGAACGAGAAGTCGACCTGCTTGGCCCGCTCGAGCTCGTCACGCTGTTCGACGCTGAGCAGCGACATGACCATCCGCTCGGTGTCGTCGCTCTCGAGCACCTTGACGTTCTCGAAGCTGACGAGCGTGCCGTCGCGGCGGGCGGTCGGCGGGCGGCCGACCGTGATGTGGAGGTCGGAGGCACCGGAGTTCACCGTGGCCTGGAGCAGGGTCACGAGGACCGGATCGGGGTTGAACATCAGAGTTCCCTTCCGCTGAAGGTCGTGGCAATTAGCGTGTGCCGGGCATGGAGACGACCGGAGTCCTGATCGCTTGCGCCGTGATGGGCTTGTTGGTGGGCTCGTTCCTGACCGTGGTGGTCGATCGCGTGCCCCGTGGCGGTTCTGTAGTGGCGCCACCGAGCGCCTGCGGCGCCTGCGGATCGCGGCTGACCGCGCCCGACCTGGTGCCGGTGTTCAGCTGGCTGGCGCTGCGCGGCCGGTGCCGTCACTGCGGCACCTCGATCGGCAAGGAGCCGCTCGTGCTCGAGATCACCAATGCGGTGATCTTCGTGCTCTTCGGGCTGCGCTTCGGCGCCGATCCGGTGCTCGTGGCGTACTGCATCCTCGGAGCTGCCCTGGTGGCGCTCGTGTGGATCGACCTCCGGGAGTTCCGCCTGCCGCGCGAGATCTCGTACACCGCGTTCGTGCTCGGCGCGATCGCGCTCGTCATCGCAGCGCTCCTCAATGACGAACCCGAGCGCATCTGGCAGGCGTTCCTCGGCGCCGGCATCGCACTGGCGATCATGGGCGCCATCTTCCTGCTCGCCAAGAAGATGGGCGGCATGGGAGACGGCGACGTACGCCTGGCACCGCTGCTCGGCCTCTACATGGGCTACCTGAACCCGGGCATCGTGCCGATCGGGCTGTTCTTCGGGTTCCTGCTCGGCGCCGTGGTGGGCGTGGTGATGATGGGCGTCGGCAAAGCCGGACGCCGGACCGCGCTCCCGTTCGGGCCGTTCCTGGCCCTCGGCACGGTCATCGCCGTGTTCATCGGCCAACAGGCCGTCGATGTGATCTGGCAAGCCTGATCACACCCCTGCGTCATCCTGGATGCCGCCGAGCACGCCGTACATGGCCGACACGAGCGCCATGGCGACGAAGCCGACGACGACACCGACGAAGAGGATCATGATCGGCTCGAACAGCGTCGTGAAGTTCTTGATCCGGTACTCGAGCTCGCGGTTGAAGTACTCAGCCGCCACCGCGAGCTGCTGGTCGAGGGTTCCGGTTTCCTCGCCGACCTTGAACATCTGGCGGGCGGCGCCGGGGAACAGCTCGGTGTCGATCAGCGGTTGGGTGAAGCCCGACCCCTCCAGCATCTGCTGGCGAGCGATGTCGAGCTGCTCGCGGTAGACGATGTTCGCCACCGCCTCGGTGGTGGTCTGCAGGGCAGCCGGGATGGCCACACCGGCCGACAACATCGTGTGCAACACGCTGCAGAAGCGCTCGAGGACCGCGTACTCGATGATGCCGCCGATGATCGGGATCTTCAGCGAGAGCCGCTGCCAGATCTCCTTACCGGTCGGGTGCATCACGAAGAACGAGATGAGGCCAACGAACAGCAGGGCCGAGATCACCGTCACCCACCACAGGTCGGTGAAGAACCGGGCAAAGAACAGCATGATCCGCGTCGGAAGCGGCAGCTCGGCGCCCAGTTCCTCGAACAGCGGCTTGAACTGGGGGAGCACGTAGCCGGCGAGCACCATCACGGTGCCCATGGCGAGCACCATGACCACGAGGGGGTACGACAGCGCGCTCACCACCTTCGACCGGGTCTCGATCTCGCGTGCGATGTAGCTCGCGAGCGAGTCGAGCGAGTCGTCGAGACGGCCGGTGAGCTCAGCCGCCTGGAGGATGCCGATGTAGTAGTTCGGGAACACCTGCGGGTACTGCGCCGCCGACGCCGAGAACAGCCCACCGTTGCGGAGGTCTTCGAGCATGCCGGTGATCGCCCGGCGGATCGCGACGTCGGTGGTCTCGTCGCCGATCGTGACGAGCGCGTCGGTGATCGGGATACCGGCCTTGATGAACACCGCCAGCTGGCGGGTGAAGTTCATCAGGTTCTTCTTCTTCGCCTTCTCCTTGGTGAGCTCCAGGTCGAACATCCCCCGCGATTCCTCGATGCGAATCGGGAAGAGGTTCTGCTCGACCAGCATCGACCGCGCGGTGCCGATGGTGTCGGCCTTGGTGGTGCCCTCGATCTCGGCGCCGGTGGCGTCGATGGCGGAGTAGGCGAACTTGGGCATCTGGTGCTCCGGAATTCTTCGAGTCGAGCGGTGGCGGTCAGGTGGTGAAGAGGGTCTTCACAACTTCGGGAATGGTGGTCACGTCGTCTTCGACGAGCTGCATCGCCTCACGGAGCATGGTGCGCATGCCCTGGGCGACGGCGAGGCGCCGAAGCTCCTCGGTGGTGGCCCAGCCGACGATCAGGCGGCGGAGCTCGGGAGTGATCCTGAGCAGCTCGTACACGCCGATGCGGCCGTGATAACCGGTGTTCGAGCAGTACGAGCAGCCGCGGCCACGGAAGAAGTGGACCTTGTCGGAGCCGCCGCTGTGCTGGCGGAACACGGCGATCTCGTCGGCCGTGGGGGTGTACTCCTCTTTGCAGTTGTCGCACAGGCGACGCACGAGGCGCTGGGACACCACGGCCACGACGGCCGATGCGACGAGGAAGGCCTCGATGCCCATGTCGAGCAGACGGTGCACGGCCGACACCGAGTCGTTGCCGTGCAGCGAGGAGAGCACGAAGTGGCCGGTGAGCGCCGACTGCACGGCGATGCGCGCCGTGTCGGCGTCACGGACCTCACCGACGAGGATGACGTCGGGGTCCTGGCGAAGGAGGGCCTTCAGGCCGGTGGCGAACGTCAGGCCCGCACGGGCGTTGGTCTGCACCTGGTTGATGCCGGGGAACACGTACTCGACGGGGTCCTCGATGGTGGTGACGTTCTTGCCGGTCTCGTTGATCTCGAGCAGCGTGGCGTACAGGGTGGTCGTCTTGCCGGCACCCGTCGGGCCGGCGCAGATCACCATGCCGTACGGAGCGTGCACGATCTTCGAGAACGTGTTGTAGGTCTCGCGGGGCATGCCGAGCTCGTTGAGGCCCACCATCGACTTGCTCTTGTCGAGCAGACGCATGACGACCTTTTCGCCGAACACCGTGGCCACGGTCGAGACGCGCACGTCGAGCGGGCGACTGTCGACCGTGGTCGAGAACTGGCCGTCCTGCGGCGCTCGCTTCTCGACGATGTTCATCGACGACATGATCTTCAGGCGCGACACCAGCGGGTTGTGCGCCGAGAACGGCAGGCGGACCACCTCGACGAGCTGACCGTCGATGCGGTACCGGACCCGGACGTCACGGTCGAGCGGCTCGATGTGGATGTCGGACGCACGGTCGCGGAGGGCCTGGCCGACGATGCGCGACACGAGCTGGACGACGGGCGCCTGGTCATCGAGGCTGACCTCGTTGACGGCGTCCTCGCCGGCCTGCACCGCAGCGTCGGCTTCCTGGAACGTGGCGACGAGGCGGCCGATGTCGGCGTCGGAGCGCCACGTCTGCTCGGTGAACGACGTGACGGTCTTGGGGTCGGTCGCGAACCACTGGAACTTCTTGCCGGCCGCGGCCTCGGCGTCGGCGCGACGCTTCGGTGAGCAGTCGGCGCCCCAGACGGTGAGCTGGCCGCCGTCGTTCTTGACGGGGACGAACTTGTACTTGCGGGCGATCCGCTCTTGGAGCTCGGCGCCCAGATCGGTGTCGGGCTCGACGGCGCGGGTATCGGCGACCGGCAACCCGGTGGCCCGGCCCAGCGCCTGGGCGTACTCGGCGCGGCCGATCCCGTACTTGGTGAGGACGATCTGGCCGTACTCCCAGAGGTCACCCTTGCCGTCGGCCAGGGACGGGGCGAGCATCTCGCCCTGGAGCTGTCCTGCTTCGACGAGGGCCTGGCCGACGGCCACGCACTCCTCGACGCTGTCGCCGCCCTTGTCCTCGCCGGCCCCACCCGCGGTGGGTGGCGCCATGCCGTCTCGCTTGTCGTTCGTTGCCTTGCGCAGTGCCATCATTCAATCCCCAACGTCGCCATCGACCAGTACGTCACATTCCGGGGGTGAGTCCGGGAGCAGGCGCCGAGACTCCATCAGTGAGTGCATCGGCAGCCGGCGGCGCGAACTTCACCGCATTCTTCTGGGTCCCCGGTGCGTCCGCCTTGCGGACGAACTGGTCGGGATCGAGCTCGCTCAGGGCACGCTCGATCTCCTCGAGTCGGTCGAGCTGGACAGCGGTCGAGACGTCCATCGTGGCGTCCTGTACCTGCGTCTCGACCTCGGTCATGCGGATCGCCAACCCGTCAGTGCGCTCGGCGACCGTCTTTTCCATGCGCTCCATCTCGATGCGCACGAGCATCGCCTCACCGACGGCGGTCGACATCTTGTCCTTGAGGTCGTCGATCGCCGAGGAGTCCATGCCACGCATCGACTCGGCGAGCTCGTCGACCCGTCGATCGGTCACCGTGAAGCGGGTGTCGATCGCAGAGATGCGATCGTTGAGGACGATCATCGTCTCCTCCATGCCAGCCGCGACCCGACCGACGTGGGCGTCGATGTCGGCGATCTTCTGGCCGGCGTCTTCCTTCATCCGGCTCTCGGCTGCGACCAGGCGGCTGTTGACGCGATCCTCGGCGTCGTTGATCTTCTGGGAGGTCGACTGTCCGACCTCGTTCTGGAACCGTCGGATCGTCGAGTCGTTCTCCTCGACGAGGCGCTGGACCGAGTCGATCCGGGCGGCGATGTCGACGCGCAGGGCATCGCTCAGCTCGTCCTGGCGGAGCTCCATCTGCTGCGAGACGTCGTTGAAGTAGGTGACCATGCGCGCCGCCTGCTCGTCGAACTTGCGCAGGTTGGAGTCGAGCGACTCGACCTTGTAGACGAGGGCGGCCTGGTCGTCGCGCATCTGCTGCATGACCGGCCGAGCTGCGGCCTGGACGAGACCGTCGATGCCGGAGCCGAGATCGTCGAGACGACGGGTCTGACGGCTCTCCGACTCGGTGATCCGCTGGTCGATCGCAACCCGTGTCTTCTCGAGTTGGCTGTCGCTGCGGGTCTGCAGCTGCTCGACGATCTGGGCGAGCGAGCGGATCTGATCGTTGATCTCGGCGCGCATCGTCGCGTTCTCGCGCTGCTGATCTTCCCGCAGCCGATCGACCTCGGCCACGACGGCGGACGCGTGACGTTCGAGCTCGGCCTGCACAGCAGCCACCAAGCTCGCTCGGAACTCGTCGATCTCCGTTGTCATGGGTTGAAACGATCCTCCCGCTGGACCGCCACGGGGCCGTGGCGGCGAACCCCTACCGGGTCACAAGGCACTCATCGGCGCGCGCTCCGGGAAGCTTGAGGATCCGCAGACGAAAGCGTGAAAGCGCTCTCTCTCGACTGCGGATCCCGCCGATCAGTGGTCATGTGACTGCTCACGACCCGATGTCCGATGCCCTGGGTGGGCAGCGGGTCACCGAATTGTTCGCATTTTCTCAAGATAGTGCGTCGCCGGCCCGATACAGGATCCGTCAGTTCGCCGGCACCTGCCCCGACCCAGGGGGAAGCCTCCGGCGACCACCGATCGAACGGTATCCACCGTCCGAGACGCCTCCGAGCCTGAATCCGAGCCAAGGGACCGCCACACATGCGACGTTTCACACTGTCGACGAAGCTGTTCGCCGCCTCACTCCCGCTGATCATCGCGGTGACTGCGCTGCTGGCGCTCACCGTTCGCGCCGACCTCAACGAGGTCAGCCGCGCCGAGCGCAGCGCTCAGCTCGGTGGGATGTGGGCACCGATCACGGCCGCGCTCGGGAGCATCGAGCGTGAGGTCGCCGACGGGTACACCGACCGCATCGCTGACGTCGCCGCCATCGACGCCGGCCGCGCCACCACGGACCAGGCGCTCGCCGCCGTCGCTGCGGCCACCAATCAGCTCGAACTCGGCGCGGCCGCCTCGAGTCACGCCACCGACGCCCAGATCGCCGTCCGGGCCGGTCGCACCGCCGCAGACGGCGCCGCGATGATGAACAGCACCTCGAGCCGCATCGACCCGCTCGAGTCGTACGAGGCAGCGTCGCGCCAACTCGTGTCGATCGGCCAGCTGCTCCCGGCCGTCTCCGACGACGCGACGCTCGGCGCAGACCTGCTCGCCGTGGTGCGGCTCTCCGAGGCCCGGCTCGCCGCCAGCACGGTCCTGCACGCCACCTCCCGCTGGAACGACAATCCCGTCGACGCCGAGGTCCTGACCGGCGCCCGCTCGTCCTACACCCAGCTCGAGTCGGTCCTCGCCGAGTTCGAGGCGACCGCCCGCGAGGCCTGGGCTGCCGAATACCGCACCAGCGGCTTTGCGCTTGCGATCACCGACTACCGCACCCAGCTCGATGCCGTGATCCGCGCCGCCGAGCGCGGCGAGATCCGCCAGTTCGACACCGAGGGCTTCAGTGCGCTCGTCCAACGCGGTGTCACATTCGAGTCGGCCATCACCGGGTCGATCGTCGCCGACGCCCAGGCGAGCGCCGACGCCACCCGCAGCAGCACCCTGCTCCGTATCGGCATCACCCTGCTCGCGATCCTGCTCGGCGGCGTGATCGCCTGGTGGATGACCCGCTCGGTCACCCGTCGGGTCAAGGAGGTCGCGACCAGCGCCAACCAGGTCGCGACCCAACAGTTGCCCGCGCTCGTCGAGGCGCTTCGCGACCCACGGGGCAAGACGCTGCCCACGATCGCCCCGGTGAGCACGAAGGGCAGCGACGAGCTCAGTGACCTCGCCGAAGCGTTCAACTCGATGCAGTCGACGCTCGTCGACGTCGCCCACGAGCAGGTCGAAGTACTCCGCCGCGGCGTGTCCGACATCTTCGTCACGATGGCCCGTCGCAACCGCTCGCTGATCGACCGTCAGCTCGCGATGCTCGACGAGTTCGAGGCAGAGGTCGACGACCCGGACGTCCTGTCCAACTACTACCAGCTCGACCACATGGCGACCCGCATGCGCCGCAACAGCGAGTCGCTCCTGGTGCTTGCCAACGCCGAACCGAAGCGTCGGCGGGTCAAGGCCACCGAGATCGACGACGTCGTCCGCGCCGCGATCGGCGAGGTCGAGGACTACCGCCGGATCGAGATCGAAGCGCTCGAGAGCCTGCAGGTCAAGGGCAACGTCGTGGCCGACGTGTCGCACCTGCTCGCTGAGCTACTCGACAACGCCACCTCGTTCAGCCCGCCCGACAGCATCGTGCGAGTCGGAGGACGCCGCGCCGGCGACTCGTACATGCTCCGCCTCGTCGACAACGGCGTCGGCATCGGGGCCGATCGGCTCCGGGAGCTCAATGAGCTCCTCCTGGAGCCACCGATCGTGGGTCTGTCGGTCGAGCCGACACTCGGCATGTCGGTGGTGTCACTGCTCGCGAACCGCCACGGCATCGGGGTCACCCTCTCCCAGGGCAATCCCGGCACCACGGTCGACGTGCTGCTGCCGTCGTCGCTGTTCGGGCCGATCGACGTGCTCGGCGGCACCGCCCCCGGCACGGCGACCTACGGGCCCGCCCCTGCCGCTCCCGCCCAGCCGGCGCACGCCGCCGCTCCGGCCCAGCCGACCCCGTTCGACACGGTCGAACGCCACGTCGAGCCGTCGATCGCAACCAGCCTCGCGTCGCTGAGCTTCGACGCTGCGGCGCTGCGTGAGGAGCGCCCGGTAACCGCCCAACCGGTCACGACGACGCCGACGTTCGACCTGCCCGTGCACGAAGCCCCGGCCCTCGCGGCCCACACCGCTCCCGCCGCTCCGGCTGCCACCCCGGCCGCGCCGCCCCCGATCGTCGCGATGCCCACGCTCGAGATGCCGGCGTTCGCCGCCG
>JALHOG010000040.1 GCA_022843125.1 Ilumatobacteraceae bacterium
TGCACTCGAGGTGACGTTCGATGACCGACCGGAGGAACTCGCGGTCGGTCTCGTCGAGATGCTCGACCTCGACCATCTCGTAGTTGACCTTGCGGTCGAACGTGCCCGCCCGGTCGTACACGTAGGCGATGCCGCCCGACATGCCGGCGCCGAAGTTGCGGCCGGTCTCGCCGAGCACCACCACGCGGCCACCCGTCATGTACTCGCAGCCGTGGTCGCCGACGCCCTCGACGACGGCGACGGCGCCCGAGTTGCGGACGCAGAACCGCTCGCCCACGATGCCGCGCAGGAAGATCTCGCCACCCGTCGCGCCGTACGCGATCACGTTGCCCGCGATCACCTGGTCTTCCGCGACGAACGGCGAGGTGCGCGGCGGCCGGATGACGATCCGTCCGCCCGACAGCCCCTTGCCGACGTAGTCGTTGGCGTCACCCTCGAGCCGCAGCGTGATCCCCTTCGGCAGGAACGCGCCGAGCGACTGGCCGGCCGAGCCGGTGAACGAGATGTCGATCGTGTCGTCCGGCAGCCCTTCACCCTTCCAGCGCTTCGTGACCTCGTGACCGAGCAGGGTGCCGACCGTGCGGTTGACGTTGCGGATCGGCAGCTCCATCGAGACGGGCGTGCCCTCGGTGATCGCCGCGTGTGCGAGCCGGATCAGCTCCTGGTCGAGCGCCTCGTCGAGACCGTGGTCCTGCGTCACCGCGTGGTGGAGCGACTGGCTGTACCGGTTGTCGGGAACGGCGAGGACCGGGGTGATGTCGAGCCCGCTCGCCTTCCAGTGATCGACCGCCGGCTGGACGTCGAGCGCCTCGACGTGGCCGATCATCTCCTCCATCGTGCGGAACCCGAGCTGGGCCATCAGCTCGCGGACCTCCTCGGCGATGAACTCGAAGAAGTTGACGACGAACTCGGGCTTGCCGTTGAACCGCTTGCGCAGCTCGGGGTTCTGGGTGGCGACGCCGACCGGGCACGTATCGAGGTGGCAGACCCGCATCATCACGCAGCCAGACACCACGAGCGGAGCCGTGGCGAAGCCGAACTCCTCGGCGCCGAGCAGCGCCGCGATCACCACGTCGCGCCCGGTCTTGAGTTGGCCGTCGGCCTGGACGACGATGCGGTCACGCAGCCCGTTCATCACGAGCGTCTGCTGGGTCTCGGCGAGGCCGAGTTCCCACGGACCACCGGCGTGCTTCAGCGACGTGAGCGGCGAGGCGCCGGTGCCGCCGTCGTGTCCGGAGATCAGCACGACGTCGGCCTTGGCTTTCGACACACCGGCCGCGACGGTGCCGACGCCCATCTCGGCGACGAGCTTGACATGGACACGGGCATCAGGATTGGCGTTCTTCAGGTCGTGGATCAGCTGCTTCAGATCCTCGATCGAGTAGATGTCGTGGTGCGGCGGCGGGCTGATGAGACCAACGCCCGGCGTCGAGTGCCGGGTCTTCGCGATCCACGGGTACACCTTGTGCCCGGGAAGCTGGCCCCCCTCGCCGGGCTTCGCGCCCTGCGCCATCTTGATCTGCAGGTCGTCGGCGTTGGTGAGGTACTCCGACGTCACGCCGAAGCGGCCCGACGCGACCTGCTTGATCGACGATCGGCGCTGCGGATCGTGGAGCCGTTCCGGGTCTTCGCCACCCTCACCGGTGTTCGACTTCGCGCCGATCGAGTTCATCGCGATCGCGAGCGTCTCGTGGGCCTCGGCCGAGATCGAACCGTACGACATCGCGCCGGTCGAGAACCGCTTGACGATCTCCCCGACCGGCTCGACCTCGTCGATCGGCACCGACGTGCGATCGCGGAACTGGAACAGGCCCCGCAGCGTGGCGAGGTGCTTCGACTGGTCGTCGACGAGGCTCGTGTACTCCTTGAAGATGTCGTACCGCTTGGCGCGTGTGGCGTGCTGCAGCTTGAACACGGTCTCCGGGTTGAAGAGGTGGTACTCGCCTTCACGGCGCCACTGGTACTCGCCGCCGAGCTCGAGCTTGCGGTGCGCCCGCTCCTCGGGCCGACGCGGGTTGGCGACCGAGTGCCGCATCGCCACCGCCTTCGCGATCACACCGAGGTCGATCCCGTCGATGCGGCTGACGGTGCCCGTGAAGTACCGGTCGACGAGCTCGTGGCTGAGACCGATCGCCTCGAAGATCTGGGCTCCCGTGTACGACGCCACGGTCGACACGCCCATCTTCGACATCACCTTCAGCACGCCTTTGCCGCATGCCTTGATGTAGTTCTTGACGGCCTTGTGCGGATCGACCCCGTCGAGGCCGTGCAGGCCGTGCGCGATCAGGTCCTCGATCGACTCGAACGCCAGATACGGGTTGATCGCACCGGCGCCGTACCCGATGAGGAGCGCCATGTGATGCACCTCGCGTGCGTCACCGCACTCGACCACGAGACCGACCTTGGTGCGCTGCTTCGTGCGCACGAGGTGGTGGTGCACCGCCGCCGTGAGGAGCAGCGACGGGATCGGAGCGTCGACCGAATCGGCGTTGCGGTCGCTCAGCACGATCACGCGCGCGCCCCACGAGATCGCCGAGGTGACCTCCTCGAAGATCGCATCGAGCGCCGCACGCAACGCCTCGCCGCCGCCGGCCACCCGGAACAAGCCCTTCACCACGTGGGCAGACAGGCCGGGGAACTGGCCGTCGTCGTTGGCGTGGATGATCTTCTGCAGCTCGTCGTTGTCGAGGATCGGGAACGGCAGCACGAGCTGACGGCAGCTGTCGGGCCCCGGCAGGAGCAGGTTCGACTCCGGGCCGATCGTCGACGACACCGCCGTGACGACCTCCTCACGAATCGCATCGAGTGGCGGGTTCGTGACCTGCGCGAACAGCTGCTGGAAGTAGTCGAACAGCAGCCGAGGCCGATTGGACAGCACGGCGATCGGCGTGTCGGTGCCCATCGAGCCGATCGGCTCGGCACCGGCCTTGGCCATCGGGGCGATAATGACCTTCAGCTCCTCATGCGTGTATCCGAACATCTGCTGGCGGCGCAGCACGCTGTCGTGGCTGAACACGACGTGCTCGCGCTCGGGCAGGTCGGCGAGTTCGACGAGCCCGCCGGCGAGCCAGTCGCCGTACGGGTGCTCGGAAGCGAGCTGGTTCTTGATCTCCTCGTCGTCGACGATGCGCCCCTCACGGGTGTCGATCAGGAACATGCGGCCGGGCTGGAGCCGACCCTTGCTGACCACCTTGGCCGGATCGACGTCCATCACGCCGACCTCGGAGGCCATCACCACGATGTCATCGTCGGTGACCCAGTACCGGCTGGGCCGCAGCCCGTTGCGGTCGAGGACTGCACCGATGACCGTTCCGTCGGTGAACGTGACGCTCGCGGGGCCGTCCCACGGCTCCATCACGCTCGAGTGGAAGCGGTAGAACGCGCGCCGGTCGGGATCCATGTCGGCGTTGTTCTCCCACGCCTCCGGGATCATCATCATCACGGCGTGATGGATCGGCCGGCCGGCGAGATGCAGGAGTTCGAGCACCTCGTCGAAGCGGGCGGTGTCGCTCGCTCCGTCGGTGCAGATCGGGAACGCCCGCTCGAGATGTGGGAGGTGCGCGCTGGCCGCCATCGCCTCGCGTGCCCGCATCCAGTTCTGATTGCCCTGCACCGTGTTGATCTCGCCGTTGTGCGCGATGTACCGATACGGGTGGGCGAGCGGCCACGACGGGAACGTGTTGGTCGAGAACCGTGAGTGCACGAGCAGCAGTGCGCTCTCGATGCGTGGGTCGGTGAGGTCGGCGAAGAACTGGCCGAGCTGCGGCGTGGTGAGCATGCCCTTGTAGACCATCGTCCGCGCCGACAGCGACGCGAAGTAGGTGGCCATCTCCCCGACCAACTCGTGCTCGACCCGCTTGCGGGCGACGAACGTCAACCGATCGAGATCGATGCCCGTCTCACCAGCCGACGACGCCACGAAGAGCTGCCTGAATGTCGGCATCGCGGCACGCGCGGTCTTGCCGAGGCACGTCGGGTCGACGGGCAGGTCGCGCCACCCGAGCACCGTGAGCCCTTCCTCCACCATGATCGACTCGATCTGACCCTGTGCCTTCTCGCACAGCACGTCGTCGAACGGCAGGAAGGCGATGCCGGCGGCGTAGCGACCCGCAGGCGGGAGTTCGAAACCGACGACCGCCCGCAGCAGCCGATCGGGCACCTGGACCAGGATCCCGGCGCCGTCGCCGGTGTCGGCCTCGGCGCCGGTGGCACCGCGGTGCTCGAGGTTGGTGAGGGCGCGCAGACCCGTCTGCACGAGGTCGTTCGAAGCGACGCCACGCATGTGGGCGACGAACGAGACACCGCACGAGTCGTGCTCGAAGCGCGGGTCATAGAGACCCGAAGAGGAGGGGTACGTCTGCATCGGTTACGTCCAGACAAGTCGGAGGTGGCTTGTGGAGTCCGGGACGACGTTGGCCCGAAGGTGAACGCATGTTACGCGCAGGTTCACCGTTCGCGGCAAACGTTGCCGAGTGACGCATGCCCGGTCGACATCCGGGGCCGGGCCGGCCCAGCGGACGTGCTCAACTGGGTACATCGCTCACCAAGGAGACGCCGCCGTGACCCGAGCTCGTACCCGCCAACTCGCCGCAGTGTTCGTCGGCGTCGCACTGGCGGCGGCCGCCTGCGGATCCGGCGATGACGTCGCCGCCCCCACCACCGGCGGCGACACCACCCTCAATCCGGCGACGACCGCACCGGCCACCACCCCCACGACACCGGCGCCGAGCAGCCCGCCGACCAGCCGGCCGACCAGCCCTCCGACGGTGCCGCCGACCAGCCCTCAAACGGTGCCGCCGACCAGCGCTCCCCCGGCGGCCGGCAATCCGTTCGTCGGCGACGAGGTCGAGGTCGCCTCCGAGTTCTTCACGGCGCCGTTCGTGATGCGCCGCGCCGGCGGCACCGACGATCTCGTCGCCTTCGATGGGGTGAGCGATGACGGGTCGTTCGCATACCGCTGCGTTGCCGTGTTCCGCTCCGGTGACGCGAGCTGGCGCGAATGGTGCACCGAGCCCGGAGTGGCAGGCAGCTTCGTGATCGTCGACGGGATCGATCCGTGGCTCGTCGAGGTCGGCGCCGAGCCCGGCGACGTGACGCTCACCCGCCAACCGTTCGACTGGGCCGTCGCGAGCAGCGGCTGTGACCAACCGATCGTGTCGATCGCGACCGCCGCAGCACTCGGCCCGGCGAGCGTGGCGGGCCTCTGGTGCGCCGGCACCGAGGCCCTGCTCACCTACTCCTCGGTGTTCCTCCAGCCCGGCCCGGCCGACGGCGGCCTGGCGCTGTTGAGCAACGGAGCCGAGGGGTGGAACCTCGTCAACGCCGGCACATCGCTCGACTGTGGCGGGTACCCCGACGGGATCGACCGTTGCGCCCTGTTCGGCGCCGAGGGTGAGTTGTTCGGAGCCGTGCCGATGCCGAGCGCAGCGTTCAGCGCCACGCACGTCGATGCCGTCCAGGTGGAGGACGTCACGGAAGCCCTCGCTCCCGCCGCATCCGGCGCTGCCGATGTCGACGCGATCGTCGCCGCCATCACGACCGCCCTCACGCCCGAGGAGCCCGAGGCGACGCCCGTCGTGACCCTCCGCCGCAGCGCCGGTTGGGGGCTCGACGCACTGCTGGTCGAGGTGCCGGCACTCGACGACTCTGTTCGCGCCGACGTGTATCACGTGTGGATCGACCCGGGACGCGACGGCCAGCCGGCGCGCGTCGTGCGGGCGTTCCAGTGGTCCCAGTGCGCTCGCGGTCTCGGCGGCCCCGGTTTGTGCCTGTGACGCCCGGAACTGTTGCTCAGTCGGTGAACTGAGGGGGCCGCCGCTCGAGGTTGGCGGCGATCGCCTCGACCTGGTTCGGGGTGCCGATCAGCGAGCGGATGACGCGCCGCTCCTCCGCGAACTGTTCGGCCACACCCTCGACGAACATGCGGTTCAGCAACGCCTTCGCGCCGCGCACCCCATCGGGGTTGCGGTCGGCGATCTCACGAGCGAGATCGATGGCTGCCTCGTACGGCGTCTCTGAGAGGCGGGTCACGAGCCCGAGCGCATGTCCCTCACGCGCGTCGAACACCCGCGCCGTGAACGTCAGCTCGCGAGCGATGTCAGGCCGAACGAGCCGCGTGAGCACGAACGTGCCGGTCATGTCGGGCGTGATCCCCCAGTGCAGTTCGCGCACCGACAGTTGGGTGTCGGGGTGAGCGATGCGGATGTCTGCGCCGAGCGCGATCTGCAACCCGCCGCCGAGCGCGTGTCCGTGCATCGCGGCGATCACCGGCATCGGGAGCTCCTGCCACACCCAGCACACCTGCTGCCCGAGGTGGGTGAGGCCACCGTCGGTCAACCGGCCCGGGTTGCCGTTCCGGACAGCTGCGTCGTCGCCGTCGATGCTGCCGCCCGCCATCTGGCCGAAGATCGAGAAGTCGAGCCCGGCGCAGAACGACGTGCCCTCCCCCGACACCACGACCACCCGTACACCGGGCATGTGCTTGAGCGCCTCCCCGGCCTCGGCGATGGCGGCGAACTGTGCCTGGTCGAGCGCGTTGCGCTTGTCGGCGCGGTTGAAGCGCACATCGGCGATGCCGCCGTCGACGGTGATGGTGACGCGATCTGCCATCCGCGAAGTCTCGCACCCACAGCCGGGCGCTCCGGCAGTCAGCCGGTCAGGGAACGCTCAGCAGGAGCGCCGGGTCGCCCTCGAGCCTCGCCCGGTCGACATCCCACGGCCATCCGCCCCGCAACAACCGGGCGAGCAGCGCGTCGAGCGGCTCGGGACGAGCGAAGAGGAAGCCCTGCAGCGCCGACACTCCGAGGCTGCGGAGGCAGAGCGCCTGCTCACACGTCTCGACCCCCTCGGCAACGGTGGTCATGCCGAACGCCTTGGCGACACCGACCACGGCCCGCACGACGGCGATACCGGAGTCGGTGTCGCACTGCGCGACGAGGCTCCGGTCGATCTTCAGCGTGCCGGCGGGGATCCGGTGCAGCGCCCCGAGCGAGGAGTATCCGGTCCCGAAGTCGTCGATCGCGAGACCGACCCCGAGCGACAGGAGCCGCTGGAGGTCAGCGAGCGTGGCACTGCTGTCGTCGACGATGTGCTGCTCGGTCATCTCGAGCTGCAACCCGGTGTCACTCGCGGTCAACAGCCTCAGACGCTCGAACAGGCGCTCCGAGCGCAGCTGGACCGGCGAGAGATTCACCGACATCACGAGCTCCGAGTAGCCCTGCGCGACGAGCACCTGCCGGGCGACCAGCGCCCGCTCGATCATGTGAATCCCGAGATCGTCGATCAGACCCAGCTCTTCGGCGAGAGCGATGAAGTCGGTCGGTGGCACCCACTCGCCCGACGGCAAGCGCCATCTCGCGAGCGCTTCGGCGCCGAACAGCGACCAGTCGGCGCTGCTGACGATCGGCTGGAACCAGGCCTGGAGCTCGCGCTCCTCGATCCCGCGGCGCAGCTGCTGTTCGAGTCGCAACCGGCGCACCACAGAGTCCCGCGTCGACGATTCGAACCGCACCCAGCGCCCGCGGCCGGCGCGCTTGGCTTCGTACATCGCAGCGTCGGCATCGCGCAGCACCTCCCCCGGACCGGTCTGCGATTCGACCGCAACGATCCCGATGCTGGCGGAGACCTTCCAGGTCCGGCCTGCGACCACGATCGGCTCGGAGAACGCAGCGACACAGGCGTCGCCGAGCCGCTCGACGGTGACCAGGCTCGCATCGGCGACCGTGACGAACTCGTCACCACCGAACCGTCCGACCTGCCCGATCGCTCCGACGGCATGCCGGAGCCGTTCGGCAGCGGCGATGATCACCTGGTCACCCGCTTCGTGCCCGAGACCGTCGTTGACCACCTTGAGGTGGTCGAGATCGATGAAGCACACGATCGGCCGTTCGCCGCGTTCGAGCGCGTCGGCGAGGATCCTCGTGATGACGCGCCGGTTCGGGGTCGAGGTCAACGGGTCGACGTTGGCATCCTGCGCCAACCTCGCCTGCATGATCGAGTGGTCGACCGCTACCGCCGCGAGTCGGCTGACGAGCTGGAGGACGATCCAGTCGTCGTCGCGAGGCATCACCGGATCGGGACCGTAGATCTCGAAGCAACCGACGCACGGAGCGTTCCGGTCGTACCGGATCGGGACCGACCACACGCTGCGCACCGACGCTCCCACGGCCGGGCCGACGTGGTGCCAGGCGTCGCCGGCGCCGACGTCCTGCGCGGTCTTCGGCTCCGCGTCGGCCAGCGCTGTCGCACCGACATAGCACGGGTCGTTGTTGAGGGCTGCCTCGACGGCGGCCACGCGTTCGGGTGGCAGGCCGTGGCCCCACCCGACGTAACAGTCGCCCTCGCGGACATACGCGACGGCGCCGAAGCCCGGCATCGCCGTGGCGACGAAGCCGCCGATCGCCTCGAGCGCCGACGACAGCGATCCGCCGAGCGCGATCTGGCGGACGACCTCCGCCTGCGCGTTCAGCAAGTGTGCAGCGATGCTGCGCTCGCGAGAGTCGGCGATGTGCATCAGCACCACTGCGAACTCGCTGTCGAGCAGGTTCTCCGCGACGACGTCGATCGTCGTGGCGTCACCCCCTGGGGTACGAATCCGGAGCTCGAGCGCTGGGTGGAAGCCGGGGCCGGCGAGCACCCCGCCGAACGAATCGACCGCCTGACCGGCGTCGTCGAGGTCGATGAACTCGACGAAGTTGCGACCGACCACCGACGCGGCGTCGACACCGAAGCGGCCATCGAGGGACGGGCTGATGAAGACGATCACCCCGGCGTCCGTGATCGCCGCCACACCTTGGAACCCGGGGAGTCGTCGCTTCTCGAACGCGGCAGCGAGGTCGAGTCCCACGGTCCGCATCGACCGTTCATCGGCAGGACGCTGTGGCATCTTGACCATTCCGAACCCCCGTTCCAACCGTGCCATCGCCCGGCCGACCTGCTCGAACGGTACTCCTCGGGAGGCGCATGCCAGACTCCCTCGATGCGCCTCGACCTGTCCGCCGACGACGTCCTCACCACCACTCGCTCGGTCCGCAAGCGCCTCGACTTCGACCGACCGGTCGAACGCGAGGTGCTGGTCGAATGCCTCGACATCGCGCTCCAGGCTCCCACGGGTTCGAATCGCCAGGGTTGGCAGTGGGTGTTCGTGGAGAACGCCGACACCAAGCGCGCGCTGCGCGACATCTACCTCGAGAACTTCGCGCTCTACCGCCAACTGCCCCGCCCCGAGTACACCGCCGGCGACCCCCGCGGCGACCGCGCCGACAAAGTGGTCGACTCCGCCACCTACCTCGCCGAACAGATGCATCGCGCGCCGGTGCTCATGATCCCGTGCCTCGAGGGTCAGCCGAACATGGCGAGTGGGATGGGAGCGTCGTTCTGGGGTTCGATCCTCCCGGCGGCGTGGAGTTTCATGCTCGCTCTGCGCGAACGGGGCTTGGGTTCGGCGTGGACCACGATCCACCTGATGAACGGTGGGGACGAGCGGGCGGCCGAACTGCTCGGCATTCCGCACGACCGCTACACACAGGCGGGGCTGTTCCCGATCGCGTACACCGTCGGAACCGACTTCAAGCCGGCCAGCCGCCTCCCGGCGGCGGAGCTGATCCACTGGAACGTATGGTGATCGGCGGGCGGGGGCCTGACCCGCATCGTCCGAACGGGTGCCCCCGGTCAGACAGAATGATGGGGTGAGCAACGTCCCGCCTCCCCCTCCGCCGCCTGGCTTCGGTCAGCAGCCACCGCCGGGATACGGGCCACCCGGCGGCTACGGCGTGCCCGGCTACGGCAGTTACCCGACGAACCAGCGTGAACACCCGAACGGCATGACCGTGCTGTTGCTCGGCATCCTCGGTCTCGTCCTCTGCCAGGTCGTGTCGCCGATCGCCTGGGTCATGGGCGGACGCGCCCGCAAGGACATGGCGGCTGAACCCGGGGTCGTGTGGTCGAACGCCGGCAACATCACTGCCGGCTGGATCTGCGGGATCATCGGGACGGCGCTGCTCGCTCTCGGCGCCGCCATCATGGTGATCCTCTTCGTGGCGGTGGTGGCGGGGGCATGAACAGCGCCCCACCGCCTCCGCCTCCGCCGCCACCCCCACCCCCACCCCCGCCGCCACCGCCGGGGTTCGGCGACCAACCCCAGTACGGGGCTCCGGGGTACGGGTACGGCCAGCCGCACGGTGCACCGGGTTACGGCGGTTACCCGACGAACCAACGCGAGCACCCAGCCGGCACGACGGTGCTCACCCTCGGGATCGTGGGGCTGGTGCTCGGGTTCATCTGCGGCCTCGGATTCCTGCTCTCGCCGATCGCCTGGGCGAAGGGGCACAGTGCCCGCAAGCAGATGGATGCCGAACCGGGTGTGGTGTGGACCAACCGCGGCAACGTGATCGGCGGGTGGGTGTGCGGCATCATCGGTTCGGTCATACTCGGGCTCGTGCTGGCGCTCGTCCTGCTCGCCGTGGTGCTCGTCGCAGCCGGGGCCTGACCTCCGCGCCGGACGTGCCGGTCACTCGACGAGTCGGAGACCCGTCGGCATCGACGACGGTTCATCGTGTGGGAGGTCGACGACGAACTCGGTGCGGTGCGCCGGGAACAGGTGCTCGCTCATCAGCACCGGGTGGCCGTCGGTGTCGGTCGTGACCCGGCGGCACCGCAGCAGCGGTGACCCCACAGGCACACCCAGGAGTGCAGCCTCGACCGACTCGGCCGAGTCGGCACCGATGGTCTGCGTCGCTCCGCGCAACTCGCGGTCGACCAACTCGTAGAACGGGTGCTGCTCGACATCAGCCATCGAGAGCTTCTGCCCGAGCTCGGCCGGACACCACACGGTGACGACCGCGAACGGGTCGCCGTCGGCGAGGTTCACCCGCTTCACCCGCAGGACCCGACCGGCGCCGAGCACGGCGGCGACGTGAGCGGGCGCCGCAACGAACTCGAACTCGACGATCCGCCGGCCGGCGTGCATCCCGCTGCCCTCGAGCTGTGCCTCGATCGTGCCGAGTCGCTCGAGTCGCTGGCGGAGGGGCTCGATCGCGACGAACCAGCCGAAGCCCTGCCGGGCTGCGATCAGCCCTTCGTCGCGCACGAGTTCGAGGGCCCGACGCACGGTGACGCGGCTGGCTTTGAACTCCTGCGACAACTCGGCCTCGCTCGGCAGGACCGAGCCAGGGGATGCAGCAAGCGCCCGCTCGCGGAGCGCTTCGGCGATCTGCTGATAGCGAATCGACCTCATCGCACTCCGCGGTCGGGCACCGCTCGACGCTGAAACGAAGACTTGGCCGGACCCATCAGACTTGTATTATAGTTGTCTACATGACCGTGAGTGCCACCACCCCGATCGAACTCGTCGACGCCGTCTACGCGCAGCTGCGCGACCGTGTCGACCTCGGCCGTCGCCGGCTCGGCCGACCGCTCACGCTCGCGGAGAAGGTGCTCATCAATCACCTCGCCGACGCTGAGGGCCAGGCGATGGAGCGCGGCGTCAGCTACGCCGACTTCCACCCCGATCGAGTCGCCATGCAGGACGCAACCGCCCAGATGGCACTGCTGCAGTTCATGACCGCCGGGCTGCCCGAGGCGGCCGTGCCGTCCACGGTCCACTGCGATCACCTGATCCAGGCCAAGGTCGGCGCCACCATCGACCTCGGCGTCGCGGTCGACACCAACAAGGAGGTCTACGACTTCCTGAAGAGTGTGTCGGCCAAGTACCAGCTCGGCTTCTGGGGGCCCGGCTCGGGGATCATCCACCAGGTCGTCCTCGAGAACTACGCGTTCCCCGGCGGCATGATGATCGGCACCGACAGCCACACCCCGAACGCCGGCGGTCTCGGCATGGTGGCGATCGGCGTCGGCGGTGCCGATGCGGTCGACGTGATGACGGGCTTCCCATGGAACGTGCGCTGGCCGAAGGTCATCGGCGTCAAGCTCACCGGCACCCTGTCGGGCTGGTCGAGCCCGAAGGACGTCATCTTGGAGGTCGCCCGACTGCTCACGGTCGAGGGCGGGACCGGTGCGATCGTCGAGTACCACGGCCCCGGCGCCGACTCGATCTCGGCCACCGGCAAGGCCACGATCTGCAACATGGGCGCCGAGATCGGCGCCACCACCTCGATCTTCCCGTACGACGCCAACATGGCCGCCTATCTCAAGGCGACCGGACGCGAGGCCATCGCCGACGCTGCCGACAAGGTGGCCGACGATCTCCGCGCCGACGACGGCGCCCTGTACGACCAGTTGATCGAGATCGACCTCGACCAGCTCAAGCCGCTCATCAACGGCCCCCACTCCCCCGACCGCGCCCACCGGGTCGGCGATGCGGTCGGCGCCCAGGCGGCCGAGCACGGTTGGCCGCTCGAGGTGTCGGCTGCCCTGATCGGCTCGTGCACCAACTCGTCCTACGAGGACATCACCCGCGCCGCGTCGATCGCTCGTCAGGCCGCGGCCCGAGGGCTCACGGCCAAGACCGAGCTCCTGATCACCCCGGGGTCCGAGCAGACCCGCGCCACGATCGAGCGAGACGGCCTGCTCGCCGACCTCGAGGCGGTCGGCGCCACCGTCCTCGCCAACGCCTGCGGCCCGTGCATCGGCCAGTGGAGCCGGCCCGCGTCGGTCACCGGCGTCCCGAACACGATCGTCAACTCGTTCAATCGCAACTTCCCGAAGCGCAACGACGGTTCCGCGAACACCCTCAGCTTCGTCACGTCGCCCGACACGGTGATGGCGATCGCCCTCGCCGGCCGGCTCGACTTCGACCCCACCACCGACACGATCACGGCCCCCGACGGGTCCGAGGTCCTGCTCGATCCTCCAGTCGGCCAGGTGCTGCCCGACGCGGGCTACGACCCTGGCGAGAACACGTTCACGGCACCGCCGGCCGACACGAGCAGCGTCGAGGTGATCGTCAGCCCCACCAGCGACCGGCTCCAGCTGCTCGAGCCGTTCCCGGCGTGGCACGGCGACGACTACACCGATCTGCCGGTGCTCGTGAAGGCCCAGGGCAAGTTCACCACCGACCACATCTCGATGGCCGGCCCGTGGCTCAAGTACCGCGGCCACCTCGAGAACATCTCGGGCAACCTGTACCTCGGCGCCGTCAACGCGTACGACGGTTATGAGGTCGGCTACGGCAAGAACGTCCTCACCGGGGACACGCAGACGTTCCCCGACATCGCGAAGGCGTACCACGAGGCCGGCCAGCCGTGGGTCGTGATCGGCGACCAGAACATGGGTGAGGGTTCCAGCCGCGAGCACGCAGCGATGGAGCCGCGGTTCCGCGGCGGGCTCGTGGCGATCGCCCGCAGCTTCGCCCGCATTCACGAGACCAACCTGAAGAAGCAGGGCATGGTGCCGCTCACGTTCGCCGATCCGGCGACGTACGACGAGATCGGCGAGGACGACCGCATCAACGTGCTCGACCTGCCACCCGTGCCGGGTCAGCCGGTGCGCTGTCAGATCGTGAAGCCCGACGGCACCACGGTCGATTTCGAGGCGGTGCACACCTTCAGCGACGAGCAGGTCGAGTGGTTCCGGGCCGGCTCGGCGCTCAACATCGTGCGTGCCAAGGTCGCCGCCGGCGAGGTCTGACCGCCCCGTTCATCCGGACACGGATTCGCTACGGTCCACGCATGGACCTGCGCGAGTCGATCCGGACCACCGGCTCGGTCCGCGAGTTCACCGGCGAACCCGTGAGCGACGCAACGGTCGCGGCGATCCTCGACGACGCCAGCTACGCGCCGTCCGGCGGGAACCGCCAGCCGTGGCGTGTTGCGCTCGTGAAGGACGCCGAGATCCGCCGCGACCTCGCGATGCTGATGCAACCGATCTGGGACGAATACGTGCTCGCCACGCGCGCCGGCCAGGTGCCGTTCAACGCGATCGACTATCGACCGGTCGACGCACCGGTGCACATCCCGAACCCCCTGCTCGACCGGATCGAGTCGATCCCCGTGGTCCTCGCAGTCGCCGCCGACCTCCGCCGCATCGTCGCCGCCGACCTCGGCCTCGGCCGCGCCACCGTGGTGCCGGGGGCGTCGATCTACCCGTTCTGCTGGAGCGTGCTCCTCGCCGCACGATCCCGCGGGCTCGGGGGTGTCATGACGACGTTCCTGTCACGAGCCGAGGCGGATGCGGCACCGATGCTGCACCTGCCCGACGGCTACGCGCTCGCTGCGACGCTGTTCATCGGACATCCCGTGCACCAGCCGACCAGGTTGCGGCGCAACCCAACGGCGACGTTTGCGTCACTCGACCGGTTCGACGGCCCTGCGCTCGATCACCACGGGTGATCCGCCCACGTACCGAGGAGCGCCGACCGGTACCGGCGCCTCGACCAGCGCCTCGATGCGGTCGACTTACTCACGCTGCTGGAAACGCAACGCGCCCCACGACCACGTCCGGTCGCCGACGCCCTCGCTGACGAACTTCCAGCCGGCGATGGTGCCCACGATGATGAGGGCCGCAGCGGCGGCGTCGATCCACCAGTGATTCGCGGTGGCGATGATCGCCAACGTCATGAGCGCCGGATGGATCACGGCGAGCCACCGCCAGCGTGTGCGCAGCACCCGGATCACAGCGATCGCGGCGATCATCGCCCATCCGAAGTGGAGCGACGGCATGGCAGCGATCTGGTTGGCAGCCCCGTCGAGGGCGTTCTTCGGATAGATGCTCGGGCCGAACTCGCGCATCGTGTCGACGAAACCGGTCATCATCCGCGGTGGCGCCAGCGGGAACACGAGGTGGATGACGAGTGCCGCGAACGTGACGAACGCCATCACGTTGCGGAAGAAGCGGTAGTCGTTGTGGTGGCGCAGGTACAGCCACAGCAGGATGCCGATCGCCACGGGGAAGTGGAACAGCACGTAGTAGTGGTTGAGCAGCTTGATGATCGTCGGGTGCTCGAGCAGCCAGCGCTGGAGGTTGTCCTCGAAGGGCAACCCGAGCCAACTCTCGAAAGCAATGATGTCGCGGGTGTTCGCGAACGCCGCCCGAAGGTCACTGCGGGTGAGCGTGCGGATGGCTCGGTAGACGACGAGCAATGCGCCACAGAGCGCGATCTCGAATGCGAGTTGGGCGCCGTACCGCCCCCGCCACCATGACGCGAGGGATCGGTGAGTGTCGACGTCTCCCCCCGATAGCGCCACGTTCATTGCCACATACTCCCTGGTCACCAGATTAGTGTCGTAACGTCTGCGCCACGAGGCGGTATTCCCTCAAATCTCGTCGCCGAACCGCAATGACGCGACAAGGAGCAGGTGTTATGCCCCATTCTGAGGTCATTCCGCCACCGAGTGTGGCAATCGAGCCCGACCGCGTCGGACCCGAACGAGCGATGCTCATCGAGTTCCTCGACTCTTTCCGGACCGTGCTGCTCCGCAAAGCTGCCGGGCTCGACCGAGCGCAACTTGCGACGCGCGTCGGCTCGTCGTCGCTGACGCTGGCCGGCATGCTCAAGCACATGGCCCTCGTCGAGCAGCAGTGGTTCCGGGAGTGCTGGCTGGGTGAGACGCCGAACGAGCCGTGGGCGAGCGTCGACTGGAAGGCCCAGCCCGACTGGGAGTTCGACACAGCCGTCGACGACGAACCGCGCGCGCTCGCCGACCTGTACCTCGCAGCGATCGAGCGCAGCCGGACAGCGATCGACGACAGCCACGACCTCGATGCCACCGTCCGGTACCGCGACCAGTCGTGGTCGCTGCGCTGGATCCTCGTCCACATGATCGAGGAGTACGCCCGCCACTGCGGCCACGCCGACCTGATCCGCGAGTCGATCGACGGCACCACCGGCGACTGAGGTCGGCCGGCGCTCGACCCGAACTTTCGGGCAGTCAATTCGATGTCCGCACTCGAATTGTCTGCCGCAGAGTTCGGTACTCGGACATCTCGGCAGGGAATCCGAGTGCGGCACTCGAATTGTCTGCCACAACGTGGAAGCGCGGCGCGGGGTCAGTCGGTGCCGGGGCGGCGGGCCTGCTCCCTGGTGGGGTCACCCTTGTGGCCGGGGGGATAGGTGGCGGCGAGCTCGTCGGGGGTGGGGGTGTGCTGCCGGCGGGCTTCGTCAGGGAGGAGCTTCACGATCGCCTTCATGATCTTCTTGGTGTCGGCTTCGAGGCTGTCGTGCTTCAGCTTCACCGGCTTGCCGACCACGGCGGTCACGGTCGGAGCGTCGACGATGTTCAACATCTTCGGCATTCGCGAGCTGCGCGGCCACACGAGCTCGGTGCCCCACAGGCCGACGGGGATCACGGGGGCGCCCGTGAGCTGCGCGAGCCGGGCGGCGCCGAGGCGTCCCGTCAGCGCTGGGTCGAAGAACGCCGGCCCACGCGGGATGGTGCCCTGCGGCATGATCGCCACCAGCTCGCCGCCCTGGAGCGCCTCGACCGCGGCCTTCAGCGGCTCGTTGCTCCCCGAACCGCGGTCGACGCGGATCCCGCCCATCGCCCTCGCGATGACCCCGAGGACCGGAGCGTCGAACACTTCCTTCTTCCCGAGGAACCGAGCCGTGCGACCGGCCTTGGCGAACACCATCGCCATCACCGTGGGATCGAAGTATGAGCGGTGGTTGGCAACCACGATGCAGGGGCCGTCGGCGGGGATGTGCTCGGCGCCGGTGATGCCGATGTCGGCGTACGGGATGATCTCGGGCCGTGTGAACGCCATCGCCAGTCGCTGCAGTTCGAGGCCGACCACCGGGACCTTGACGACACCGGGCGAGACGTCGAAGTGCATCGTGGGCCAGCGCCGCGCCGCCGCCATGAAGATCATCCGGGGGTCGGGGTTGACCACTACGGGGTGCCCGACCACCGACATCAACGGCGTGTCGTACACGCTGTCGGAGTAGAACCAGCTGGCCGCGAGATCGACGCCTTGGTCGTCGGCCCAGGAGCGCACGGCGGTGAGCTTGCCGGACGACCACACGAACGGCCCGGTCAAGGTGCCGTCGTACGTGTCGCCGTCGTCCTCGACGCCGTAGCGGGTCGCGATCACCGCATCGAGTCCCAGCCGATCGGCGAACGGCTTGACGAGGTCGTACGGCGTGGTGGTGGCGAGCACGACCGGCCGGCCCTCTTGGCGGTGCATCTCGAACACGTTCAGGGCGAATGGTTGCACCATCGAGACGAGACGATCGGCGGCGGCCTCGGCGGCGCCGAGCACCGACGCCCGCGACCGACCCTTCGCGAACGTCACGGCCTGGCGGGCCAGCGCCATCGCCGGCAGCGTCTCGCCGACGGTGTTGAACAGCGCATACAGGAACTTCTCGCCGGGGACCGATCGGGTGACGAGCCCGGCGGTACGCATCGCGTCGGAGAAGACCTCCCCGCTCGCTCCGCGCAGCAACGTCCGATCGAGGTCGAAGAACGCGGCACCCTGGATGTCGTCGGCGGTCACGGGCCGGAGCCTAGAACCCCGCACGGCGGGCGGCGACCGGTGCGCTCACCGGCGGGCCGGTACCGCTGGGCGAACGCACCGGAAAACGGGAAACGCCCCGATGGGGGATCGGGGCGTCTCAACCTGGAAAGCCCTTCGGTGGGGGGCCGATTCTGAGCTTTCCTACCGAGCGGAAGATGGGGGGTCTTCTCGCGTCGTTCTGTTTGTGAAAGTATGCACGTGCTCTCGTGCATCTGGCAAGTAGAACTCTGCGATATCCGAAATCTGTTTTTCAGATGGATTGGGGTACGCTCCCGCAGTGGACGTACGCCAGCTCGCCGCCATCGTCGCCGTTGCCGATCACGGCACGTTCTCGGCCGCTGCACGCGCCCTGTACACCGTCCAATCGAACGTGTCGGGCCACGTCGCGAAGCTCGAACGAGAGCTCGGCGTCACCCTGATCGACCGCGCCAACGGCGGCCTCACCGAGCAGGGCGAACGCGTCGTCGAGCGTGCCCGCCGCGTCCTGCACGAGATCGACGACATCGCCGCCGACATCGCCTCGCTCGACGACGACGTGTCGGGTGACGCCCGGATCGGCGTGATCGGCACCACGGCCCGGTGGCTGATGCCACAGCTCCTCGGCGCGGTCGCCGAGCGCTACCCGCGAGTGCATCCGATCGTCAGCGAGGGCAGCACCACCACGATCGTGCCAGGCGTGCTGTCGGGCCAACTCAACGCAGCGATCATCCACCTGCCCGTCGACGATCCCGAGCTCGAGGTCGAGCCGCTCTTCGCCGAAGACCTGCTGCTCCTCGTCCACGGCTCCCACCCGCTCGCCGATCGCGACACCATGTCGCTCAGCGAGCTCGACGGCGTACCGCTCCTGCTGCCCCCGAAGGGCGCGGCGTTGCGCCGCGTGCTCGACCGGGCCGCGGCGAGCGCCAACGTGACCCTGTGCGCCCAGGCCGAGATCGACGGTGTGCGGCTCCTCGCCTCGCTCGTGTTCGACGGGTACGGCTCGGCGATCGTCCCCGCCACCGCCGCCCCACGGCAGCTGTCGGGCTTCCGGCGGATCTACGTCCCGGAGCTCCCCCGCCGCGTCGTCGCATGGGCTCGTCGGCGCCGCCCGGGCCCGAGCGCCGCCACGTCAGCCGTGGCGCGCACCCTCGTCGACGTCGTTCGCACCCACGCCGGCGACCAGCCCGGGGTGCACCTCGGCAGCGACGCGTTCCCGCTCCACCGCGGCTGATCCCGGCTCAGTCGCCGGCCAGCCGCACCACGACGCGCAGTCCGCCCAACGGGCTGTCGTCGAGCATGAGCCGACCTCCGTGACCGGCAGTCACCTCGGCGGCGATCGCGAGACCCAATCCCGAGCCAGTGCTGCGCTCTCCCTTCGCGAACCGTCCCACCAGCCGGTCGCGGTCGGCGGCGGGCACACCCGGTCCGTCGTCGTCGACGATCACGTCACTGCCCCGCACCTCGATGATCACGTGCGGATGATCGCCTCCGTGGACGAGCGCGTTGCGGACCACGTTGCCGACCGCCAGCTGCACGCCGTCACGCCACGCCGTCACACTCCCCTCGGCGGCCAGACCGTCGCCGACTTCGACGAGTTCGATCGTGGCGAGCGGGTACCGGCGGCGCTCATCGGCGACGATCCGATCGATCACCTCGACGAGGTCGGTCGGCTCGAACCACGCCGGATCCGCGAACTCGGCGTCGGCGAGCGCCCGCACAGCCGTCAGCGAGGCAGCCATCCGCTGCACCTGATCGTGTGCGTGCTCGATCGCAGGGATCCGTTCGTCGGCCGAGGCGCGTTCGCTGCGAGCAATGTCGAGGTTGGTCAACGCACTCTGCAGCGGGGTGCGCAACTCATGGCTGGCGGAGGCGGCGAACGCGCGAGCGGCATCGAGTGCCCTGTCGCGCCGGACGGTCTCGTCCGACAGCCGGCGCAGGTTGATGTTGAGGGCAGCGGCCACGTCATCGACCTCCGGCGTGCCGTACCGGTCGCCGACCTGCCACGCAGCAGGATCACCCTCGCGCAGCGAGGCCGTGTCTCGGCGGAGTCTGGTCAGCGGGCGTGCAGCGATCGCGCCGAGCAACCACCCCGCGGCTCCGGCGGCGAACGACACGAAGACGCCGGCCGCGAGGAAGCGCCGCCGCAACACACCTGCCTCGCGATCGACGTCGCCGAGCGGTTCGACGAGCTGCACCAGCGCCCGGTCACCGACGTCGGGCACGTCGACGACCTCGATCGCATAGAGCCGCCACCGCTCGCCATCCGCCGTGAACGTCGTCCAGCCGGGCCCGTCAGGGGCCGGCAGCGGACTCTCGGGCAGGTCACCGAGTTCGATCACGCCGCCTGGCACCACCGCGTCGCCGACGACGACTCGCGCCGGCGCGACCGTGGCCGCGAGCTCCGACCGCCCGAGTCGCTCGGCGATCGCCGCGAGGATGGGGGCCGACTCCGCGCGGTCTTCCAGTTGGGCATCGACGCGATCCTGGAGGACGTCGGCCAGCCGGCCCTGGAAGATCGCCCCGGCGAGCAGGAGCGTCAGCGACGCCGCGATGAACGCCGCCAACGCCGTGCGTGTCGCGAGGCGCATCAGACCCGGCCCGGCCGCAGGACGAAGCCGACGCCGCGCACCGTGTCGATCATCCTCGGCGCGCCCGCCGCGTCGAGCTTCCGCCGGAGGTAACCGACGAACACGTCGACGACGTTGGTGTCGACCTCGAAGTCATAGCCCCACACGAGTTCGAGCAGACGGATGCGACCGAGGACGATGTCGGGGTTGGCGGCGAGCACCGCGAGCAGATCGAACTCACGCCGGGAGAGATCGAGATGCGACCCGTCGACCGTGGCGCGGCGACGGTCGACATCGATCCACAGCGGACCGGCGACCACGACCTCGGTCGACGCAGCGGTGGCCCGCGCCCGTCGCAGGAGCGCTTGGACCCGCGCCAGCAACTCGTCCAACGCGAACGGCTTGACGAGATAGTCGTCCGCGCCCGCATGCAGTCCGGCGACACGATCCCCGACCTGATCGCGCGCCGAGAGCATCAGGATCGGGACGTCGACGCCCACACTGCGCAGGCGTTCGCACAGCTCGATGCCCGACATGCCGGGCAACCCGATGTCGAGCACGAGCAGATCGGGACGGCGGCGGCCCACCGTCGCGAGCGCAGCCTCCGCATCACCGGCGCCGTTGACGTCGTAGCCGTGGAGCCCGAGACCGCGCACGACTGCGTCGCGGATCGGCTCGTCGTCCTCGACCACGAGGATCGTGGCGCCCGATGTCGGCGCGGCTCCAGGCGAGTTCGGCGTCGTCGACACGACCGTCATCTTGGTCGGCCGGCTCGCCGTCACGTGCGAATGCTCAGTCCGCAGCGAGGTCGGACTCGAGATCGGCGAGCAGCTGATCGATGTCGTCGAGCGCACGTTCGAGTTCGGCGATCTCGGCCTCGGAGACCGCCGGGCCCGCGGGCTCGGGCATCGCCGGGACCGTGGTGCTCGTGACGCTGGTGCTCGTCGTGCTCGTCGTGCTGGTCGTGCTGGTCGTGCTGGTCGACGCGATCGTCGTGGTTGCTGCGTTGGTCTTGACGCCAGTGGACGTCGTCGGGTTGCCGTTCGCCACCGACTCGGGTGCGTCCGGTGTCGAGCCGTCGGGCCTTCCCGCGACTGCGGCGGGGCCAGGATCGACCGAGGTCACCGAAACCGGCTCGCCGACAGGCATGGACGACGGAGCGACCGATGACGCTGCGACCGAAGCCGGTACCGACGCGGACGCCGCCTCGTCACCGCCGCCGCCGCACCCGCTGAGCGCGACGACGATGGTGACGACAGCAGCCGCCGAGCTGGATCGACTGGATCGACGGGTCACAGGGCGACCCCGCGCTCGATGCAGAACGCCTCGAGCGCCGGCAGGCCCTCGAGGCGCAGCTGCAACACCACGAGGGTCTGCTCGCGTACGGCGAGTCGATTGGTGAGCACATCGACGAGGTCGGTGTTCCCGCGGGCCTCTGCGCGATCGATCTGTGCCTGCAGCCATGCGAGCGAACCGCGCACGGTGACGTCTCCCTGCAGACGCGTGATGAGGTTGTTGGTGCGGGTCTCGACGTTGGCGATCCGCAGGCAGGCACGCTCGAGCCGCGACCCGAGGTCGTCCTGAGCGGGTGCGGTAGAGGCTGACGCTGCACCCGGGATCATGAGCGCGCACGTTGCGGCGATGCCCGCGACGAGGCCGGCACTGCGACGCGAGCGCTTCGAGATCCGGTGCTGCTTCGAGTGGTGGTTCATGGGGGGTCTCCTTCGATCATCCGGCGGGCCGCTCCCGCCGGTGATCTGCACGATGCATCGGCTCTCTGTGAGCGCTCTGAGAGGCGCTTGTGACACTCGTCACACAGGCTGCGGAGTGGAGCCATCATCTAGTGTCCGCACCCGATGACGATCGACGACATCACGATGGAAGCGCTCGGCGACGCCGCATTCGAGATCGGCCTCGCCACGGGGCTACCCGGCCCCGTTCGCGCCCGGGTGCGCACCCTGGCCGGGCGGCGGGTGTCGTTCGTCGAGTTCGACCGCATCGATCCGGCGGCGCCACTCACCGCCGATCAGGCGATGACGATCGAGGTCGCGGCCCGTACCGCGTTCGAGGAACGGATGCCGTTCGTCGCGGTGATCAACAGCGCAGGCGCCGACATCGGCGACGGCATCGCTGCGCTGCACGGGTGGGGCCGCGTCGCTGCCGTGCTCACCAAGTGCTCAGGGGTCGTGCCGACGTTCGCCATCCTCGACGGCCCGGCGGTGTCCGGCCCTGCGCTGCTGCTCGGCCTCATGGACTTCGTCGTCGTGACGCACGAGGGCTACGCGTTCGTGAACGGTCCGCTGATGGTGAGGCAGTTCACCGGCATCGACATCAGCAAGGACGAGCTCGGCAGCCCGGCCTCGCTCGAGCGCCACACCGGCCTCCCGGTGGCCGTCGTTCCCGACCGCGAGGCGGGCGTCGCGTACGTCGAGGAACTGCTCGCCTACCTCCCCGACGACTGCGACCAGCAACCACCCCGCTGGCAGCTGGCCGACCCGGTCGACCGACTCTGCCCCGAAGCGGGCGACCTGATCCCCGACTCCTCGACGGGGAGCTACGACGTCCGCCACGTCGCCGAGGCGATCGTGGACGACGGATCGATGCTCGAGGTGCGGGCGCGCTGGGCCGGCAACGTGGTGACGGCATTCGCGACGCTCGGTGGGCGTCCGGTCGGCATCGTCGCGAACCAGCCGATGAACCTGGCCGGCACCCTCGACATCCCCGCATCCCAGAAAGCCGCGCGCTTCGTCGCGTTCTGCGATGCGTTCAACCTGCCGATCATCACCCTTGTCGACACGCCCGGCTTCTACCCCGGCAAAGACCTCGAATGGCGCGGCATGATCCGCCACGGCGCCCAACTCGTCTACGCGTACGGGCGCGCCACGGTTCCGCGCGTCTGCGTGATCCTGCGCAAGAGCTATGGCGGTGCGTACATCGTGATGGACTCCAAGACGATGGGCAACGATGTCTGTCTCGCCTGGCCGTGGGCCGAGCTCGCGGTGATGGGAGCGGGGCAGGCCGCTGCGATCCTCCAGCGGCGAGCCACCGACGAGGAACGTCGAGCGTTCGAGGTCGACTACACCGAGCGGCTCCTCAACCCGTACGTCGCCGCCGAGCGCGGGTATGTCGACGCCGTCATCGAGCCGTCCGAGACCCGGCGCGAGATCGCCGCTGCACTCGACATGCTCGACAACAAGCGCGAGTCGATCCCGCGGCGCAAACACGGCAACACGCCACTCTGACCGAGCCGCGACACCCTCAGCACGGTTGACGATCATCGATCGAGCGCGGATCGGATCGCCACCGGGAACGCTTCGTTGGGGGCCACGGTGGGGCGGCGGTTACATTGACCCGCCGGGGAGCAAGCCCCGCTGAATTCACTCATCGATCGACCCGAAGGAAGCAACGTGGCCGACACCATCACCATCACCGATGACCGCACCGGGAAAACGGTCACGGTCCCGATCACCGACGGTGTCTTCCCCGCGTCGGCCATCCGCGAGCTCGATCCGAGCCTGTTCGTCTACGACCCGGCATACATGCAGACCGCAGCGTGCAAGTCATCGATCACCTATCTCGACGGCGACAACGGCGTGCTGCGCTACCGGGGCTACCCGATCGAGCAGCTCGCCGAGCACAGCACCTACCTCGAGGTGGCGTACCTGCTCCTCAACGGTGAACTGCCCGACCAGACCCAGCTCGACCAGTGGCGTCACGACGTGACGCACCACACGTTCATCCACGAGAACATGCGCAAGCGCTTCGTCGACGGCTTCCACTACGACGCGCACCCGATGGGCATGTTCGTCAGCTCGCTCGCGGCGCTCGGCACGTTCTACAACGACGCCAAGGACATCCACTCCAAGGAGAGCCGCGACAAGCAGATCATGCGGCTGATCGCGAAGACCCCGACGCTGGCAGCGATGGCGTACCGGTTCTCCGTCGGCCTCCCGTTCGTGTACCCGCAGAACGAGCTGTCGTTCCCGGCCAACTTCCTCAACATGATGTGGAAGGTGAGCGGCTACGAGGTCGACCCTCGGCTGGAGCGGGCGATGGACGTGATGATCATCCTCCACGCCGACCACGAGCAGAACTGCGGCACGACCGCCATGCGCATCGTCGGGTCGAGCCAGGCCGACCCGTACTCGTCGGCCGCCGCCGCGGCGTCGGCGCTGTACGGCCCGCTGCACGGCGGCGCCAACGAGGCGGTCGTGCGGATGCTCACCGAGATCGGCTCGATCGAGAACGTGCCGGCGTTCATCGACGAGGTCAAGAGCGGCAAGGGCAGCCGGCTGATGGGCTTCGGGCACCGCGTCTACAAGAACTACGACCCGCGGGCGACGATCATCAAGAAGGCCGCCTACGACGTCTTCGAGGTCACCGGCAAGAACCCGCTGCTCGACATCGCCCTCAAGCTCGAAGAGGCCGCGCTCAGCGACTCGTACTTCATCGACCGCAAGCTGTACCCCAACGTCGACTTCTACTCGGGTCTGATCTACCAGGCGATGGGGTTCCCGGTCGACATGTTCACGGTGCTGTTCGCGATCCCACGGACGGCCGGCTGGCTGGCGCACTGGCAGGAACTGCTGACCGACAAGGACCAGAAGATCTCACGCCCGCGCCAGTGGTACGCCGGACCCGACGAGCGTCAGTACGTCGCCATCGGCGATCGCTGAGCGACTCGTTCGAGCACAGCCCGGCCGAGCACAGCCCGGTCCGTCAGGCGTTGCGCCAATCGGCGAGCGCCGCACCCACGAGCGCCCCGGAGACCGCGCCGACGAACTCCGGCGCATCGACGGCGGCGTCGGTATCGGGGTTCGGCATGGGATGCGTCAGGGGCACGGGCGGCAGGCCAACCGCCACGATCATCGTCGTCGGCGGGACCGGGGGCAGGCCCACGGCCACGATCGGCTCGTCGACGGGAGGCGTTGTGGGAGCGCTCGACTCGACCACGGGCGGTGCCGCGGTGTCGGCCTCGGGGGCCGAGGCGACCGGCGGCGTTCCGGTGTCGACGACCGGCGCACCGGCCCACACACCCTGCGCACCGGCGACCGACATGGAGGCCGCAGCAGCGACGCCCGCGACCGCGCGCCACACCCGTCCCCGACCGACCCTGCCTCGCTGCGTCATGTGCCCAACGGTACGCATCGCGGGACGTCACGGGGAGTGGAATTCCGTGCTGATCCGGAAGGAAACCGTCAAGACCGACCGAGCAGCGTGGTCGTCGACCACGAGTTCGACCGTATCGACCACGGAATGTGACAATCGCCTCCGTCGGCCCGGCCTGGACGGCGGCCACACGAGGGGTGATCACTAGGGTCGGCGGCGTGGGGAACCTGCTCGACCTGGCCGCCCGGATCATCGACGACCGCATCATCGACGAACCGGTCAATCGGGTGACGAACGAGCTGTCCGAACTGGCCGACGGGCTCGCGATCGTCGAGAGCTTCAGCCATTGCGTCGTGCTCGACGCCGGGGACCGACTCGTGGCCTTCGACGCATCCGGCGTCGCAACCGGAGCCGCAGTGGTCGACGCGGTTCGAGCATGGTCGACCTCACCGGTGGGTCACCTCGTCTACACCCACGGGCACGCCGACCACGTGGGTGGCAGCGGCGCCTTCGCGGCGGCGTTCGGGCCACCGATCGTCGTCGGTCACGAGAACGTCGCGCGACGGCTCGACCGCTACGAGTCGACCAACGGATGGAACGTCGCGGTCAACGCCCGCCAGTTCGGCGGGATCCGCGCCGACCGACGATTGTCGCTCGGCACCGGTGAGGGCGACGCCGCCGTCGGCGCCCCTGGGGTCGACCCGGCTCGGTGGCGACGCTTTCTCCCACCCGACGTGCTGCGGCCCGACATCGAGTTCGCGACCGAGCACGTGCTGCAGGTGGGCGATGACACGATCGAGTTGCGCCACGCTCGCGGTGAGACCGACGACCACCTCTGGGCATGGTTGCCCGACCGTCGCACCGTGATCGCCGGCGACTTCCTCATCTGGAACTTCCCGAACGCCGGCAACCCCCAGAAGGTGCAGCGCTATCCCATCGAATGGGCGGCAGCACTCCGGGCGATGGCCGCGTGCGGACCTGAGCTGCTCGTCCCGGCGCACGGCCTCCCGATCCCCGGACGCGAACGCATCGTCACCGTGCTCACGACCATCGCCGACACCCTCGAGCAACTCGTCGCCGATGTGCTCGAGATGATGAACGCCGACGCGACCCTCGACGAGATCGTCCACACGGTCCGGGTTCCGGACGACACGCTCGCGTTGCCGTACCTTCGCCCGCTCTACGACGAGCCCGAGTTCGTGGTGCGCAACGTGTGGCGGCTGTTCGGCGGATGGTGGGACGGCGCCGCCAGCCGGCTGAAGCCCGCCCCCGACGCTCAGCTGGCATCGGTGCTGGCCGAGCTGTCCGGAGGCCCAGCCGCGTTGCTCGCTCGCGCCGAACAGGCCGCTGCCGATCACGACTTCCGTCTGGCCGGACACCTGGCCGACCTCGCCGGATGGGCCGCACCCGACGACGCCGCCATCCACCGCGGCCGGGCGCTCGTGTACCGCGCCCGGCGCGCGGCCGAGCCGTCGCTCATGAGCAAGGGGATCTTCGCTGCGGCCGCCCGGCAGTCCGAAGCGATCGCCGATCGCCCCGGAGACGTCAACCCGTCGTGATGAGCACGAGCGCGCTCGCAGCGAGGAGCATGCCGGCGAACTGCGAGCGCGAAGCCCGCTCGCCATCGAAGAACGTGGCGAGCGCCACCGTGCTCGCCGGGTACATCGACACCACGACCGCGACCACCGACAGCAGCCCGGCGTTCGCCGCCAAGAGGTAGGTGACGTTCGACGCCGTCAGCAACAGTGCGATGGCGACGCCGGGGGCGATCACGGCACGCCTCACGGCACGCGACATTCGTTGGCCGGTCGAACGACGGTGGATCGAGAACGCGATGACGAGCGTCGGCACCCCGCTGACGCGGGCGAACAGCAGTGGCCACAGTCCGGCATCGTCGCCGGGCCGAGCGAAGGCCACGAACAGCGTCCCGAACGTGATGCCGACGGCGACCGCGAGGGCGACGGTGCGTGGATCGATCGGCTGCCGGACGGCCGACGTCCGCAACAGGTCGGCAGCGCCACCGATGAGGCCGACGGCGATCAGGGCGGCCGCGATACCGATGAGGGCCAACACGCCGGGCCGCTCGCCGAGCGCGATGCCGACGATCACCGGTACGGCGGCCGCAACGACAGCCGTGACCGGGGCGACCACTGTCATGTTGCCGCGCGCCAGCGCGACATACAGACCGACCACCCCGACGCCTCCGGCGAACCCTGCCACGAGACCCCAGCCGATCGCGCTGTCGGTGGGCCCGTTGTCCTCGACGAGCGGGATCGCGATCAGGGCGATCGGCAGCATGATCACCTCGGCGAAGCATGCGATCGCAACCGGCGGGACGCGGCGGCTGGCACGGCCTCCGACGTAGTCCGACACCCCGAACATGAGTGCCGAGACGAGGGAGAGCAGGATCGCCACCGGCGCGTGTGTACCAGCTCGGCCCCACTGTCGGGCAAACCCGCTGTGCGTTGTTCGGGTGCTCCGGCGCTGACGGTGTCTTGACGGCCTTCCTCCTGGATTCAACATTCGAGTTCCGGACGGTCTCCACCGATCTGCCGTCGTTGCCAGCGCCGCGCAGTGCCGAACCCACACCCACCCACACCACCTGGACAGGGATGCGCACCCTCACGCCTGCCACACCCATCGACGACGATCTCGGCGCCCGCATCAGGAGCGCGACCAACCTTCCGTCACCGCCTGCCGTCGCGGCCCGGCTGATCGAGATCGCCGATGACCCGGATCTGTCGTTGACGAAGGTCGTCGACATCCTCCGCGTCGACCCTGCGCTGACCGCCAAGCTCCTCCGGCTCGCCAACTCACCGCTGTACGCGCGCCGGCGCCACATCGACACGCTCCAGCAGGCGGTGACGCTGCTCGGACTCGATGCCGTACTCACCGCTGCGCTCAGCCTCACGCTGCTCAGCGACAGCGAAGCGTCGCGGTCGACGTCGACGGTGTTCCGCTCGCAGTGGAGTCGCAGCGTCCATGCCGCAGTCGCCGCCCAGGCGCTCGCCACGCACTGCCGTGGCGTGTCGCCCCCGGATGCCTTCCTCGGAGCGCTCGTGCAGGACATCGGCATCCTCGTGATCGCCCGGCTCGAGCCGACGGCGTACGCCTGCGCCGACGGTGCCGACCACGATCACCTGATCGAGTTGGAGCTGGCGGCGCTCGGCGTCGACCACGCCACTGCAGGCGCCGAACTGCTCTCGTCGTGGAATCTTCCGACGCCGATCGTCGATGCAGTCCGCAACAGCCATGGCGAGGTGGCCACCGACCGGCTGCTCGACTCGATCGTCGCGCTCAGTGGTCTGATCGCCGACGCCCTCGCCGGCAACGCCGACGTCATGAGTCTCGTCCGCGAGCGCGCAGCGGTCATCGGCATCGACACCGACGCGCTCAACCGCGCCCTCGACGCGATCGGTGAGGCACTCCCCCAGCTCGCGTCGCTGCTGCAGGCCACCGTGCCGCCCACCGATCGGCTCGCCGAGATGGCCGCCGAGATGATCATGGAACGCATGATCAGCGCCCAGGCCGCAACCGACGAGCTTCGGCGACAGTTCCACGACGCCGAGTCGAACGCCACGCTGATCGAGGAGGAGCACCGTCTCGACTCGCTCACGCGACAGCTCAGTCGGCGCTCACTCGACGTAGCGCTCGACGAGCACATCGAGCGCTGGGCGCGCTTCGGTTGGCCGTTCGGTGTGCTGTTCGTCGACGTCGACCACTTCAAGCAGGTCAACGACACCCACGGTCACCGCGCGGGCGACGCCGCTCTCACCGCCGTGGCAGGTCGTATCGCTGCACACCTGCGGCACGGCGACCTCGTCGGCCGGTACGGCGGCGACGAGTTCGTCGTCGTGCTGCCGTCGGTCGGCGAGCAGCAAGCCGCCGTCGTCGCCGAGCGCCTGGTGACGGCCATGCGCGAGCTGGCGATCGATCTCGACGACGGCACCAAGATCACGCAGACCGTGTCGGTCGGCGTTGCCTCCACCGAGCTGTTCGCGACGCCTGTCGACACCCGCACCTTCCTCGACGCCGCCGACCGTGCCCTGTACGCGGCCAAGCGGTCGGGTCGCAATCGCTGGTCGACCGCGCCCCGGTGAGCGGCGCGCCGGCGTGCCGATGTGCACCTCGTGCCGGCCCCGACCTGACACCGTCCGTCACGCGAGGTAGACGTTGCGGATCACTTCGTCGATGGTCGTGATGTCGTTGGCGACGAGCGTCATCGCTTCGTGCCCCATCGTGCGCATCCCCTGGCCCGATGCGACCTCACGCAGCTCGCGCTGACCGCCGCCCTGCATCAGGACCTTGCCGACCTCCTCGGAGACCTCGAGCACCTCGTAGACACCGACGCGCTCGCGGAACCCGGTGTCGAGGCAGAAGTTGCAGCCGGCGCCACGGATGAAGTCGTGCTTCTCCCGACCGCCGAGGTGGGCGTACCAGGTGAGCTCGGCGTCGGTGGGGGTGTACGGCATCGCACACGCCTCGCACACCCGCCGTACCAGCCGCTGACCGACGACGCCGACGAGCGACGAGGCGACCACGAACGGTTCGATGCCCATGTCGACCAGTCGGTACAGCGCCGCGCTGGCGTCGGTCGCGTGCAACGACGACATCACGAGGTGTCCTGTGAGTGCCGACTGCACGGCGATCGTGGCCGTCTCGTGGTCGCGGATCTCACCGACGAGGATCACGTCAGGGTCCTGCCGCAGGATCGACTTGAGACCACTCGCGAACGTGACATCGGCCTGCAGGTTGATCTGCATCTGGTTGACGGCCGGGAACACGTACTCGACCGGGTCCTCGATGGTCATGACGTTCAGCTCGGACCGGCTGATCTCGGCGAGCGTCGCGTACAGCGTGGTGGTCTTGCCGGAGCCCGTCGGGCCGCTGCACACCAACATCCCGTAAGGCTTGTGAACGATGGAGACGTATCGGTCGTAGGTCTCGTCGGGCATCCCGAGCTCGGACAGACGCTTCATCGACCGGGACTTGTCGAGGAGCCGGAGCACGGCCGTCTCGCCCCAGATGGTCGCAGCGGTGGCAACCCGGACGTCGAGTCCGACGCCGTCGACCTGCATCTGGAACTGACCGTCCTGCGGGCGGCGGCGCTCGACGATGTCCATCTCGGCCATGATCTTGATGCGGCTCACCAGCTCCGGGCCGACCGACACGGGGAGGCTGAGCACCTCGCGGAGCGCGCCGTCGATCCGGTACCGGATCCGCAGTCGCCCCTCCGTCGGCTCGATGTGGACGTCGGACGCGCGGTCACGCATCGCCTGGGCGACGAGCTTGTTCACGAGCTGGATGATCGGGGCATCGCCGACGTTGGTCGGCGCATCGTCCTGTTCCGCAGGGGATGCGTCGGCCCAGATCTGGCGCACGCTGTCGTCGACCGACGACAGCACGCGGTAGTGGGTGTCGAGAGCGAACCGGACATCTCCGGCCGGGGCGAGATAGAGGTTGACCGCGCGCACCGGGAGGGTTTCGAGCGCCGCGCGCACCTCGGGGTCGGAGCCATCGGCGATCGCGACATCGAGCACGTCGTCGAGGATTCGCATCGGCACGATCTGATAGCGCCGGGCCGTCGCTTCGTCG
This sequence comes from Ilumatobacteraceae bacterium, assembly GCA_022843125.1. Taxonomy (GTDB): domain Bacteria; phylum Actinomycetota; class Acidimicrobiia; order Acidimicrobiales; family Ilumatobacteraceae; genus Ilumatobacter. The sequence continues at coordinate 30,657 of JALHOG010000040.1, forward strand.
ACGATCGCGATCGCGTCCTCCGTGGGCCGCTCGCGGCGGAGGTCGATCGTGGGGAGTCCGAGCTGGGCGGCGAGCGCCCGGGTCAGCACGCGTGGGTCGATCACGCCCTGGTCGACCAGGATCGACCCGAGTTGGCGACCCGATGCCTGCTGCAGGTTGAGGGCCGCAGCAACCTGCTCCGGCGTGATCAGGTTCTCGGCGACGAGCACGTCACCGAGACGGGCGCGCTCGCCGGCGGCGATCATCGCCGTGACCTCGGCAACCTGCACCTCGACGGTCGCCGTTCCTGATCCGGCAGTCGGCAAGTCTTGACGGCGATTGAACTTCACGCGCCCGACGGTCCGGCCGATCGCGGAATGCGCAAGTGGGCGGTGGCGGTCGAGCGGGTCCGAATTCCGTGCGCACCGTGCTGATCGCCGGACGATCCCGCCCGACGGCACTCCCGCGAGCACCGCCCACACACCCCGATGACGACGATCGAACGACGCCCGGCGCTGGCGTCGCTCACGCCACTCGATGGCGAGAACGACGATGCAGCACGCCTCCCCCGGCTGGAGCGCGCCCCGCAGCCGGCCCCGCCGTCGGTACCGGTCGCAGATGGCGTGGCGCCGACGCCGGGCAGCATCGATGCAGATCCAACGGACGCAGCAGTGCGCCGGCGTGCGCTCCCGACCCTGACCAAGCGACGGGCTGGCACCACGGTGTCGGCGGACGCCCACAAGGCGACCGGTGCCGAGCGCGCTCGCACCGGACGGGTCCCGGCCGCCGTCCTGATCGTGTTCTCCCGGCAGCTCGCGTCGTTCCTCGAAGCCGGCATCCCGGTGCTCGAGGCGCTCGAGGTGGTCGGCTCCGAGAGCACATCCGACCGCATGCGCACCGTTGCGTCGGACATGCGCGAGACCGTGATGCGCGGCGGCAGCTTCTCCGACGCGACCGCACGCCACCCCAGTGTCTTCCCCGGCTGGTACCGCGCGATGGTCCGCTCCGCGGAGTTCACCGGTCGGCTCGACGTGGTGCTCGAGCAACTCGCCGTCTATCTGGAGCGCGACCAGCAGGCTCGCCGCCAGGTCAAGAGCGCGCTGACCTACCCCACGTTCGTCCTCGTCGTCGCGTCGGTCGCGATGGTCGTGATGTCGATCTTCGTGCTGCCCAAGTTCGCGGCGATGTACGACAAGCTCGGCGCCACCCTCCCGCTGCCCACTCGCATCCTCCTGAACTGGACACAGTTCGTCAGCTCGGCCTGGCCGTTCCTGCTCGGGGGCGCCGTGGCCGCAGCACTTGCCTGGACGCTCGTGTTCGGGTCGACCGGCGCCGGCAAGCGCCGGCGCGACCGGCTCGCGATGCGCACGCCAGTAGTCGGGAAGATCTACCACCTCGTATGCGTCGAGCGCTTCTGCCGCGTGCTCGCCGCGCTGTCCGCCGCCGGCGTGCCCCTCCCCGAGGGCATCGAGATGTCGGCAGACAGCACGAGCAACACCGTGTTCCAGGATCGCATGGCGACCGTCCGGGAGGCGCTCGTGCGCGGCGAAGGCCTGTCACGCCCGCTCACCGACGTCGACCTGATCCCCACGGCCGGCATGCAGATGCTCCGCGTCGGTGAGCGCACCGGAAACCTGTCGGTCCAACTCTCGAAAGCGGCCGCATTCTTCGAGCGCGAGGTCGCCTACACGATGAAGCGGGCGACGGATCTGTTCCAGCCGGCCGTGATCGTCCTCGTCGGCCTGTTGATCGGCTTCGTCGCCGTCGCCCAGGTCGCCGCCCTCTACAGCGTCTTCGGTCAGGTGAACCCGTGATCACCTCACCGCACCAGAGCTCCCCCGAGCACCCCAGCCCACCGATCGGATCCGCGTCGCGGTACCCGATCGGACCCCGAAAGGAACAGCAACCATGACCCCCAACCGCACACCCAGCGGTGCCTCGCACCGTGACACCGGCTTCACGCTGGTGGAGATCCTCATCGCGATCGTCCTCGTCGGCATCCTGTCGGCCGTGGTCGTCGTCGGTGTCGGATCGCTCACCGAGCAGGGCGAGGAGTCGGCCTGCACCGCATCGCTCGACGCCGCCAAGGCCGGCTCCATCGTCTTCTTCGCCCAGAACGCGGCCCACGCGGACGATTTCACCGAGATGATCGCCGACGGGGCGCTCACCGTGCCCAGCGATGTCACCGCCACCGCGACGACCCTCAGCGGCCAGGGTGGCAGCTGGACGCTGACCCTGACGCCCGGCAGCAGCGGCGCAGCGCCGACGTTCGCCTGCTCCTGAGCCCGAGTGGATCGGCCGAGCCATGACGACGGTGAGCACGAGGCACGATCGCGGTGAGACGCTGATCGAGCTCGTGCTCACCGTCGTCATCATCAGCGTCGCCGTGACGGCGTTGGTGTCCGGGCTCGCCACCGCGGCGAACGCCGCCGGGGCGCAGCGCGAGAGCGTGTTGGCCGACACGACGCTGCGCAACCTCGCCGAAGCCGCGAAGGCAGAGGTGCGCGTCTGCGTGCCCGGCGACGACTTCCGACTCGACCAGCCGCTCCCCGATCGCTGGTCGTCGGCCACCACCCCCGATCGGCCGCTGTGCCCGGCGCTCGGCGACACGATGCGCCTGACCTTCACGGTGCGCAGCCCCGCCGGTCACGAATGGCCGATGGACGTGATCGTGAGGTCGCCGTGAGCAGCGCACCCGAGGCGAAGCACGTCGCTGACGACCGCGGAGCAGCGCTGATCGTCGCGATCGGTTTCGTCGTCATGATCAGCATGATCGGCGCCGGCCTGACTGCGATGGTGACGTCCGAGGTCGGCAACCGGGCACTGCTCGAGAGCGTGCGCAACCGCCAGTACGCCGCCGACGGTGCCGTCGAGCAGGCGATCGCCACGCTGATCGACGACCTCGCGAACGGCACTGCCGGGTGTGGTCTCGAGCGGGCGACCCAGACGAGTGCCAACTCCGTCGACATCCGCGTCGAAACGCTCGTCACGTGCGGAGCCATCACCGGTCCCGACGGTCTTCCCGAGGCTCAGGTGTCGGGCGTGTTCAGCGCCTGCGTCGAGAGCGGACGTGCGTGCGCCGCCGACGACGTCGTCGTGCGTGCGTTCGTCGGCTTCGAGCAGGACCTCGACGGCGCCGTGCTGAGCACGAGCGTCCACTCCTGGAGTGTGCTGCGATGACCGTGCGCGACCGTGCCTGTTCCGAGAGTCGGCGTCGCGACGGCGGCTTCACGCTCGTCGAGCTCGTCATCTCGCTGGTGCTCAGCGGCATCGTGGCCGGGATCACCGTGGCGATCATGGTGACGTCGCTCAACCTCGTCGACTCGACCAGCGACATCTCGCGCGATGCAACTGACGCGGGCCTGATCGCAGCCTTCCTCTATCGCGACGCGCAAGCGGCGGGTGGAACGGATCCGACCACCCTCGCCGACGTCCCCGGGTTGGGCGTGTCGACCAGCGACTGGGCCACCTGCGAGCAGCAGGGCGAACTCGTGGTGCGGTTCAGCTGGATCGACCGGCAGGACCCGGACGCGGCCGATGCCGCCGACCCGATGCACGTGACCTGGGCGACCCACGACGACGGCCGTCTCGTGAGACGCGCATGTCAGGGAGGGACCAGCGTCGACGTGCCGCTCGGCGAGCACGTCGCATCGGCCACGGCGGTGTGCCTCCCTGGGCCCGCGTGCGACGCGACGGCCGTGTCGATGGAGCTGACCATCACCGGTTCGGCCGACCGGTCACCCACCACCATCTCGCTGTCGGCGACGCTTCGCCCCGACGTCCCGCTCGGCGCGCTGCCGGGCGGCATGGCCGCCCCACTGCTGCTCCTCAGCGACGATCGTGACGCCGTTGCCGACTGTCCCGAGCTCGAACTCGGACTCGGACGCGTCGTCGTGCTCGGCGACGCGTTGATCGACGACGCCTGTGGACCTCGCGCGCTGATCGGAGACACAGCGCTGCTGGAACTGACCGGCACGACCGCACTCACACCGAGCGTGCGCGATCCATTCGCCGACACGCTGCCCCCGGTTCCCTCGTGCGCGGCCGCGACCGATCCGGTCTTCGGCACGAGCCCGACGGCCGCGAGCACGGTCGTGCACACCCGACCCGTCGTGGTCACCGGCGCCGTCGCACTTGCGCCCGGCCGATACGTGCTGTGCGGGGGGCTCGACGTTCGAGCGGATGCCAGCCTCACCGGGGCCGGTGTGTTCCTCCACGTGGTCGGCGGCGACGTCACCGTCGCCTCGTCCGCCCGGGTCGAGTTGTCCGCGCCGGCCACGGGCGCCCACCCCAACATGCTGCTCTCGGTGAGCACCGGAGACGTCCGCGTCGCCGGTGGCACCCGACCCTCGATCCTGAGCGGCGTTCTCCACGCTCCCCGCGGCACCGTCACGATCGAGCCCGGTACGTCGATCGCAGTCGGCGCCGTCGTCGCCGATCGTCTGGTCGCGCCGGGCGTCGGTCCGCTGCGCATCGGTATGCCGATCCCGACGATCACCGTCGAACCGGGCATGTTCGCGCCGGCTCAGGTGGCTGCCGTCTACCCGCCGGTCGCGATGATCGCGAATGAGGGCGCAGGACCATACGCATGGCAGGCAACCGGGCTGCCGGCCGGCTTGACGATGACATCGGGCGGCCTCCTCACCGGAACGCCGACCGTGTCCGGCACGTTCGGCGTCACGATCACCGTCGTCGATGCGACGGGACTCGCCACGACGACACGACGCGATCTCGTCGTCAATCCCCGCGTGGCGATCGCAGCTCCAGCGTCGCTCGGTGCCGCGCAGGTCGGCGTGGCGTACCCCTCCACCTCGGTGACCGCCACTGGCGGAACGCCGCCCTACTCGTTCCAGGTCGTCGGCCTACCCAGCGGGATGACCATGAGCCGGGCGGGCGTGGTGAGCGGTACGCCGACGTCTGCCGGCACCGCGACCGTGGTGGTCACGGTGACCGACTCCATCTACGCGACAGCGTCACAGTCGTACTCGCTCACAATCCGGTCGGCGCTCGCGATCGGCTCGCCGCGAGGCCTCCCGAACGGGACGGCAGGCGCGGCGTGGGCGACGACCACGGTGACAGCCACAGGGGGGTTGGCGCCGTACAGCTACTCCGCGACCGGGCTACCCGCCGGCCTGGCCATCTCGCGCACCGGCGCCATCAGTGGTACCCCGACCGCAGCCGGTTCCTACTCGGTGGTCGTGACGGCGACCGACGCAGGCGGTGCGACCGCTCAGCGGACCTTCCCGATGACCGTCGCCGGGTCGACCACGGGCGCGCCGCCACTCGAGGCGATGGCGGGGTTCCAGATCATGTCGCTCGGCGAGGCCGTGCTCGGCACCTGGGACATCGAGGGTGCAGCAGCGATCGGCGGCGACCTGACCACGTACAACTTCCAACGCATCGCGACCAAGAGCCCCAGCAGGCTCGTGGCGCACACCGATGGCCAGCCGCTCGGGCTCCTCGTCGGTGGGCGTGTCGACCTCGCCAGATCCGGCGGTGGCAGCGAGCTCACCGTCGACAACGGATGGATGGCCGTCGGGAGCGCCGATGACCAGTCCCTCCTCGCGTTCGGCAACGAACTCCACCTCGTTCCGGCAGGCGTGAAGGATGATTGGTCCCCGCCGCGTGTGCTGTCCGAGGACAAGCAGACGGCGCTACCGGCGACCGACGCCGTCGTCCCCAAGGCGTTCGACTTCGAGGGCGCGTTCAGCACCCTGCGGGCGAACTCGGAGCGGCTCGGCAAACTCGACGCCGCGACGTGCTCGGCGGTCGGGATCCCGCAGGTGTGGGAACAGTTCGGCAACCACACCGTGTTGCTCGACCCGGACCGCGTGAACATCTGGAACCTGACGATGGCAGAGATCGACCGAATGCGGAACGTCGACGCCAAGATCATGCCGAGTTCGACGACGCCGCTCGTCATCAACGTGTCGGACGGTGGTGACCTGACGATGCCGGTCCGATACTGGAACCTGCTCCTCAGCGATCCGAACAGTCCTTCCGCGATCCTGTGGAACTTCCCGAACGCGATGTCGATCACGATCACCGATCCGTTCGTCGGTTCGCTGCTCGCACCGAACGCAGCGGTCACGATGAGGAACGTCAACCAGATCGGCGACGTGGTCGCCAAGACCCTCGACTTCCGTCCGTGGGGTTCGAAGATCGCCCCGTTCACGCATTCGATCCCCTGCCTCGGATCGACGACCCCGTTCGTCTCGGAGCCGAGTGGGCTCGCGGCCGCGCAGACATCCGCATCGCTGACGACGACCTTCGTCGCCGCCGGCGGGGTGGGGCCCTACTCGTGGAGCGCCACCGGCTTGCCGACGGGAGTGACCTTGTCGAGCGGCGGGGTGCTGTCGGGGACGCCGACGACCACCGGGACGTTCCCGGTCGCCGTGACCGTCGTCGACGCGCTCGGCGTTTCAGCTTCACGGACCTATTCACTCACGGTCACCGGGCCTCCCACGATCACCGGCCCGGCCACCCTGCCGGCTGGGCAGGCGACGCGGGCGTACCCCGCCACCACGATCACCACGACCGGCGGGACGTTGCCCTTCACGTGGAGCGCGACCGGCCTCCCGGCCGGCCTGTCGATCAACGCCGCCGGCACGATCTCGGGCACGCCGACCACACCGACCCCGAGCGGCGCAGTGGCCGTCACCGTGACCGTGCGCGACGCTTCGGGTGTCACCGCGACTCGCGCGTACACCGTGTTCGTCGCCGATGCATCCGTCCCGGCCGGGTGCCCCCTGAATCCGTCCGGGTGGCGAGGCGAGTACTACGCCAACACGACGTTGACGGGCTCGCCGTCGCTGTGCCGTGACGACCCCGCGGTCTCGTTCAACTGGAACGGACGATCCCCCGGCGGCTCGATCCCGGCGACCAACTTCTCGGCGCGGTGGACGCGCCGCCAATGGTTCACCGCTGGCACGTGGGAGTTCGTGAAGGGCTCCGACGACGGCATGCGCGTCTACGTGAACGGCGCGTTGGTGATCGACGACTGGATCACGCAGCCGTTCACCGCTCAGGACGGATCCGGTCAGGCGACCCTGACCGAGGGCTTCCACACCATCGTCGTCGAGTACTACCAGGGGCCCGGTGTCTCGCGGGTCGAGCTCGAGTGGAACCTCGTCGATCGAACGGCGTGCGGCGATCCCACCACCCAGACGTGGGTCGGGGCGTACTACTCGAACCGGAGTCTGTCCGGGAGCCCGGTGCTGTGCCGGAACGATGCGACCATCGACTTCGATTGGGGCCAGGGCAGCCCGGATGCACGGGTCCGGAGCGACGAGTTCTCGGTCCGCTGGGAGCGCGTCGTCAACTTCCCGACGACCGGCACGTACCGGTTCACCGCAGGTTCCGACGACGGCGTCCGCATCTACGTCGACGGCGTCCGCGTGATCGACTTCTGGAGCGACCGTGCCTACGGCACATCGACCGCCGACGTCCGGGTCGCCGCCGGGCCCCGGAGGATCACCTACGAGTTCTACGAGAACTTCGGCCTCGCCCAGGCCACGCTGACCTGGCGCGCACTCTGACGATCAACCGTTCATCGTTCATCGTTCGCCGTCCAGCGCACCTTGACCCCTGGGGCGGGGCCGACGACGATGTAGGAACCGATGGATGCCACCCGCAGGCCGAACTCGCACGATCGCAACAGCGCATCTCGATGATCACGCTGTCGACAACCGACACGATCGTGACGATCGACGAGTCGCTCGGCGGCGAGATCTGCCAGATCGAGTTCGACGGCGAACCGCTGCTCGCGTACGGCGGCTGGGAGGCACCGGTCGCCGTGTCGCGGAGCCGTTCGTACGGTGACGCCAAGCTCGACTGGCTGTCCGAGTACCAGGGCGGTTGGCAGCTGCTGGTGCCGAACGCCGGCGCGGCGTGCACCGTCGACGGCGTCCCGCTCCCCTTCCACGGCGAGTGGTCCCGCACGCACGTCGATCTCGTCGACGTGTCGTCGTCGGCGGTCACGATGCGCGCCGGGACCCGACTGCCGTTCGTGGTCGAACGTCGCGTCGAGATCGTCGACGACCCGGTTCGCCTCCGGGTCGTCACGACGATCGAGAACGTCGCCGCCGATCGCCGACCGTTCGTGTGGAGCGAGCACCCGGCGTTCGAGGTGTCGCCGGGCGACCGGATCGACCTCCCGGCCGGCACCGTGCTCGACGCCGCCGACCCCGCCGCCACGGCGACGTGGCCGAACGGGCTCGCGACGGTGCCTGCCGACCGGCCACTGGAGAGCGTGCACTACCTCCCCGACCGGCCGGCGGGTTGGGCGGCGCTGCGGCGAGCACACGTCGGCGTGGCGCTCGTGTGGGACCTCGATGCCTTCCCCCACATGTGGCTGTGGCGTGAGCTCGGGAGCACCGGCTTCCCGTTCTACGGCCGCACGTCGATCGTCGCCCTCGAACCGGCCGGTTCATGGCCCGGAGACGGTCTCGCCTCGGCGATCGACCGCGGCCAGGCCCACTGGCTCGACGGCGGCGCCCGGCGGCAGACCTCGATGACCATCATCCCGTTCCGCTCGGTCGAGCGCGCGGTGGTCCGCGCCGACCACGATGGGACGATCGGATTCGAATGAGCGAGCGGAGCGAGCGAATCATCGACACGGCGCCGAAGGCTCACGGGTGCGCCATCGGTGCGAAGTCGATCACGACCACTCAATGACAGGATGGTGCACCAGTGAGTGTCGACGTGAACGACCCCAGCAGCACCCACGCACCCAAGGGCTTCCCCCTGCGCTTCCCGCAGCGCACGGGCTGGAGCATCTTCGACGACGACGTGACGTACCCCGTGGCCGTGATGTTCGAGTCGGCCATTGCGCACAACGGTGCGACGATGCGGGCGTTCTGCGAACGCAACGGCGTCTCGCTGGCTCCGCACGGCAAGACCACGATGGCGCCCGCCCTGTTCCGCCGGCAGCTCCGCGACGGCGCCTGGGCGATCACCGCCGCCACCACGTGGCAGGCCAAGACCATGCGCGAGGCAGGAGTGGGCCGGGTGCTGATCGCCAACGAGGTGGTCGTGCCGGGTGAGATCGAGTGGCTCGCCGAGTCGATCGCCGAGGGCTTCGAGGTGTACTGCTACGTCGACTCGATCGCCGGCGTCGAGATCATCGACGCCACGCTCCGTCGGCTCGGTGCCGAGCGCCCGCTCCCGGTGTTCGTCGAGCTCGGCATTCCCGGCGGCCGGACCGGCGCCCGCACCGTCGCCGATGGCATGGCCGTCGCTGAGGCGGCCCACCGCTCGCCACACCTCGCCGTCACGGGTGTGTCCGGATTCGACGGGATCCTCGGCGCGGTCGGTGACCGCACGGCCGGCGAGGTGGTCGACGAGTTCCTCGACCGGATCGTGGCGCTCGCCGAGGGCGTCGCAGCCGAAGGGTGGTTCCAGCCGACCCCCGAGGTGATCCTGACCGCCGGTGGCAGTGCGTACTTCGATCACGTGGTGGACCGTTTCCGGCGTGCCCGACTCGACACCCCGCACCGCATCGTGATCCGTTCCGGCTGCTACATCACCCACGACGACGGCGCGCTCCACGAGGCGTCACCGATGGGCGAGACGCCGCGCACCGGTCACGACGAACACCTCGAGCCGGCGCTCGAGGTGTGGGGCGTGGTGCTCTCGCGGCCCGAACCGACTCGTGCGGTGGTCGGCATCGGCAAGCGCGACGCCTCCACCGACGGCTTGCTGCCGCTCGTGAAGAAGGTCCGTCGCCGCGGACGTACCGAGATCGAGGCGGCCATGCCGCGCCGCGTCGTGCAGGTCCACGACCAGCACGCCTACCTCGACGTCGACCCCACCGACCCGCTCGCGGTCGGCGACCTCGTCGGGTTCGGCATCTCGCACCCGTGCACCACCTTCGACAAGTGGCGGGCGATCCCGATCGTCGACGACGAGTACCACGTGCTCGACGTCGCCGACACGCTGTTCTGACGCTCGCGCGCCGGAGCGGCCTCAGTACGTTGCGTCGGCCTCGTACGGGTACATCGGTCGGCGTCGGTAGCGGTACTCGAGGCAGGTGACGTCGGCGCTCGTGCACCCGGGCGAGTTGAGCTGGATCATCGCGGCGGCGATCGGTTCGAACGCGCCGCGCGGTGACTGGACGCCCTTGGCCACGATGATCGGCTGGCGCGTCGGGTCGATCCCGGCGCTCACGAGCTCCTGGCGGCTGGTGTTGCCCATCGGGAGCGTCGTCAACAGGATCGTGTGGTCGTCGTCGGTGTGCAGCACCGCGCGTGGCCCGACGTCGAAGAAGCGCTTGCCGCCGTGCGTGGGCCCCGTTTCCTCGAACGTCCCGTCGTCGAGGTGACGGATCTCGCCGCGCACCGACACGGGGTCGCCGTGAAGGTCGTCGGTCTTCCCACCGACGGCGATCTCCACCGTGGCCCCCACGCCGGCAGCGACGCAGGTCTGCACCGACTCGGGGTCGCAGAGCGAGTGGAAGAGGCCGCCGACACCGAGCCGTTGGGCTGCGGCGAGCACGTGCGTCGAGTCGGCCGGGCTCCCGCCGCCCACGTTGTCGCCCACGTCGAGCAGCACGACCGGGTGGGCATTCGCGGAGGCCGCGGCCGCGAGGGCCTCGTCGATCGGTACGCCATCGCCCTGCAACTCGGCGCGCACCGCCCAGGCCGCGTGCGCGAGCTCGCGGGCGATCGACGTGGCCAACTCGGCGTCACCGTCGGTGACCGCGACGAACGCCATCCCCATCTCCTCGACGTCGGCGTACGGGAACCCCTCCGCGACGCTCACCGACAGCACGCCGGGACGCGACTCGGCCTCGGCGGCGAGCGCCACCAACTCGCGCATCGGCGAATCACTGGTGCCCTGCCGCAGGATGTTGACGATCAGCGGCGGCGCCTCGACGGCGGCGACGGGTTCGACCTCACCGCGCACGGCGCGGAAGGTGAGCTCGGCCGACTGCCGTCCCCGCAGTCGAGGGTCGAGGTGCGGGTTGGTCATGTAGGTGTTGGCCACGTCCGGGATCGCGATCATCCGCGGCGACACGTTCGCGTGCATGTCGAAGGTGACGCCGATCAGCACGTCGTCGCCGACGAGCCGGCGCACCCGTTCGATGATCTCGCCGTCGACGTCGCGATGCACCTCCGAGACGGCAGCTCCGTGCAGTGCGAGGAGCACCGCGTCCCATGGGCCGCGTTCGGCGAGCTGGTCGAGCATCCGGCCGACGAGCGTGTCGAACGCCTCGGCGGTGATCGTCCCCATCGGTTGCAGGTCGAAGTACACGAGCGGCACCAGTTCGACGTCCGGATCCGCGTCGGCAGCCTCGATGAAGCCGGCGAGCGTCGCCTGCGAGCTGGCGTACTGGGCGAGCAACTCGTCGCCCTCCACCGGGCCGGCGCGCAGGAAGCGTTCGAGGCTCGCTGCCACCGGCGCGAACGTGTTCGACTCGTGGTGGAAGCCGAGTGCAGCGACGCGCATGGATGTACTCCCCGATCCGGTTCAGGTCCGCCGCAGCACGCGGCCGGGACGGTCGGTGCTGATCGCACCGTGGTCGAGCACCACGGTGCCGCCCACGATCACGACGTCGATGCCGGTCGGCGCGCTGGGGGACTCCCCGAAGCCGGCGTGGTCGAGCACGGTCTCGGGGTCGAACACGACGATGTCGGCCACGGCGCCGACCGCGATGGTGCCGCGATCGGTCAACCCGAGGCGCCGGGCGGGCTCGGCGGTCATCTTCCGGACGGCGTCGGGCAGCTCGAGCACGCCGCGCTCGCGCGCATACACGCCGAGCACGCGCGGGAACGTCCCGAAGTTGCGGGGATGCGGGCACGCGGTGGGCTGCTCGAGCGCGATCGCGTTGCCGTCGGATCCGACCACGGCGAGCGGGTGCCGCAGGAACCGGGCGACGTCCTCGTCGCTGCGGTAGAAGAGCACCACCTGCAGCTCGTTGCCGTAGCGCTCGCAGAGCTGCAGCGTCAGCTCGTACGGCTCGATCCCTTCGCGTTCCGACAGCTCGGCGAGCGTGCTGGTGACCCCGTAGCCGTCGGGCGAGCTGCTCACCACGAACCGGTCCCAGAGCCATGGGATGCCACCGAACCAGCCCTCGGTCATGTCGGCGAGCGCGCGCTCACGCTCGGCCGGGATCGCGAGCCGGGCGATCATCGCCTCGGTGCCGCCCGCCTGCACCCACGGCGGCAGGTACTGGGTGAGCGAGGACGACGACGCGTCGTACGGGTAGACGTCGAAGAAGATGTCGATGCCCTCGGCGCGTGCGGCGTCGAACATCGCCAGCAGTTCGTCGCCGGTGCCCCAGCGTTCGGGGCGGTTGATCGCGAGGTGGCTGAACTCGACGGTGACACCGGTGCGCCGCCCGACGTCGATCGCCTCGGCGACTGCCGCGCGCTCGTCGGGGGCGATCGCCCGCGAGTGCGTGGCGTAGAGGGCGCCGCGGGCGGCGAGGACCTCGGCGAGCGCGACGACCTCGTCGAAGTCGCCGTACGAGCTCGGCACGTGGGTGAGCCCGGTGCTCATGCCGAACGCCCCCTGTTCGAGCGCGTGGTCGAGGTCGTGCACCATCCGTTGCATCTCGGCGGGAGTGGGCGCCCGCTCGTCGACACCCATCGCGGCGACGCGCAGCGTGCCGTGGCCGGCGAGCGGGGCGACGTTGATGGTGAGGCCGCGCTCGTGCAGTGCGTCGGCGTACCCGTCGAAGTCGGTCCACCACGGCGTGATCGGGGCGGTGGCGCGGGCGAGGTGGTCGGCGTGCAGTTCGAGCCGCTCCGGCTCGATCGGGAACGCCGAGAACGAGCAGTTGCCGACGACCTCGGTGGTGACGCCCTGGCGGAGCTTGCTCTCGCCGGTGCCGTCCTCGACGAGGGTCAGGTCGGAGTGGGTGTGGATGTCGACGAACCCTGGGCACACCACTCGGCCGCCGGCGTCGATGGTGCGTTCGGCGACGACATCGGCAGCGATGGTCCCGACCGCCGTGATGCGGTCGCCGGTGATGCCGACATCGGCCGGGCGCGCGGCGGCACCCGTCCCGTCGATCAGGCTCGCATTGCGTATGACCAGGTCGAACATCACCGAATCCCCCGTGACTCCCCTGCGACGGCGAACTGCCGGATCGTAACATACGTACAGAGCGTCTCGATTATCCTGAGTTTCGATCGCTGTCCGAGCGTGGCGCGATGGTACGTTCACCCACATGGGAGCGACCGACGACAGCACGACCGACCGGCCCGTTGGGTGGCATCCGATCGGGTCCGACATCAGCAGCCACCTGCCGTTCACCCCGGTCGTCGAGGCCAACGGGTTCGTGTTCATCTCCGGTCAGGCCTCGGTCGACGCGACCGGCGCGATCGTGTCGGGCACCTTCGAGGAGGAGATGCGCCGCTCGATGGCCAACGTCGAGTCGGTGCTGCGCTCGGCCGGCCTCACGCTGCGCGACGTGGTGCGCGTCACGAGCTATGTGCACGACCCCGCCGACGGACCGCGCTACAACGAGCTCTACCGCGAGTACTTCTCGCCGCCGTACCCGGCGCGCACCACCCTGTCGAACGTGCTCTCCCCCGCGCTCAAGTTCGAGATCGACGTGATCGCCGTCCGCCCGAGCTGATCGGGCGTCAGTGCCGGTGCTCGGTCGCGTGCATCAGCCCGCGGATGTACCCGTAGGCGAACAGCCGTCCGAGCATCGTGTAGCCCGGTTCGCCGTCGTCCTCACCGATCATCTGCGGCACGTGGTCGGGCCGCATCGGGCCGTCGAACCCGACGTCGCGGTAGGCCCGCATCGCCTCGGCCATGTCGGTCATGCCCGTGTCCTGCCAGGTCTCGGTGAAGCACTCGGCCGTGCCGCGCACGTCCCGGAAGTGGACGTAGGCGATGTGCGGGCCGAGCGCCCGGATCACCGCCGGGATGTCGACACCCATCTCCGCGAACGAACCCTGGCAGAACGCGATCTTGTTGCTCGGTGACGGTGCGAGGTTCACGAGGCGTTCGAAGCCCTCCACACAGTGCATGATCCGGTCGTTGCCGAGCAGCTGCGGCAGGGGCGGATCGTCGGGGTGCATCGCCAGGACCACGCCGGCGTCCTCGGCGACCGGGAGCAGCTCGTGGAGGAACGACTCGAGGTTCACCCACAGCTCGTCGCGCTTCGATCCGGGTTCGAGCTCGGCCCGGAACGGCGGCCGACCGGGGATGCGCGCGACGTCGATCTGCGCGATGTCGAACGCGGTCACCTTCGACCCGCCGCGCTCGGGGGCGTCGACGCTCGTGCGGATCCAGTCGGTGCCGGCCATGAAGTTGTAACAGATCATCGGCACGCCGATCTCGCCGCAGTGCCGGATCAGCGTCTTCATCAGCTCGATGTCGGTGCCGTCGTCCTTGCCGAGCTTCAGCCGTTCGATCGGCAGGTACCCCTCGATCACCCCGAGGCGCATCCCGTACGACTCGATGCGGCGCTGCATCTCGTCGAGCAGGGTCAGATCATCGCCGGGGTAACGGCAGACGATCTCCTCGACGCCGGTCTGGGCCGCGAGCGTCAGGTTGTAGTCGGAGAGCGGGGTGAGGACCGAGGCGAGTTGCACGGCGGTCGGTTCAGAACACGATCAGGCCGCGGGCCTGCTCGCCCGCTGCGAGGGCCCGGAACGCCTCGTCGGCCTCGTCGAGGTCGTACCGCTTGGTGACGAGCTCCTCGATCTTGAGCTTGCCGGCCATCGCCAGCTCGACCATCTTCGGGAACTCGACCATCGGGTTGCTGCTGCCGTAGCGCGAGCCGACGATGCGGCGTTCGCCCGACATCAGCAGCGCCGGGTCGACCGGGAACGTCTGCCCGGTGCCGGGCAGGCCGAGCACGACCTCGACACCCTGCTTGGCGAGGATGTCGAGACCCTGCTTCATCGCGTTGGTGGCCCCGACCGCGATGATGGTGGCGTCCACACCGTGCCCGGTGAGCCGCATCACCTCCTCGAAGAGATCCTGCTTGGTCGGGTTGATGGTGTGCGTCGCGCCGAACTCACGCGCCAGTTCGAGCTTGCTGTCGAGCACGTCGACGCCGATGATCGGATATGCACCCGTCGCGACGGCGCCCTGCACCGCGTTGAGGCCCACGCCGCCGCAGCCGAAGATCGCGACGCTCTGACCGGCCCGCAACGCAGCCGAGTTGACGACCGCACCGAAGCCGGTGGTGACCGAGCACCCGATCAGCGCCGCGACCTCGAGCGGGAAGTCAGGCCGTACCCACACCGCACCCGCCTCGGGGACGATGATGTAGGGGCCGTAGGTGGCCGGGCCGTAGTGGTAGACGTCCTGACCCTGGTGGTGGAACCGGGTGGTGCCGCCGGCCATCTTGCCGATCGGCGGCGTATTGAGGCACAGCGACGGGAACCCCAGCGCGCAGTACTTGCAGGCGCCACAGTCGGGCGCCCAGGAGATGATCACGTGATCGCCGGGCTTGAGGTTGTTGCACCCCTCACCCACAGCGTCGACGATGCCCGAGCCCTCGTCGCCGAGGACGATCGGCATCGGGATGCCGGTGTGCGAGCCGTCGTACGCGTGCAGGCAGCTGTGGCACACGCCGGTGGCGACCATCTTGACGCGGACCTCGCCGAAGCCCGGCTCGTCGAGTTCGATCTCCATCATCTGCATCCGCTCGTTGGGCTTGAGCAGGACTGGTGCGGTGATCAACATGTGGTGCGTCCTTGTCCGAGAAGGCGAAACAACGGGCCGCACCGATGCGGTCCCCATCCCCCATCTCCGTGTCGCCTGCGCCGTCGACTCCCCGCCGATCGGACATCAGGATTTCTCGTATGCTGAGTCGAAAGTAGCATATGAGAACTCCGGCCGACAAGGTCGGAGCACCACCTGCTGCTCCACGCCCGAGGAGATCGAGCCCCCGATGACACCCGTGACCACCGCCGAACTCGTGGTCGACTCGGCCTGCCTCCTGGGTGAGGGCCCCACCTGGGATGCACGCGGCAGCCGTCTGCTCTGGCTCGACATCGAGGCGCAGACGCTGCACCAACTCCACGCCGACGGCACGCACACGTCGGTCGCGCTCGACGCCCGCGTCACGACCGTCGTGCCCGCTGCGGGCGGCGGGTTGATCGCTGCCGCCGACTGCGCGGTGGCACACCTCGACGAGCACGGCCGCCTCGGAGCGGTGATCGCTCACCTGCCCCGCGCCGGCGACGGCGTCACCAACGACGGCCGGTGTGATCCGTCCGGCCGTCTGTGGGTCGGCACGGTCGACCGTTCCGGCGAACGACGGGCGGGTCTGTTCTGCGTGTCCCCGGACGGCAGCGTCACCACCGTCCGTACCGAGGTCGGGTTGTCGAACGGCATCGACTGGAGCCCCGACGGCCGCATCGCCTACTACGTCGACTCGTTCGCACACTGTGTGCAACGCCTGTACCTCGACGACCTCGGGCTACCCGTGCGCACCGACGTGATCGTCGATTTCGACGCCATCCCCGACGGCCTCACCGTCGACGCCGACGGCTGCGTGTGGCTGGCGTTGTGGGACGGCGGCGCGGTCCACCGGTACCGGCCCGACGGCCAGCTCGACCGAATCGTGAACGTTCCGGGCGG
>JALHOG010000041.1 GCA_022843125.1 Ilumatobacteraceae bacterium
GGAGGCGGGTGCGCACCAGGACCTCCGTCGGAGCCAAGCGGTCGGACGCGACGAACAGCCGGACCGAGGCCGGCCCTGCGGCGCGTGCGGTCTCGGGCCCGCCGAACCCGAAGGTGGCGCTGCGCTCCGGATGCGGGGCCGAGCCCTCCCCGCGCGCGAGGCGCAGCCCGGGCCAGCCGTCGCCGTCGGGATCGAACAGCAGGTTGTTGCGGGTCGGGGCGGCGATCGTGAGCTGCCGGACCGTCTGGTCCTGGAGGACCACGGTGTCACCGTGGCGGAGGAAGAGAGCGGTGGCCACGCCGGGCGGCGGCAGCCACGGGGGCCGGCTCGGCAGCGTGGTCGTCGTCGTGGTGGTCGTGGTCGTGGTCGTGGTCGTGGTCGTGGTCGTGGTGGTGGTCGTCGTGGTCGTCGTCGTGGCCGGCGGCCTGGTGGTGGTCGGCGGTCTGGTGGTGGTCGGCGGCGTCGTGCTGGTCGAGATGGTGGCAGGGGCCACGGTGGTGGCGGCGGTGGTCGTCGGTGCGTTCGTGCTGGTCGTCGTCCGCACGAGCGTCGTGGCGGGACGGGTCGTGGCCGGCACCGCGGTCGGGACGGCCGCCGACTCGCCGACGGGGGCGGTCGACGGCGGCGGTGTCGGGAGTGTCGAGGTCGGCACGCTCGCAGCGGGCTCGGGTGGTGCCGTCGCCGGGACCGCTCCTTCGCCGGTGGGGATCGTCGGCGGGGCCGGGACTGTGACCGTGACGGGGCGATCGAGCGGGTCGCCCGCGGGAGCCGCGCCGATCACGCTGATCGACTCGGCCGCGACGGGGTCCGACGACGGCAGCACCGGTTCGCCGGCGAGACCCAGGCCCGCCGTCGCGGCTGCTGCGCCGACGAAGACCGTGGCCGCGGTCGCCGTGACCCCCTGCGTGGCAGTCGCCGCCACCGCCGACGGGAGCATCGGTACCTGTGCCAGCCAGCTCACCGGGCCGAGTGCGAAGCGCAGCCGTCCGAGCGAGATGTTGAGGAACGCTCGGACCACGGCCGGGTCGAAGTGCGAGCCGGAGCAGCGTGCGAGTTCGGCACGCGCGTCGGCGGGGCTGACGGGCTTCTTGTACGACCGCGCCGATGTCATCACGTCGTACGCGTCGGCCACCGACACGATCCGTCCGGCGAGCGAGATGTCGGTCGCTGCGAGCCCGCGCGGGTACCCGCCGCCGTCCCACCGCTCGTGGTGTTCCCACACCGCGCGGGCGCTCTCGCCCAGCCAACCTGCGAGCGGAGCAACGAGCGCACGACCGAACTCGGGGTGCTGCTTGATCGCGGCGAACTCGTCGGCGGTCAGCTTCCCGGGCTTGTTGAGGATGTCAGCCGACACCATCAGCTTGCCGATGTCGTGCAACAGTCCGGCCCAGCGCAGCCGGTCGAGCTCGCGTGGCGTGAGGCCCATCTGCTCACCGATCATCTCGGTGTAGGCGCGGACGCGTTCGGAGTGGCCTCGCGTGAGCCGGTCATGGAGGCTGAGCGCCATTGCGAGCTCGAGCACCTGCTCGGCGGCCTCCTCGGGCGTGTCGCTCAGCTTCCCTGCGCGAGCCTCGGCGATCCGGATCCGGAGCTGGGCGGTGGACCCGCGCCGCAGCGCGAGCTGATAGCGCGAGGGTGCCTGGTCGGGAAAGGCGAGCGTGAGACCGAAGAGGGTGGCGAGGGGCAGCAATCGCCGGGCTGCCTTGTCGACGATCACGAGCACCACCGTGGACGCGACCGCGATGGCGATCCATCGCACGACGCCGAGCCCGAAGGTCGACGCCTGCGGGAGCACGGATCCGGCCACCCAGGCGACCACGATCGAGATCACGAGCGGGGCGACGGCGACGACCAGCCGGATCGCGCGCGCGGCGAGGCGGTTCTCCGCCCAGCGCGACATCATGTCCGGATCGGTTGTCTGCATCTTCTCCGCCGTCGACTCAGAAACCAGCGGATCCCCATCGGCAACCGGCACACCGGACTTGACCGGGAAATGGAGCACCGCTGCTGCTTCCGGCGCGCGGCCCTGGTGTCCGCCGCGCGGATCGTTCGGCCCGCTGTCAGGACCAGCGGCGGGTGATGATCCGGTCGCGCTCCTCGGGATCGTCGATGCGCTGGGTTGCGGCGAGGGTGCGCCACCAGAAGACCTGGGATGTCCCGTCCACCTCGAACACCGGGTGGTCGGCGGCGGTGTCGGTCGTAAGGGTGGCGTCGACGTCGTTCGGGGCGCGCCCGCGGACGCGTGGCGTCTCGGGTGACTTCGGGAGCGGTGCAGCACCCCCTGACTACGCTGGGTCGAGCGAGCTCGACCGCACCCCTCGCTCAACGGGCGGTCCGAAGATGAAGCCCTCATCGCCGGAGGTTCCACCATGGCTGAGCAGATCACCCTCCCCACCGTCGGTGCCGAGCGCCCGCTGACGCGCCGCCTCGACGATGCGTTGACCAACTGGTCGACGAGCCAGCGCGCCGTCATCGGCTTGGCTGCCGACTTCGCCGACTCGGGCGAGTGGACCGCAACCGGTGCCGCATCGGCAGCGCACTGGATCGCCGCAGCGGCCGACATCGAGGTGTGCACCGCCCGCGAATGGATCAGGGTCGGCCGGCGGCTGCGCACGCTGCTCGTCATCGCCGAGGCGTTCGAGGCCGACGACCTCTCGTACAGCAAGGTGCGCTGCCTCACAAGGGTCGCCACACCGATGAACGAAGCGCAGCTCGTCGCGATCGCGGCCACCGTCGCCGCCGGCCAGCTCCCGAGGGCGATCGCCGCGTGGATGCACCGCACCAGCGACGACGCCGAGCTGGAGCGGCACCAGCACGAGCAGCGCTCGATCAGCTGGCGAATCGAGCCCGACGGTGTGGTGACGTTCACCCAGCGCCTCCCACCGCTCGTGGCGGGCGCGTTCATCAGTCGGCTGACCACGCACGTGATGACGAACCGTCCGACCCCCGAGTCGATCGCCGACTGGCCGACCCTCGGCCAGCAGTACGCCGACGCCTTCGAGCACCTGCTCACCGAGGGAGCCGGCCGGTTGCTGACCGAGCTGGTCATCCACGTCCGCGCCGACGGCGCCACCCTCGACGACGGCACCCCGCTCCCGATGTCGGTGGTGGAGCGCATCGCCCCCGAGGCGTTCATCCGGGCCCTGGTGCACGACGCGGAGGGAAGGCCGATCAACGCATCGTCGAAGCGCCGCCACCCCACCATCCGCCAGAAGCGGGTGGTGAAGGAGCGCGACCAGGCCTGCGTCGACTGCGGCGCCACCACGCTTCTCCAGTACGACCACGTCCCCGACTACGAGCAGACCAGGCACACCGTCGTGGAGGAACTCCAGCTCCGCTGCGCCCCCTGCCACCAGAAGCGCCACGCAGCGCAGGCCGCCGCATGACTCATTCAGGCCATTTGGACCGAAACGTTTCGCGTTCACAACATTTCGTGGAAATGCCGCGAATACGTATCATTTCGCCGAAATGGCGCGATTTGGGTTACGATCGATGCATGACCCAATGGGCGCCGTACTTCACGGTGACGGAAGCGGCAGCCGAACTCGGTCTCACGGAAGGCCGGGTGCGACGCCTCATCGAGGCGCGCCTGCTCGACGCCGACAAGGTCGCCGGGCGTTGGCTGCTCACCGCCGATTCCGTGCACGCCCGCAAGAACACGCAGCGACGGCGCGGAAGGCCAATGAGCGTCAACGCCCTGTGGCGGCTGCTCCACGGTGGAGTGATCGCCCGGCTGCTCGTGGACTCCGACGAACCTGCCCGCCACAACATCCGGGTCCAACTCGTCCACCGAGCGGCCGTTGAGGACGTGTACGTCCTGCCGAAGCTGGTCGATCGGATCGCGCCGCTGATCGCGCCGGGAGGTCGCGCACTCGCCGAGCAGAACGGTGTTCCCGCCGGCACCGACCCGCGTTGGCTGCTCGATGCGTACGTGCTCGCGAGCGAGGTGCTAGCGCTGCGTCGCAGCAAGATCATCTCGGGTGTGAAAGGCCAGCCGAACGTCCGCCTGCGGATCGTCGACGACTCGGACGTGTCGTGGAACTTCGCCCGCGCCTTCGAGTTGCTCATCGCCTGGCTCGACCTGGCAGATGATGGCGACCGCGCGGCGGACATCACGCTGAACGAACTCCTCGCCGAGCTGCACGAGGCGGGTGTCGAGAGGTTCTCGGTCGGCAATGAGCTCGTCGCCCGAGCCAGCCTCGGCAGCCTCGCCGCGCTGTACAACGAGGTGTACGGGTCGGGCTCCGATGAGTCCTGAGATCGACATCCGAGGCGGGCTGCTACCGCGGCTATCAAGCGATGTACGGGCAGAGCCAGGCCATGGCCATCCGACGATTCGCGGACTCGCACAAGGACAAGCCCGACTCCATCTGGTGGATCGTCGAGCGCATCCGCGTCACGCCTTCGTTGGCGAGTCGCCGCGCGCTCACCGACGCCGTCGTGGCGGGCCGCGGCGGTGACGCCGACGCATTCGTGCTCGAGCGTGTGAACCGGGACTTCGATCGATTGGCAGGCGACGGTGATCTGCCCTCCACCGAAGCGCTCGGGCAACTGCAGGCGCGCCTCAAGGCATCGGCCAAGGCAGTCGTCGCATACGCAGATCGACGGATCGCACATCTCGACCCACGAGGTGGACGGCGGAGCCTCACCTTCACCGAACTCCACCAGGCGCTCGATGAGGTCGCCGCGATCGCGAACGTGGTCAGCGTGTTGCTGACGAGCTCGCACACCATGTTCGACCTCGTCACCGTCCAGCACGATTGGACCGAGTGCTTCCGGCCCGGACTGTTCCCGACGCCGATCGAACACGCCGCCTGGTTCGATGGCAGCTTCGATTGACGGACACCACGCGCCCGCGGACGCGCCGGGCGCGAAGCCCTCAGCTTCACTGCAACACCCCCTGATTAGGCTGGGTCGCGCGAGCGCGACCGACACGATCACCACGGCCGAACAGCGCAGCAAACCCACCCCAACCCCGGCGCTCCACCGCGCCCGCCGAGCACCTCGCGCCCGCGGACGCGTCGAGCACGAGCCACCCGACTTCACTGCAACACCCCCTGACCAGGCTCGGTCGCGCGAGCGCGACCAACACCATCACCACGGCCGGACAGCGCAGCAACCCCACCCCAACCCCGGCGCTCCGCCGTGCCTGCGCCGCACGACGCGCCCGCGGGCGCGTCAGGTGGTGGCGGTCGACTCGGCGCTGCGGATCTGGCGGGTCTTCAAGGCGACGCCGTCGGGGTCGATCCACTCGATCCGCCCGTTGATGTGGGCGCCGGTCAACACCAGCGCCACAGCCGACGGCGTGCGGAACAGGGCGTCCTCCGTCAGCACGTAGTGATCGCCCTGACGGGCAGCGCTCCCCGACCTCCGTTTCCCGCTTGCAGGAAAGCTGCGTCGCGGGCACATCGCAGTTCCGGACCGAGCGGCGCAAGGCCGCGGCCCGCGCAGGGACACTGCGTACGATCCGGAACGTGAAAATCCACTTCGTTGCCGAATACCTCGCGGACCGCAAGGTATTCGTGGTCCCGTACGAGTACCTGGCGGAGGTCAATGCGTTCGAGGTCCACAACGATTGGGAGGGAGGCCTCAAGGCCTACCGCGTCGAGCACGAGTATCTCGCAGACCTGAAGGTCTTCCTGGTCCCCCACGAGTACATGGCCGGGGCGCCCGGCTTTGGCTGGGGCGGCGGAGGAGGACGCAGTGTCCCGACGCCGACGAAGACGCTCTCGGACTTTCACCCCGTCGCCTGGATCATCCACCCGGTGGCATGGATCATCATCGGGATGTTCGGCAGCGGAGGGCTGGCGCTCGCCGTCTCCAAGATCACGGGCACCGAGGACGTGTGGCCAGGCCTCTTCGCTGTCGGATGGTTCGTACCCCCGGTTGTGTGGCTCGGGCTCTTGCCGATGGCGATCACCAAGCTCCGCAGCTACCGGGCCAGCTTCCGACAACGTGTCGAGTGACCGGGCGAGTTCCACCGGAACCACGACGAACACCGCTTACGTTTGTAGTTCGCTGCGCGCGGCGACCGGGATCGCTCCCCCACCGACACTGAACCTGTCACGAGCAGCACGGTCAGGGCATGCCGGAGACCCTCCGTCGCACAACGCGCGCCGGCGGACGCGTCAGGCGCTCGGGACCAGCCCGCACGCAGGAACTCGGAGAGCCACCGAACACGCCCAGCCGCCAACCGAGCGCACGCGGTTGAGCGATTTCCGGAAGTACATCTCGTCGACCGCTCGCCATGCCGGTCATCGTGCTGTGTCGGCGAGCGCTCCGTTCGTGAGGCGGATCGTCCTGGTGACGTGGACCCGTTCGAGCAGGGCACGGTCGTGGGTGACGAGCAGGACGGTGCCGGCGAAGGTGTCGAGGGCCTGTTCGAGCTGCTCGATCGCGGGGAGGTCGAGGTGGTTGGTGGGCTCGTCGAGCACGAGCAGGTTGGCGCCGTTGGCCATCATCAGCGCGAGCGCGGCGCGGGTGCGCTCGCCGGGCGACAGCGACGCCGTCGGGCGCTCGACGTGCGGGCCGACGAGGCCGAACTTGGCGAGCAGGGTGCGGGCCTCGGGCACCTGCATACCGGTCGCGTCGGTGAACGCCCGCAACAGCGTGTCGGCGCCGTCGAGTTGTGCACGCACCTGCTCGATCTCCCCCACCACCACGCCGCTGCCGAGCTGTGCCGAACCAGAGGTGGGCACGGTGCGGCCGAGGATCACGTCGATCAGCGTCGACTTGCCCGCGCCATTGTGGCCGACGAGGGCGATCCGGTCGCCGTACTCGACGAGCAGATCGATCGGCCCGAGTGTGAAGGCACCCCGCTCCACCGTCGCGCCCGACAGGCGGGCCACCACGTCGCCGCTGCGGCCGGCGTCGGGCACCGTGTAGCGCAGCTGCCACGACTCACGAGGCTTGTCGACCGCCTCCAGCCGCTCCATCTGCTTGGCCGTGCGCGCCGCCTTGCCCGCGAGCTGCTCGGTCTGGTTCGTCTTGAAGCTCTTGATGTGCTTGTCGGTCTCGCCCGACTTCTTCACCTTCGCCTGGCCCTGCTGCGCCCACTCGCGCTGGGTCTGGGCCCGGTCCGCCAGGGACTTGCGTTTCGTGTCGTACTCCTCGAACCGCTCCCAGGCGTGCTGGCGGGCCAGCTCGCGCTCGTGCAGGTACGCCTGCCAGCCGCCGCCGAACCGGGACACCGTGTGGGTGAACTCGTCGATCTCGACGATGTCGGTGACGGCGACGTCGAGGAACCGCCGGTCGTGGCTGACGAGCAGCACCCCGGCGTCGAGGCCGACGACCCATCGCTCGAGGCGTTCGAGCCCGTCGAGGTCGAGGTCGTTGGTGGGCTCGTCGAGCAGGTACACGTCGAAGCGCGACAGCAGCAGCGCGGCGAGGTTGGCGCGCGCCGCCTCACCGCCCGACAGCGTCGCGGTCGGCTGTGCGAGCAACCGCCCGCTCATGCCGAGCTCGGCGCACACCTCGCCGATTCGGGCGTCGAGATCGGCGCCGCCCAACCCGAGCCACCGGTGCAGCGCGATGTCGTAGCGGTCGGCGGCATCGGCGTCACCGGCGGCGAGCGCAGCGGTCGCTCCGTCGAGCTCCGCCTGCGCACCGGTGACGCCGGTGCGACGGGCGAGCAGGTCGCGCACGAGCTCGCCGGTCCGTTCGGGTTCCTGGTGCAGCCAGCCGACGGTCGCCGTGGGTGGCGCGAGCGAGACACCGCCGGTGTCGGGCGCGAGGGCGCCGGCCGCGACGGCGAGCAGGGTCGACTTGCCGACCCCGTTCGGCCCCACCACGCCGATCCGTCGACCGGGCGGGAGGATCAGGTCGACCTCGGTGAGCACCGGGCGAGCGGCGCGGGTGACGGTGACGTTGGAGAGCGAGAGTGTGGCAACCATGCGCGACGAACCTTCCGGGGAGAGCAACGGTACGGGTTCGATCAGCGCGGCACGACGTCATCGTGCCAGACGCGACACCCGAGGCGCGCGACGGGTTCCGTGACGGAATGGGTCAGACCAACTCCGTCACGGCTCGAGCCGTGACGGAGTTGGTCTGACCCATTCCGTCACAACACCACGGTGCCTTGGACGCAGGTGGTGACGCCGCCGCCGATCCAGAGGCGGCCGTCGGCGTCGCGTTCGACGCTGACGCGGCCGGCACGGCCGAGCGCTGTGCCCTGCGTAGCGAGGTAGGGCGGCGTGAAGCGGCCGCTGCCGACCAGCCACTGGGCGAGCGACGCGTTGAGGCTGCCGGTCACCGGGTCCTCGAACGTGTGCGTGCCCTCCGGGAAGAACGCCCGCACCTCGTACGCCGCGTCGTGGCCGGCGGGGTGCGGGCCGGCGACGCCGATCTTCAGCTCCGAATCGGCCGGCCGCAGCGCCAGCACCGCCTCCGCGCTCGCGAGCAGCACGCCCAGCCAGCCGGGGCCGTTGTCGACCCACGCCGCGTCGACGACGTCGTCCCGCGTGATCCCGAGCGCCTCGACCACCCGGTCGAGCGTGGCGTCGTCGACCGGGCCGTCGCGCAGCAGCGGCGGGGCGGCGAAGGCCAGCCCGGTCTCCGTGCGCACGACGTCCACCAGGCCGACACCGCACTCCTGCACGATGCGGTCCGGGCGCTTGGGCCGGTGCCCGGACTCGAGCCAGGCGTGGCACGACCCGAGCGTCGGGTGGCCGGCGAACGGCAGCTCCACCGATGGCGTGAAGATCCGCACCCGGTAGTCGGCATCCGGATGGACGGGAGCGAGGAGGAACGTCGTCTCCGAGAAGTTCGTCCAGTTCGCGAACCGCTGCATCTCGTCGTCGTACAGCCGGTCGCCGTCGAGCACAACCGCCAGCGGGTTGCCGCGGTACGCCTCACCCGTGAAGACGTCCACCTCCATGTAGGCACGGTGCGAGCGGTCCCGGTCCCCGATCCTGACGTCCATCACCCCATGATCGCTCATCGTCGCCGTCCTTGCCGGAACGTGACGGGACCGGGTTGGACGCGAGCCGGTGGCGGGCCAGAATCAGCAGGCCCCCATGTCCACCGTCACGCTCCGCCCGTGGCAGCGCGCTGCCTTCGACCGGTTCCGCGACTCGCCCGAACCCGACTTCCTCGCCGTCGCCACACCGGGGGCGGGCAAGACCACGTTCGCACTCACCTGCGCCCGGGCGACCCTGGCGGCGTGGGCGGCCGAGGGGTCCGACGGACGGCGGCGGCTCGTGGTGGTGGCGCCCACCAGCCATCTGAAGATCCAGTGGTCGCTCGCCGCCCACCGGCTCGGCCTCCAACTCGACCCCGACTGGGCCCCCGGGCAGGGCATCGCCCGCGACGTCCACGGGCTGGTCACCACCTACCAGCAGGTCGCCAGCGGGCCCGCCGCCAACGCGCTGCGTGGCGTCGTCGCCGACGGAATGGTGATCCTCGACGAGATCCACCACGCCGGCCACGAACGGGCCTGGGGCGACGGCGTGTTCCAGGCGTTCGAGCTCGCCGCGAAGCGGCTGTCGCTGTCGGGCACCCCGTTCCGCAGCGACAGCGCCAAGATCCCGTTCGTCCGCTACGACGTCACCGCCGAGGGTGATCTCGCCCACGCCGACTACACCTACGGCTATTCAGATGCGTTGCGAGATGGCGGCGTCGTGCGGCCCGTCTACTTCCCCCGTGTCGACGGCCAGATGGAGTGGAGCACCCCGTCGGGCGACGTGCTGCGCGCCACCTTCAACGACGAACTGGCGCGCGACCAGGCGAGCGCACGGCTCCGCACGGCGCTCTCGCTCGACGGAGACTGGCTGCCGACCGTGCTCGGCCAGGCCCACGACCGGCTGCGGGCGGTCCGCCAGCAGCAGCCCGACGCTGGTGGCCTCGTGATCGCCACCGACCAGGACCACGCGCACGGCATCGCCCGCCTGTTGCGCAACCGGTTCAACGTGCCGGCCGAGGTGGTCGTGAGCGACGACCCGACGGCATCGAAGAAGATCGCCGAGTTCTCCCACAACGACCGCCCGTGGCTCGTGTCGGTCCGGATGGTGTCGGAAGGGGTCGACATCCCGCGGCTGCGGGTCGGCGTGTACGCCACCACCACGTCGACCGAGCTGTTCTTCCGCCAGGCGGTCGGCCGCTTCGTCCGCTGGCAGTTCGGGCGTGCCAGCCAGAAGGCGTTCGTCTACATCCCGGACGACCCGCGCCTGCGGTCGCACGCGTTCCAGATCGCCGAGGCCCGGCGCCACGTACTGCGCCCGCCCGGCGAGCAGGACGACGAGTTCTCACCCGACGACGCCGCGCTCGATGCGCTGACCGGCGAGCAGGACGACTTCGAACAGCTGTCGCTGTTCAGCGTCGTGTCGTCCACAGCGACCGGGATCAGCGTGCACGCCGTGACCGAGGACGGGGTGCAGTTCTTCGATGAGGAGCCGGACCCGCCCGACCCGGTGTTCGCCGAGGATCCGGCGCTCGCGATCGACCTGCCGGAGATCCCGACCGAGGCGGGCATGGTGGCGTGGAGCTCGCTCAGCGTCGCCGAGCAGAAGGACGACCTGCGCACCCGCAACGCCGACGCCGCCAAGCGGCTCGTCGACATCACCGGCTGGAACCACGCGCGGGTGCAGGGTGAGATGAACCGGTTGGCAGGCGTGAGCTCGGTGGCGGGCGCGACGATCGACCAACTCGAACGCCGTCTCCGGTACTCCGAGAGTTGGCTCCGCCGCCTCCGCGGCAATCGCTGACCGGCACCTCGCGCGCTGAGGTGCACGCGGGCTGGCCGCAGCCTCGGCCTGGGTCGTACGGTCGCCGGAATGCTCACCTCGTACCTCTCCCGCATCGGGGTCGACGCCAGCGGTCGCGCTTGCGATCTGGCGCTGTTGACAGAGCTCCAGATCGCCCATCTCATCGCAGTGCCGTTCGAGAACCTCGACGTGTTCCATCGCCGTGGGGTCAGCACCGACCCCACGGTCTCGATCACCAAGATCGTCGACCGCCGACGGGGCGGCTGGTGCTTCGAGCTGAACGGTTCGTTCGGCTGGCTGCTGGCCGGGCTCGGCTACGACGTCACCTACGCCTCGTGCCGCGTCCACGATGACGGCGAATGGGGGCCCGACCTCGACCACTGCGCGCTCGTCGTGCGACTGGACGGCGAGCCGTGGTTCGTCGATGTCGGGTTCGGCGACTGCTGCACGGTGCCGATCCCGCTCTCGCCGGGCGACCACGACGGCACGCCGCGCGCGGTCCGCATGCGGGCCGAAGATCAGCGACTCGTGATGGCGGAGTGCTTCGCCAACGGCACCTGGCACGACCAGCTCGACATCGACCCGACCCCACGAGCCATCGACGAGTTCACACCGCGCAGCACCTACCTCCAAACCGAACCCGGCCTGCTCTGGACCACCAAACCCTTCGCGACCCGGGCGACCGCGCCCGACGGCTCGCGGGTCACGCTGCGCAACGGGGTGCTCCGGATGCGCGACGGCGCCGCCGAGTTCGTCGACACCCCCATCGACGACGGCGACTTCGCACGGCTGGCGAGCCTCCACTTCGGCCTCTGAAACAGAGACACGAGACTTCGGCGCGCACGGCGAGCCGACCGCTCGCCCGTCGCCTAGGATGCGGAGATGCCTGCAGCTGGCGAGCACCATCCGGCGTTCGAAGAGTACTGCGAGTGCATCTTCGAGCTCCAGGAAGACGATGTCGACGTCATCCAGGCGCGCATCGCCGAACGCCTCCAGGTGAGCCGTCCTGCGGTCAGCGAGATGATCCGCCGCCTCGAGACCGAGGGGCTGATCACCACCGCCGGCGGCATCGAACTCACCGTCAAGGGTGAGGCGCTCGCCCAGCAGGTCGTGCGGCGTCATCGGCTCGCCGAGCGCTTCCTGACCGATGTCCTCCAGCTCTCGTGGGCCGAGGCGCACCACGAGGCCGGCAGGTGGGAGCACGTCATGAGCGACTCAGTCGAGGCCGCGATGAACCGTCTGCTCGGCGAGCCGACCACCTGCCCGCACGGCAACCCGATCCCCGGCTCCGACTACATCGAGCAGGACGTCTCCCCCCTGTCGAGTCATCCGGTCGGCCAGCGGTTCACCGTGCGCCGCATCCCCGAAGAGCTCGAGTTCGCCCCCGGTCTGCTCGAGTTCCTCGAGCAGTCGTCGCTCCGTCCCGGCTGCACGGGCGTGGTGACCGCCGCCTCCCCCGACGGCACGCTCACGATCGAGATCGACGGCCGCCATGTCGGCGTCGGTGCGTTCGCGAGTGAACGGATCCTGGTCGCCTCGTGACCCGCCCACCCCGAGGCGCGTTCGTCGCCACGCCCCTGGTGCTCGTCGGCGCCCTGATCCTCGGTGCCTGCGGTGAGACCTTCATCAACACCGAGGCCACGACGCCGCCGTCGACGGTGGCCACGACCTTGCCGCCGATCGCCGCTGACGCCCCCCTCCCCGATCTCTTCGCCGAGCTCGATGCCCTCATGCGCCGGCTCGACGAGCGCATCGTCGAGGAGGAGGGCGACGACGAAGCGCTGGCCCGAATCGAGGAAGTGTGGAGCGCCGCCGAGGCGCAGATCCGCGATCGCGACCCCGACGATCTCTTCCCGTTCCAGCAGGCGATCACGTTGGCGCGCACGGGCGTCGAGCGGCGGCGGCCGGCCGATGCGAGCAAGGGGTACCGGATCCTCGTCACTGCGGTCACCCAGTACGACACCACCGGGTGACCCGCCCCGCCTCCGGCGACCGTCGCCCAGCCTGCACGAGTGATTAGCGTCGGCGCCGTGCACCGGGATCTCGCCGACCAGCCGTGGAGCGAGCTGGCGCCCTCGACCACGGTGCTCGTGCCCGTCGGTTCGTGTGAGCAGCACGGCCCGCACCTCCCGATCGGCACCGACACGTTGATCGCGGTGACGATCGCCGAGCGAGCCGCTGCGCGGGTCACCGGCTGCGTGATCGCGCCGCCGCTGGCGATCACGGCGAGCGGCGAGCACCAGGGGTTCCCCGGCACCCTGTCGATCGGATCCGAGGCGATGTCGATGGTCGTCGTCGAGGTCGCTCGCTCGGCGACGTGGGCCGAGCGCGTGGTGTTCGTCAACGCCCACGGCGGGAATGCGGATGCGCTGCGCGCCGCGTCCGCTGTCTTCGCTCGCGAGCGGCGCAACGCGCTGATCTGGTGGCCCGACGTCCGGGGTCTCGCCCCCGCAGGCGATCTCCATGCCGGTCATGTCGAGACATCGATCATGCTGGCCGTCCACCCCCACCTCGTCCGCACCGACCGGATGAGCCCCGGCCCCACACCGCCCCCGTCGATCGAGGAGCTCGTGCGCGACGGGGTGCTCGCCGTCAGCCCGAACGGCGTGCTCGGTGACCCCACCGCAGCCAACGCCGCCGACGGCGACCGCATCGTCGATGCGCTCGTCGAGCAACTGATCGCGATGCTCGCCCCATGACCGCCGGCCCGTCGGCGGGGCCGCCAGTTGCGGCCGTGCGCTACCGGCTCGATGGGAGCGTGCAGCGATTCGGGCGAGTGATCATCGGCGGCTCGCCACTCAAGCTGTTCCGTGTCACCGGAGACGGCGAACGGTTGGTCGAACGGATTGCTGCGGGGGAAGCCGTCGCGCGCTCGACGCTGGTCGCAGCGCTGCTCGAAGCGGGTGCGATCCACCCGATCCCAGAGTCGGGGTCGTTCACCGCGGCCGACGTCACGGTGGTCGTCCCATGCCGGCGCGTCGGTGACGGCCCGCCGCTGCCGAGCGGCGCGGTGGTCGTCGACGATGCCTCCGACCCGCCGTTGGCAGGAGCGCGCGTCCGGTTCGACCACAATCGAGGTCCGGCGGCCGCCCGGAACGCCGGACTGCACCACGTGACGACACCGCTGGTCGCGTTCGTCGACGCCGACGTCGAGCTCCCCGACGGCTGGCTCGACCAACTCCTCCCCCACTTCGCCGACCCGCAGGTCGCACTGGTCGCCCCGCGGGTGCGAACCCCGCACGTCCCGGGGGCGATCGCCCGGTACGAGCGCGAGCGGAGCCCACTCGATCTCGGCGCCGAACCCGCCCGCGTCCGCGGCGGGACCCGCGTGAGCTACGTCCCGGCCGCCGCCCTCGTGGTCCGTGTCGAGGTGATCCGTGAGCTCGGCGGTTTCGACGAAGGGTTGCGGTTCGGTGAGGACGTCGACCTCGTCTGGCGACTCGACGAGGCGGGGTGGCGGTGCCGCTACGAGCCCGCGTCGGAGGTGCACCACGACCCGCGCCCCGACTGGAGGGCCTGGGTGCACCAGCGTGTCGGCTACGGGACGTCGGCCGCCCCGCTCGCCCGCCGGCATCCCGGCGCGCTCGCCCCGATCAGGATGAGTGGATGGAGCATCGCCGCGTGGGCGCTCACTGCCTTCGGGCGGCCGGTGCTCGGCACCGCGGTCGGGGCCGGATCGGCAGCGGCGCTGATCCGCAAGCTGCCCGACGTGCCGCCGCGAGCCGCGTTCCGGCTCGCCGGTGCCGGCAACCTCCACGCGGGCGACCAGATCGCGAACGCGATCCGGCGGGTGTGGTGGCCGCTGCTCGCCGTCGCCGCGCTGCGCTCGGGCACGGCACGCCGCATGCTGGTCGGTGCGGCGCTGGCGGCGCGGCACCCGCTGCGCCTCGCGGACGACGTCGCCTACTCGCTCGGTGTGTGGCGCGGCATCATGGCCGAGCGGACCGTTGCGCCGCTCGTCCCGGAGATCAGTTCGTGGCCGGGGCGGCAGGCTGGGCGGCCGCACCCGCCTGCTGCGCCTGCTGCACCTGGAGCGCCAGCCGCAGGCGCTCGCTGATGTCGTCGCAGTCGTCGCATTCCCAGAGGAACCGGTAGGCGATGCACCCGAGGCACAGTGCGAACACGGCCTCGAGCGTGGCCGCGATCAGCAGCGCGGCGATCAGCACGATGCCCACCGCCTGAGCGCCGAGCGCCCACGCAGCGGCGGCCCCACCGGTGAACGCGAGGCCGATGCCCTGGGCGAAGCGCTTCGGCGGCCCGGGTACGAAGCGGTGTTCGTTGCCCAGGCGTGGTGTGATCACGCGTGTGACGAGCTGACCGAGCGGGCTGAGCGTCGGGCCGGTGAGCACGCGGGCGAGGAAGCCGTACACGAGCGGCACGAGGAGCCACCCCTCGCGGAACACGAGGAACACCGCTGCTTGGAGCACCACACCGGCAGCGACGAGGCGGGCCGAGGTCTCGTTGACCGGATCGGGGAACTGGAACAGGCGGCGCACGGTGGGAACCATATCTCGACAAACCCGATAGATCTACTCGGGTATTCCCGGCGCTCGCGCGCCGGGTGCCGCTGACGGTACGGTTCGCACCCGATGACGATCCGGCTCAGCGTCGACCGCACCCGCTGGTGGGCCCACGTCACCGATGTCGCCGAGCAGATCGACGGCCTCGTGCCCGTGGTGAAGGGCAACGGGTACGGCTTCGGGCGTGCCGGCCTCGCGATCGCAGCGGTCCGGCTCAGCCCGATCATCGCCGTCGGCACGGTGCACGAGCTCGAGGGTCTCCCGCCGGAGGCCACCGCGGTGGTGCTCACCCCCACCCTCAGCCCGCCGGCGTCCGGCGATCCGGTGCTCACCGTCGGCAGCCCCGCCCACATCGAGGCGTTGCGAGGCTGGGGCGGGCGCGTGATCGTGAAGCTCGCGTCGGCGATGCACCGCTACGGCGGGGGTGTCGACCTGGTGATCAACGCCCAGGAGGCCGGGCTGCGTACGGTCGGGGTCGCGATCCACCCGCCGCTCGCCGGCAGCGACATGGAGCACCTCGACCAGATCCTCGGCTGGCTCCCCCACATCGACCCGAGCCTCGACGTCTGGGTCAGCCACCTGTCACCCACGCGCTATTCGGCGCTCCCCGCCTCGCACCGGTACAAGATGCGCCTCGGCACCTATCTCTGGCACGGCGATCGGGAGGCGCTCCATCTCGAAGCCGACGTGCTCGACCTGCGCCCGGTGCGCGCCGGCACGTTGGTGGGGTACCGGCAGGTGCCGGTCCCCGGTGACGGCATGCTCGTGATGGTGGGGGCCGGATCGGCCGCGGGCGTCACCACCAACGCCGATGGCCTCAGCCCGTTCCACTACGCCCGCACCCGCCTGACATTGCTCGAACCCCCGCACATGCACACCTCGATGCTGTTCGTGCCCGCCGGCGAGTCGTGCCCGGCGATCGGCGACTGGGTCGACCTCCAGCGTCCGCTCACCATGACCGCCGTCGACGAGCTGCGATGGACGTGAGCGAACCGGGCGTCGCCGTCGCGCCGTCGACCGGACGAGCACCGCGACCCCTCCCCGCGCGCCGACCGGGGCCCGACGTCGTGCGCGCCCTGGCGATGGCCGGGGTGATCACGATGAACTACCACGGCTACCTCGTGATCAAGGGCGGTCGCCAGGAGGGCGGCTGGCTGTACGACCTGTTCGACCCGTGGACAGGCCCGCTCTCCACCCGGTTCGCCGCCACGTTCGTGCTCACCGCCGGCGTCAGCATCACACTGCTCACCCGATCGTCGATCGGCGACCCCGCGCGGACGGTCGACGTGCGCTGGCGGCTCGTGCGGCGTGGCCTGCTGCTGTACGGGTTCGGCATCGTGTTCGACTTCGTGTGGCCCGGGACGATCCTCGTCTACTACGGCGCGATGTTCGTGGTCGGTGCGGCCCTGTTCACCCTGCGCTCACGGTGGGTGCTGCTCGTCGGTGCTGCCGCTGCGCTCGCCGCGTGGGGGATCAGATGGTGGCAGTACGAGCAGGAGCTCGACGGCGCCGACACCAGCTGGCTGAGCTCACCCGGTGAACGCTCGCCACGCGGCCTCGTGATCGACGTGTTCGTCAACGGCACCCATCCACTGCTCCCGTGGCTCGCGTTCCTGTGTGCCGGCATCGTGCTCGGGCGGCTGCTCGACGCCGCGTGGTGGCGTCCGGCCGCCGCGGCAACGGGGTTCACGCTGTTCGTCGCCGCTTCGATCGCTGCGGCTTCGGCCACCGGTGACCGTGGCCTCCTGCTGTTGAGCGCGCACCCGTTCGACCGTGGCCTCGCGTACACGGCCAGCGCGCTGGGCACGGCGCTGCTCGCATTCGCTGCGATCTCGGCGCTCGCCGACCGGTTCGCCGACACCGCGGCGGTCGACGCGCTGCGTCGGGCCGGGCAGACCTCGCTGACGATCTACATCGCACACGTGCTCGTGTTCAACCTGCTCGTCGACTGGCTCGACGTGGTGCAGCCGGGCGGCATCGCCACCTCGCTGGCCTTTGCCGCGGTGGGCTGGACGGCGACCACTGCGGCCGCCATCGCCTACCACCGCCGGTTCGGTCGCGGCCCCGCCGAGCGGCTGTACCGCCGGCTCACCGCCTGAGTCACAGGACTTCGCTGAAGGTGGTGCAGCGCTGCGGGTCGCCGGTCTGGTAACCCCGCTGGAACCACTGCACACGCTGAGCCGACGAGCCGTGCGTCCACGACTCCGGATCGACACGTCCCTGCGTCTTCTGCTGGATGCGGTCGTCACCGACGGCGGCCGCGGCGTTGAGCGCCTCCTCGATCTCCTCAGTGTTGTCGAGCAGGCTGCGGTCGGCCGCGTCGCGGACCCACGCCCCGGCCAGGCAGTCGGCCTGCAGCTCGAGCGCGACGGAGTACTGGTTGGCGCGCGCCGGGTCGCTCTGCTGGGCGCGCCGCATCTGCTCGTTGATGCCGAGCACGTTCTGCACGTGGTGGCCGTACTCGTGGGCGACGATGTACTGCGCGGCGAGGTCGCCGGTGGCGCCGAAGTTCTGCTGGAGCACCTGGAGGAACTCGAGGTCGAAGTACACCTTGCTGTCGAGCGGGCAATAGAACGGACCGACCTCGGACGACGCCTGCCCGCAGCCGGTGCTGACCGGCCCCGAGAAGAACACGGTGTTGGCCTCGACGTAGTCGGTCCCGAACGAGAGCGGCAACTGGTCGATCCAGTACTCGGAGACGTCGTTCACCGCGCCGCACACCACGAGCTCGATCTCCGTGGAACAGCTCTCGGTGCCGCTCGCGGTGGCACCGTCGACCTGGTCACTCGCCGGGGCGACCTGCGCGCTGCCCGGCAGCCCGCCGCCCATCAACTTGGGCAGGATGAACACCGCTGCGAGGACGAGCAGCATCATCATCCCGCCGCCGCCCTTGGCGAGACCCCCCAGCCCGCCTGGGATCGGCAAGCCCCCGCCCCCGCCGCCACCACCTGAACCGCCGAGCCCGCCCTTGAGCAGATCCTCGAGGCCCATCCCGCCGCCCGATCGGCCGCCGCCACCCTGGCCACGGCGGTCTTCGATGCGGCTCGCGTTTCGCGAACGGATCTTCGTCATGGGCGAGAGTCTGGCAGAGCGGGACCTGTCGCGACGCGCTCGCCCGACACGCAGCTCGCAATCATTGGCGGGAGCGACGCAACCCGCGGATGGCCACGGCGCCGGCCCCGATCATCGCGCCACGGTCGCCCAACCGGACGGGGGTGATCCGCGCCGCGGTGCCCTGACCCACGCGGGCGACGGCGTCGATCTCCTCCTGGGCGGCGTTGAAGAACGTCGCGGCGAACCCGAGCGCCACCCCGCCGCCCACGACGACGAGATCGAGGTCGAGGGCCGTGCACACCATGCCCGCGGCGCGACCGACGAGGCGACCGGTGCGGCGCATGATGTCGTAGGTCGGCTCGGTGAGGGGCCGGCCGGTGATCGTCTCGACCGCCAAGCCCGACGCCTCGGCCTCGAGGCAGCCCCGGGCCCCGCAACCGCAGCGCCGCCCGCCGGGTTCGACGATCACGTGGCCGATGTGTCCGGCGTTGCCGGTGGCGCCGTCGAGCAGGTCGCCGTCGATGACGAGGCCGCCGCCGATCCCCATCGACACGACGATCGTGCAGAAACTCGTCGCCCCCCTGGCGGCACCGAGCCAGCCCTCGGACAGCGCCATCGCCTTGG
The DNA here is from genome assembly GCA_022843125.1 of Ilumatobacteraceae bacterium. Classification (GTDB taxonomy): domain Bacteria; phylum Actinomycetota; class Acidimicrobiia; order Acidimicrobiales; family Ilumatobacteraceae; genus Ilumatobacter. The sequence continues at coordinate 18,899 of JALHOG010000041.1, forward strand.
CGTCCAGGTCGCCGTACACCGGCAGGCCGGTCAGCTCGCGGAGATGCTCACGGAGCGTGAACCGGCGCCAGGACGGTACCCCTGGTGGTGAGACGGTCTCACAGTTGCGCTCGATCGGACCGGGGCAGCTGACGCCGATCGCCCGGACCCGCACGCCGTGCTGGTCACGCGCCCGGTCGAGCTGTTCGAGCACGATGCGCGCCAGAGCGGCGAAGTGCGACTGCGGCCCGACGTCGGTCTCGATGTCGACTCGTGACCGATCGAGGAGGTCGCCACGGAACGTGACGAGGCCTGCCTCGAACTCGGTGCCTGCGATGTCGATCGCCAGGATCACGTCCCGGCGCGCGTCACGCGCTGATGACCCGAGCGGGGACGTTGGCGAGTCGGGCATGTGCCGCTGACGCTAGTGGTCGAACCCACGACTCCACCTGCCTGACCTGCGGCTGCGCCCCGACGTGACCGGTCGGGCACGTCACCCGGAACCTCGGGCGTTCACCTTGCCGTCAACTTCGGGTCGTTCGCGACCGATAGGGTCCTGAGCCGCCAGGGTCGATCGGTGTCACGCACGTGCGCCGTCGGCCTCGCGGGTAACACCATGTCCCGACGCGCCCACCTCCCCAACGCCGCCCGCGCCGCCGTGCTCGTGGCCGTGCTCGCCACGAGCGTGCTGACCGGCACCCCGGCGCGCGCCGGCACCGAAGCCGCACCCCCGTCGTCACCCCCCGCCACGCCGGCGCCGACCACACCCACGACACCGGGTCCGACGACCACGACGATCGTGTCCCCGACCACGACGGTCCCGACGACGTCACCCACCACGCCCGGCCCCACATCGACCGCCGTCCCCACGACCACCGCCGCGCCGGACACCGTGCCGCCGACGACGGTCGAGTGCGTGCCGGTCACCACGACGACCACCACCACGACGCTGCCCGGCACCACGACCACCACGACCACCACGACGACCACGACGCTGCCCGGCACCACGACCACCACGACGACCACGCTGCCGCCGCCCCCGTGCCCCACCACGACCGTCGCCCAACCCGTCGTCGAGCCGGAACCGATCCCCGACCCGGCCGCTCCGCAGCTCGGCATCCCGATCCCCAAGGACATCAGCGACATCCTGCTGACGATCCGCCTCGTCGAATCGGGCAACAACTACACGATCGGCAAGAACCGGGGTGGCGCGTCGGGCGCCTACCAGTACATCGACTCGACCTGGGGCAACTTCAAGGGCTACCCGAGCGCCTACCTCGCGCCGGCCGCCGTGCAGGATGAGCGTGCGCTCGCCCACGTCAACGCCATCCTCTGGCAGTGGAAGGGCGACGTGTCGATGGTGCCAGTCATCTGGTACTACCCGCGTGCCGCCCGTGAGCCGGCGCTGATGGACCTCGTGCCCATGCCGCAGGCCGGGAACCGCCTGACAGTGCGCGAGTACCAGCGCCGTTGGCTCGACATGCTCGAGTACGTCACGGGTGCCCCGATCGAGTTCCGCCTCGGCCTGCTGCCACCGGAGCTCCGCTTCCTGTCGGGCATCCCGCCCGAGGTGACGCCGATCGGCGAGACGCTGCTCGACGTCGCGTACCCGGTGCTCGGCCGCTCGTTCGTGGCGCCGCCACCCGTGTGCGACGGCGAACAGTGTGAGGACGGCGCCGACGCAGTGATCTTCGGCATCAAGCTCCAGCCGATCATGGCGGCAACCGATGGTGTCGTGACCGCTGTCGAGGAAGACGATCCGGTGACGGGTGAGATCTCGGTCACGATCTCCGACTCGATCGGCCGCACCTACACCTACCGGGGTTTCAACGACGACAACCCGCGTACCGACGACGGTGCGGCTCCCCGCCACCTGCGCCTCACCTCGCTCGCCCAGGTCGGCACCGCCGTGCGCGCCGGGCAGATCATCGGGTTCATGGGCGACACCGATCCGATGCCCTCCAACGAGCACCGCGGCATCAGCGACGGCGAACCGGTGTGGCCGCACCTGCGGCTCACGATCCGCGAACCCGACGGCACCCGGGTCGATGCCGACGTCCTGGTCACCAGCGCGCAGACGCGGCGCTCCTGCCACGTCGCCCTCGGGCCGTGGTCGGTGCCGGCCGATCCGGCGCTCGCCGACGCCGACATCGACGACGTCGAGGTCGACGCGATCCTCGACGGCTCGTTCACGATCCACGGCGACGGCACCGTCACCGCCGTCGGCCGGTCAGCGCTGATCGTGCCGCCGCAGAGCTGCCAGTGGGCGCCCGACAAGCCGTTCGGCCCCGACGCCGCCGGGTCGACCACCCCCAAGTGGGTGGGCACCGTCGAGGTGCCCGCTCGCTACTGGGTGACCGGTTCGCTCAGCGGTGAACCCCGCATCCCGATCATCGTCGGTGTCTGAGCCGGCGGGTCAGTCGGCGTGTGAGCCGGGTCAGTCGGCGACGCGACGGGCGTCTTCGACCAGGTTGATCTGGTAGAGCACCTCGTCGAGCGCGTCGGCCGCGGTGATCGCGCTGAATCGCTGCGGATGTTCGGGCGTGCAGCAGCTCGGAACCGGCGACAGCACGGTCCACGGGCGCGGGTGGCAGAACTGCACGACGCTGTGCCGCTCACCTTCGTAGCCCGGCGCGGCGACCACGCGGTGCCAGCCGATCGGGATCGTCCCGTTGGTCAGCCGTTCGAGCATGATCCCGGTGTTGATGATCACCTGGCCGTCGGGCGGCGCGGCGTCGACCCACCGGTCGCCGATGCGCACCTGCAACCCCGGAGCCGTCGCCCGTGGCAACGCGGTGATGAGATTGATGTCGCCGTGCGCCCCGGCCCACACGTGCCCGGCGTCGCCGACCTCGTTCATCGGTGGATACCGGATCGCACGCGTCAGGGTCGGGCCGTCGAGCACCATGTCGTCGAAGAACGACTCGTGGCAGCCGATGCCCTCGGCGATGACCCGCAGGAAGCGCCGCTGCAGATCGGCGATCGCCTCGTGGAACCGGTACAGCACGTCGGTGATCCCCGGCACGGCCTCCTCGGGCAGCAGCTGGTCGGGGTAGGCGACCGGGAACCGGCGCCGGAGTGGATGGCCCACCGGGATCGGCGCCGCCCAGTTCAGCATCTCCTTCCAGTCGGGCAGATCGCTCGATGCGGCGGTCTCGACGAGCACGCCGGTGTACCCGGTCTGGCCGTGGGCATCGGGCACCGTGAACCGCTGCTTGGTCTCGGCGGGGAGCGCGAAGAACTCCCGGAGCATGCCGTAGGCCGTGTCGAGCAGGTCGTCGGAGAGGTCGTGGCCGGTGTACACGAAACCGGTGGCGAGGCTGCGCGCCACGCCGTCGACCACGGCCCGCCGGGCTGCACCGGTCGACCGCTCGAATGCCAACAGATCGACGTCGAGGATCTCGCTCACGTGCGAGACGCTAACGACATGCGCGGCATCATCGAGTCGCGAGATCGGGGACGCCGCCGGGCGTGAACACCGCCGGCATGCCACCCGTGTGGATGAACACCACGTCGCTGCCGGCCGGCCACCGGCCCCGCTCGGCGTTGCCGACGAGGCCGGCGAACCCCTTGCCGCTGTAGACGCGGTCGAGCACCCAGCCACCGTGACGCGCCGCCCAGCGGATCGCCGCGTCGCCGGCTGCGGTGGGGACCGCGTAGTCGTCACCCATCCAGTTGGGATCGATGTGGACGTCGCCCCGCTCGACCAGCGCAGGGTCGCCACCCGCCAACTCGACCGCCTCGCGAGCGAGGGCGTGCACGTCGGGCATGCCGAGGTTGACGCCCTTGGCGACCCCGATCGCGAGCACCTCGGGGGCCGCGCGGTCGCCCGTACGCCACATCGCCCGGCCGGCGACGAGACCGGCGTGCGTGCCGCCACTCGACGAGGTGAAGACGACCGCCGCCGGCCGGATGCCCGCCGCCTCGCACTGGTCCATCAGCTCGAAGAACGCGGCCGCGTATCCGATCGCACCGACCGCGGTCGAGCCGCCGATCGGGATCGGGTACGGCTGGGCGCCCGCTTCGGTCAACTCGTCGGTGAGTGCCTCGCGTGCGATCTCGAGCTCACCCCAGTGGCTCTCGCCGGCACCCGTGTGGTGGAGTTGGGCACCGAACATCGCCGACAGCAGCTGGTTACCGGTCAGCGTCGCCGGGCGATCGCCGGCCAACACGAGGTGCACCTCGAGGCCGAGCACGGCGCCGGCCGCAGCGGTCATCCGGCAGTGGTTCGACTGTCCGGCACCGACCGTCACGAGCGATCGCGCACCGGCGGCGATCGCCGCACCGCACAGATACTCGAGCTTGCGCGCCTTGTTACCGCCCATGCCCAACCCGGTGAGGTCGTCGCGCTTCACCCAGAGCCGGGTCCCACCGGGGAGTTCGGGGCCGCGTTCGAGCGGCGTTGGCAGCGTCGCGAGCCGCGCTCGCGGCAGGTGTCCGAACACGCTCGCATCGTAGGACGCGCCGCTCCACCGGACGTGTGCCGGTCGGGCACAATGTGCCGGAGATGACGACGACCGACTGGAACCCGCTGTTGCGCGGGGAGTTCGACAAACCGTATTGGTCCGAGCTGCAGCGTTTCGTCGCGACCGAGCGCGAGCACCAGACCGTCTACCCGCCGCACACCGACGTGTTCAACGCGCTCCACCTCACCACGTACGCGTCGACCAGGGTGATGATCCTCGGTCAGGACCCGTATCACGGCCCGGGGCAGGCGCACGGCCTCTGCTTCTCGGTCCGCGACGGTGTGGCCGTCCCGCCGTCGCTGGCCAACGTCCACAAGGAACTCGCGACCGACCTCGGCGTCTCGGCCCCCGGTCACGGCAATCTCGAGGCGTGGGCGCGCCAGGGCGTGCTCCTGCTCAACGCCACGCTCACGGTGCGCGCCGGCCAGGCCGGATCGCACCAGGGGAAGGGGTGGGAGACGTTCACCGACGCCGTCATCCGGACCGTGAGCGACAAACCCGACCACGTGGTGTTCATCCTGTGGGGCGGGTATGCCCGCAAGAAGAAGGCGTTGATCGACTCGGCACGCCACACCATCATCGAGTCGCCGCACCCGTCCCCCCTGTCCGCACACAACGGCTTCTTCGGGACCCGGCCGTTCAGCCGCACCAACACCGCTCTCGAAGCGCACGGCCAGACCACGATCGACTGGTCGCTGTGAGCTGGACCGAGCATCCAAGGCTCGTGGCGTGGCGCGAGCGCTCGACGGCGATCGACTTCCTGATCGAGACGATCGACGCGTACACGCGGCACCGAACCGGCCGCAACGCCTCGCTCCTCGCGTACATGGGGATCCTGACCGTGTTCCCGCTCCTCCTGGCAGCGACGACGGTGCTCGGCATCGTCCTCGAGGGCAACGCAGACCTGCAGGAGCGGATCATCGACTCGGCGCTCAGCCAGATCCCGATCGTCGGGTCACAGCTCCAGGCGAACCAGGGGCAGCTGCCGTCCGATTGGTGGGCGCTCGCGATCGGGCTTGCGGGGGCGACGTGGGGTTCGCTGCGCGCCTTCGTGGCGATGCAGACGGCACTCGACGACATCTGGGAGATCGAGACCGGTCGGGACAACTTCGTGTTCCAGCGGCTGCGTGCGTTCATCGGGATCGGCGTGATCTTCCTCGCCCAACTCGGTTCGGTGGTGCTGGCGTCGCTGGTGGGCCACGCCGGGCTGCCGCGCATCGGACAGTTCCTGCTCACGATCGGCGGGCTCGCGCTCAACACGGTGATCGTCGCCGCGATGTACCGGTTCCTCACCTCGTATGACACCACGTGGCGTCTCGTGTGGCCCGGAGCCGTGGTCACCGGGGTGCTGTTCACGGTGCTGCAGCTCCTCGGTACGAACATCATGTCGCGCCAGTTCGACAACGCGAACGAGGTGTACGGCGCCTTCGGAGGCATCATCGCCCTCGCCGCGTGGATCTCGCTGCACGGGCTGATCGCGCTCGTCGGCGCCGAGATCAACGCAACGCGTCAGCGCCGGGCGGCTCGCGCGCAACAGGAGCGAGACGAGGCGGCGACGGTGGACGTCGGCGCCGAGCGGACGCCGGGCCTCGCCTGACCCGGCACCAGGGTCACCAGACCTCGAAGTCCGTGGTCGCCGTGGGTGAACGCGGCCTTCTTGTAGAGGATGGTCGAGTGCAACACTGACGCGCATGGCATCAGGTGGCGGCGCGCCGCACGCATCGACAGGCGAACCGGACGACGGTCCGGTCATCCGCCTCATCAGGCCCCTGACCGACTTCATGCACAAGGAGGCGAGCGCGGGCATCTTCCTCGTGGTCGCGGCCGCGATCGCGATGGTGTGGGCGAACAGTCCGTGGTCCGACTCCTACCTCGAGGTGTGGAACACCGACGCAGCCCTCTCGATCGGCGGCCACGTTCTCGATCTCACGATCCGCGAGTGGATCAACGACCTCGCGATGGTGCTGTTCTTCTTCGTCGCCGGGCTCGAGATCAAGCGCGAGGTCACACAGGGCGAGCTGCGCGACCCCAAGCAGGCGGCACTGCCGATCGTCGCTGCGATCGGCGGGATGATCGTCCCCGCCACGATCTACGCGCTGCTCAACAGCGGTACCGACGGCTCCAAGGGCTGGGGTATCCCGATGGCGACCGACATCGCGATCGTGACCGGCATGGTGGCCCTGCTCGGCAAGCGGGTCCCGAGCTGGCTCAAGCTGTTCCTCCTGGCGCTCGCGATCGTCGACGACATCGGTGCGATCATCGTGATCGCGATCTTCTACTCCGAAGGCGTATCCCTCACGTGGCTCGCCGTCGCCGTCGGCGCGCTCGGGGCCGCGGCGCTGATCCGCAACCACGTCGCGTGGATCGGCGCCTACCTGGCGTTGGGCGGCGTGTGCTGGTTCGCGATGCACGAAGCGCATGTCCACCCCACGCTGACCGGTGTGGCATTCGGCATGCTCGCGCCCGTCGTGCCGCGCAACTCGCGGACGCTGGTCGACGTCGACGAGCTCGAGCTCGAGTTCGGCCACCCCATCACCGTGAGCGACGCTCGCCGGCTGGCGGATCGGGCCCGCTCGAGCGTGTCGATCGTCGAATGGCTCGAGCACCGGCTCCACCCGTGGTCGGCATATCTCATCGTCCCTGCGTTCGCACTCGCGAATGCCGGCATCACGATCCCCGCCAGCGAGATCGGCGACGCGTTCAGCAGCCGGGTCACATGGGGGGTGATGCTCGGCCTCGTGGTCGGCAAGATGGTCGGCATCTCGGCCGCCACGATGCTCGCCGTCGCGCTCAAGATCGGCCGGCTCCCCGACGGCGTCACCACTCGCTACGTGTTCGGGGCGTCAGCTCTCGGCGGTATCGGCTTCACGGTGTCGTTGTTCGTGACCGAGCTGGCATTCGGGGAGGAGGCGCAGGGCACCGACGCGCGCCTCGGCGTCGTCGTCGCGTCGATCATCGCAGCGATCATCGGCACGATCATCTGCTATCCGGGCACGGTCGAGCCCGGCGCCGGCGCAGACGACGAGACCGTGCGAGCCACCCCGCACGACGTCACATCCGCCGCCTGATCGCAGCGCGGGCACGTCGTGAGAGCGTGCCCGGGCGGGCACGCCGCCAGCTGCACTATGGTCCCCTGCGCACGCCGCCGCCCCCACCGTCGTCGCTGCAGCCCCGTCATGCGCTTCGCCCAGCCCTCCGAGCACCAGGTCCTGCTGTTCCTGCTCCAGGTCACCCTGCTCCTGCTGCTGGGTCGACTGCTCGGTCAGGCGTCGCGACGCCTCGGCCAACCGGCCGTCGTCGGCGAGATCGCCGCAGGCGTCGTGCTCGGCCCGTCGGTCCTCGGCCAGATCTCGCCCGACCTGTTCGAGTGGCTGTTCCCGATCGACGCAGTGCAATCCGGACTGCTCTTCGCAATCGGCTGGGTGGGGGTGATCCTGCTGCTCCTGGCCACCGGTTTCGAGACCGACCTCACCCTGATCGGCAAGCTCGGGAAAGCGGCGGTGTGGGTCACGATCGGGAGCCTGACGTTGCCGTTCGCGTTCGGGCTCGGAGGCGGCTACATCGCGCCCGATTCACTCCTCGGCGCAGAGGTCGACCGCACGGTGTTCGCCCTGTTCCTCGCGACCGCGCTCACGATCTCGTCGCTGCCCGTGATCGCCAAGATCCTCGCCGAGCTCAACCTCCTGCGACGCAACGTCGGTCAGCTGACGCTCGCGGTCGGCATGGCCAACGACGTGATCGGCTGGGTGCTCCTCGGACTGATCGCCGGGCTCGCCGCCGAGGGCACCTTCGACAGCGGTCAGCTGGTCAGGGTCATCATCGGTCTCGTGGTGTTCCTCGGCCTCGCGGTGCTCGTCGGGCAACGGATCTTCGACGCGATCCTCCGGGCGATGCGCCGGCAGGGGGTCGGCTTCGGCGGCTGGGTGACGATGATGATCGTGTTCGCGCTCGGCCTCGGTGCGATCACCCAGGCGCTCAAGGTGGAGGCGGTCCTCGGTGCGTTCATCGCCGGCATCCTCATCGGCCGTTCCCGCTACCGCAGCACAGAAGCCGAGCACCAGATCGAGGTGATCACCTCGTCGTTCGCGGCGCCGATCTTCTTCGGGCTCGCCGGCCTCCGCGCCGACCTCACGTCGCTCGGCGACAGCACCGTCGCGCTGTGGGCGGTGATCGTGTTCGCGATCGCGAGCATCTCGAAGTTTGCGGGGTCGATGCTCGGCGCCAAGATCGCCGGCCTGTCAGGACGCGAAGGGGTCGCGCTCGGGACGGCGCTCAACGCGCGGGGCGCGCTGGAGATCGTGATCGCCACCGTCGGGTTGTCGCTCGGGGTGCTCAACGAGGAGTCGTACACGATCATCGTCATCATGGCGATCGCCACGTCGATGCTGGCGGCGCCGGTGTTGCGCCGCCTGATGGCCGGTTGGCGCGGGTCTCCCGAGGAAGAGGAGCGCCTCGAACGCGAAGCCAAACTCGCCGGCAACGTGATCGTCAAGCCGGGCCGCGTGCTGCTCGCCTCGCAAGGTGGGCCTGCGTCGAGCTGGGCGGCGGAGCTCGTCGGATCGGCCATGCCTCCGGAGTGCGCGGTGACCGTCTTCGGCGTCGGCGTCGACCGCGCCCGGCTCGGGCCGATCGTCGACCGGTTGGGCGGTCGATCGGTCGAGACGGTGGCCGTCGAGGGCGATGCGACGCAGGCCACGGTTCGCGAGGCCGGTATGGGCTTCCGGGCGTTCGCAGCGGGGACGCGTGCGACCGTGGCGGGGGAACTCCCCGAGATGATCGACGCGGTGCTCACCACGACCGGTATGCCGGTGATGCTGGCACGGCCCGCCACCGACGGCCCCAGCCCGATCCGGCGGGTGTTGTTGCCGGTGGGGGCCACCACACCGTCTCGGGCGGCGACCGAGCTGGCGGTCGCGCTCGCCGATCGGCACAGGGCGACGCTCGTGCTGCTCAACGTGCAGACCGACGTGACCGAGCCCGACGTGAGCCCGACCGATGCCGTCGACGACAGCGGCGTGGTGGCCGCCGCCGGCACGCTCGCGCGTGCCGTGCGCAGGGGCGCCGAGCGCGCTGGCCTCGTCGCCGACGACCCCGGCGCGCAGATCCTGCGGCAAGCGGGTGGTGTCGCACGCGACGCCGGTGTCCGCTCTCGCCGGATCACCGTGAAGCACCCCACTCGTGGCTTGGCCATCGTCGAGGCTGCGCGGCGGACGCGCGCCGACATCGTGGTGATCGGCGTGACCCCCCAAGCGGTGGCCGACGGCGTGTTCCTCGGGCAGACCGCATCGCATGTGCTCGCGGCCGCAGATCTGAACGTGCTCGTGGTGGCGGTCGCACGATGAGCGATCCGCTCATCGACGCGCTGTTCGTCTACGGCACGCTGCAGCCCGGCGATGTCCGGTGGCACCTGCTGGAGCCGTACGTGACCGACGCCGGTCGGCCCGATGCCGTCGCAGGCGAGCTGTTCGACACCGGCCTCGGCTACCCCGCCGCACGATTCGGCAGCGCGACCGCGTTCGTCGACGGGCGTCGTTATGCACTCCGGACGGAGCGTCTCGACGAAGCACTCGCTGTGCTCGACGCCGAGGAGCACAGCGTTCCCGGCGGCTATCGGCGGGTCGTCGTCACCACCCGCGCCGGCGAGGTCGCCTGGGCCTACGAGTACGGCTCCGGCCTCGACCTCGCGCCGATCCAGAGCGGCAACTGGCTGTCCCACATTCGAGATTGACGTCAGCGGCGCGCGTGGGCGTCGAGCAGCTCGGCGATCGCGAGCGTGATCCGCCGGGCGGTCGGCAGGTGGAGGTACTCGTTCGGGCCGTGGGCGTTGGCGTCGGGACCGAGCACCCCGGTGATGACGAACTGGGCCCCGGGGAAACGCTCACCGAGCATCCCCATGAACGGGATCGAGCCGCCCTCGCCGAACAGGCGCGTGGCACGACCGAAGGCTGCGGTCGACGCCGCCTCGAGGGCGTCGCTCAACCACTGAGCGAGTGGCGGGGCGTTCCAGCCCGGCCCGCTCGCCGAGCCGGTGACGGTCACCCGTGCGCCGTAGGGCGGGTCGGCCGTGAGCACGTCGACCAACTCGGCTTCGACCATGGCCGGATCGGCCGTGGGCGGGATGCGCAGCGACAGCTTCAGCGTGGTGTTCGGTCGCAGCACGTTGCCGGCGAGCTCGACCGGGGGGAGCCCGTCGGCGCCGGTGATGCTGAGCGCGGCGCGCCACGTGCGGGCGAGGAGCTGCTCGGCGGGATCGGCGGTGGTGGGGCCGGCTCCGGGGACGAAGGGGTAGTGGTCGGCGATCGCGCCGATCTCCGCCGCCGTGGCGTGCGCCTGCTCGACGCGGTCGGCGGGGATCTCGACGTCGCACGTCCGCAGCAGCACCCGTCCGGTGGCGGCATCTTCGATGCGATCGAGCAGCCGCCGCGCGATGCGGAACGTCGACGGCACCATGCCGGACACGTCGCCGGAGTGCAGCCCGTCGCGGACGATGTCGACACTCAACGCGACGGTGACCATCCCGCGTAGCGACGTGGTGACCCACATGCGTTCGTAGTCGATGCATCCGGAGTCGAGGCACACGACCAGGGTGGGCGTCCCGATGCGATCGGCGAGCGCTTCGACGTGGGCGGGCAGGTCGGGTGAGCCCGATTCCTCGCTGGCCTCGATGAGGACGAAACACCGTGCGTGCGCCCCGCCGCCGGCTCGCACCGCCTCGATCGCGGCGAGGCTGGCGAACGCCGAGTATCCGTCGTCGGCGCCGCCCCGCCCGTACAGGCGGTCGCCCTCGATCACCGGCGTCCACGGGCCGAGCCCGTCGCGCCATCCGTGCATCTCGGGCTGCTTGTCGAGGTGCCCGTACAGCAGGACCGTGTCGGCTTGATCGCCGCCCGCAGCCGGAACGTCGACGACGATGACGGGCGTCCGGCCGGGGATCTCGTGCACCTCCACGGTGGCGCCGTCGATCGCACGCGATGCGCACCACCCGCGGATCAGTTCGACCGCTCGCTGCATGTGACCGTGCTCGCGCCAGAGGGGATCGAACGTGGCACTGACGTTCGGGATCGAGATGTACTCGTGGAGGACGGGGACGATGCCGTCCCAGGTGGCCTCGACGTGCTCCGCTGCGGCAGTGGTGAGTGCCATGGCCGCCAACGTAACGGAACGTTACGTTGGGTGCGTGAGGTGGACCGTCGCAGCGCTGCTCGTGGTCGCCGCCGCCTGCTCACCCGCCGAGGCGACCGTCGAACCCGACACCGAACCGACCATCACGCCGGTCGTCACGCCGGCGACCATCCCGACCCCCACCTCGACGGCGCCGACGACGAGTGCCCCACCGCCGCTGCCGCTGCCGTCGATGGCCGCCGCTCCGGCGGTGCCCGACCCGACCGTAGCGACCACTGCCGCTCCGGTGCCGCGCACCGTGTCGATGGCGTTCACCGGCGACATCCTCCCGCACAGCCCGCTGTGGGGACAGGCCGCCGACAACGCCGCTGCCGCGGGCCGCAGCGGGTTCGACTTCGGGCCGATGCTCGCCGGTCTGGCACCGATCCTCGACACCGTCGACCTCGCCGTGTGCCACCTCGAAACGCCCATCGCTCCGGTGGGTGAGGCGCTGTCGACGATGCCGTTCTACGGCGTGCCGGCCGAGATCGCCGATGCCATCGCGAGCTCAGGGCACGACCGGTGCTCGACTGCGAGCAACCACACTGTCGACCGAGGCGTGGCCGGCATCGACCGCACCGTCGACGTGCTCGCAGCCGCCGGTCTCGGCCAGTCGGGCATGGCGCGCACGCCCGACGAGATCGAGCCCGCCGTGTTCGATGTCGCAGGGATCGCGATCTCACACCTGTCGTACACGTGGAGTTACAACGGTCTGTCGCTTCCGGCGGGCGAAGAGTGGCGTTCGGCACTGATCGACCCGTTCCGCATCGTCGACGACGCACGCGAGGCGCGCCGCCTCGGTGCCGAGATCGTCGTCGTCAGTCTCCACTGGGGGGCCGAGGGCGTCCATGAGCCGACGGGCTATCAGCGCGACGTCGCCGAGTGGCTCGCAGCGAGTGACTCGGTGGACCTGATCGTGGGGCACCACGCCCACGTGGTGCAACCGATCGAGCAGGTGCACGGCGTGTGGGTGGTGTACGGCCTCGGCAATGTGCTGTCGAATCTGCCCACGTCGTCGCGATGGCCGGCTGCGAGCCAGGACGCCATGGTCGTGACGGTCGACATCTCGATCGATCCCGACGGCGCGGTGGTCGTGGATCGACCGGTCGTGCACCCCACGTGGGTCGACAAGGAAGCGGGGTGGATCGTGCGGCTGGTGGGCGCCGAGCTCGCCGACCCCGCGACGCCCGACGGTCGCCGCGGGCGCCTCGCGGCATCGTTCGAGCGAACCGCCGCCGTCGTCGGCGACTTCGTCGCCGCGTGATCCGTCCAGCCCGAACACGATACGACGCAGCGTGACGGCCCGTGTCGATTCGACCGCGATGCGTGCGTTTCTTTCGGGGGCGTTTCAGGACCGTGCTTGACCTGTAAGCGTTTTCATGACAGGGTGAATGGCGCGCGAACACCTGTCAACGCGCGTGAACAAACAACCGGGCGCCGGCCCCCCGTGCGCCCAGCTCAAGGGGAGAACCACATGACACCACGCCGAGTGAAACTGCTCGCTCCGCTGCTCGCCCTGTCGGTCGTCGCAGCTGCCTGCGGTGACAACGAGGAAGCGGGCGGAGCCGACGAGGCCACCGCCGAAGACACCGGTGGCGAGGCCACCGCCGAAGACACCGCCGAAGCGACCGCCGAGGACACCGGTGGAGAGGCCACCGCCGAAGACACCGCTGAAGCGACCACCGAGGCCACCGAGGCCCCCACGCCGACCGAGCCGTCGAACACGGTGCCCGAGGGCGGCGAGCTGCCCGAGGTCTCCGAGGACGCGATCATCGTCACCGGCCCCGAGCGTTCGGCCGAAGAAGCCGGTTCGCTGCAGCAGGTGCTCGGCGCCTGGGGCGAGGAGAACGGTGTCGAGGTCATCTACCTCGGCGACGCCGCCTGGGAGACCAACATCAACGTCCAGGTCGCGGGTGGCAACGCTCCCGACATCTCGATCTTCCCGCAGCCGGGCAAGCTCGCCGACTTCGCCCGTGACGGCTCGATCGTCCCGCTGGCGCCGGAAGCTGCTGACGCCGCCGCCGCGAACTGGTCGGAAGCGTGGACCGTGTTCGGCAACGTCGACGGCACCCAGTACGGCGTGCCCGTCAAGAGCGACCTCAAGTCGCTCGTGTGGTACCAGCCGGCCGCGTTCGAGGCCGCCGGGTACACCGTGCCCACGACGTTCGACGAGTTCACCGCCCTGGTCGACCAGATGGTCGCCGACGGCGGCCCGAAGCCGCTCTGCGTCGGCATCGAGTCGGGCCCGGCCACCGGCTGGACCTACACCGACTGGGTCGAGGACATGGTCCTGCGTCAGCACGGCCCCGAGGTCTACGACCAGTGGGTCACCCACGAGATCCCGTTCAACGATCCCCGGATCGTCGAGTCGATGGACACCGTCCTGAGCATCTGGAACGAGGACACCGTGTTCGCCAGCAGCGGCACCATCGCCGCCACGGCGTTCCAGGACAACGGCCAGCCGCTGGTCGACGGGCAGTGCTTCATGCACCGTCAGGCGTCGTTCTACTCGGCCTTCATCCCGGCGGGCACCCCGTTCGCGGATGGCTCCGAGGGCGCGGTCGACGTGTTCTACTTCCCGGACATCGACGGCTCGAAGCCGGTGCTCGGCGCCGGCACGCTCGCCGCGGCGTTCAACGAGCGTCCCGAAGTGCACCAGCTCCTCGCCTACATGGCGACGCCGGAGTACGCCGAGGCCCGTCAGATCGCCCAGTACGAGCTGAAGGGTGGCGGCCAGGCGCTGTCGGGCTTCCTCTCTGCGGTGCAGGGTCAGGATCCGTCGGTGTACCAGCCGCTCGAGCAGTCGTTCCTCGAGATCCTCGAGAACAGCTCGATCGTGCGCTTCGACGCCTCCGACCTGATGCCCGCCGACGTCGGCGCCGGCACCTTCTGGAGCGAGGGCACGTCGGCCGTCAACGGCGACAAGACCGCGCAGGAAGCAGCCGACGCAATCGAAGCGTCTTGGCCGTGAGCCTGACGTAGTCCACGTCACTGGATCAGACGGGGCACTGGCACTACGGTGCCAGTGCCCCGTTCAGTGTGGGGGTCGTGAAGGGGGAGCCCATGTCGGCGGGGTGCCGGCGCAGGCTCGAACGTCGTCGCTCGGTGCGCTCACCGGTGACGCCGCATGTCAACACGGTCGCTGCCCGCAACGGGCGACGACCAATACGGGTTCCGGACGCACCGTCCGGGACGTGACGTCGGTTCGAACGTCGGGGGGTTCGTATGGAGTTCTTGTCACGATTGCTCGGGACGCTGATCACGGTGGTGATCGCCGTCGGGGCCAGCGCCGGCATCTGGGTCGTCGCCAACCTGATCGTGAACCAGGTCAAGATCGACTGGAGCCGCTACCGCGCGCTCACGCTCGGTCTGCTCGGGTTCTTCGGTGGGGTGCTGCTGAGCGGCAACCTGATCACCCGCTACTCCGGGCCGGCCGATGGAGCACTGGCGAAGTTCGGGTACTGGGTGTGGCTGCCTCTGCTGACCGGCCTCGGTGCCGCAGCCGTCGGGTACTTCCTCGGCCGGGTCGAGGCGCCGACGACGCGACTCGCCATCGGTGCCGGTGGGCTCGCCGCGCTCGGCGTGTTCGCCGGCGCGATGGTCCGCAACCAGTACCGGCCGGAGATCGAGATCGGCTGGCTGGCCGTCTGCACCATCGTGGGTGCGGCGATCGCTGCGGTCCCCGCGCTGCTGCGCCGCCGCTCACCCGTAGCAGGGGCGCTGATCGGCGCCGCCGCCGGCTGGGTCGTCGGTGCGTGGGGCGTCCCCGACCACGGTGCCGGATCGGCGGGCTGGACGATCGTGGCGATGGCGGTCCCCCCGGCGCTGATCGGCGCCCGTCTTGCGCTCGGCACGATCCCCGGCGAGACGCATCGTTCGCTGATCGACCAGCGGGCGCGGGCGATCGTGTTCATCGGGCCTGCCCTGCTCTTCATCTTCGGTGCGCTCGTGGTGCCCGCGCTGCGCACGCTCCTGCTGTCGCTGAAGAGCCGCGACAGCAGCGAGTTCGTGTGGTTCGACAACTACGCCGACATCTTCCGGGACGAGAACAGCTGGAACCCAGCCAACTGGACCGACACGTTCACCAGCCGACTGTTCTGGATCGGCCTGATCCTGCTCGTGGCCTTCGTGATCCTGGGCGCCATGGGTCGCCGCCAGACCGGGCGAACGGTCGAACTCGGCAGCCCCAGCATGGGTCCGCTCGTGGTCGGCGGGTTCCTGGTCTCGCTCGCCGTGTTCTCGACGGTGCGCGGCACGATCGCCAACAACCTGTGGTGGGTCGTCGTGGTGACGCTGTTGTCGACCGCCGTCGGTCTGGCGATCGCCGTCCTCGCCGACGGTGCCAGGTTCGAGAAGGTGGCGAAGTCACTGGTCTTCATGCCGATGGCGATCTCGATGGTCGGCGCGTCGGTCATCTGGCGGTTCATGTACGTCGCCCGCGACTCGAGTACCGAGCAGACCGGCGTGATGAACGGCATCTGGGTCGGTCTCGGGCGCCTGTCGACCGGGGAGAAGGTGGCGTCGACACTGCTCGTCGCCGTGCTCATCATCACCCTCGCTGCCGGCGTGATCCGGCGTGTGGCCGACCGCAACTGGATCGGTGCCGGCATCGCCGTCGCCGTTGGAATCGCCGGCGTTCTGGTGCTCAACTGGCTCTGGAACCTGCTCGACCCCGAGGCGTTGCGGATCGTCGTCGGTGTCGTCATCTCGCTCGTGTTCGTCGGCCTCGTCGTCGCGGTCGCCCGAGCGCTCGTGAAGCGCACCCACGCCCGAGCAGTGCTGCCGGGCGTGGTCGCTCTGGCGCTCGGCTGGTTCCTCATCCGCTACTGGCAGATCATCGGCGGCGGCGTCGGCGGCCAGCGAGTCAACTCCGGCGGGCGGCAGGTCCCCGACCCGATCAACTTCATCCAGGAGCCACCGTTCAACAACATGTGGCTGATGGTGGTGCTGATCTGGATCCAGACCGGCTTCGCGATGGTGATCCTCTCGGCGGCGATCAAGGCCGTGCCGACCGAGTTGATCGAAGCCGCCAAGGTCGACGGCGCCACCACCTCACAGGTCTTCTGGCGGGTGACGCTCCCACAGGTGGGCACCACGATCGGGGTGGTGGTCACCACGCTGATGGTGCTCGTCATGAAGGTGTACGACATCGTGCAGGTGCTCACCAACGGCAACTTCGGCACCCAGGTCCTTGCGAACAACATGTTCAACGAGACCTTCAGCAACCGCGACTTCGGGATCGGGTCGGCGCTCGCCATGCTGATCTTCGTCTCGGTGCTCCCCATCATCTACATGAACATCCGCCGCATGCAGAAGGAGGCCTGAGATGTCGACGATCACCACGGTCCAGACCGACCCCGGTTCCGGCGCGCCTGGCCTCGTCAGCCGCATCTACGGCGTCCTGCGCGGCATCCCGATGTGGGTGCTGTGGGGGTTCGTCGTGCTCTGGAGCCTGCCGACCGTCGGACTCTTCGTCAGCGGCTTCCGCGAGCGCGACGCGCAGCGGTCGACCGGCTGGTGGCAGTTCCGCTTCGGAGACCTCACCCTCGACAACTACCAGACGATCTTCGACTCGCAGGGCTTCTCCACGTCGCTGCTGAACTCGATGGCGATCTCGATCCCGGCGACGATCATCCCGATCGCGATCGCGGCGTTCGCCGCCTACGGGTTCGCCTGGATCGACTTCAAGGGCCGCAAGGGACTGTTCATCATGACGGTGGCCCTGCTCGCCGTGCCGTTGCAGGTGGCGCTGTTGCCGCTCCTGCAGCTCTGGAACAACGGGGCCCACTACACCGTCCCGTGGATCGAGAAGACCGTCACGGTCGTGCCCAACTTCGGGTTCGGCGGCGAGACCACCGCCGTGTGGCTCACCCACACCGGGTTCGGTCTGCCGTTCGCGATCTTCCTCCTGCACAACTACATCTCGTCGCTCCCGAAGGACGTGTTCGAGGCGGCCCGCATCGACGGCGCCGACCACTTCACGATCTTCTGGCGGCTGGTGCTGCCGCTGTCGATCCCGGTGCTCGCGGCGTTCGCGATCTTCCAGTTCCTCTGGACCTGGAACGACTTCCTGATCGCGAACACGATGGTCGCCACCAACCCCGACGCCCGGCCGACGACGATCCTGATCGCCAGCCTCGCCGGCGACTTCGGACGCAACGAGTTCCTGCTCCCGGCGGCCGCGTTCATCCAGTCGTTCTTCCCGCTGGTCGTGTTCTTCGCCCTCCAGCGCTACTTCGTCCGCGGCCTGCTCGCCGGCTCCGTCAAGGGCTGACCCGTCCGTTCGTCCGGTGTGTCGCGTACGGTTCGCGGCATGACGTTCGCGCACCCTGCCTTCGACAACCGCGTCTCGGCGCACCTCGGCGTCGACATCCCGATCGTGCAGGCGCCGATGGGCTGGATCGCGCGCAGCCGGCTCGCGTCCGCGGTGTCGCGGGCGGGCGCGTGCGGGATCATCGAGACGTCATCTGGCGAGCTCGACGCGGTCAAGGCCGAGATCGCGAAGATGCGTGAGCTGACCGACCGCCCGTTCGGCGTGAACATCGCCCAGGCCTTCGTGCGCGACCCATCGATCGCCGAGTTCGTGATCGACCAGGGTGTGAAGTTCGTGACCACGTCGGCCGGGTCGCCCACGAAGTACACGCCGATCCTCAAGGACGCCGGTCTCACCGTCTACCACGTGGTGCCGACGTTGCAGGCGGCGTTGAAGGCGGTCGACGCCGGGGTCGACGGCCTCGTGGTCGAGGGTGGCGAGGGCGGCGGCTTCAAGAGCCCGACGCCCGTGTCGACGATGGTGCTGCTGCCCCTGGTGCGCTCGCGGGTCGACGTGCCGATCATCGCCGCCGGCGGGATCACCGACGGCGCCACGATGGCGGCCGCGTTCGCGCTCGGCGCCGAGGGGGTGCAGATGGGCACCCGCATGGTGTCGGCCGCCGAGTCGCCGGTACACGACAACTGGAAGCAGGCGATCGTCGACGCCGCCGAGACCGACACCCTGTTCCTCAACGAGCGCCACTCCCCCGCACTCCGGGCGCTGCGCACCGACCGATCCACCCGCCTGTGGGATTCTCCCGACAACGTGTTCGCCGAGTTCGGCAACCCGAACGAGCTCTACTTCGGCGGCGACATGAACGCGTGCATCGCGCTCTCCGGTCAGGTCGCCGGTCGGATCGACAGCGTGCGACCGGTGGCCGACATCATCGCCGACACCGTGCGCGAGTTCGGCGAGGTCGTCAGTCGGCTCGCCGCCGGGCGATGAACAGCACCGAGCTCGTCGGCTACGCCGCGAGCGCGCTCGTCGTCGCGTCGCTCGCCATGACGTCGGTGGTGCGCCTGCGGGCGATCTCGCTGGTCGGGTCGGTCATCTTCGTCGTCTACGGAGCGCTCCTGCCATCGGTGCCGATCGTCGTGACCAACCTCGCGATCGCCGCGCTCAACATCTGGTTCCTCGCACGTGAGCTGGGTGGCGGACGTGACCTCGGCGCGGTCGTGGTGCCGGCCGACTCGCCCTTCCTGGCCGACTTCCTGCGCCACCACGACCGCGACATCCGGGACTTCCAACCCGACTTCGACGCATCCCGGCCCGCCGACGTGTCGATCGTGCTGATGCGCGACGGCCTGCCCGCCGGCGTGGTGCGCGGCGACATGGCCGGCGACACGCTGCACCTCACGCTCGACTACGTGCTCAGGGCGTACCGCGACTCGAGGCTCGGGCACTGGCTGTTCGGCCGGGGCTCCACGGTGCTGCGTTCGCGCGGCATCGCCGTGGTCGAGTCGGCCGGCACGACCGACGCACACCGCGCCTACCTCACGCGCATGGGCTTCGGCACCGACGACGGCAAGCGCTACACCCGCGAGCTGTAGCGCCATGCAGTTCCCGCCGGGCTTCTTCGATCGTGCCGACCCCGGCGACGACGCTCGCTTCTACGCGTTCGACCGTTTCGTCACGCACATCGACGACGGTGCGATCGCCGCGGTCACCGATCTCTACCGCGAGCTCGGGCTGTCGGGCGACGTGCTCGACCTGTGCTCGTCATGGATCTCGCACTTCGATCCGGCGCCGGCGCGACTGATCGCGCTCGGGATGAACGAGGCCGAGCTCGCCGCGAACGCGGCGGCGGCCGGATACGTCGTCCACGACCTCAATGCCGAGCCGACGCTGCCGTTCCCCGACGGGTCGTTCGATGCCGCGACGTGCTGTGTGTCGGTCGACTACCTCACGCGCCCGCGCGAGGTGTTCGCCGAGGTCGGCCGGGTGCTGCGGCCTGGCGGCGCGTTCGTGTGCACCTTCTCCAACCGGTGCTTCCCCACCAAGGCGATCCGGGGCTGGCTGTCCACCGACGACCGGGGACGGTGCGCGATCGTCGCGACCTACTTCGAAGCGACACCCTGGTTCGACGCTCCCACCGTCGAGCTGCGGAACCCCAGGTCATCGGGCGATCCCCTCTACGCCGTGTGGGCTCGCCGGACTGTGTCGTTCAGCGCCTGAGCCATCCGGCGAACCAGCGGGTGAGACGTGGCATCAGCAGCCAGGTGAGTGCGGCCACGCCGAGCACGTTGCCGAACAGCACGCCGACCACCCAGTGCACGTCGGGCAGCAGCCACTGGCGCAGCTGGGTGAGCACGAGGGTGGTGGGGAACAGTGCGAGCAGGACGATCGACGCCTGCTTCCACGGCTTCACCGTCGCCACACCGGGCAGCGCGAACCAGCCGGCGAAGCCACCGACGACGTTGATCGTCCGTTCCCCGTCGATGAACGGCTCGATCTCGGCGAGCATCGCGGTCCGCTCGTCCGACTCGAGCCAGCTGTCGAGGTGTGATCGCGAGTCGAAGGCGAACACGACGACGGTCTCGTCCTGCACACCTTCCACCGGCACGAACAGCTCGCTGCGGACGAACCCGGGGAATGCGTCGAGCCGAGCGACGAGACGTGCGTGGAGCTCGCGGTACCGGTGCTCGTTGCCGGGCTTCACGCGGAACGACGCGACCGCGGTGACCGGCTCGGGCCCCTGCGCCAGCGCTACGACCTGTTCCCGATGCGGACCCTCGACGAGATGGTCACCCTCCGCCATGATCGTGCGGCGAGCCTCGGAGTTGATCCACGCATCGAGCAGCTCCGCCGTCGTGAACTGGTACAGGACCACCCACTCGCCGGGATGGACGTCGTTGGGCGGCTGGATGTCGGCGTGGACGTGGCCGGGCCAGGTTCGCGCCTCGGTGACGAGACGCCGGAGCCACGCCTCGAACTCGGGCTCGCAGCCGGGGCGTGGCGTGCGCGCCACCACCACCGTCGGCATCGTCCGCGCGTCGCTCACGCCCGTCGACCCTACCCACGTGACGGAATGGGTCAGACCAACTCCGTCACAGCTGTGACGGAGTTGGTCTGACCCATTCCGTCACGGCGCGTGTGCTGAGCTGGTGCGGTGTTGGTGATCGATAGGATGGATGCGTGTGTCGCGTGGATCGGCGAGGGCACGGCGAGGAAGCCGGCGGCGGTGCAGGAGCTCGACCTGCGCGCCGTCGACGGGTTGACCGAGCCGGGTTTCGGCGGATCGCTCTTCCTCGGCTGCACGCTGACAGGCGATCAGGCGGGAGCGCTCGTCACCGGTGGTGCGGTCGTGATCCACGACGCATCGCCCCGACCGTTCCGGCTCCACCCGGCGCAGCTGTACACACCCGATGTGCTCTTCGCCGGCTTCGACCGTGACGACCCCGACGGGTGGCACGCCACGCTCGACGCCCGCATCTACCGGCACTGGGTCGCAGCCGGCCGCCACGCTCCGGCATCGATCGCGGAGACCCTCGCCCAGCGTCTGCACGACCATGCGATCACCGATGCGCTCGAGGAGGCGCTCGCCGGCCGGCGGCCGGTCGCCATCATGGGTGGCCACGCACTCGAACGCGGCCGGCCGCAGTACGCGACGGTCGCCCGCATCGCCCGCACGCTGACCCGCGCCGGCTACCTGATGCTGTCCGGCGGCGGGCCCGGCGCGATGGAGGCGACCCACCTCGGCACGTGGATGGCCCACTTCGACGACGCCGAGCTCGAGGCAGCGATCGCCGTCCTGTCACCCCGACCCGCCGGCGCGCCCGCCGGCCGCGAGTACGCCGACGCCGACTGGCTGCACCGGGCGTTCGCTGTGCGCGAGCGCTGGCCGATCACCGACGACGAGCTCCGCTACGAGTCGATCGGCATCCCCACATGGGCGTACGGCCACGAGCCGCCGGCCGCGTTCGCCAGCCGGATCGCCAAGTACTTCGCGAACAGCGTCCGCGAGGACGGCCTCCTCGCGATCGCGACGTCCGGGGTGATCTTCACGCCGGGCAGCGCGGGCACGATCCAGGAGATCTTCCAGGACGCCACCCAGAACCACTACGAGGTGTTCGGACCACCGGCGCCGATGGTGCTGTTCGGCATCGAGCACTGGACCGAGCGCTACCCCGTCTGGCCGGTGCTCACCGCGCTGTCGACCGACCGCAGCTACGCCCCGCTGATCGCACTCACCGACGACGAGGACGAGGTGGTGGCGCGCATCATCGCCGCGGATGGTCGAGCCGCCACCGCTTGATCGCGGCGTCAGCGAGCACCACCGCGGGCATCGCGAACAGTGCGACCAGCCAGCCGGCGACCGGTGGAGGCCGGTGTTCGAGGAACCTGGCCACCGGACCGACGAGCAGCATCGACATCGCGACGAACAGCTCCAGGGTGGCGGCCGCCACGAGCAGACGGTTGCCGAGCAGCGGGAGGCGCCACGCCGGTTGCTCCGTGCTCCGACACGCGAACGCGTTGGCGGTCTGCGCCAGTACCACCGACGCGAACGTCGCGCCCGACGCGGCGAGCAACGCTGTGCCGGTCGGGAAGGCGTCGCCAGGGCGCCATCCGACGGCGAGCAGCGAGGCGAGGAACGCGCCGACGCCGAACATCGCCTCGAGTGGGCCGAGCACCGCGAACGCCCGGAACGCGACCCTCCGGTCGAGCAGGCGACCCGACACCGGTGGCGTGCTCAAGACGTCCCGGTTGGGTGGCTCGGCGCCGAGCGCCGCGGCCGACAGGGTGTCGGTGCCGAGGTCGAGCGCGAGGATCTGGAGCACGCCGAGCGCGAGCGGGAAGCGCCCACCGGTGACCGCCCACAGCAGGAAGGGCGTCAGCTCCGCCACATTGTCGGTGAGGTGGTACGTGAGGAACTGGCGTGCGTTGAGGAACGTCGCCCGGCCGAGCCGGACCGCCTCGACGATCGTGGCAAAGTCGTCGTCGAGCAGCACCAGATCGGCCGCCTCGCGGGCCACGTCGGTCCCCGAGCGACCCATCGCGATGCCGATGTCGGCCTCCTGCAGCGCCGGACCGTCGTTGACACCGTCACCGGTCATCGCCACCACGTGACCGCGCGATTGCAGGGCGCGGGCGATGCGCAGCTTGTCCTCCGGGGTGACCCGGCTGATCACCACGCCGTCGCGGTCGACCAGCGCGGCGAGCAACGCGTCGTCGGCCGGCAGTTCGGCGCCGGTGAGCACCGGCGAGTCGGGCAACCGGAGCCCGGTGGCATCGGCGATCGCCCTCGCGGTCGCCGGGTGGTCACCGGTGATCATGGCGACCTTGATCCCAGCTCGCCTGCACTCGTCGATGGCGGCGAACACGCTGGGACGCGGCGGATCGACGATGCCCAGCACGCCGAGCAACGTGAGCTCGCGCTCGACCGCCTCCGCACGCTCGCCGGTGCCGTCGCCGGTGCCCCCGACGACATCGTCGGGCCGAACGGCCCGTTCGGCCACGGCGAGGAGCCGCAACCCGCGCGTCGACATCGACGTTGCGGCATCCTCCCATGCCGGATCGACGTCGAGGCAGCGTGGCGCCACCGCATCCGCGGCGCCCTTCACCAGCACGGAGTTCGTGGTGACCACCGACATCCGGCGACGGCGCGGGTCGAACGCGAAGCGGAAGACGTCCGGGTCCGTAGCGATGTCACCGTCGACATCCACGCCGAGCCGCCGGGCGAGCGCGTCGATCGCGACCTCCATCGGGTCGCCGTGCGGCTCCCATTCGCCGGCACGCTCGACCGCGCGGCCGGTCGAGCACCGGCGCGCCGCCACGGCCAGTCGAGCGACCGCGTCGCGTGCGGCCGGCACGCCGGTCACCGTCGCCTCCGGGCCGTAGCCCGGCCCGTCGATCGAGACGGTGCCGGACGGCGTCCACACCTCGACCACGTTCATCCGGTTCTCGGTGAGCGTGCCGGTCTTGTCGGTGCAGATGAATGTCGTCGACCCGAGCGTCTCGACCGACTCGAGACGGCGCACGAGCGCGTGATGGTCGGCCATGCGCTGCGCGCCGACGGCGAGCGCGAGGGTGACCGTGGGGAGGAGGGCCTCGGGCACCAGGGCCACGGTGATCCCCACGGCGAACACGAACCCCTCGGTCGGTGAAGTCCCGATCAGCAGCATCAGCCCGTAGAACACGACGCCGATCGACACGGCGATGACCGCGATCGTGCGGACCAACCGATGCAGCTCCAGCGCGAGCGGCGTCGGGCGACGGTGCACCGACCGGGTGAGCTCGGCAACCCGACCCAGCTGCGTGGATCCACCCGTCGCCTCCACGGTGGCGAGGCCCTCGCCCTCGACGACGAACGTACCCGCGTGCAGCGGCCCGCCACGCTCGACCGACACCGGAACGCTCTCCCCCGTGAGGATCGACTCGTCCAGACGGAGACCGTGCACCTCGAGCGCCGTGAGGTCGGCGCTGACGCGATCGCCGGGCGCGAGCAGCACCACGTCACCGACCACGAGGTCGGCGGCGTCGATCTCGATCGGGCCACCGTCGCGCATCACCGTCACGCGGCGCGGCACGAGGTCGCGCAGCCGCTGCGACGCCCGCTCGGCGCGGTACTCCTGAGCGAACGCGAACAGCCCGTTCAACACGATGACGGCGAAGATCGCGACGCCCAGCTCCGGCAGGCCGCCGACGATCGCGAGCGCGCCGGCCGCCCAGAGCAGGACCGCGAAGAAGTGCACGAACTGGTGGGTGAGTTGCCGCCAGACCGGGGTCGCAGAGGTGGCCGGGAGCACGTTGGGGCCGGCTTGCCGTAATCGGACGGCGGCCTCGGCAGAGGACAAACCACCGGGGCGCATACCATCACTGTGCTCCCCGCAGACCTCCGGAGATCAGGGTCCTACGGCCGGTATCCGTCTCCGGCGCCGATCCTCCAGCCGGGCTGGGACCTTCGCCGGTTCCGCGGCGGCGGGCCGAGCGCGATGGTGTGGTGAGGAGGGCGCCATGACCCGCAATCACGTCCCGATCATCCAGTTCGTCGGCGCCGCGCGCACCGTCACCGGGAGCAAGACCCTGCTCGACCTCCCGCACGGAAAGGTGCTCGTCGACGCCGGACTGTTCCAGGGCCGCAAGGAGCTGCGGCTCGCCAACTGGGACGGGTTCCCGATCGAGCCCTCCGAGCTCGACGCGATCGTGCTGACCCATGCCCACATCGACCACTGCGGCTACCTGCCACGTCTGGTGAAGATGGGCTTCGAAGGGCCGGTGTACTGCACGCCCGGCACGCTCGCCCTCGCCAAGATCGTGCTGCCCGACAGCGCCCACCTCCAGGAGGAGGAGGCAGCGTTCGCCAACCGGATGGGGTTCTCGAAGCACCGTCCGGCGCAACCGCTCTACACCGCGGCCCAGGCGCAGGCGAGCCTCGAAATGCTCCGCCCCGTCGAGTACGGCGCCCCCACCACCGTGCACGCCGGGCTCGAGGTCACATGGCGCCGGGCTGGCCACATCCTCGGAGCGGCGTGGCTGCGGGCCGACCTGCGCGACGCCCAGACCACCGTGGTGTTCAGCGGCGATCTCGGCCGGCCCACCCACCCGCTGTTCCTGCCGCCCGACCCGATCGACCACGCCGACGTGGTGGTCGTCGAATCGACGTACGGCGACACCGAGCACCTCGACAGCGACCCCGACGACGTGATCGCACGCGTCGTCAACGACGCCGCGAGGTGCGGCGGCGTGGTGGTGATCCCCGCGTTCGCCGTCGACCGCACCGAGGTCGTCCTGTGGCACCTCGACCGGCTGATGGCGCAGGGTCGCGTGCCGCAGATCCCGGTGATCGTCGACAGCCCGATGGCGAACCGGGCCCTCGAGTTCTACCGCGCCGAGGCGCTCCGCGGATCGCCGGAGATCCGGCCCGAGTACCACGGGCGCGAGCTGTTCCCCGCGCTCGACGTGCAGCAGACCACCTCGTCCGACGACTCGAAGGCGCTCAACACCCGACGCGGTCCGATGGTGATCGTGTCGGCGTCGGGGATGGCGACCGGCGGCAGGGTGGTGCACCACCTCGCGAACCGTCTCGGCGACAGCCGCAACACGGTGCTGCTCGCGGGCTTCCAGGCACCGGGCACCCGCGGCGATCAGCTGCGTTCGGGTGCCACCAAACTCAAGCTGCTCGGCCAGTACCTGCCGGTCCGGGCCAAGGTGGTGTCGGTCGAGCTGTCATCGCACGCCGACCGCTCGGAACTGCTCGACTGGATCCGCACGGCCGACTACCCGCAGATGGTCTACGTGAACCACGGCGAGGCCGACGCCGCCGACTCGCTCGTCGAGGCCGTCGAACGCGAGCTCGGCATCGCGGCCGTCGCTCCTTGCGCCGGTGAGCGGCTGCGAGTGAACGGACACCGCTCGGCACGCGGACCGGAGGGACGCTGATGCCGAGGATCGTGGTGATCGGTGAGATCAACATGGACGTCCACCTGTTCGGCACCGAGGGCCGCAGCGACGAGCTGCCGCTGCTGGTCGACCACTACCTCACCGAGCCGGGAGGCAAGGGCGCCAACGTCGCCCGAGCTGCGGCGCGGCTGGGCGCCGAGGTGACGCTCGTCGGTCGCGTGGGTGACGACGGTTACGGCAGGGCGTGTGTCGAAGCGGTCACCGCCGACGGTGTCGACGTGTCATGGGTGCGGGTCACGCCCGGCGAGCCGACCGGCTTCGTCGCGATCGAGCTCGTCGACGGGCTGCACCGATCGCTCGTGTACACGGCCGGCGCCAACGACCTGCTCACGTGGGACGACGTCGCTCCGGTCGTGAACACGCTGTCGCCCGCCGACGTCCTCGTCGTCCAGGCCGAGATCCCGATCGTCACGATGGCGCGGATCGTGGCGCGGGTCGCCGGCGACGGGATCCGATTGTTCCTCGATCCGGCGCCGCCCGAGCGCGTGACCATCGATGCGCTGCGCGCCGCGGAGGTGGTGACACCGAACCGAGCCGAGGCGGCGGCGCTCACCGGTCGTCGCACCTCGTCGTCGCTGTGGCCACTGCTGGCCGCCGCCGAGCTGTGCTCGCTCGGCACACGGTGCGCGATCGTCAAGACCGGTGAGTCGGGCGCAGTGCTTGCCGAGGGCGGGATCGCCACGCAGGTGCCCACGCTGTCCGTCGACGCCGTCGACGAGACGGGCGCAGGCGACGTGTTCCTCGCCGCGCTCGCCGTGCGCCGGTCGGAGGGTGCCGGCTGGGAAGCGGCGACCCGCTTCGCCAACGCCGCGAGCGCCCGCTCGGTCGCGCGCCGCGGCCTGTGGCTCCCGACGCGCCCGGAGGTCGACGCCGCACTGTGACGTGTCCCGGTGTGCCGCACAGGCCCGCGGCTGAATCGACTCAGCGGTTCACCCGGGCGAGCTCCTGGCGGATGCGTTTGGTGCTCACGGACCCCTTCACGCCTTCGGGCTGGGCGAACACGCTCATCCGGAGCTCCTCGAGCAGCCAGGCGATGTCGCGGACCGGGTCGGGGACCCGCTCCATCGCCGCGATCGCGGCGGCGTACTCGCGCTCGATCGGGCGGACCTCGGCCATGCGCCGCTGGTCGCGCGCCACATCACCGGCGAGGTGATCGAGGCGGTACTCGATCCCGCGGACGTAGCGGTGGAGGTCGGGGAGGCGGTCGACGCCCGACCGGCGCACGAAGCCGGCGGCGACGAGCCGGGCGAGGTGAGCGCGCACGTCGGCCACGGTGGGCTCGAGCGCGGCGGCCGTGAGCACGGCGGTGCGCTTGCGGACACGGTCGGCGGCGGCCAGCAC
>JALHOG010000042.1 GCA_022843125.1 Ilumatobacteraceae bacterium
CGGCGGAGGCGGCGGGGGTGGTGGCGGCGGTGCGGCGGCGGGCGGCATGCCGGTCACGACGGGCCCTGCGGGCGGTCCGGGCCGTGCGATGACGGGAAGCTCGGCAGGGATCTCGCTGGCTTGGGCGCCGCCGCCGTCGGATCCGAAGGGCACTGCGGTGACCGGATCGGTCGTCGGCGCAGGCGCCATTTCGGCTGATTTCGGCTTCTCCGTGCGCTCGCCGTCGGCGAGCTTGCGGAAGTCGGCCGAATCGCGGAGCATGTTGGCCGTCTCGCGCACCTCGCGCATCGGCTCGTCGACCGCTGCTTTGAACTCCTGTTGGAAGCTCGACGACATCTTGCGCAGTTCGGCGTAGAGATTGCCCAGCTTCCGCATCGCATCCGGCAGCTTCTCAGGACCGAGGACGACCAGGGCGAGGAGCAGGATGATGATCAGCTCGCTGCCCTGGAAGTTGAACACCGGGGCAGTCTAGGAGCCCTGCCCGACTGCCGGGCAGGCAGTCCGGCGTGGATCAGCGCGTCGTGCCTGGCAGGATGGGGCGCGCGTGCAACAGCGACTTCCCTCCTTGCTCGACGTCCCGATCACGTTCGCCCATCGGGGCGCTCGCGCGAACGCGCCGGAGAACACGGTCGAAGCGTTCGGGTACGCACTCGAACGGGGCGTGAGCGGACTCGAGAGCGATGTGTGGCTCACTGCTGACGGGGTCCCCGTGCTGGTCCACGACGGGGTCCTCGGACGGGTCCGCAAGCGTCGCGTGGCCGATCTGCGCCGCGACGAACTCCCCGACCACATCCCGGCGCTCTCCGACCTGCTGGAGCAGTGCGGGAGTGATTTTCATCTCTCGCTCGATCTGAAGGACCCGCGATCGGGTCTCGCGGTGTTCGCAACGATCGAATCGGTGTCGCCCAACCTGATCGGTCGGACGTGGCTGTGCCATCCCGATCTGGACGTCCTCAGCGCGCTGCGACCGGTCAGCCGTGAGCTCAAGCTGGTGCACTCGACGAAGCTGCAGCGGATGAGCGTCGGCCCGGAACGTCACGCTTCCCGTCTCGCCGAACTCGGGATCGACGGTGTGAATCTCCGCAAGGACGAATGGAACGGCGGGTTGGTCACCCTGTTCCATCGCTTCGAGCGCACTGCGTTCTGCTGGGACGTGCAGTTCGAGCACGAGCTGCGGCCGGCGCTGCGGATGGGGGTCGATGCGGTCTACAGCGACCACGTCGACCGCATGATGCAGGCCTACCGCGACGAGATCGGTTGACGCACCGGGGCGTGGATCAGAGCCACTGCCAGTCGCCGCGCGGCCAGAACACCACGAACGCACGACCGACGATGTCGTCGATCGCGATCGGGCCGAGCGCACGACTGTCGGACGACCCCGGACGGTTGTCGCCCATCACGAACACCGTCGATGCGGGCACGATCGTCGGCCCGTACTCGCACCATGTGGTCGGAGCGACGACGGCCGGGTCGAGGTAGGGCTCGACGAGCATCTTGGCGGGCACCTCGTCGTTGGGGTTCTCGTCGATGTAGACCACGCAGCTGCGGATCTCCACCTCCTCACCCTCGATCGCGATGACGCGCTTGATGAGGTCACGTTCGCTCGCACCGTTGATCTCGTGCAGCACCACCACGTCGCCACGGTTCGGCTCGTGCAATCGGTACGACAGCTTGTTGACGAAGACGCGATCGCCCGTGTGCAGCGTCGACAGCATCGAGTCGCCCTCGACGACGAAGTGGGCGAGCAGGAAGGTGCGCACCATGATCGCGACGAAGAGCGCCACGCCGACGACGACCACCCAGTCGAAGAAGGCACGTGCCGCCGACGAGGACGCCTCGGCTCGCGTCCGGCGGACAGGACTGCCGTCGCCCCCGGGCGCGCCGGTCCCTGTGTTCTCGTCGATGCTGGTCACGAGGTGCCAACGGTATCGGGGAGGGTGGCGGAGTGGGGATCGGTACGGGTCACGGCAGGGGTCACAAGCTCTCGATCAGCTTTTCGACCCGTTCGTCCCTGCTCTTGAACGGGTCCTTGCACAGGACCGTGCGCTGCGCCTGATCATTGAGCTTCAGATGGACCCAATCGACGGTGTAGTCGCGGCGCCGTTCCTTGGCGCGCTTCACGAACTCGCCTCGCAACCTGGCCCGGGTGGTCTGCGGTGGGGTCTCGATCGCGGTCTCGATGTCGTCGTCGACACACACCCGCTCGACGAGACCCCGGTCCTGCATCTTGTAGAACGGGCTCCGTGCCCGCGAGACGTCGTGGTACTGCAGGTCGAGGAGTTGCACCCGCGGGTGGCCGAGCGCGAGGTCGTGACGCTCGCGGAACGCCTCGATCAGCTTGTACTTGATCACCCAATCGATCTCGCGGTCGAGCTTCATCGGGTCGCTCTCGAGGTGGGTCATGCAGTGCTCCCACATCTCCAGTGCCCGCTGTTCGAGCGGCGGGAACCCCTGGCTGTCGGCGTACCGGAGCGCCCGGTCGAGGTACTCGCGCTGGATGTCGATCGCGCTGACCTCGCGGCCGTTGGCGAGCCGCACGGTCC
This sequence comes from Ilumatobacteraceae bacterium, assembly GCA_022843125.1. GTDB lineage: Bacteria > Actinomycetota > Acidimicrobiia > Acidimicrobiales > Ilumatobacteraceae > Ilumatobacter. The sequence goes on from JALHOG010000042.1 coordinate 2,544, forward strand.
GCCGACAGGTGATGTCGTGGCTGATCTCCCGGATCGCGCGAATCGGGTTCTCAAGCGTCATGTCGCGGAGCACGACGTTCTGGTCTTCGAGCATGCGCAACATGCAGGCCGCGGCGCCGACCTTGAGGAACGTGGTGTACTCGCTCATGTTCGAGTCGCCGACGATCACGTGCAGTCGCCGGTACTTCTCGGCGTCGGCGTGTGGCTCGTCGCGGGTGTTGATGATCGGGCGGCTGCGGGTGGTGGCCGAGCTGACACCCTCCCAGATGTGCTCGGCTCGCTGCGCGATCGAGTAGGTGGCTCCACGGGCGGTCTGGAGCACCTTGCCGGATCCGGCGTAGATCTGACGGCTCACGAAGAACGGGATCAGCACCTCGGCGTACGACCCGATGTCGTCACTCCGGTTCGTCAGGTAGTTCTCGTGGCAGCCGTAGCTGTTGCCGGCCGAATCGGTGTTGTTCTTGAACAGGTAGATCGTGCCGCGGATCGACTCCTCGGCGAGCCGCTGTTCAGCCGACTCGACGAGCGACTCGAGGATCCGCTCCCCCGCCTTGTCGTGGACGACGAGGTCGTACAGCGAGTCGCACTCGGGTGTGGCGTACTCGGGATGCGAGCCGACGTCGAGGTACAGCCGGGCTCCGTTCTGGAGAAACACGTTCGACGAACGCCCCCACGACACGACCCGGCGGAACAGGTAGCGGGCGACCTCGTCAGGGCTCAGCCGACGCTGGCCACGCAGGGTGCAGGTGACCCCGAACTCGCTCTCGATCCCGAAGATCCGGCGATCCATGGTCGCACCGTAACAGCCGATCGGGAAACGGCGGCGTCTTGCCGAACATCGAGGCGGGCCGGTTCAGCCTTTTGCGGCCATCTCGGCGGCGTGCTTCTCGACCATGTCGGTGACCGCCTGCATGTTGCGCTCTGCGAGGTGCGGGCGGCCGTCCCTGGCGCGCTGCTTGGCGTTCAGCGTGCTGAACGCCTGACCCTGGAACTGGGGCGCCACGTACTGCGCGATCAACTCGTAGCTGCGCAGGGTCGCCTGCGGGTTGGCCCACTCATGGGCGAGCGTCATGTAGCACCCGAAGCCGCCCGACTGCTTCTGCAGCCGCTCGATCTGCTCACAGGCGTCGTCGACCGTGCCGATCGATCCGAGACCCGACTGGTTCACGAAGTCGATCGCTTCGCGCACCGCGCTCGCCCCGCCGACGTCCATCTGCGGGAACGCGGCGGTGTGCTGGAAGTAGTCGAACCACGGGATCATGCCGTACTCGACGTCCTTGTACGCCTGCTCGCGCGTCTCGGCGATGTGCATCATGCCGACCAGGCGCCACTTCGAACGGTCGGCGACGGTGCCGAAGGTCTGGGCGCGCTCTTCCATCACGTCCCAGTGCAGGCCGAGCACGTCGAAGCCCTCCGACTGGGTGGCACCGATCGACAGCAGGCCGATGCCGTGCTTGCCGGCGAGCCGCGGGCCGGTGGGTGACGCCACCGCCGGGACGGCCACGTCGAACAGCGGGTTGGAGTACGGCCGCAGGTGCAGGCGCGCGTCGACGAGGTTCCACATCTTCGTCTGGCTGTTGACGGGTTCGTCGGTGGTGAGCAGTTTCATGATCACCTCCATGCCCTCCTCGAGCAGCGGCCGGGTCTCGGTCGGGTCGAGGCCGAGCATGATCGCATCGGTGGGCAGCGAACCGGGGCCGCAGCCGAGCATGAAGCGCCCGCGCGTCATGTGGTCGAGTTGCACCGCACGCTCGGCGATCATGTACGGGTTGTGGTAGGCGACCGAGATCACACCGGTGCCGAGCTTGATGTTCCTGGTGCGCTGCGCGGCCGCGGCGATGAAGATCTCGGGCGAGGCGATGATCTCGCTGCCTGCCGAGTGGTGCTCGCCGATCCACGCCTCGTCCCAGCCGAGCCGGTCGAGGTGCTCGACGAGTTGGAGATCACGTTCGATCGCGAGCGTCGGGTTCTCCCCGGCTCGATGAAACGGCGCCATGAAGATGCCGAAACGAAGACGGTCAGCGGACATGTCCCACCCCCCAGTGGTTGACGTGAGAACGAACCCTAGACCGCGAACCGGACGCTCCTGCCAGCGGAGGTCTGCGCGACCAGCGCCACGTCGTCGGGATGAACGACGGCGATCACCGGGTAACCGCCGGTGGTCGGGTGGTCGGCGAGCATCATCACCGGGTTGCCGTCGGGTGGCACCTGGATCGCACCGCGGACCAACCCTTCGCTCGGCAGCTCGTCGGTGACGGTGCGGACCAGCGGTGCACCGGCGAGTCGAACGCCGACGCGACTCGATGCAGTGACCGTCCAATCCGTCGCGATGAGCCGCGTCATCGCGTCCTCGGTGAACCAGTCGAGGCGTGGCCCGGGTGCGATCCTTGCGGCACGATCGGCGATCGGCCGCAACGGGACGTGATGCGCCTCGATCTCACTGCCAGGATCGGATCCCACACCGAGCCGCACCCCAGCTGCGAGCGGCGGCGGGCCGAGCCCCGACAGGGTGTCGGTCGAACGCGACCCGAGCACCACCGGCACATCGACACCACCCCGCACCGAGATGTAGTGCCACACACGCTGATGCCCAGCAGGAACGTGGACCCGCCGCCCCTGCCCGAGCGGGAGCGGCACGCCCTCGACCGTGCTCGCGACGAGCACCGCGCCGACAGCCTCGATCGTGAGCCCACCGCTCGTCTCGATCAGGGCTGCACCTGCCGGGTTGCCGACGAGCCGGTTGGCGAGCGCAGCCAGGGCCGGATCGACCGCACCGGACACCGGGACACCGAGATGCCCGTAGCCAGGGCGGCCACGATCCTGCACGGTCGATGCCCACCCGGCGTCGACGATGACAATGCCGCTGGTCACATCGGCACGAACCTGACCCTCGATCCGGGCTCCACCAACGAGGGTGGATCGCGGTCGGTGTCGAACAGCGCCAGCTCGGTCCGCCCGAGGAGGTGCCATCCACCGGGTGATGCGCGCGGGTACACCGCTGCGTACTCCGACGCGATCGCGACCGAGCCGGACGGCACCACCGATCGAGGCGTCGGACGTCGTGGAAGGTGCAGACGCGGATCGAGCCCGCGCAGGTACCCGAAGCCGGGAGCGAACCCGCAGAACGCAACCGTGTACTCCGGTGTGCTGTGCAGCGCGACCACGGCCGATTCGGTGAGGTCGCACGTCGCTGCGACCCATGCGAGGTCGGCTCCGTCGTAGCGCACACCGATCTCGAGGAGGCTCCCGTCACCCCTCGCCGTATCGACTGGCACCACCGAATCGAACGCAGCGACAACCGTTGCGAGCGCGACGGCATCGAGACATGCGACCAGCACCGTCGCCGCCGCCGGCACCACCTCGACCACTCCGGGCAGCGCTGCCGCTCGAAGCCCGCAGGCCCACGCCGATGGTTCGGCGTCGAGCTCGGTCACCAGCACCGAGCGCTCCCCCATCGGCCGGAAACGCATGTCAGTCCGTGAATGGATGGATGCCGATGGAGGCCATCTCGAGTCCGGCGCGCACGGCCCGTGCGAGCGCAACCGCTCCGTGGGTGTCGCCGTGGATGCAGATCGAGCGGACCTGCACCTCGACGGGCGACCCGTCGACGGCGGTCACGCGGCGTTCGGTCGCGATGGAGACGGCGCGAGCAGCCACGACAGCCGGGTCGATGATGATGGCGCCGGGTTCGCTGCGGGGCACCAGGGTGCCGTCCGAGCGGTACGCACGATCGGCGAACGCCTCGGCGATCGGCTCCATCCCGAGGGCGTCCGCGACCGCCAGCAACGGCGACCCCGGCGCACCGAGGACGGCGAGCGACGGGTCGTACTCGTGCGCTGCGCTCGCGACGGCCTCGGCTTGGTCGGGATGTGTGATGCAGGCGTGATAGAGCGCACCGTGCGGCTTGACGTAGGCGACGCCCGTCCCCGCAACCTGGGCGAACCCGTCGAGCGCACCGAGTTGGTACAGCACGGCGTCGCGGAGGTCGTCCGGGTCGATGTCGATGAATCGGCGCCCGAATCCGGCGAGGTCGGGGTAGGAGACCTGTGCGCCGATCTTCACGTGGCGATCGGCGGCCGCCTGACACACGCGCCGCATCGTCGACGGATCTCCGGCGTGGAACCCGCACGCGATGTTGGCGCTCGTGACGAGGTCGAGCATCGCCTCGTCGTCGCCCAACGACCACACGCCGAACGCCTCGCCGAGATCTGCGTTGAGATCGATCGCACCCACGTCCGCGACACTACGCACGTTCACGTTGTGTCAGACACAACGTGACCGTCAGGCCATGAGCGCGGTGACCGCCGCGTCGTCGACGCGCTGGAAGCAGCGTCGGCCGTTACCGCGCGACAGCACGGCGACCTCGAGCTCGGTGATGGGGATCTCGCGCTCGGGCCCACCCAACGCCTGCGCACCCAGCCGGACGACGCCCGCGAGGTCCATGCCCTCTTCGAAGCCCTCGCGCAACCGGGTTCCGATGGTCTCGGCGTCGCCGCCGAGCACGGCGGTGTTGCGCTGGTCCATCACCGTGCCGTCGTAGAGGATGTGGAACATCTGATCGCCCGCCGGCTCGGAACCGACCTCGGCCACCAGGATCTCGACCTCGAGCGGCTTCATCTCGTGGGTGAAGATGTTGCCGAGGATCTGCGCGAACTGGTTGGCGAGGCTGCGCGCGTCGACGTCATCGCGGGAGTACTGGTATCCCTTGAGATCGGCCGCACGGATGCCTGCCACCCGCAGCTGGTCGAACTCGTTGTAGCGGCCGACGCCGGCGAACGCGATCCGGTCGTAGATCTCGCTGACCTTGCGCAACGTCTCCGACGGATTCTCGGCGACGATCGCGATGCCCTCGGTGTAGCGGATGCCGATGAGTGCCCGACCCCGGGCGATGCCCTTGCGCGCGTAGTCGGCGCGATCCTTCATCACCTGTTCGGGCGCGACGTAGAACGGCTGACTCATCGTGCTCGCACCTCGCTGGCGATCGCTTCGAACCGGGTCGCGAGTTCGTCGTCGCCGATCGGCTGCCATCCGTCGGCCGTGACGGTGGCGACGATCGGGTAGATGCCGCGCAGCGCATCAGGGCCGCCAGTGGCCGAGTCGGCGTCAGCGGCCTCCCACAGCGACCGGGCGGCAAGATTGATCGCGTCGTCGCGGGACATGTCGGACCGGAACCCGACCTTGATGACCGTGCTCGCGTGCAGGCTGCCCGAACCGGTCGCGATGTACTCGCGCTCCTCGTACCGGCCGCCGGTGACGTCGTACGCCCAGAGTCGACCCTGCTGGCGGCGCAGGTCGTAGCCGGCGAACAGCGGGACGACCACCAGGCCCTGCATCGCAGCAGGGAGATTGCCGCGGACCATCATCGAGAGCTGATTAGCCTTGCCTTCGAGGCTCAGCAATGACCCCTCGACCTTTTCGTAGTGCTCGAGCTGGAGCTGGAAGAGACGGATCATCTCCATCGCCGGACCTGCGGCGCCGGCAATGGCGACGCCGCTGTGCGAGTCGGCCTGGACGACCTTCTCCATCGAGCGGTGCGAGATCAGGTTGCCCGACGTGGCACGGCGATCACCCGCCATGACGACGCCGTCGGCGAACCGCAGCGCGACGCACGTGGTGGCATGCGGGACGTCGACGGAGCCACGGTCACCGGTGACGACCGGCGTGAGGCCGATACGACGGAGCAGCTCGGGAAAGCTCGAACCGGGATCATCACCCGGATCGAAGAACGGCATCGACACGGACTACTGCCCGCCCTTCTGGACGTACGACTTGACGAAGTCCTCGGCGTTCGACTCGAGCACCTCGTCGATCTCGTCGAGCAGGTCGTCGAGTTCGCCCTTGAGCTTCTCCCCCGACTCGCTGCGCGCCGGTGCGGCCTCCTCGACCACCTCGTCGGTGCGCTCGGTCGCCGGCTTCTGCTTGTGGGTTCGTTCGGCCATCATCCTCACCTCTCACGTCGCCCGCAGGCTCAGGCTCCCAGCCGCTCCAGCAGTTCGGCAGCGGTGGCGCTCTGGTCGATCAAGTTAGCGACGTGCTGGGCCGTCCCGCGCAATGGCTCCATCATCGGGACCCGTCGCAATGGATCGCGTCCGATGTCGAACACCAGCGAATCCCAGTTCGCGGCGACGACCTCGCCCGGGAACTTCTGCAGGCAACGGCCGCGGAAGTACGCACGGGTGGTGGTGGGCGGCTCGGTCATCGCGGCGACCGCGTCGGCCGGGTCGACCATCGTGGCCAGCCCGGCGCGTAGCGCAAGGCATCGATCAGGACGCATGTCGTGGTACTGCAGGTCGATGGCCTTGAGCTTCGCCGAGCCGGGCTGGAGGTCGTGCCGAGCTGCGAAGCCGTCGACGAGCCGCCGTTTCGCGACCCAGTCGACCCAGTTCGCGGTCGAGTCGGGATCGCGTTCGAGGCCGGTGAGCACCTGTTCCCACCGCACCAGCACGTCGCGCCCGACCTCGTCACCGACGACCTCGAGACCGTGGGTCTGTTCGTACTTGCGGGCCCGTTCGAGGAGCCCGAACTGGATCTCGAGCGCCGTGACCCGGCGGCCGTCGCGCAGCAGGATCGTGCGCTGCAGGGTCGGATCGTGACTCACCTGGCGGATCGCCGACACGGGGCTCGCGAGGAGCCATTCGTCGCCGAGTTCGTTGTCCTCGATCATCGCCAGCATGATCGAGGTGGTTCCCACCTTGAGATAGGTGGCGACCTCGCTCATGTTGGCGTCCCCGACGATGACGTGGAGGCGCCGGTACTTCTGCGGGTCACAGTGCGGCTCGTCGCGGGTGTTGACGATCGGGCGCTTCAGGGTGGTCTCGAGACCGACCTCCTCCTCGAAGAAGTCGGCACGCTGGCTGAGCTGGAACGCCACCTCGCCCGGCTCACGGCCCGGCTGCTCGCAGCCGACCTTGCCGGCGCCGCAGTAGATCTGGCGGGTCACGAAGTGAGGGGTGATCTGGGCGACGATCCGCCCGAACGGCGTGTCGCGGCTCACGAGGTAGTTCTCGTGACAGCCGTACGAGTTGCCCTTGCCGTCGGAGTTGTTCTTGTAGATGACGATCTCGGCACCGTCGTGCATGACCTCACGGGCGTACGTCATCGACGCCCGCACGATCTCGTCGGCCGCACGATCCCACAGCACGGCCTCGGCCGCGGTGGTGGTCTCCGGGTTCGAGATCTCGGGATGGGCGTGGTCGACGTAGTAGCGGGCGCCATTCGGCAGCACGGCGTTGACGAGCGACGTCTCGATGTCGGGCGCGAACACGTCGTCGAGGTTGAAGCCGCGAGCGTCGTTCGCCGGCGTCTCGTCCTCGAAGTCCCAACCGATCTTCCGGGAGGTCGCATTCACGTAGGCGTTGATGAGCATCGACGACGCCGACACCGGGTTGTTGTCTCCCCCGCGCACCACGACGCCGTATTCGGTCTCGATGCCGCAGACCTTCGGGATCGCCATGTCCGCACCCTAACCGCAGAACCGATCGCGTGGTCATCTCGTCCCTCGTTAGCGTGGGCCCGTGATTCCCTTGTCGGTGCTCGATCTTTCCGTGGTTCGCGAGGGTGCCACGTCGGCCGATGCCCTCGCCGAAACGACCGTGCTCGCGCAGGCCGCCGACCGGCTCGGCATGGCCCGGTTCTGGGTCGCCGAGCACCACAACATGCCCACCGTCGCGAGCACCACCCCCGGCGTGCTGATCGCGCATCTGGCCGCTGCGACCTCCCGGATCCGGCTCGGTTCGGGCGGGGTGATGCTGCCGAATCACGCGCCGCTCGCCATCGCCGAGCAGTTCGCCCTGCTCGAGTCATTGCACCCTGGGCGCATCGACCTGGGCATCGGGCGCGCGCCCGGCACCGATCAGGCCACGGCAGCTGCGTTCGGGCGCCACCCCCACGAGAGCGTCGAGCGCTTCCCCCGCGATCTGATCGACGTGATGGGCATGCTCGGCGACCCACGTGGCGAAGGCGGCATGTGGACCCGATTCCGGGCCACACCGGTGCTCGCCAGTCGGCCGCTGGTGGCCCTGCTCGGCTCGTCGGGCTACTCGGCGCAGCTGGCCGGCATGCTCGGGTTGCCGTTCGCGTACGCCCATCACTTCGACACCGGCGCCACCGACATCGCGGTCGGGATCTACCGCGAGCACTTCACCCCGTCGCCGGTGCTCGCCGAGCCGCATCTGATCGTCGGGGTCGGGGCGATCGCGGCTCCCGACGACGTCGAGGCCGAACGCATCGGCCTGCCGAGCCGGATCCTGCGTCATGGGATCCGCACCAACCGTCGGACACCGCTCGTCCACCCGGACGACGCACCCACCCACCCCGACGTTGACGCCGCACGCCGCATGCCGACCGACCAGCTCGTCGGCTGTACCGAGCGCGTCGTCGAGGGTCTGCGTCACCTCGCGCACCGCACACGAGCCGACGAGCTGATGCTCACCGCCGCCACCTACGACGTCGCCGACCGAGTCCGCAGCCTCGAACTCGTCACCGCCGCCTGGCGCTGAACCCGTCAGTCGCCGAGGACGATGCCCAGGTCGCGGGCGGTCTGGATCGTGTCGCAGTCGAGGGGAACCGTACGCATCCGGCCGATCGCGTCGCCGAGCGGCACGTAATCGACGCCGGCGTCATGCAGGGCGACCATGACACCGTCGTGCCCATCGGCGATGGCGCGGATCGCCGCGGCCCCGAACCTGCTCCCGAGGAGACGGTCCTGAGCCGACGGGACACCGCCGCGGACGACATGACCGAGCACGGTGGTGCGGGTCTCGCGGCCGGTCATCTCGGTCAGCTTGTGGGCCACCTGTTCACCGATCCCGCCGAGCCGCTCGGCCTGATCGATCGAGGTGCTCAACACCGCGCGATGGCCGTCGGCGGGCATCGCTCCCTCGGCAACGACCACGACCGCGTACGGCGACCCGCGCTCCTCACGGCGGCGAATCAGCGCCGCCACCGGATCGAGCGAGAAGGGGATCTCGGGGATCAGCACCGCATGAACCCCGGACGCCACGCCGGCGCTCAGCGCGATCCACCCCGCATAGCGCCCCATCACCTCGACCACGAACACCCGGCTGTGTGACGTGGCGGTTGTGAACACCCGGTCGATCAGCTCGGTGGCGATCCCGACCGCCGTGTCGAAACCGAACGTGACGCTCGTGAGGTCGAGGTCGTTGTCGATCGTCTTCGGCACGCCGATGACCGGCAGCCCGGCCTGGCCGAGGCGGTCGGCGATCGCGAGCGAACCGTCGCCACCGATCGAGACGAGGACATCGATGTCGGCCTCGCGGAACAGGGCGACGAGTTGGTCGGTGCGGTCTTCGTACACGACCGAGCCGTCGTCCTGCCGCACCGGATAGTGACACGGGTTGCCCCGGTTCGTGCTCCCGAGGATGGTGCCGCCGCGGTGGGCGATGCCGCGCACCGTCTCGCCGTCGAGCGGTACGAGCCCACCGTTCGGGTACTGCTCGGGGAACACCAGCCCGTTGAAGCCGTCGCGGATGCCGACCACTTCCCAGCCGCGCCGCACCGCCGCCAATGTGGCAGCACGGATGACGGCATTCAGCCCCGGCGCGTCACCGCCCCCTGTACTCAATGCGATGCGCATACGACCATCCTCGCGCGCCAGCGTTTCGAGCGGGTGAACTCCTTCGGTCGCGCGGGCATCGCCCCGAGCAACGGCGAGCGCGTCAGAGGTACTGGCCGGTCTGGACGCGCTCGATGCTGCGGCCGCCCATCGGGCCGTCCTGCTTGCCCTCCGACACCAGGGTGCGGATGAACACGATCCGCTCCCCCTTCTTGCCCGAGATCTTGGCCCAGTCGTCGGGGTTGGTGGTGTTGGGCAGGTCCTCGTGCTCCTTGTACTCCTGCTTGATGGAGTCGATGAGATCCTGGGTGCACACGCCCTTGGCGCCGCCGGCGATGACACGTTTGATGGCGAGTTTCTTCGCGCGCCGGACGATGTTCTCGATCATGGCGCCCGAGGAGAAGTCCTTGTAGTACAGGACCTCTTTGTCACCGTTCTGATAGGTGACCTCGAGGAATCGGTTGGCATCGTCGTCGCGGTACATCTCCTCGACGGTGCGATCGATCATCGTCGGGACGTCCTCGGCAGCGGCGATCGGGATCTCGTCGGTGAGGTAGCGGGCGAAGATCTGCTTCGCCGCTGCCGCCTTCGGCCGCTCGATCTTGATCTTCACGTCGAGTCGACCTGGGCGCAGGATCGCTGGATCGATGAGGTCTTCGCGGTTGGTGGCGCCGATCACGATGACGTTCTTCAGGCCTTCCACACCGTCGATCTCGGCGAGCAACTGCGGCACGATCGTCGACTCCATGTCGGAACTGATACCCGACCCGCGGGTGCGGAACATCGAGTCCATCTCGTCGAAGAAGACGATGACCGGCCAGCCTTCCTCGCTCTTCTCACGCGCTCGCTGGAACACGAGACGGATCTGGCGTTCGGTCTCGCCCACGTACTTGTTGAGCAGCTCGGGGCCCTTGATGTTGATGAAGTACGACCGGCCCTTGCCCTCCCCGATCTGATCGGCGACCTTCCTGGCGAGCGAGTTCGCGACGGCCTTCGCGATGAGCGTCTTGCCGCACCCGGGCGGCCCGTACAGCAAGATGCCCTTCGGGGCCGGCAGGCGGTGCTCGGCGAACAACTCCTGGTGCAGGAACGGCAGCTCGACGGCATCGGCGATCGCCTCGATCTGGGTGTCGAGGCCACCGATGTCGGCGTACGAGATGTCGGGCACCTCTTCGAGCAGCAGGTCTTCCACCTCGGGTCGGGGGAGCTTCTCGAGCAGCATGTTCGACCGCGGGTCGAGCCGGAGGAAGTCGCCGTTGCGCAGGCGCACGCCGCGCAGGACGCTGGCCAGTTCGCAGACACGCTCCTCGTCGGCTCGGCCGACGACGACGGCTCGTACGCCATCCTCCATCACATCCTTGAGGGTGACCACCTCGCCCGTGGTCTCAGGCGTGCGGGCCTCGATGACGTTGTAGCTCTCGTTGAGCGCCACCTCGGCCCCGAGGTCGAGCAACTCGTGCTCGATGTCGGGATGGAGCTGCACCTTCATCTTGCGACCGCTGGCGAGCACGTCGACGGTGCCGTCCGGGTTCTTGCCGACCACGACGCCGTATGCGTTCGGCGGCTGAGTGAGCTTGTCGACCTCGTCGCGCAGCGACGCGATGTGCTCGCGCGCCTCGCGCAGGGTGTAGCTCAGCTTCTCGTTCTGCGCCGTCTTCTGAGCGAGTTGCCCCTTGGTCTCGAGCAATCGCTCTTCGAGCGAGCGGACACGATTGGGGGTGTCGGCGAGGCGGGAACGGAGGTGCGCGTTCTCCTCGCCGAGCAACACGAGTTGCGCCTCGAGCGCGCCTCGGTCGTCCTCTCGGTGCTCGTCGTGCCGTCGATCCGGATCCGCCACAGGTCCTCCCCCGTTCGTGAGCCAGTAGTGGGCGACCATACACGGCAGTTCCCCGTGGGGCGCATCATCGAGCGGCAGGAAACGCAGCCGTCACACTCGATCACCACACAGGGCGACACGACCCTGCGCGGGGCGGTCACACGAGGGCTGCGACGGTCGCGAGCACCTGCGCCCACGTCGTCGCGCCGAGACCTACCACCCAGGCGGCACGCCCGGCAGCGAGCGCCCAGCGTGCCGTCAGCACCAGACCGCCGGCTGCGGCGAGCTCGATGATCAGCGCCAGCGTGAACGTGGCGAGCCCATCCGCGCTCCCGTCGAGCACGCCCTCGAACCCGTTCTCGCCGTTCCAGCCCGTGAGGCTCGTCACCAGCAGGAACCAGACGAACAGCGACGGGAACACCCAGAGGGCTGCTGCGAGCACCAACCCGCGGACACGCCACCGGGACGCGCGAGCATCGGCGGCGTCCCACTGGTCCTGCAGCCACAGCGGCGGTGACGATGCGGCCCGCTCGGTCATGGAGACCTCATCGGCCGCCAGTCCGACACACTCCAGCCCGACTTGACGAGGGAATACGTGTTTTCGCGAGTCGCGCCGGGTAAAGTTCCACACATCAACCTTCCCCTCACGAGGAGAACGACACCATCATGAAGGTCTGGATCGATCAGGATCTCTGCACCGGCGACGGGCTGTGCGAGGAGATCGCACCCGACGTCTTCACCCTCCTCGACGACGGCCTCGCGTACGTGAAGGAAGGCGACAAGATCTACGCCACTGCCAAGGGGTTGCCTCAGGGCGCCGAGGGCATGGCGAACTTCCCCGATTCGATGCTCGACTCCGTGATCGAGTCCGCCGAGGAGTGCCCCGGCGAGTGCATCTTCATCGAGCCCTGAACCGCTCGACACCGAACGTCTGACAGCGGCCCGGCGCACCAGCGCCGGGCCGTTGCGCGAGCCGGGTCAGCGGCGGACGCGCTCGACGTTGCCGTCGGTGCGCATCGCCCGGCTGCCCTGCCCGAGAAACCGGGCCACGCTGAGAAACGCGGTGTGCGCGACCATGCGGTGGTCGGGGCGCACTGCCTGGCCGTCGATGTGCCAGCCCCGATGGAGGACCTCGATCGTGCGGGCGTCGATCCACCGCCCCTTCAGTTGGTCACGCACCTGGGCGGCCTGCGTGATCGACGGGGTGTACGCGACGAGCACCCCACCCGGCCGCAGCACGGTCTCTGCGTTCGGGATCACCTGCCATGGCTCGGGCAGGTCGAGCACCACGCGATCGAACGGGCCGAGCGCCGGGTCGATCCCCTCGTAGCTGTCGGCGATGTGCACGTCGTACCGGTCGAGCACCGACTCGCCGAGGAACTCGCGGACGTTGGCCTTGGCGCGGTTCGCGAAGTCTTCGCGGATCTCGTAGCCGACGATGTCGGCACCCCAGCGCAGCATCGTCATCGAGAGCGCGCCCGAACCGATGCCGGTCTCGAACACGCGCATCCCCGGGCCGATGTCGGCCAGCATGCAGATCGGCGCGAGGTCTTTCGGATAGATCACCTGCGCGCCGCGCGGCATCTCGATCACATAGTCCTCGAGGGTCGGCCGCAGCACGGTGTACTCGGCGCCCTTCGTGCTGCGCACGACCGCTCCCTCGGGCTGCCCCGAGACGTCGTCGTGCGGCACGAACCCAGCGTGGCTGTGGAACTCGCCGCCCTCTTTGAGGGTCAGCAGGTACCGCCGCTTCTTCGCGTCGAGCAGCATCACCCGTTCGCCGTACGCCAACGTGCTCACTGCGCCGTCCTTCCGTCTGCGGTGGCCCCTGGCGAGGCCGCCGACCCTGCGGCCAGCCGGGCGGCACGGTATGCCGTGCGAGCGCCGCCGTGCAACACCAACTCGACGGGCACCGGGTCGTGGCCCGCCACTCGCCCGCGCAACCGGCAGAAACCGCACACCGGGGCGTCACCCGAGTCCGGCTCGGTCGTCGGGGCGCCGCAGGATGAGCATGCGACCAACTCACCGGCGGCGGCGCGGCTGTGTGACGCGAGGATCGGTGCCATCCGCTCGATGAAGTTGAGGTAGAACGCCGACTTCGAGCCGGGCGACTGGCGCTCGATCGAGTTGAGCGCCTCCTTGTACCCGAGGTGCTTGTTCCCGACCGCCATCGGGCACTCCTCGACCTGATAGTCGATGCCGCGCACGATGCACCACGCCGCCATCTCGCGCTCGGTGAGCCGCACGAGCGGCTTGACCTTCTTCGGGAACCCGTCGCGTGCCGGCAGCACCGGCAGCTGCCGGGCGAGATACTCGACGTCCCACCGCAGCGCGTTGCCGAACAGCACCGCCGCCTCGTCGTCGAGGTTGTGCCCGGTGACCACGACGTCGTAGCCGCCTGCTCGTGCGGCTTCGTCGAACAGGTGACGCTTCGACATGCCGCATGCCGAGCACGGCACGCGCTTGGTGACCTTGGCAGCGGTGGGCACGTCGTAGCCGTACTCGCCGCGCAGGTCGATCGTGCGCAGCGTCAACCCGCGCTCATCGGCGAAGCGCTGGGCGTATCCGCCGCTCTCGTCGCTGTAGTCGCCGATACCCAGCCCGATGTACAGCCCCTCCGCCCGGTAGCCGAGCTCGAGCAGGATGTCCCAGATCGCGAGCGAGTCCTTGCCGCCGCTCACGGCCACGAGGATCCGGTCGTCGAGCGACAGCATGTCGTGGTCCGCGATCGCCTTCTCGACCTGACGGCGGCACAGTTGCAGCAGGTGTTCGGCGCAGAAGTTCGCGTTGTGGCGTGGTAGGTCGATGATCGCCGGCTCGCGGCACACACGACATTTCGACACGCTGGCAACCATGCTCGCTCGCTTCCTGTGGGCGGGCCTGCGGCATCAGCCGCCGGAGATGACCGGCCGGATCTCGATCTGATCGCTGTCGTCGAGGCGGCCGTCGCCGGGCACCAGTGTGCCGTTGCGGATCACGAGGAACGACTCGCGGTTCATCGACAGCTGGTCGAGCAACTGGTTCACGCTGCACGGGCCGTCGATGGTGACCTCGCGCTTGGGCTGGCGGAGCCGGACGATCATCCGATCAGGATGCCGTGGTGCGGGCTGCCTTGCGACGCTGCCGCCGGCTGGGCGCCTTGAACGTCTCGATCTGCATCAGGCGGCCGCCACCCTTGAGCGTTGCCCGTTCCAGCACCTGTTCGTTCTTGCCGAACAGCTTCTTCACCGTCGAGCGACCGAACACGACGCCTGCGACGAGTTTCCAGAAGACGCTCGGCCCGAAGATGCCGCGTCGCAGCGCCTTGGTGCGGATGATGACCGACGGGCGATACGTGTACGGGAGGAGGGGCATGCCGGTGTCAGACGCGCCGGATCTCGACGAACGTGGTCTTCTTCTTGCCGCTGCGCTTGCCGAGCAGGAAGAAGATGATGAGCAGGAGCGTGCCGAAGCCGGCACCGGCTGCCATCAGCGTGCTCTTCTGGTCGTCGACCTTGCCCTGGACATCACCCTGGAGGGCGCGCAGCTTCGATTCGAGGTCGTCGCGGGTGATCTTGGTGGGGATCGCGGTCTTGGTCATTCCTTCGGCTCCTTGGTGAGGAACGTCTTGTTGATGCGCAACAGGGTGATCCCGAGCAGCACGACGCAGACGAACAGCACGATGAGATAGGGCAGCCACGACGAGCCGCCGGTGGACACGTCGGTGAACTCGGTCTGGATCAGACGGAGCAGCCCGAGCAGGAGCAAGAACAGCCCGAGCCCGAGCGCGATCGCTGCGCCGGCACCCACACCGATCCAACGCCCGGCGCCCTTGAGCGGCCCGATCGTCTCCTGCTTGGCATAGATCTTGACGAACTCGACCACCTCGCCCACCGAAGCGGACTCGCGGCGCGAGGAAGAGCGTGGCGTGTCATCGGCCATGGCAGGTTTCTATCACGTGGCGCGGAAGCGGAGCACGGCCGTCGCGTCGTCGAGCGCTTCGGCGAGCACGTCGAGTCGCTCCGCGAAGGTGGGTGCCTCGAGCATCCGGTGGCGGTCGGCCGGCCCGAGCGGCGACAGGGAGCCGAGGTGGTAGACGGCCAGGTGGGGGTCGTCGCTGATCTCGGAGTCGGGCGGCGGCGCCATCTCGCCGAGCGCCTCGATCTCGACGTTGAGCGCGCGCACACGCTCGTGCAACTCGGCCACCCGCCGCCGCGCGTCGTCGAGATCGACCACGCCTCGATCGTCGTCGGGCCACCGTTCGACGTCGGCGAGGGGGTACGGATCGTCGGGCAGCCAAGCGTTGACACGGCAACGCTCGACGCCCACCGCCACCAGCGCGTACCGCCCGTCGGGCAGCGCGTTCATGTCGATGATGCGGGCGACGGTGCCCACCTCAGCGCGGGCGTCACCGCCCCCGACCTCGTGGCCACGCTCGATCAGGACCACGCCGAACTCCGGCGGGTCGATGTCGTCGGCCAACAGGTCGAGCACCATCTGGCGGTACCGCGGTTCGAAGACCACGAGGGGCAGGACGCCGCCCGGCAGCAATGCTGAGCCGAGCGGGAACATCGGCATGACGGCCACGAGGTGACGCTACGCGATGCCGGTCGCGTGCGCTCAGCGGGGCGCGAACTCCACCACATCGGGCCGGACGACGACCGGGTACGCATCGACCAGCTCGACGATCGCCTCCCACAGCGGGATGAAGACCGCCGGGTCGTCGGCGCCGGCGGCGTTGAGCACCACCGAGAACGACACGGGGCGCCGATCGGCACCGGGCTGCTCGCCGGTGAGCGCCTTGACGTCGCGCAGGGTTCCGGTCTTCGCGCGCATCGCACCGTCGGCGGCGGTGTCGAGCAGCGTGGTGGCGAGGGTGCCGTCGCGCCCGGCAGCGGGGAGCACGTCGACGAGTCGGTCGCTGACCGGCGCGTCGCCGACGAGCGCGGCGAGGAACTCGCACGTGGCTCGGTTGTTGCGGCTGAGCCCCGAACCGTCGCTCAGCACGAGGGCTCCGGTCGGAAGACCCCACCGGTCGAACGTGGCCCGCATGGTGTCGAGTCCGGCCTGCCTGGTGCCCTGCCCGGTGGCGACGAAGCCGATCTCCTTGACCATCATCTCGGCGGTGTTGTTGTCACTCGTGTGGAGCATCTCGACGAGGATGTCTTCGAGCGGCAACGACTCGACGAGGGCGAGCGTCGTCAGCGCCGGATCGGCCGGGGCCGGCCCGCTGCTCGGGCTGCCGGTGATCGTGATGCCGCGAGCGATCAGCAGGTCGTACACCACCCGGGACGCAGCCCGCTCGGGCACGGCGCCGTAGTTGCCGTTCACGAGTCCGTCGTTGACCATCAACGCGTCGTACGGGCTCGCATCGGGCACGCTGATCTCGTCGCCCCAGTCGGGGGCGCGGAACTCGTCGTCGTAGCGGCTGCCGTCACCGACCACGTCACCCTGGATGGTGGTCACGCCGAGCGCCACGAGCTGATCGGCGAGGGGCTCGAGGGCCGTGGTGTTGAACGCCGGGTAGCGCAGCGGGTCGGGGACGTCAGCGGTGCGGAGCACCGGGTCGCCGCCGCCCACCACGTACACGTTGCCGGCGATGACGCCACCGTCGGCGCGGACGGATCGCAACTCCGTCCTGAACGTGTGGTCGACACCGAGCACCTCGATCGCGGCAGCGGCCACGAGGAGCTTCTGGTTGCTCGCCGGGATGATCGGCGTCGTGGGTGACTCGTCGAGGACGACGGTCTCGCCGTCGACGACCCGGACACAGGATGCCTCCCCGACGAGATCGAGCACGGCCTGCTCCTGGTCGGCGAGCGCGGCGGCGGCCTCCCTCGCGGCAGCAGCCTCAGCGAGCGGCGTCGGATGCCGTCGATACGACAGCAGGTCGGTCACGAGCTCGGGCGCCGGCTCGGGCGGCGCTGTCGTGGTGGTGGTCGTGGTCGGCGGCGGCACGTTCGCGTCTGCGTACTGCCACACGCCGCCGAAGGCGATCGCCGGCACCAGCGCGCCGGCGACGAGCACGCCGAGCGGCGCCGCTCGGCGCTGTGAGCGGATGCGGCCCGGACGGCTCATCGCGGTCCGAGCTCGGCGGGGCTGACGACTGCCGGGTAGGAGGTGAGTGCCGTGACGAGCTCGTCCCAGACGGGCCGGTACTCGCTCTGCTCGGTGATCATCCCACCGTTGAGGATGAGCACGTACTCGATCGCCTCCCCGCCGTCGACGGGGAGGTAGCCCGACAGTGCCTTGACTGCCGGTGGATCCTGGTCGAACGGGATGTTCATCAAGGTGCCTGTCTTGCCGCGGATGCGACCGGCGACGGGCGAGTCGGTGAACGCATCGACGAGGGTGCCGGTCTCGCCGCCGATCGCGAGCCCCTCACCGACCGGGCTGTCGTACCCGACGTGTTGGAGCACCTCGAGCATCGTCGTGCACGTGACGCGGTTGTCGAGGCCGAGCCCACTGCCGTCGCCGATGACGAGGCCGGTGGTGTCGATCCCCCAGTCGTCGAGCGTCGCAAGCACCGCATCGACACCCGCGGCCCTGGTGCCGGAACCGGCCCGGGCGTGACCGAGCTCTTTGAGGAGCATCTCCGCCGTGTTGTTGTCGGAGTTGGTGAGCATCTCGGCGACGATGGCCGGCAGCGGTGCCGACTGGATCGCCGCCAACTCCCCGAGCGAGGACGGCGCGGTGCCCCGCCCGGCTCCCCCGGTGACGGCGACACCCTGCTCGCCGAGGATCCGGACGAACTCCTCGGCCGCTGCGAGGTCGGGCTGCTCCGATCGCTGTTCGGCCCCGAAGATGCGGGAGTCGTTCGCCATCAACGCGTCGTAGGGGCCGGCCTCGATGCCCGCCACGTCGAGCCCCCAACTGTCGATGTAGTACTCGTCGTCGTACCTGGAGGCATCGCCCTGCACCGAGCCCTGGATGGTGGTGACGCCGCTGGCGGCGACCTCTCGTGCGAGCGAGTCGAGCGACGTTGCGTTGAAGACCGGGAAGCGTTCGAGGTTCGACGTGGCGTACCAGTCACCGGACAGCAGTGGGTCACCACCCCCGACGAGGTACACGTCGCCGGCGACGACGCCACCGACCGGAGCTGGCCCGACCACGCGCGTCGTGTACGTGAAGTCGGGGCCCAGCGCATCGAGCGCCACAGCGGCGATCAGGTTCTTCGTGTTGCTCGCCGGGATCACGACGGTGTCGGCGTTCTTGCTCGCCACCATCCGCCCGTTCACCGAGATCGCCGCGCATGACCGCTCGCCGACCAACTCGAGCAACGGCTGGACCGCCTCCTCGAACGCTGTGAGATTGAGGTCACGTGAGAGCTCGCCCGCAGCTCGCCGATACGACAGCAGCGTCGTCGCGAGCGCTGGCGACGCCTCGACGCCGGTGACGACGGGCTCTGTCGCCGGCTCGACTCCGGCGAACGAAGCATCGGCGCGCGATCCGGCCCAGAGAGCGACACCGCCCAACACGATTGCCGGGACGAGCGCGACCGCAACGAGCGCCGGCACCGGACTACGCCGACGAGGGCGGCGCGACCGGAGCGACTGTGGCGCTGGTGTTGTGTCAGTGGGGGTGGGGCCCATGGCCCGATCCACGGTACCCAGCCACGCGGGCCGAGTCCGGTCAATCGCGACCACCCGGTCGGGTCGGGAACGTCAGGGCAGCAACGCGGCGCGGAAGAACTGCACGATGTGCTCTTCACGGTTGGCGAGAGCGTCGGCCGACATCGGCGCCATGTCGAGCAGCCCCTCGAGGAACGGCTCGTCGGAGAAGTAGCTGAGCAGCGCGCCGTACCCGGTGATCAACAGCTGGCGCGAATCCTGCGTGCGGAACGTGCCGGTCTGCATCTCGCGCTCGAAGTAGTCGGCCGCCAGGTCGAAGCTCGGCCTCAGCACGCTCGCGAGGTCGATGCCGAGGTGCTGCCCACCGTCGATCGCCTCGCGGCGCACCATCCGCACGTAGCTCGGGTTGTCGGCAAAGAAGCGGAAACCGGCACGGAGCACCAGCTCGACCTTGTCCCATCCGCGCTCGGCCGAACCGATCGCGCCCGCCAGCCGCTCGAACCAGTCGGAGAGGAGCAGTTCGAAGACTTCCTGGTAGAGCGCTTCCTTCGACGGGAAGTGGTGCAGCAGGCTCGGTCGCCGAATGCCGACGCCGGCCGCGATGTCGTTGAGCGACGTTCCGCCGTATCCGCCCTGGGCAAACAGGGCCAGTGCCTCTTCGAGGATCTGCTCGCGCGTGGTGCGCGCCGGGCTGTCGAGATCCCGTTGTGCTCCAGCCGGTGACGGAGCGGACGTGTGCTGCGCCATGCCCGACGAACGGTACCACCCTCGGCAGACCTACCTACCTGTCGGTAGTTTTGGGTACGTTCGCACGATGCGCACGATCCTGCTCTCCCTGGCGGTCGGCATCGGGGTGACCACCCTCGCCAACGTCGGCACCACCGTCTACCTCCATCGCGGGCTGTCTCACCGGGCGATCACCTTCGCCAAGCCGGCCCACGCAGCGTTCAAGACGTTGCTCTGGTTGAGCACCGGCATCAAGGTCCGTGAATGGGTCGCGGTGCACCGCAAGCACCACGCCCACACCGACACGATCGACGACCCGCACTCCCCGGCGGTGAGCGGATGGCGCACGGTGCAGGTGAAGAACCTGGCGATGTACCGCTCGGCCGCTCACGACCCGCACAACATCGAGAAGTACGCAAAGGACCTCGCACCGACCACCTGGGACCGCTGGGTGTTCGACCGGTCGTGGCTCGGGCTCGCGACCGGCACGGCCCTGCTGTGCGTGGCGTTCGGGTGGCGCGTCGGTCTGCTCGCTGCGTTCATCCACGTCAACTACTACCTCGCCGGCTCGGCCGCGGTGAACGCGATCGGCCACCACTTCGGCCGACGCCGCTACGACAACTCGGCCACCAACCTGCAGTGGCTGGCGCTCGTCACCGCCGGCGAAGGCCTCCACAACAACCACCACGCTGCACCGACCTCGGCGAAGCTCGCCCACCGCTGGTACGAGATCGATCCGGGCTGGTTGGTGATCAAGTCGCTCACGTGGTTGCGGCTGGCGAGCGTGCGCCTGCACGAGTTGCGCCTCGCTCGCGGGCAGCGGATCCCGCTGTCCTGACGCGAGCGTGCCGGCGGCACCGCCCGACGTATCGGACGGCGCCGCCGGCACGGCAGCGATCTGGTCGACCTCGATCGGTCAGAGAGCCGAGGCGACGGCGTCCCAGTTGACGAGGTGATCGAGGAAGGTCTCGACGTAGTCGGGGCGACGGTTCCGATAGTCGATGTAGTAGGCGTGCTCCCACACGTCACAGGTGATCAGCGCCTGCTTGCCGTGCTTCATCGGGAGGTCGGCGTTGGCGGTGGCCATGATGGCGAGCTTGCCGCCGTCGAGCACGAGCCACGCCCAGCCCGAGCCGAACTGACCGACGGCAGCGGCCTTGAACTGCGCCTTGAAGTCGTCGTAGCTGCCGAACGCTTCGGCGATCGCGTCGCCGACGCTGCCGTCAGGCGCACCGCCACCACCCGGCTTCATCGAGTTCCAGTAGCAGGTGTGGTTCCACACCTGGGCGGCGTTGTTGAACTTGCCACCCTCGGCGCTCATGATGATGTCGTCGAGCGAGGCGTCGGCCTCGTCGGTGCCGTCGATCAACTTGTTGAGGTTGTCGACGTAGGTCTTGTGGTGCTTGCCGTAGTGGAATTCGAAGGTCTCGGGCGAGAGGTAGGGCGACAGCGCATCGGTCGCGTACGGGAGTTCGGGGAGTTCGATCGTCATCGGCAGATCCTTGCTTGTTTGTGGCGGTGGTGGTGTGGCGGGCTGGTCGGTGGTGTGTCGGGGCTGGTCGGAGCGTGCTCGTGTCAGCGGTGAGACCTGGACATCCTGCAGTCTTCACCCGAACGGGCTCAGATGAAACATCCAGGCACGGCACGGGACTCTAGAACCGACCGGACGTGCGTCCGCAACTCTCCATCCGCGCCCCTCCCTCGCCCCCTCTACGCTCGCACGCATGGCCGTCTACCTGTGTCATGAGCAACCCGATCTGTACGTCCACGACGCACAGGTCGTCGACGTCCGCCCCGGCGCCGTCGCACTCTCGTCGTCGGCGTTCCACCCGGGCGGCGGTGGGCAGGTGAACGACATCGGGGTGATCGAGTGGTCGGGTGGCATCGCGTCGGTCACCGGGGTCGAGATCGACGGCGACGTGTGGTGGCACCTGCTGTCCGACCCCGACGCCACGCCGTCCGGCGAGGTGCAGGTCAGGGTGGATGCCGAGCACCGGCTACGGGTCGCCTCGCTCCACACCACGAGCCACATCCTCAATGCGTTCGTCTTCGCCGAGTTCGAGGGCGCGCTGGTCACCGGCGCCCAGATCAACGGCGACGGCACGGGCCGCATGGACTTCGACCTGCCGGAGGTCGACAACGACAAGGTCAGGGCGCTCGCCGGCGCGGTCAACGACGTGATCACCCGCGGCCTGACCGTGTCGACGATCTACGTCGACGCGGCCGATGCCGCGACCACCGCCGGGCTGGTCCGCAGCATGTCGGTCGCTCCCCCACCCACACCCGACGGTCGGCTGCGTCTGATCGACATCGACGGGCTCGACCGGCAGGCGTGCGGCGGGACACACCTCACCAACACCGCCCAGTCGCAACCGATCGTCATCACCAAGGTCGAGAACAAGGGCCGCCACAACCGGCGGGTCCGGTTCGCGTTCGACGGCGGCACGGGCTCGTGACACCGCTCCCCGAGCTCGATGCAGCGGTGATCGCGTCGTTCTGGGATCGGGTGCTAACGGCGGGCGCGGTGCCACCCGGCACGCCGGTTCCCGAGGCCGAGCCGTTCGGTGACTCCGTCGAGCTCGCCGACGAGTTGCTGGCGCTGATCGTCGACGGTCCGAAGCGCGCCACCGCAAGCTCGTACGACGAGTACGAGCTCGACGGCGAGCCACTGCCAGCCGTGGGGGGTCTCTCGATCGCCACCGACGGCAGGGGACGGCCCCGGGCCGTGTTGCGGACCACCGACGTGCGCGTCGGGCCGCTGTCGTCCGTGGATGATGCGTTCGCGTGGGACGAGGGCGAAGGCGACCGCACTCGGGCCTCGTGGCTCGCCGACCATCACGACTTCTTCGAGCGCTGGCTCCCACAGGTCGGCCTCGTCTTCTCCCCCGACATGTCCACCGTCTTCGAGCGCTTCGATGTCATCTACGTCGAGTCCGGAGAAATCTGACCGATCGCGTATCTGGCTGCGGGCATCTGCATCTCTGCGGCCAGGAAGGCGCGGGAACGCCACCATGCACCGTGGGCCGGATCGGCGGCCGGCCCACGGTGCCGAAGGCCTTTCGCGACGATGTCGTCAGATCGCCGGGCGACGCTGCACCCACGGGTTCGCTGCTTCGAGCTGTGATGCGACCTGGATCAGGACGTCCTCGCGGCCGTAGGCGGCGACCAGCTGGACCCCAACCGGGAGGCCGGCGTCGTTCCAGTACATGGGCACGTTGATCGCAGGCTGGCCGCTCGAGTTGAACGCCGGCGTGAACGCCACGTACCGCCCAGCGCGGACGAGCGGTGCCATCGGGGCGTCGGGGGTGTTGGCGAACTCGCCGAGCCTGGTCGGCGGCTCGGCGAGCGTGGGGGTCAGCAGCAGGTCCCACCCTTCCGTCCACCACGACTGCACCGAGCGCCGGAACTCGACGTTCGCGGCGAGCGCCAACGCGTAGTCGACGCCGCTGAATCGGCGTGCGAACTCTGCCTGCGCGACGTTGTGGGCTTCGACGTCGCCCGGGACGAGATCGCGTCCCAGCTGGGTGGCGATCCGGGCGAGCGACGTGCCCATGTTCGTGCTCCACAGCGCACCGAAGCGTGCGGCGAACGACCCGTCGGCCATCGCCGCCGGGAATCCGGGCTCGACGGTGTGCCCGAGCTGCTCGAGCAGTGCCGCGGTCGAGCGCACGGCGTCGGCGCAGTCGGCGTGGACGGGACGACCGTCCGGGTAGGTGTCGAGCAGGCCGATGCGCAGCCTGCCCGGCTCGGCGCCCACCTCGTCGAGGTAGGGGCGCGACGGCGCCGGTGCGATCACCGTGTCGCCGACACCGGGGCCTCGCACTGCGTCGAGGAACGCTGCGGTGTCGCGGACCGTCCGGCTGACGCACAGTTCGACGCCGAGGTTGCTCTCGTCCCGGAACGGACCGAGTGTGATCCGGCCCTGGCTCGGCTTCAGCCCGACGAGCCCGCAGCACGACGCCGGGATGCGGATGCTGCCCCCGCCGTCGCTGGCGTGCGCAATGGGCACCATGCCCGACGACACCGCCGCAGCCGCGCCGCCGCTCGACCCACCGGGCGAGTGCTCGGTGTTCCACGGGTTCCGGGTGGCGCCCCAGGCCTCGGGCTCGGTGGTGGGCAGCGCGCCGAACTCGGGGCTGTTGGTCCGCCCGGCGATCGAGAACCCGGCCGCCCTGCAGCGCTGCACGAGCGTGGTGTCGGCCAGGGAGATCGGGGCCGCCTCCTTGAGCGCACGGTTCCCGTTCGAGAGCGTCTCCCCCTCGAAGTGCGCCCACAGATCCTTCAGCAGGAACGGCACGCCTCGGAACGGGCCGTCGGGCAGCCCCACCGCAGCGGTCGCCCGTGCGCGTTCGAACCACCGGATCGTGACCGCGTTGAGCCGGGTGTCGTCGTGCTCGATCCGCTCGATCGCCGCGTCGAGCAGTTCGACCGCCGCCACCTCACCCGATGCGACCAGGGCCGCCTGATCGGTTGCGTCGAGCCAGCGAGTGTCCTCTGCAATCCCCATGGTGCGAGGACCGTAGCTCCGCGTCAGCGGGCGGAGCCCCACCAGCGCGCCCGCAGCGCCTCCGGGCGGAGAGCGCACGGCACTCCGTGTGCTGCGGCAGCCGCACGCACGAGTTCGCAGATCGCCTCAGCCCGCTCGGCGGAGTAGGTCAAGGTCGCGCTCGCTCGCACCCAGCCGTGCTCGGTGCGGAAGCCAACGTAGGCATGGTGATCCATGCTGCTGGTGAGCAGGCCGTCCCGAACCTCGATCGCCGTCACCGAGGACCACGGCAGTCGGCGTGTCCACAGGCCGTTCCGTACCGTCAACTCGTCGCCAGTGCTCGTGAGGCGCACCCGCCATGATCTGACGGCACCAGCCGCACCGACCCCGAACACCACGACCGCTGCGAGCAGTGTCTCGACCGCCACGTCGAGTAGCACCGTCTGAACTGCGACGGCGACGGTGCCGATCACCCACACCGCGACCCCGACGACCCGCCAGTAGTTGCTGACGATGTCGAGCGACTGCGTCGCGTCGTTCATCGTCGGGCGACCAGGGTGGCCTCGCCTGCCGCTTCGACGTGGTGGACGATCGCGAGGCCGGTCGCACCGAACCCGTCGAGCAGGTCACCGGGCGGGGCGTGAAACGGGCCGGGCGACGTGGCACCGACCTCGGACAGGACGGTGATCACGAGGACGCCACCCGGTGCCACCGCCGTCGCCAGCGCGCCGTAGAGCCGTGGCTCCCGGAATCGTTGGCAGATCACCAGCGCGTTGCCGCTCGCGACGTCGCCGGGAAGTCCGTCGTCGAGATCGACGACACGTGCGTCGATCGTGAGACCGCGCTCGGAGGCGGCAGACCGGAGCGCCGCGATCGCGACCGGCGATGCGTCGAGGGCGACGACGTCGAACCCGTGCGCCGATGCCCACAGCGACTGCTCCCCCAGCCCGCATGCGACGTCGAGGCAACGCCCGCCGTCCGGCAGCGCGATCCCGTCGAGGCCCGTTGGCATCAACGGCTCGCCCGTCGACCTCCCGCCGTACCGCCCGTCCCACCGCTCCGCGTCCGCACGCATCCCCCGATCCTGCCACCCCACCATGTGCCGTGCGGTATGAGTCATGGCGCAAGAGCGAGCGGTACCCTCGGGCGCCATGCAGATCGTGTCGGCGCTCTTCGTGGAGAACTTCGAGATGCGACAGGCCCCCGGCCCGTCGACCCGGATCGACCTCACCGGTGCCATGTTCTCGATGGCGGCCACGCAACCGGTGCCGCTCACGATCTCGCCGCACCTCGTGGCCTTGATCTTCTGCCCGCCGGGCGAATCGGGTCAGGGCGTGTTCGAGGTCGTGTTCCGCCGCGACCTCGACCCCGACGGCGACCAGCACGACCTCGGCGAGCACATGGCCCGCAACGTGAGCCCCTTCAGCGTCGAGCCGGGCAAGTTCACCTACCGCTTGGTCCGCGGCGAGCTCGAGTTCACCGAGTACGGCCAGATCTTCGCCCACTGCCGTGTCGACCGCGGCGCGTGGCACGTGGTGCCGTTCACGCTGCTCCCGCCCGTCGACGCCTGACGCTGCTCGACAGCGCCTCCGGGCACGCGACGCGACCGCTTACCGCACCGGGATGGTTGGGTAGTGTCCTCGGCGATGCCGTCCCTCACCCCGGAACTCGACCAGCAGGCGATCAGCCTCATCCGTGGCTTCGCCATGGACGCCCCACTCGCCGCCAACAGCGGTCATCAAGGCACCGCGATGGCGCTCGCACCGCTCGGTCACGTGCTGTTCAGCCGCATCATGCGGTTCGACCCCGCCGACCCGGCGTGGCCCGACCGTGACCGGTTCGTCCTGTCCAACGGCCACGCGTCGATCCTCCAGTACTCGCTGCTGTACCTGAACGGCTACGACATGTCGCTCGACGACATCAAGGCGTTCCGCCAGTGGGAGTCACGCACGCCCGGCCATCCCGAGGCGGGCCACACCGCAGGAGTTGAGGTGACCACCGGCCCGCTCGGCCAGGGGTTCGCGAACGCGGTCGGGATGGCGATCGCCGAACGCATCCTCGGTGACCGGTTCGGCGCCGACGCCGTCGACCACCACACGTTCGTGATCGCCGGTGACGGCTGCTTCATGGAGGGCGTCTCGCACGAGGCCGCCTCGCTCGCCGGGCACCTCCAGCTCGGCAAGCTGATCTGCGTCTACGACGACAACCACATCACGATCGACGGGGGCACCGATCTCGCCTACAGCGACGACGTGCCCGCCCGCTTCCGCGCGTACGGCTGGGACGTCGTCGAGCTGGGCGAGGTGGCCGACGACCTCGATGCGCTCGAAGCCGCCCTGCTCGCAGCGAAGGCGGTCACCGACAAGCCGAGCCTGCTCGTGCTGCGCACGCACATCGGGTACCCGTCGCCCGACCACACCGACGACCACGAGGCCCATGGCCTCGCGTTCGACGCCGGTGACGTCACGCGTACGAAGGCCGTCATGGGTATTCCCGACGAGCCGTTCTGGGCCCCGGCCGAGGTCGTCGGCGCGTGCCGTGCGCACGCCACCGAGCGGGGAGCCGCCGAACACCGGGCGTGGTCCGGGCGGGCGGCCGCGACCGCGGCATCGGCGGAGTGGACCGCCGCATGGAACGCCACCGGCACGCCCGGATGGGCCGACGCCCTCCCGGTCGCTGCGCAGGGCGAGAAGATCGCCACTCGCAAGGCGATCGAGGGCGCGCTCAACGCGACGCTGCCGTTCCTGCCGGGCCTCGTCGCCGGCGCCGCCGACCTCACGGGCAACACCGGGACGAAGCTGAAGGGCGAGACCGCGCAGGCGGCCGACACGCCGGGCGGCCGGCAGGTCTACTACGGGGTGCGCGAGCACTGTATGGGCTCGGCGATGGTCGGCATGGCGCTGCACGGCGGCATCCTCCCCGTCGGTGGCACCTTCTTCGTCTTCCTCGACTACATGCGCCCGGCGGTGCGCCTCGCCGCGCTGAGCGGCGCAAAGGTCTGCTTCGTCTTCACGCACGACTCGGTCGGCGTCGGCGAGGACGGCCCCACCCACCAGCCGGTCGAGCAGCTCGCCACGTTGCGGGCGATCCCCGGCCTGCACGTCATCCGCCCGGCCGACGCGAACGAGACCGCGCAGGCGTGGCGCGCCGTCGTCGATCACTACGGTCCGACTGCGCTCGTGCTGAGCCGCCAGAACATCGAGGTGGTCACCGATGGCTCGGCCGTGCACACCGGCGCAGGCGTCGTCCGCGACACCGACGGCACGCCCGACGTGATCCTCGTCGGGACCGGCAGCGAGGTCGCCCTCTGCGTCGCCGCTGCGACGAAGCTCGCCGAAACAGGTACCAAGGCGCGTGTGGTGAGCATGCCGAGCTGGGACCGCTTCGACGAGCAGCGGGAGGGCACGAAGCGCCAGGTGTTCCACCCCGGCGTCAAGGTGCTGTCGGTCGAAGCCGGCGTCACGATGGGCTGGCACCGGTGGGCCGACGACGCGATCGGCATCGACCGGTTCGGCGCCAGCGCCCCCGGCGGCCTCGTGCTCGACCGCCTCGGCATCAACGTCGACCACGTGGTCGCACGAGCCCAAGCCCTGCTGGCAGGCTGACGAGCAGCCCGACCACGCCGAACCTCCCGAGAGTGAGCTCCCCATGAACCGACTCCAACGACTCGCCACCGACCATGGGCAGAGCCCTTGGCTCGACAACCTCCAGCGCAGCTACCTCACGTCGGGCCAGCTGGCCGCGATGCGTGACGCAGGCGTGCGCGGCCTCACCTCGAACCCGACGATCTTCCAGAAGGCGATCCAGGGTTCCGCCGACTACGACGAGCAGTTCGGCCAGCTCGCCGCCGACGAGCACCCCGTGATCGACGACTACTGGGCGATGGTGCTCGCCGACATCCACGGCGCGTGCGACGTGTTCTCGAAGGTCTTCGACCAGACCGACGGTCTCGACGGCTACGTGTCGGTCGAGGTCGACCCGGGCCTCGCCCACGACGGGCCGGGGACCGAGGCCGCGGCACGCGAGCTGCACGAGCGGCTCCGCCGCCGCAACCTGATGGTCAAGATCCCCGCCACCGTCGACGGGCTCCCGGCGATCCAGCAGATGATCGCCGAGGGGCGAAACATCAACGTCACCCTGATCTTCTCGCTCGAGCGGTACCGGGCGGTGATGGAGGCCTACCTCGCCGGCCTCGAAGCGTTCGCCGCCGACCCCGATGCCGACCTGTCGCAGGTGGCCAGCGTCGCCAGCTTCTTCATCTCCCGCGTCGACACCGAGGTCGACCGTCGACTCGACGCGATCGGCACCGACGACGCCCTGGCCCTGCGCGGTAAGGCGGCGGTCGCCCAGGGCCACCTCGCCTACCGGCTCTTCCTCGACACGTTCAGCGGACCCCGCTGGGAGGCCCTCGCCGCTCGCGGTGCCCGGGTGCAGCGGCCGCTGTGGGCCAGCACCGGCACCAAGAACCCGGCCTACTCCGATGTGCTCTACGTCGACTCGCTGATCGGTCCCGACACGGTGAACACGCTCCCCGAGGCCACGCTCGAGGCGTTCGCCGACCACGGCACCCTCACCCGCACCGTCGACGCAGCGTTCGCCGAGGCCGACCGCGTGTGGGCTGCGCTCGCCGATGCCGGCGTCGACATGGACGACGTGAGCGCCAAGCTCGAACGTGAGGGCGTCGACTCGTTCATGAAGAGCTTCGACGAGCTGATCGAGGCGCTCCAAGCGAAGGCCGACGAGCTCCGGGCTCGCTGAGGCCCGAGCTCATCGGCTCATGCCTGCGATCCCGTACGACCGGTACCCGCGCTACGACGAGCTCACCGAGTGGCTCGATGCGTTCGTCCGCGAGTTCCCCGACCTCGTCTCGAAGACGTCGATCGGCCAGTCGTACGAAGGTCGCGAGATCTGGCTGCTCACCGTCACCAATCACGCGCTCGGCACGCCCGGCGAGAAGCCGGCGGTGTGGATCGACGGCAACATCCACGCCTCCGAGGTCACCGCGTCGGCAGCGATCGTCCACCTCGTCGACCATCTCACCGCCGGCTTCGGATCCGACCCGGCGATCACCCGGGCGCTCGACACCCGCACCTTCTACCTCGTCCCCCGCGTCAACCCCGACGGAGCCGAGCTGGCCCGCGCTGAGGTGCCGTTCGTCGTGCGCGGCAGCGTGCACCCGTGGCCCGAGACCGATCAGCGAGACGGTCTGATCGCGAGCGACGTCGATCACGACGGTCGCATCCTCCAGATGCGCGTCGAGGATCCGAACGGCACGTGGAAGCCGTACGCCAACGACGCCCGACTGATGGTCGCGCGGGAGCCCGACGAGGACGGGACGGGGCCGTACTACCGACTGCTCGCCGAGGGAACCATCCAGCAGTACGACGGCGTGCGCGTCCCCACGGCGCCGTACCGCGCCGGGATCGACCCGAACCGGCAGTTCCCGTACAAGTGGGAACGCAAGGTCGAGGGCCCGTGGGACGCCGGCGAGTATCCCGGCAGCGAGCCGGAGATCGGCGCCCTGCTGCGGGCGATCACCGACCAGAAGAACATCTGCGCCTACTTCGCCTACCACACGTTCTCCGGCGTCCACATCCGCGCGTACAGCGACCAGGCCGACGACGCGCTCCCCGCCGACGACCTGTGGACCTACGAGTTCCTCGGCCGGATGGCGACCGACCTCACCGGCTACCCGTCGATCTCCGGGTTCCACGACTTCCGGTACCACCCCAAGAGCGTGATCCGCGGGGTCGGCACCGACTGGGTGTTCGACCACCTCGGCATCTACGGCTGGACCACCGAGTTCTGGAACGCGCTCCGCGCCGCCGGCCTCGACGACGCGCACCCGCTCGAGTGGTACCGGACCCATCCGCTCGACGAGGAGCTGCAGCTGCTCGCCTGGGTCGATGACAACGTGCCCGGCGGGTACGTCGAGTGGTACCGGTACGACCACCCCCAGCTCGGACTGGTCGAGCTCGGCGGCTGGCACTCCGAGCTGGTGTTCCGCAACCCGCCACCGCACCTGCTCGAGGCCGAGATCGCACCCCACTCGGCGCTCGCCGTGCGGATCGCGCTCTCGTCACCGCTGCTCCGCCACCGCGACACGTTCGTCGAGCAGCTCGGTGACGACACGTGGCGTGTCCGCGTGGTGGTGGAGAACGCTGGCTGGATGACCACGTCGGTCACCCGGCGCGCCGTCGACGCCGGCTACGTCCGCCCGATCGTCGCCCGCATCACGCTGCCGGCCGAGGCCGAGCTCGTGACGGGCAGCGACCGGATCGAGCTCGGCCAACTCGCCGGTCGAGCGCTCCGCCAGAACGCGGTCCGCAGCTTCGGATCGTCGTCCGACGGCACCGACGACCGAACCGTCGCCGAGTGGATCGTCCGTGCTCCAGCGGGCACCGACTGCGAAGTCGAGATCACCCACGACCGGGCGGGCACGGTCCGCACCACCGCGCACTTCGGCTGAACCGGTCCGGACACCGACAACGCTCATCCGACGTCTTTGCGACGTGTTGACTTTGTGTTCGATGCCATGCGAACATGAGTACGATACACTTCGAGTATGTCGACCGTCGCCGACGTGGTGGAGCACCTCCAGAACAGCCTCGATGCGCTTGCCTCGCTCGACGTCGACACCCTCTCCGACACCGATCTGCACCACCTCACCGTCCACACCCGGCGCATCCAAGACCGACTCACTGCGGCAGCGGTGCCGGCCATGGCGCGGTGGGACGCACGAGCGGTGTGGGCAGACAACGGCGCCCGCACCGCCGGCGCGCGCCTCGCGGTCGACACCCGCGGCGCGAAGCGCAGCGCCGACCTGCTCGTGCGCCGCGCCCGGTCCCTGGTCCACATGCCCGGCACGCTCGCCGCGGCGATCTCGGGTGAGCTCTCGCTCGACGTCGTCGACCTGGTGATCGCCGCCAACACGCCGGAGCGTCGCGAGGTGTTCGCCGAGCTCGAAGCCGACCTCGTCGAGGTACTGCGCTGTCAGCGCTACCGTCTGGCGGCACGCTCGATCCGATACTGGTGCGACCGGGCCGACGCCCTGCTGGGCCTCGACGGCGCCCGCGCGAAGCACGACCACGAGCGTGCGCACCTGTACGCGTCGGAGACGATCGACGGCCACGTCGCACTGTCCGGCCATCTCGACCCCGTCGGCGGCGAGATCGTCACCAACGAGCTCGACCGCCTGATCGAACACCTGCGGGCCGCGGACGCCGAGCACGGCACCGAACGAACGCTGGCGCAGCTGCGCGCCGCTGCCCTCGTCGAGATGGCCAGGCGCTCCGCCGCGATGCCCGGCGACGCGCGCTTCTCACGCCCCCTGTTCAGCGTCGTGATCGGCGACGACCGCTTTCGCGAGCTGTGCGAGCTCGCCAACGGCACCGTCATCACGCCCCACCACCTCGTGCCGTACCTCACCGACGCGATGTACGAGACCATCCTGTTCGACGGCCCCCACACCGTCGTCTCGGTCTCCAACAAGCGCCTGTTCACCGGCGCCCTGCGCCGCGCCATCGAGGTGCGCGACCGCCACTGCCAGCACCCATCCGAGTGCGACGAACCCGCGCCCGACTGCGACGTCGACCACATCGTTCCGGCCGCCCAGGGCGGGCCGACATCGCAGTTCAACGGCCGATTGGAGTGCAAGGTCCACAACCGCAATCCGACCAAGCACGATCACGGCGCCCGTCCGTTCCCCGAACGACCCGTCGACCACCTCGACGTCCTCCGCGCCCGCATCCGATGGTGGATGCGCCGGTACCACCCCGACGAGTACGACCCCGACTGGCGCACCCGCCTCGACACCGCTTGACAGGACCTACGCCCTCCGCCGGAGCCCGACGCATGCGAGCGGTTCGTCGATGTGCGCTACGCCCGCAAGCGCTGCTGCACGCCCTCGAGCGTGAGCCGCCACTGCACGCTCTCCGCGCCGGCGTCCGACCACAGCTCGGCCAATTCGGAGTCGTCCCCACCGATACGGTCGACCGCCCGTGCTGCCTTGGCGACCAGCGCTGGCGGAGGCGCTTCCGGATGTGCGGCGACCCAGGTGACGACGCTCTCGCAGTACGCGGAGTCGTCACCTCGTCCCGACACCAGGCGAGCAATCACGTCGGCAGCAGCCAAGGCGCACGCTCCCTCCGGCGCCTCGATGTACCCGGCGTCGAGCACGGCGTCGAACGCCTCCTCGACCGCCATGAGCCCGCGGTCCGCCAAGTCCGCCGACCAGTCGGCGGCATCGTCGTTGTCGTAGATCCCCACGTCCCAGGCGCCCACACCCGCACCTTACGGGCGCAGCGAAGCCCCGTCGTTCACACCACGCGGATCGCACGACCGAAGCGAGTCAAGCACTCGGATCGGCATTTCAGCGTCTCCCGGTCACCACTTGCGTTGACGCTCGGCTTCATCCCTGAGAGGTGCTGGCCAGGTCGCCATGAACGGTTGCATCAAGGGGTCCCACCATCCGGTGTCCTCTACGAATGACACCGCCACCGCGTTGACGACGTGCTCATCACCATCGGTCAATCCCTGCGCAACAACGTCGAGGCACAGACGCAGAGCCGCAGTGTCGCCCTCTTCGAACCGCTCGATCGAGAACCGTCGCACATCGGCGATCAGGAGGTGAAGCAGCACCTCGTTGTCGTGGTCGATCAAGTGCTCTGCGACGATCGGCACCGTCTCGGGACACGACTGAGTGAGCAGATCGACGAACCCTGCAACCGTGATCGGCACGAGCGCAGAATGCTCGATCTGGCACCGACTGGCAAGTGGTCGGTCGCCGTCGATCGAACGGTTCCCAGCCATCTGCGTCGAGCGTGCTGGCCGATCGACCACCGCACGGGCGCATTCATGCCGCCCTGCATCCCGTCGACGGTCCGGGCGGCTGCGTCACTCCACGCTGAAGCGCACCTGGTGGTAGCCCTGGGCGCCGTCGGGGGCGACGCCCTTGGGCTCGGCCGGTTGCGGCTCCCCGGCTCGGTCGTAGGCGCGTGCGCGCACCGTGTGCTCCCCGGGCGGCGCATCACGCCACTGGTACCGCCACTGCCGCCACGTGTCGTCGCCGGGGACGCCGGCGAGCTCGCACTCGAGCCACTCGCCGTCGTCGATCGAGACCTCGACCCGGCCGATGCCCCGGTGCACCGCCCAGGCCAGGCCGGCGATGTCGATCACGCCGTCACCGTTGGCATCGAGCGTGCGACCCGACCGGGGCCGGTCGATCCGGGCCATCGTCTTGACCGGCCCCTCCTTCGCCCACCCGCGGGGGATCCAGTAGCCGTCGAAGTCCTCCCAGCGGGTCAGCTCGATCTCGGTGACCCACTTCGTCGCCGAGACATAGCCATAGAGACCGGGCACCACGAGGCGCGCCGGGTAGCCGTGCTCGGCGGGGAGCGGCTCGCCGTTCATCGCGATCGCGAGCATCGCGTCGCGCCCGTCCATGATCACCGAGGTGGGTGACCCGCAGTCCCACCCGTCGATCGACCGGCTGACCACCTGCGTGGCCCCGTCCTGCACGCCGGCCTCGTCGAGCAGGTCCTTCAGGCGCACGCCCTGGAACAGCGCGTTGCCGACCAGCCCGCCGCCGACCTCGTTCGACACGCACGACAGGGTGATGTACCGCTCGATCATCGGGCGGGCGAGCACGTCGGCGAACGTGAGCTCGAGCTCGCGATCGACCATGCCGTGGATCCGGAGCCGCCACGACTCGCGAGGCACCTGCGGCACCGCGAGCGCCGTGTCGATCCGGTAGAAGTCGTCGTTGGGCACCACCCACGACTCGACGCCGTCGATCTCGAAGTCGCGGGGGCCGGGGACTGCCGCTTCCGCCTGCGCCGGTACCGCTGCCGGTGTGCTGACCGGGTCGTCCGGCTCGGGGATCGTGAGCGAGGCGATCTCGTCGTCGACCGCGAACCGCCCCCGCAGGCTGCGACCGACACCGCCGACCACCAGCGACAGCAATCCGACGGTGGCAGCCCCGCGCACGAACCCGCGCCGGTCGGCGCCCGTCGACCCGGCCACGCCCGGTTGCTCCGTGGCCGGCGACGCCGTCACCGGCGGGACCGCCGGCTCAGGTGCGAGCCACCAGATGACCGCGATCGAGGCGAGCGTGCCGATCAGCGGCGGGAGCACCTTGCCGAAGGTCGGATCTGGACGCATCGTCACGGCCCACACCCCGATCAGGCCGACCACTGCGGTCACCGCGTACGCGTATGCCCGGCTGCCACGCACCGCGAGGATGCCGACCACGGAACCGATCACGGCGAGCGAGAACACCGTGCCAAGGATCAGGACGGCCTTGTCGGCGGTCCCGAACCACGCGATCGCCCAGTCCTTCACCGCTGGCGGCACGATGTCGATGACCTCCTGGCCGACCGGCAGAACCGGCGACGAGGCGCCCCGAACCGTCCCGACCACCAGCTCGGCTACAGCCAGGCCGGCCAGCGTCGAGAGCAGGCCCAGGGCCACACCGTGCCACCTGGAGCCGTAGAGTCCGTGTTCCATGAGTGACGGTCTATCGAATCGAGGCGACGAACGCGTCGCCGAACTCCTCCGCGAGCTCGGAGTTTCGAAGGACTTTCGCATTGCGGAAGCATTCGTTTCCGAGGTGCTCGGCTTGATCGGCGATCAGCCGTCGACACTCGATCTGAAGATCGCGAGCGCGTCGATCACGGAGATGCGCGATGCGTTCGCCGTCTTTGCGCCGTACCGAGACGTACCGAAGGTGACGATCTTCGGTTCGGCACGCACCGCGAAGGACGACCCGCTGTACGCGCAGACCCGCGAGGTCGCCCGCCAACTGGCCGCCGCCGGCTGGATGGTTGTCACCGGAGCCGGACCCGGGATCATGGAAGCGGGCATGGAGGGGGCCGGGCGCGAACGGTCGATCGGCGTGTCGATCCGCCTTCCGTTCGAGACCGGCGCGAACTCGATCATCGCGGGCGACGACAAGCACGTGTCGATGAAGTACTTCTTCACACGCAAGCTGATGCTCGTCAAGGAGAGCTCCGCGTTCGTGTGCATGCCCGGCGGGTTCGGCACCCTCGACGAGACCTTCGAGCTCCTCACCCTCACGCAGACCGGCAAGGGTGTGCCAGTGCCGATCGTGTTCCTCGACACGCCGGGCGACCCGTACTGGGAGGCGGTCGACGGCTTCGTCGCCGAACAGCTGGTCCGACGCGGCCTGGTCTCCCCAGTCGACCGGGCGCTGTACCGGATCACCGATTCGTGCGATGTCGCCGTGGCCGAGATCGCACGCTTCTTCGCCAACTACCACAGCATCAGGATCATCGGCGGCGACATCGTGATGCGGATGCGGCAGGGCCCCGACGAAGCCCAGCTCGCCGATCTCAACGCACGCTTCGGAGAGTTGTCGACCGACGGCGTGATCCGCCTGGTCGAACCGTACGGCGTCGAACGCCGCCAGGACGACCACGTCGATCTCGCCCGCATCGCATTCCCCTTCGACCGCCACGGCTACGCCGAACTCCGCGGGCTGATCGACGCGATCAACGACTACGTCTGACGGCTGATTTCAGGCCCCAGTGGTCACGGCTCGACCGAGCGCAGGAGATGGACAGCCTTCTCGATCGCCCGTCGCGCCTGCGTGATCGTCCGGTCGCTGTCCGGCCTGGTACGAGCGCCGGCGGCCATCGCCTCTCGCAGCTGATCGAACGCCACCTCGTCGAGGTCTGCGACGATCACTTCCAGACGGTCGGCGATGGCCCCGAGATCGTTCACGGGAGCGCCTCGGCGAGCAGGTCGATCGGGTGTCGCACGGTGACGCCCTGGGCGTCGAGCACCTGTTGCAGGTGCATGCTGCACCCCGGGTTGGCACTGGCGATGGTACGTGAACCCGAGCGAGCGACGGCGCGCTCGATCGCCCCGACCTTTCGGTCGCGGATCTGACCGGCGAGTTCGGGTTGCAGCGCCGAATAGGCGCCTCCCGCGCCACAGCAGACCCCATCGTCATCGAGCTCGATCACCGGCGCGAACCGTGAGATCACGGAGCGCACGGGCAGGTGCGCCTTCTGGACGTGACGCAGGTGACACGGGTCCTGGATGATCACCGGCTCGCTGCGCTGCCGGAGCGCCGGCAAGGCGTCGAGCCGGGACGCGATCCACTCGTGGACATCGAAGACGCGTGCCGAGAACCGACGCGCCTCGACGGTGTCGAGCAGTCGCCCGTACTCCTTGAGCGCTGCGCCGCAACCCGCGGAGTTCACGAGGATCGGTGCGTCACCGGGCATCGATCTCATGACCCGTTGAGCGAGGGCGACCGATTCGTCGTGCAATCCGGCGTGGGTGTGCAGGGCGCCGCAGCATCCGCCACCCGATCCGGGAACGGCATACGTGACCCCGAGCGCATCGAGCACCTGGGCGGTGGATCGGTGGGTGTCGCGGAGCCAGGCGTCCATGACGCAGCCGGTGAACAGCCACGCGTCCCCGCCCGTGGGTCGGATCGCCGGTCCGCGACGGAGCGGAAGCCGACTGAGCCCGGCCCGCTTCGGCACGAGCCGCGCCCGCTGGGCGAC
The DNA here is from genome assembly GCA_022843125.1 of Ilumatobacteraceae bacterium. Taxonomy (GTDB): domain Bacteria; phylum Actinomycetota; class Acidimicrobiia; order Acidimicrobiales; family Ilumatobacteraceae; genus Ilumatobacter. Next base: position 39,232 of record JALHOG010000042.1, read on the forward strand.
CGCCAGTGCGGTCGAGCCCACCAGCAACAGCCGGTGCATCGGCAACACCCGGAACCCGAGCCGCTGCCACCACGGGGTGATCCGCCCGACCTCGGCCAGGTGCTCGCGAGTTCCCTCGATGAGGTGTCCGAACGGGACGCCGCTCGGACACGCCGGTTCGCACCCGCGGCACTGGACACACGTCGACATGAAGTGGACGAAGTCGTCGTCGATCGGCGCGGCCCGCAGCTCGACCGCGCGCATCGCATCGATTCGTCCGCGTGGCGACAGTGCTTCCTCCCCGGTCGCCCGGAACGTCGGGCAGTGCGGGAGGCAGAGTCCGCACGCCACACAGGTGTTCAGTTCATCTGGGTCAAGGTTGAGTGTCATCTCGGGATCGATCGTAGGGTCAGACCACGATGCCCGAAGGACACACGATCCACCGAATCGCGCGCGACCACGCCCGATTGCTCCAGGATCGGCCGGTCCACGTGACGAGCCCACAGGGTCGGTGCGTCGCCGACGCCGCGCTCGTCGACGGGGCGATGATCGAGCGCTATGAGGCGTACGGCAAGCACATGTTCACCTGGTGGTCGACCGGACACGTCGGGCACATCCACCTCGGCCTGTTCGGCAAGTACCGCATCCACCGAGGTGAGGTGCCCACGCCACGACCGACGGTCCGGCTGCGCCTCGAGTCGGCCGACACGGAACCTGTCATCGCCATCGATCTCACCGGGCCGACCGCCTGCTCGATCGGAACGGTCGATGATCGCGCTGCGATCGTCAAACGGCTCGGACCCGATCCACTCCGATCCGACGCTGACCCGGAACGATTCATAGCGAGGGCGGCGAAGAGCTCCAAAGCGATCGGTGCGCTGCTCCTCGACCAGTCCGTGATCGCAGGCATCGGCAACGTGTACCGCGCCGAGCTGTTGTTCGTCCACGGCATCCACCCGCAACGTCCGGGGCGCGACTGCTCCACGATCGAGCTCCACGAACTCTGGGACACCTCGGTCTCGATGCTGCGCGCCGGCGTCCGAGCCAACCGAATCGTCACCGTCACGCGCTCCGACATCGGCTGGCCATCCAACAAGGCGATCCCACGCAGCGAGGCGACCTACGTGTACAAGCGCGACGTCTGCGTGCGGTGCGGCGGGCCGGTGCAAACCGTCGAGGTCGCCAACCGCGCGTGCTATTTCTGCCCGGTCGACCAGCCCCGCCGCTGACGGCGGTCACTGCGACGATCCGCGCCGCGTCGACGATGAACGACCGGCGCCAGGCGCCCGTAGGGTGCTCCTCATGACCGACATCGATGCCATCGCCGGCGCGATCGACGAAGTGCGCTCGGGTTTCGCCCACGGAGTGGTGCGCGCCGTCAGCGACCGCGAGACCCAGCTCCGTCAGCTGCGACGCATGCTGGTCGAACAGGAGAGCGTGTTTGCATCGGCGCTGAGGAGTGACCTCGGCAAGTCTGCGCTCGAGGCCTACTCGACCGAGATCGGCTACACCATCGGCGAGATCGATCACACCCTGCGCCACATCCGGGCGTGGACACAACCGCAACGGGTCAAGCTCCCGCTCCACCTCCGCCCCGGCTCAGCCCGGATCCTGCAGGAGCCGCTCGGGACCGTGCTCGTCATCGCTCCGTGGAACTACCCGCTGCAGCTCCTCATCGCGCCGCTCGTACCTGCGCTCACCGCCGGCAACACCGCCGTGCTCAAGCCGTCCGAGGTCTCGAGTGCGACCGCTGCGGCGATCGCCGAACAGATACCCCGGTACCTCGACGAGCGAGCCGTGCGGGTGGTGACCGGCGGCGTCCCGGAGACCACCGAGCTCCTGTCGCACGCCTGGGACCACATCTTCTACACCGGGAACGGCACGGTCGGCCGGATCGTCATGCGCGCCGCCGCCGACCACCTCACACCGGTCACCCTCGAGCTGGGCGGCAAGAGCCCGGTGATCGTCACCGATTCGGCCGACGTCGAGGTCAGCGCGCGGCGGGTCGCATGGGGGAAGTTCGTCAACGCCGGCCAGACCTGCGTCGCGCCCGACTACGTCCTCGTGCAGGATCACCTCCACGATCGCTTCGTCGACGCCGTCCGCTCATCGCTTCGACGGTTCTACGGCGCCGACCCGGCTGCGTCGGCCGACTACGGCCGGATCATCAACGAACGGCATCATGCTCGTCTCACGGCGCTGCTCGACGCCGGCGGGTTCGACGAGGTCGCCGTCGGCGGCGACCACGACGTGACGTCGCGCTACCTGGCTCCGACGGTGCTCACGGGTGTCGACCCCGCCGCCGCGGTGATGGACGAGGAGATCTTCGGACCGATCCTGCCGGTCATCGCCTACCGCGACCTCGACGAGGCGATCGGCTTCGTGAACGCCCGGCCCAAGCCGCTCGCGCTCTATGTGTTCGCCGACCGGGCCACCGCCGTCGACCGGGTGCTCACCCACACGTCGGCCGGCGGCGTCACGGTCAACCACACCCTGCTGCACCTGGCCGTGAACGACCTGCCGTTCGGCGGCGTCGGCGCCAGCGGCATGGGCGCGTACCACGGCGAGGCCGGCTTCCGCGTGTTCTCACACGCCAAGCCCGTGCTCCACCGCCCCACGAAGCCCGACCCGGGCCTCGCCTATCCCCCGTACTCGGCCCTCAAGCAGAAGGTGCTTCGCAAGCTCCTCTGAGATCGAGGGTCGTACCCCGCCGAGCGGGGGCTACTGGGCCCGCCACATGGGAGCATCGTCGACGCCGGCCGCTCATCGCTACGACGGTTCTACTGCGCCGACCCTGCTGGTCGGCTGACTACGGCCGGATCATCAACGAACGGCATCATGCTCGTCTCACGGCGCTGCTCGACGCCGGTGGGTTCCGTGCGATCGCGGCCGGCGGCGACTGCGACGTGACGTCGCGCTACCTGCCTACGACGGTGCTCACGGGCGTCGACCCCGACGCTGCGGTGATGACGAGGAGATCTTCGGACCGATCCTGCCGGTCATCGCCTACCACAACCTCGATCAGGCGATCGCCTTCGTCAACGCCCGACCCAAGATTTTGACGGGCGAACGACAGGGCAGTCACCGTTCGCGGGGCGCTTCAACCCGGCAGCCAGGCCACGTCGCGAGTCAACGGATCCGCAAACGCATCGAGGAACCATTCGGCTGGGCCAAGACCATCGGCGGGGGAGACAAACTCCGCGGGCTTCCATATCTTCGCGATTGACTTCGACTGACTGAATTCGTATACTGTTGTTACTATTTCTCATCGCTTATTTTGGGGGTTCGCAATGTCTCGCAGACCGAAGTCTCGCCGCACGCGATTTGTTCTAGCTGCTTCGTCTCTACTTGTCACTACGAGTGTCACGTTCATGGGGACCGACCGGGTTGCCGCTTCCTGCGCGGGTTTCCCAGACTCCGGCGCTGCCGCGACAAGGGCCTTCGTGATGGTGACAACGACAAGTGGTCACGCGTGCAGTGTGACCCTTAGGAACGTGACCTACCGGAAGAACAATCGGACCTGGAGTTGGGCCGGCAGCGTCACCGGGCTGTCGGGATACGCGGAGAAGGATTTCGGGACCGGAGCTCGAATTCTCTCTGTACGGGGTTGCCTCACCAATACACCTACATGTGATACCTGGTAGGTAGCCCAGAATCGTCTTTCAGACGACTCGCGTGACCGGGTTAAGCGTATTTGACTTCGTCCAGAGCCAATCGTCGTCAGCGTCCGACACGAGGAAGTCGACGAGCGTGCGAAGATCCTGTGATTGAACGTCTGGTCGTTGTGCGGGCGGTAGATCTTCCACCAGCGTGGAATGCTCGAATCCTCGGCTTCCGCCGACCCGCACCCCGGCACGAGGACACACGCAACACTGATCGAACCAACTGCTCGACGACTCAACAACGTCCTTCCATCACGAGGGAACAGGGGCCGGTCTGCGAAGTATCGAGCGAGCGCGGCGATATCGAGCCGCCGATAGTCCGGTGCTGGAATGCCGCCGACCTCGTGCAATATGCCCGTCGGCCGAACGGTCGCTGGTCGCCGCTCGACTCACCAATGCCCATCAGATCCGAACCGCCGGTTTACTGCGCGCGCCACATCGGCGCGTCCGGGTCGCCCCGCCACCAGCGCAGGCGTTGCTCGGCCTCCGCCGCCGCCGCCGGATCGGTCCGGCCGGCGCGGATCCGCATCAGCGTCGCTGCCACGTTGCGCAGGTCGGCGAACGCCCGCCCCGCCGGGTCGTCCGTCATCGATCGGCCGTAGCCGGTGGCGAAGTCGTCGTAGACAGAGGGGTCGCCGCCCCACCGCTCGGCGAACGTGAGCAGCATCGAGTGGTCCCAACCCGGGTTGGCCCGGCACAGCAGGTCCCAGTCGAGCAGCACAGGTCCGTCGACGGTCATGAGGACGTTGCCAGGGTGGACATCGCCATGGCACACGACCGCATCGATCGCCACGAGCCGGTCCCAGTCGCGATGACGATCGACGGTCGCCCGGATCGCTGCCAGCGCGACCGCATCGATCTCGGGGGCGACGTCCGCGAGCACGGTGTCGAAGTCCCACCACGGGAAGCCCACCGGCGACGGCACCGGGTATCCCGCCGGGAGGTCGTCGAGGCGGAGGCCGTGCACCCGTCGTACCATCCGGCCGACTTCGATCCAGTCGACGGGACGGTTCGACGGCTCGATCCGGTGCCAGCACGTGGCCGCCAGCCCGTCGCCCTCGATCGCACCTGCGGCCGCAGGCCGGGGTGCGCGCACGCCGAGGTCGAGCAGTCGCGATGCGAGCTGGACCGCGAGCGCGGCCGGTGCCGTGGGCCGCCCCACCCGCACGACCACGTCCCCGCACGCGTACAGCGCGTTCATCCCGATCCTGATCCGGTGTGGCGCGGGCAGCCCGAGCGCGCGGGCGGCGCCGAGGGCGAACCGGTCGGCGAGGTCGACATCGCCCACCGGGCGGTCGACGTACGGGCGAACCGCCTCGCTCACGCGGGTGCGAGCACGTCGACGCCCGGATTGAGCCGGCCGTCGGGGTCGAACTGGTGCTTGATCCGACGATGGAGGTCGAGCACCGCCGGGTCGACCTCGCGCACCGGTGCCGGATGCTCGTGATGCACCACACCGACGCCGATCTCGGCGATGAACGCACCCGTGCCGCGCAGCTCACCGAGCCGGTGCGGCGCCAGCGACCAGCGGCCGCCCGTCGGAATCACCGCCGGCGGGTCGGCGGGCACCAGCCCGAAGTCGGCCGCCTGCGCCCGGACATCGTCGGCGTGCCCCTCGAGCAGCACCCAGGTGGTGGTCCCGTCCCAGAGCACCGACGTCGGCCGGTACAGCTGCGCGTACACCTCGAACGGGTCGCCATCCGCCACGAACCACTGCTCGAACGACGCCCGCGGGCGGGTGCGCAGGATTACCTCGCCCACGAAACCGAGCGTGCCTCGCGACCCGACGAGCAGTCGGCAGAGATCGAAGCCGGTCACGTTCTTCACGGTGGGCCCGCCGGCCTTCACGATCTCGCCTGCGGCGTTCACGTACCTCGCCTGCAGCAGAACATCCCGGACGGGCCCGTAACCGAGCCGGCGAATACCGCTGTGCCCGAGGGCCAGGGCTCCACCGATGGTGCCGGTCGGCGGGATCGCCACCGCCTGCCCGTAGCGGGCGAGCGCGGCGTCGAGTTCCTCGACGGGGGTGCCGGCGCCGCACTGCACGGTCATCTCCTCCGGCTCGATCCAGTCGATCCCGACGGGCGCCATGACGGTGCGCACGCCGTCGACCGGGCCACCGCGCGTCGCCAATCCGGCGATCGTGACGGGACCGGTCGTGCCGACCTCTTCTGCGAACTCCTCGAGCTCCACCGCTGTGCCCGTCAGATCCAGGCGCCCTCGGGCACCGCGTGGATGTCGCCGCAGGTGGCCGGGCTCGGCAACACCTTGCCCGGGTTCGCCCGGCCCTCGGGGTCGAATGCCAGCCGGAGCGCCTGCTGCGCGGCCAGGTCGACCTCGGAGAACATGAGCGGCATGTAGTCGCGCTTCTCGAGCCCGATCCCGTGCTCGCCGCTGAGCACTCCCCCGGCCTCGACCGACACCCGCACGATCTCCTCACCGGCGTGGTGCACACGATCCATGATCCCCGGCTCGCGCCCGTCGAACACGAGCAGCGGGTGGAGGTTGCCGTCACCGGCATGGAAGACGTTCAGGACCTGCAGCTCGTAGCGAGCCGCGATCTCGTAGACCTTGCGCAACACCTCGGGCAGCTTTCGGCGCGGCACCACGGTGTCGTGCAGGTAGTAGTTCGGCTTGATC
>JALHOG010000043.1 GCA_022843125.1 Ilumatobacteraceae bacterium
CGGTCGTCGATCCGGGAGCGCGGCGATGCCGTGTCGACAGCGGTGGTCGCCGTCATGACCGGTCGGAGGTCACCCGGATCGAACGCGCCGTCAGGAGCGCCATGCGACCGAAGACCACCAGGAGGAGACCCCACAGCAGGATGTTCCACGTCGACGACGAGGTGCCTGTGTTCGCCAGCGAGGTGGAGGCCCCGGCTCCTCCGAGCCCGCCTCCCGTACCGGCGCCGAACGACCCGGCGAACAGCGTGGTCGAGGTGGTTCCGGCCCCGGAGCCCACGGCGGTCGTGGTCGTCGGGCACGGGTTGGTGGTCGTGGTGGTCGCCCCGGCTGCCGTTGTGGTCGTCGTCCCTCCCGCCGCCGTGGTCGTGGTCGTGGTCCCCGCAGCGGCTGTGGTGGTCGTCGCCCCGGCCACCGTCGTCGTGGTCGTCGCCGACCCGCCGGGTGGGCACGGGTTCGTGGTCGTGGTCACCCCAGTTGTGGTCGAGGTGGTGCCGCCGACGACTGTGGTCGAGGTGCTCGATGTGGTGGTGGCGCCGGCCACCGTCGTCGTGGTCGTGGGCGCGATCGTCGTGGTGCCTCCAGCTATCGTCGTGGTCGTCGGGTCGACCGTCGTCGTCGTGGTCGCGACGCCACCGACGGGTCCGTAGGTGAAGCCGTTCGGACCCGCTCCGGGTGAGGCGGTGATCGTGATCGTGGTCGACCAGAAGCGCTCGGTGTTGACGACGAAGTTGGCATCGGGCACCGTGCACGCATAGCCGACGGTGTAGTCACCGGGCGTGAGCGCACCGAAGACGGCCGTACTTGCGAACGACACCCCGATCTGCGGGATCACGAGACCGTCACCGAGGCCAGGCTGCAGGTTGCGGATTCGAGTGCCGATGCTGTTGGCGAGGTTCTGTGTGAACGCAGGCTCGCCGCTCGGCGTTCCCGACGGCGAGTACACGAAGTCGGCCGGGTCGTTGCCGAGTGGGGTGATGAAGGTGTGGAACAGGTAGCCCGTGGTGTTGTCACCGGGGCAGACCGCGCCGACGGGCGGGTTGAGGTTGAACTCGGTCGCGCTGGTGCCGGTGGCCGGCGCCAAGGTGACGGTGCCGGCAGGCGGAGTACCCGGCGGCAGCGCCGAAGCGATCTCGCCGACCAGCCCGACGCCCGACGCCACGGCGCCCAGGACCGCGAGGTTGCGGGCGGCTCGACGCCATCGATTCGGGACGATCACCGGACGAGGATTCATGAAGTGCGCTCCTTGGCGAGGGGTTCGGCGAGGGGTTGGTTGCGGCGGCGGATGAGCAACGCCGATGCACCGCCGGCGGCGGTGACGATGACGAGCAGGACGATGGCGAGCGTCGGGAGACCGCTCGTCTCGGACGAGGCAACGGCGACGCCGTTGCTCGCGGCACTCGGGTTCGCCGGGTCGATGACGCGCCATCTCCGCTCGCCGGGCTGGACGTCACGGTCTTCGGTCAACTCGATCTGCGCATCCCAGAAGCGTTCGCCGATCTCGAAATAGCTGCACGCGACGCCGATCGTGTAGCGACCGACGGGGAGCAGATCGGGCGTGAACGGTGCGAAGCTCATCGGAGGGAAGTCGAGGATCAGGCCCGGCAGCCCGGGTTCGGCGTTCTGCCCGAGCAGCACCTGCGTGTACGGACGGCCCTCGGTCGTGTAGAGCGCGTACATGGTGTCGCCATCGGGTCGGGTGGCGCCGTACTCCAACGCCGGGACGTCGGTGGCCGCGGGCACGATGAACGTCTGGATACGCCATCCGTCGTTGGCGCTGTCGCCCGGACAGGTCGCGCCGACCGGCAGTGCGACGGAGAACGTGGTGTTGCCGTCACCCTCGAGCAGCGCGTTCCGCGAGTTCGCACCGGTGACGACGAGGAGATCGCCGGCGTCGTTCGCGACGTCGGGCAACGGCGGGTCGGTGGGGCTGGGGCCGGGCACCGGCGGAACCGTCGGGCCGACCGCGACGCCGGCAGTCGGAGCGACGCCCAGTGCCGTGAGGGCGACGGTGGCCGCGCATGCTGCGATCCGGACCGCCCTGCGAACTGTGCTCATGTCGGCTCGTCCGGTTCGCCGAACAGATCGTCATCCTCGTCATCGCTGCCGACGGCACCGCGGCGTGGGCGCTTCGTGATCTCGAGCGCGACGAGCGCGGCGAGCAGACCGGTCCCGGTGAAACCGGCGACCGCGAACCGCAACGGGCTGACCTCGGTCGACGGGGTCACGCCGGGGGGCAGGCTGGTCCCTGGCACGTCGACCGCGTCGCCCTCGGGGGCACTGGTCGGTGGCGCCGAACTCGGCGCAGGTTCGGACGTCGACGGTGCCTCGGGCGTCGATTCGTCCGGCACCGTCGAGTCGGTGGCGACCGTCGTGGTGGTGGTCGTGGTGCCGGTCGACGGGGACGAGGGCGATGACGAACCGCCACCGGTCGGGCGCGACGAGGATCCCTGGCCGGTCGGGAAGACGGGGTTCTGGGAACCGGCCGCCGGTTGCGTGGTCGTGGTCGTGGTCGTCGTTGGCGCGACGGTGGTCGTGGTCGTCGGTTCGGGGACCACGACGACCACGACGAGCGTCCCGTTCCGCACCACCTCGGCCGCCTGGACCGCTTGCTCGCGCAGGTTCGTCGGGAGGGGCGCGTAACCACGAGGGAGTTGGCCCCTCGTCTCGCCACTGCGTTGACCCTGCCCTGCGGCATACTCGATGAAGGCCGCATACTCGTCGCGGGCGCGAGCGTTCAGGGTCAGCGGGGCCACAGCAGCGTACGAGACGATCGTTAGCGGGTACGCCCCGGCGGGTTGCTCGAGCGGGTTCGGTTCGAGCACCTGCGGCTCGGGCCCCGGCGTCATCGATGACAGGCCCGCCCCGAGGGCCTCGACGGTCGGTCCGACGAACTGGCGGTCGGGACCGTTGTCGCCTGCCCGGCTGAGTCGAGCCATCTGGATCCCGAACTGCGACGCCGACGCGGAGTCGGTGATCGACAGGAAACCCCGCTGACCGATCAGCTGCGGCGTCGTGCGCCGCCAGTACGCCGAGGGCGATGATGGCGGGTCGGCGAGGTTCTGACCGATGCGTGCCCCGTCGAAAGCGCGACGCGTGTTCCTGGCGGCGTCGGCGAACCCGTTCGCCGTCGGCATCCAGTCGAGGGTGCACAGCGGGGGTGGCGAATACGGCTCGGCGAAGACGGTCACCGGCGGAGCCTGGTAGCAGTACGGGTCGGCCTTGGGGAACGACTGGGGTGCGGACGACACGACCACGTCGTACGCCGGGTTCACGACCATCCCCCACTCGTCCGGCTCGCCGTCGACCCACGCCCGCGCCTCAGGGTCCGACAGCACCCATTCCCAGAGCGTCTGCGCCGCGTCGGAGTTGCCGGTCGGGAGGTGCAGCCCGCTGAGCTGGCGACCCTGGCTGAGCTGCTGCTGGGCGAACTCCTCGTTGAACTGGAGGAAGTCGGGATCGCCGTACGGTGAGCCCGGATTCTCTGCGGCCCATTCGTACCCCGAGGGCTGGAAGAGCAGGTCGACCTGGCCCCGGTACGAGTGCGTCAGCAACTTGGCGACCAGGCGCGGTGTCAGGTTCAACTCGGCAAAGCGAATCCCGGCCAACGCCTGCGCGTCGTCGGGGGCGTCGGGCCGGGGCGTGCGCTCGATGTTGAAGCCGATCCCCACTCCCGAGACGGTGAGCGGCGCATAGACGACCTGCTTGCTCGGGTCCTCCGGTTGCTCCAACGGCCGTGAGATCACCGCCATGCCTGCGGTGCCGCGGCTCAACTGCAGGCGGGCAGCGCTGTCGGCGGCCGTCGCGTAGCTGAACGGCGGGAGCTCCCCGCCGCCGCACAGGACCGGTTGCCAGCGGACGACGGCCGGGACCGCCAGCTCCGTGCCGGAGATCGGACGCGCCCTGACCGTGATGTCACACCCCGAATCCACCGGGTTGAAGTCGATCGGGATGGCGATGCGGTTCGGCCATGCCTGCGGGCCGAGCGGCGAAGTCAGCACCCCCCGCCGATTTGCGTTCTCCCCCTCGAGGTCGAACGACGTGTTGACGTTCTCGTCGACGGGTTCGCCGCGGGGGACGATCACAATCCAGCACTGCGGCACCTTGGTGCCCCCGCCGGGGAGTGGTTGGCGTGACTGGCCACAGCCGAGCCCAGACGATTCGACACCGGTGTTGACCTCGAACAGCGCCTGGCCGGAGCCGTCGGGCGCAGTGGCCGCGACCGCGATCTCGTTCGTCGTGACGATGTCGTAGAACGGGTTGAGCCAGAAGTTGCCGGCTTGGCCGGCGACGAAGCTCGAGTTGGTCTGGAAGTCGACCGTGTCGCCCTCGACCGAACGGAACGGCATCCACGTCTGGCGATCGCCGGGGTCGACCACACCGAGCGGCGGATCGAGTGGGGCCCATGTGTTGCGCCTGATGATGCGGTCGAGCACGTTCGATCCCGGCGGCACCAGGCCACCGAAGAAGGCGTCGGGAGCGCCGGCCGACGCACCCTGGACGCACTGCTCCGGTGGCGGCCCCGGGTTCTCGGGCACGCTGCCGTCAGGATCACCCCAGCACTGGAAGATCTGCAGGTAGTGCGCCGCGAAGCGAGACGGACCGCTGCGCGTCGGGGTGCCGCCGGACCACGTGATCGAGACCGCCTGGTTGCTGAGGTTGCGCGTCTGGTTCACCGTGATCGCCAGACCACCGAACCGCCCGCGTCCGTTCACGGTCACCGCCGAGTCGGTGGTCGGCAGCGCGGTGTCGGTCCCCTGGCTCCCGGCGAGCGACTGCTGGGCTTCGGCACCACTCGTGATGATGGTCATTGGAGCGATCAGCGCGCTGGCACCGAGCACCCACCGGCCGAGCAGGCGGAACCTCATGCTGGCGCTCCGGTCGAGAAGTGGCGCCACGCCAGCGCAGGCCCGACCACGACGCCGAGCAGCAGCACGATGATCAGCACGACGAGCACGCCCTGCCCGAACCCTGGTCCGCCGTCGAGGTAGGTCGGGGTGGCGGCGCCCACGTTGGCGCTCGCCGGTAGCGCCTGGCCGGTGGCTGGATCGACGTTCACGCCCGCGTCGCCGACTCCCCCGTTGGCGGCCACTCCAGGCCCACACTCACCGGTGTCGGGATCGCACTCGAGTGCGCCGTCCGGGGGCACGACCCCGGTGTCCAGGCCACCCGTGCCCGTGTCGATCCCACCGGTGCTACCGCCGGTCGTCGAACCGTCGGTCGCCGCCCCGGGGGTGCCGGTCGTCGTGCCACCGCCGGTCGTCGTGCCACCGCCGGCAGTCGACCCACCACCAGCAGTCGAAGCGCCGCCAGCAGTCGCACCGCCTGCACCGCCGCCGGTCGTGCCGCCACCCCCGCCGGCGCTCGACGCGCTGCCACCGGAGCCGTCGCCGCCACCGCCACCGCCACCGGTCGTACCGCCACCGCCACCGGTCGTACCGCCACCGCTACCGACAACGACGACAACACCGCCACCGCCACCGCCACCGCCACCGCCACCGGTCGGCGTGCTGACGGCCGTCGGTACGTTGCTCAGTCCACCGGTGCCGTTCGAACACTGCAGGCCGCCCTGACGGTCGCACTCCTGGGGCATCGGAGCGAGCGTTGCGAGTCGGTTGCCGTCGCGGGGGTTGGCTGGATCGAAGGTCGGGTTGTCGCACTTCGACACGTCGATGCTGTCGGTCGCCGCACCCGGGATCTTGCGGATCTGCTCGAGCGCCGGCTCGACCAGCGACAGCGGCATCGGCGAATACCCGAGCGCGGCGGAGTTTCGCTGGGCCTGGCACATCGCGTAGTTCGCGAAGGCGCTGAGCGTGAACCCCTTGTCCTCGTTGAAATTTCCGAAGATCTTGGTCGGCAGGATGAAGTACGAGTACGACGACAGCTGATAGTTCCGGGGATCACGGTCGGCATAGACGCCGTCGAGGATCTGCGTGAGGTAGACCGCCGGGTTGCTCTCGTCGCGGTTGATGTCGGCCTGCAACAGCGACACCGCAACATTCTCGGGCGTCGGTTCGGTGTAGAAGCCGGCGGCGTTGAGCACCTTCGCGACCGGTGCGCCAGCGCCGAGCGCGTACGAATAGTTGACGTAGCCGATCGCCCCTTCCGACTGCGGGGCGACGACCGCCGCCGCCACGCCCGGGTCGCCGACCTGGCCGATCATCCCGGGGTAGGTCGGGTAGTTCGACGTGGCACCGCATCGCGGCGCCCGTCCGGCCCGCTCACAGAAGTCGGTCCAGATCGCCGGGTGCATCGCGATCATCCAGCTCGTGAATTGAGCGGTGGACCCGGAGCCGTCGGACCTGACGACCGGGAAGATCTGCTTGGCGGGCATCACCAGACCCGGGTTGTCGGCCTGGATCGCAGCGTCGTTCCACTGGGTGATCGCCCCGGTGAAGATCTTGGCGACGTTCTCACCCGACAACCGCAGATTGGTGACCTGGCGGCCGCCGATCTTCAGGTTGTACGCGAACGCCGTGCCACCGGCGGTCACCGGGATGTAGGCGAAGCTCCCCTGGGCCGGGTTCTCAGGGTCTGACCCGTCTTCCGGGTTGAACTGGAACGGGATGTCGGACGCTGCGAAGTCGACGATGCCCGAGATGAAGTTCCGGCGTCCGGCCGTCGAACCGCTCGGGTTGTAGTCGACCGAGATGCCGAACTGCTGAACGTTGACGCGCATGTCGTTGATCGCGTTCCCGGCCCACGACGACCCTTCACCCTGGATCCTGGTGTAGCTCTGGGCGCGCACATCGTCGCTCGACGACGGCCCGACGAGCACCGGTATCAGGGCGAGCGCGGTGAGCGCGGTGAGCGCTGTCGCCCGTCGGCGGAGTGAGCGATTCATGAGGTTGCTCCAGTCGAATTCGGTTCGAATCGCGCGAGATCGCGCTTCGAGCGGGCAGTCGCCCGGCGGACCTGTCGTTTCGTGAGCCGTCCGGGACCCCTGCCGCCGAGCACCCGAGCGAGCGTGAAGAGCGTCAGGACGAGGATCATCAGCACTGCTGCGGATGCGAAGCCGCGGGCGACCATGTTCTGCTGCGGTGACCGGATGGCCTCGTAGGTGAACAGCGACAGCGACATCATCGAGTTCTCGGTCGGGTTCGTGTTCATGCTCGCTGCCACACCCGACGTCAGCAGCACGGGTGCGGTCTCACCGATGCCGCGGGCGACGCCGAGGATCACCGATGTCGACAGGCCCGAGCGGGCGGTGGGCAGCACGACGTGCCACACGGTGCGCCAGCTCGGCGCGCCCAGCGCAGCCGACGCCTCGCGCAAGCTGCCGGGAACGAGCCGGAGCACGACGTCGCCCGATCTGATGATGATCGGCCACATCATGATGCTGACGGCGAGCGCCGCCGCCAGTCCGGAGCGCGGGAAGCCGAGGATGAGGATCCACGTGGCAAGGATGAACAGACCGGCGAGGATCGACGGGAGCGCGGTCATCGCCGTCACGATCGTGCGGACGAGCCCGGTGAACCGACCGTGCGTCTCGTTGAGGAACACCGCACACAAGATGCCGAGCGGCACGGTGAGCACGAGCGCGATGGTGATGATCACGAGCGTGCCGACGATCGCGTGTGCGATGCCACCGATGTCGAGGGGCTCGAGCGGCCCGGCGAGGCTCATGTCCTCGACATAGAGGTTGACCTTCGTCAGTGCGGTCCGACCGTTCCACACGGTCGAGGCGACCACCCACGCCAGCGCGGATCCCGCCAGCAGTGCGGTCGAGCTCATCAGCACCGCCATGACCTTGTCGACGATCGCGGGAACGTCGTTGGTCAGCGCGGTCAGCATCGCGTAGATCACGATGAACGTGAGCAGCAGGACGATGACGAACCCGATCGCACCGTCGAGCGTCGACAGTCGGCCGAACAGCAGCAGCGTGGTCGCGAGCGCGCTCGCAGCAGCGCCGCCCATGGTGAGGACGTCGTCCCGCCCGAACCTGCCGATCGGGCGGGGCTGCGGAGCCGCAGCGTTCGCCGGATGTCGCGGCAGGAACGTCGTCTCGACCGCGCGGTTCACTTCGCTGGTCGCCGCCGGCCCCCAGAGCTCGCGGTCGGACTCGATGGTTGTGGTCATGCCTCGCTGCTCGCTCCGGACCGGGACCGCGCGACGAACGCGGACGCGATGAAGTTCACGACGAGCGTCATCATGAACAGGGTGAACCCGGCAGCCATCAGCGCCGACAGGTCGAAGTCGGAGGCCTCGACGAATCGCAGCGCGATCAGCGCCGACACCGAGTTGCTGCCCGTTTCGAGGATGTTGAACGAGAAGTCGAACCGCGGCGAGATGATGAGGACCACGGCGATCGTCTCGCCCAAGGCCCGGCCGAGGCCGAGCATCGTGCCGCCGATGATGCCGCCGCGACCGAACGGCAACGAGACGACGGTGATCATCCCCCAGCGCGTCGACCCGAGCGCGAACGCTCCTTCGCGTTCGCCCGGAGGCACCTGCGAGAACACCTCACGCATCACCGAACACTGGATCGGGATGACCATCATCGACACCACGACACCGGCCGTGAACGACGATGCGAAGAAGACCGCCGAGCTGGAGAGCGGGTTCGACGGGTCGTGCCCGTCCACCGTGAAGAGCGGGATCCACCCCAACCAGTTGGCCAACCATTCGGCCAATCCGATCGTGTGCGGCTGGAGCACACGGGCGCCCCACACGCCGTAGACGACGCTCGGCACGGCCGCCATGAGGTCGACCATGGCGACCAGCCCGCTGCGCATCCACGACGGCGCGACCTCGGTGATGAACAGCGCCGTGCCGAGTGCGACCGGCACCGCGACGGCGACCGCAATCGTGGCGATGAGCACGGTGAAGCCGATGATCGCCGCGACCCCGAACTCGCCGGTGCTCGGCTGCCACGCCGACGTGGTGAAGAACCGGAGACCCGTGCGTTGGAACGCTGGGACCGACTCGATGGCGAGGAACAGCCCGACCGCCGACATGACGAGCAGGACGATTCCCCCGCTCGTGAGCATCAACCCCGAGAAGAACCGATCGCCGCGACCGCGACGCCTGGTGAGCGGCCGTGGCGTCGGGGCGGGCCCGAGGTCGTCGAGTTGCGGGGTAACGGTCAGCATCGACATGGAGTCACGTCGACCAGGCGATCAGGATCACGACGACGATCAGCGCCGCGACCAGGGACAGGATCACATCGGCATGCCATGCGTTGGCCCAGAACGACCGCCGCTCCGGTGGGGTTGCCGCCACCTGGACCCACTGCGGATGTTGCGGCTGTTGTGGCGGTGCCATCGCCATCGAAGCAAGACGTTCGTCCAGCAGGGCACCGAACGCTGCGGCGAAGGCCCGCGCGAATGCATCGGGATCGAGCGTCACCGTGATCGTCGGCTCGGCCGCCTGCGGCGGCGCGAGCGCAATCGGTACGCCGACCGGCGCCGGCATGTCGTTGTCGGCCTGATCGTCGAGTGCGGATTCGAGATCCGGTTCGATGTCGACGGGCCCAGCGTCATCAGGCTCGACCGCATCGGGTGCGAACACGAGGGGCGCCACTTCGGGTTCCGGATCCTCCGCCACGTCGACGAGCCCTTCGTTGACTGCCTCGACCGCACCGTCATCAGGCGCGGCCACATCGTCGTCCCACGCGACGATGTCGACGTCCGGGTCGATCGTCATCGGCACGTCGGCGAAGGCGGCTGCTGCTGCAGCGAGGGCCGCACGAGCAGACTCGACGATCTCGGCGGCTTCGATCTCGGCCGCGGCGCGCGCGTCGGCCGCCTTGAGATGCTCGAGGGCGAGCTCGTCGTCGAGCACCCGGCGGCGCTGCTCGACGAGCGGGGTCATCCGGGTCCGGAGCTGAGCGAGCGCGACGTCGAGCTCCCACCCGGCCTCAGCCGCTTCGGCAGCCGCTGCCTCCCGCTCGGTTGCTCGCAACGTGAGGGTCAGTTGTGCGATGGTCGCCCGCGTCGCCCGATCGGACGTCGGCGCTTCAGCGTTCACCAGTGCGCTCCCCACCGAGTTCGGCGACGGCTTGGTGTGCCGCGTCGATGATCCGCTGGACATCGGCCTGAGCAGCCGCACGGATCGCCGCCACCTCGTCGTGGTGACGGTCGTCCATCTCGACGATCTGCTGCCGCGTGGCGACCAGTTCGGTGTGGAGCGTGTCGCGTGCCGCCGCCTCGCGCGACTCGGCGCGGAACCGGGCCGACTCGGCCCGCTTGGCGGCAGTGGCGATGGCGTCTCGGAGACGGGCCACCTCGTCAGACCCGGACGCCGGGTGCTGCGACGCTTCCGGCACCGGCTCCGGATCCGGCTCCGGATCCGGCGCCGGCTCCGCGTCGCTCTGCTGCCGGCCGGCGTCGGCCTGCGCCCCGGTCGCTGGGTCGAACCAGCGGTCGAGGCGGATCTCGGGATGCCAGCCGTCGTGATCGACGCCGTTCAACATGGAGACAGCCCCCGGGATCTCGTCGTGGCCGCCGAAGCGGCGCGTGGTCAGCCGATCCATGCCAGGACCCCTGTGAGCAACACGAAGCCGGACGCGAGCGGCATCAGTGCCTGGACGAACGGGCGGTCGCGCCATCCCCGGTCGTCCGAGCGCCCCGCCCCCCAGAAGCGAGCAAAGGCGTCAGGGTCACCGATCGTCGGTGCGGCGGTCGGTGCAGTGGTCGGCGCGGCTGCAGCAGCAAGGACCGGCTCGGGTGGCGCCGGGTCGATGTCACCGGCACGCACGATGAGCCGTTCGAGCAACCGGTCGATCACGGCGAGCACATCGACCGGTTCCTCGTCGTCGGTTACCTCGTCGAACACGTCGAGGAGCTCGCGCAGAGCGGGCGCAGGCGCGGGTTCGCCGAGCACCTCCGGATCGGCCGGCGCCGCATCGGCCAGCTCGGGTTCGGCGTCGGCCGACGGGTGTTCGTCGCGCGACCGGGTCGTGTCGATCAGCGTTCGGCCGGCGTCGTGCTCGGCCCGCCAGAGATCGTCCAGGACCAGCCGGAGCTGCGTCTCGGCCGCACTCTCGTGCGTCGCGAGGGGGCGGTCGTCGACCTGGGCGCCGGTCGTGCGGGCCCGCCGGGCAACGATGTCGCCCACCTCGGCATCGACCTCCGCCCAGTAGCGGAGAATCGAGCGCTGCGCGTCCATGAACTGGCGCAGGAGGCGGTGCTGCTGCGACACCACTCGTGAGAGCTCCCCGGGCTCGGCGGCGAGATCGCTGGCGAGTTCCGACAGCGTGTCGAGGAACCAGTCGTGCGCTCGTCCGCTCTCGGCCAGGAAGCTCGAGGCGGCCGCGACGGGAGGGATCGGCGACCGGTCGACGCCGTCCGGCATCTCGTACACAGCGGTCGATCGCGTCTCGATCTGAGCGGCCTCCATAGCGCGGGAACAGTAGGAGGGGGCCCTGACCACGCTCTGAACGACGTATGAACGGGCCATGTCGGAACGGCGAATCGTCCGCGTGGCGACCGACCTTCGCACGCCGTTTCACCCGATCGGGTACGGGCTGTGGCAGGGCGAGGACGGAGAGCGCGGGCAGCGTCGTGGTCCGTCGGGTTCGATCACCGGAGCGGCGCATGTGCAGAGGTGGGTCCGGCGAGCGGATTGATGACCGGACCCACCCCAGCTCTTCGGCCACGGCCAGGGCCACGCCACGCAGCCGTCGACGGCGCTGCGGCGTGCCCGACCCGGCAACGATCCGCGCCTGGTGCAGCCGGTACGGTGCCATGCCCGTTTGGCCGCAGACTGAACGGCCGGTGTTCGCTCGACGAACTCGCGGCCACCGCCGGGTCATCGCTGCTGCGATGCCAGCGATCCCGAACCGTGCTCCGGGGTCAGCGGCGCGCTTCGACGGCGTCGCAGAGACGCTTGAAGACGTGGTCGGGGTGTCCGATGCCGTTGACGACGGCGAGCATGCCCAGCTTGCTGTAGTGAGCGATCAACGGTGACGTCTGGGTCTCGTAGAGGTCGAGTCGACGGTTGACCGAGTCGGGCGTGTCGTCGGCACGCTGCGCGACGTCGCCGCCGCACACGTCGCAGATCCAGGGCGACGGTACGACCGGACCCGCCGTATAGTTCGTGCCGCAGTCGCGACACACCCGCCTGGACGAGATGCGCTCGAGCACGATCTCGCGCGGGACGTCGAGGTCGATGACCGCGTGGAGCGGCTTGTCGGCGGTGATCCGGGCCAACGCCTCGGCCTGTGCGACGGTGCGCGGAAAGCCGTCGAGGATGTACCCACGTGTGTCGGCATCGGGCTTGCGAACTCGCTCGCCGACGAGCCCGATCATCACTTCATCGCCCACGAGACCGCCGGCGTCCATGATCTGCTTGGCCATCAAGCCGAGCTCGGTCCCCTCACGGGCGGACGTGCGCAGCATGTCACCGGTGGAGATGTGCGGGACCACGTAATGGCGCGACAAACGAACGCACTGCGTTCCCTTACCGGCGCCCTGCCGACCGAGGATAATGAGGCGAGCCCCGGGGATCACCGGCGCTTACTTCAGGAAGCCTTCGTAGTTGCGGAGCATCAACTGGCTGTCGATCTGACGCATCAACTCCAGCGCCACGCCGACCGAGATCAGCACGCTGGTGCCCGCGAACGGGAAGTTGTTCACGTCGGCCGCCCACAGCAAGATGTACGGCAAGATCGCGATGATCGCGATGAACACGGCGCCCGGGAGCGTGATCCGGTTGACCGCCTTGGCGAGATACGACTCGGTCTGCGGGCCGGGTCGCACGCCCGGGATGAAGCCACCCTGGCGACGGATCTGATCGGCCTGGCGCACCGGGTCGAACGCGATCGAGTTGTAGAAGTAGGCGAAGGCGATGATCAGCACGGCGAACAGCACGATGTAGACGATGTTCTGGCTGTTCAAGATGTAGCCGTCGACGAACGACTGGATCTCGAATCGGGCCCGGTCCCACCAGCCGCCGCTCTCCGAGCCGTTGCCGAGGAAGCTCGACATGATCGCCGGGAGCAACAGGATCGAGCTGGCGAAGATGATCGGGATCACGCCGGACTGGTTGACCTTCAACGGGATATAGGTGTTCTGGCCGCCCATCATCCGGCGGCCGACCACACGCTTCGCGAACTGGACCGGTATCCGCCGCTGTCCGAGTTCGACGAACACGACCGCGACGATGATCCCGAGCGTCAGGAGGACGAGTGCGACGAACCAGAACTGCTTGTTGACCTGCCACACCCCGTAGAAGCCGCCGGGCATACCGGCGACGACCGACGCGAAGATGATCATCGACATGCCGTTGCCGATGCCGCGCTGGCTGATGAGCTCACCCATCCACATCAGCACCGCGGTGCCGGCGACGAGCGTCGGGATGATCAGGTAACCGCGAGGCCACACACCATCGGGCAGCAGCGGAACCGAGGGTGCCTGCACCGCCGAGAAGAACGCACCGCCGCCACCGGTACCGAACAGGAACACGAGCACCGTGGCCTGGAGCAACGCGAGGGCGATCGTGACGTAGCGCGTGTACTGCGTGATCTTGCGCTGCCCGACCGCACCCTGCTGCTGGAGCTCCTCCAACTTCGGGATCACGACGCCGAGCACCTGCATGATGATGCTGGCCGTGATGTACGGCATGATGCCGAGCGCGAAGATCGAGAACTGCTCGAACGCCCCGCCGGAGAACAGGTTGAAGAGGCCGAGCGCACCGTTCTGCGCTCCCTCCTGCAGCTGATCGATCGCGAGCGGATCGACCCCCGGTACCCGAATCGACGCCCCCACTCGATAGAGCGCGACGATGATGAAGGTGAAGAAGATCTTGTTGCGGAGATCCTCGACCTTGAAGATGTTCTTGACGTTCGACAGCATTGGCGACGTTCCTCGAAGTCGTGACGGGAGATCCGCAGGCTAGCTGCCGCCCGCTCCAGCGCAGGAGCGGGCGTGCAGTCTCAGCGGTTCGTGAACTGGTTGCCCTTGGCAGCGGGACGGCCCGCCTTGCCCTCGCCCTTGAAGGGCAGCACGATCAGCGTGACCGAACCACCGGCAGCCGTGATGGCGGCCTCGGCTGCCTTCGAGACCGCATGAGCGTGGACGTCGAGCTTGGCGGTGACCTCGCCGCGAGCGAGCACCTTGACGAACGCGTCCTTGCGGAGCAGACCGTGTGCGATCAGCACGTCGGGGTCGATGGTCGACTCACCGAGATCGTTCAGCGTGTCGAGGTTGACCGCCGTGTACTCGACGCGGAACGGGTTGGTGAACCCCTTCAGCTTCGGCACACGCTGCTTGAGCGGCATCTGGCCACCCTCGAAGCCGCGGGCGACGGTGTTGCGGGCGTACTGACCCTTGGTGCCGCGACCGGCGGTCTTGCCACCCTTGCCGCCGATACCACGGCCGACGCGCTTGCGGCTCTTGGACGCGCCCGGCGCAGGGGAGAGGTCGTGGACGTGCATGGTCACTCCGTTCCCTTGGAACTGTCAGCGGACGCGGTGTCGCTGACCTTGACGAGGTGCGGGACGCGACTCAGCATGCCCCGGATCTCAGGGCGATCCGGCAGCATGTTGGTCTTGCCGATGCGCCCGAGGCCGAGCGCGCGCAGCGTGCCGCGCGTCTTTGGCTTGGCGTGCGTGCCCGACTTGATCTGGGTCACCTTGAGCACGCGATCGGGAGAGGACTTGTCGATCATGATGTTTCAGCTCACTCGTGGGAGGCGCCGGCAGCCATCTGCTTCTGGCGCTCGTTGTAGGCGTTGAGCATGCCCTTGGGCACGAACGACTCGGCGGGGATGCCACGACGCTTGGCGACCTCGTCGGGCCGCTGCAGGGCCTTGAGGCCGGCGATCGTGGCGCGGGCGACGTTGATGTGGTTGGCCGAACCGAGCGACTTGCAGAGCACGTCGTGCACGCCGGCTTCCTCGAGGATGATGCGCGCTGCACCACCGGCGATCACGCCGGTACCGGGAGCAGCGGGCTTCATGAGCACACGGCCGCCACCGGTCTCGCCGTACACGGGATGTGTGATCGTCGATCCGGCGAGGGGGACCTCGAACAGGTTGCGCTTGGCCTCCTCGGTGCCCTTCTGGATCGCCAGCGGCACCTCCTTGGCCTTGCCGTAGCCGAGCCCGACGCGTCCGTTGCCGTCACCGACCACGACGAGCGCGGTGAAGGCGAAACGACGACCACCCTTCACCACCTTGGCGACGCGGTTGATGGTGATCACACGCGATTCGCGGAGACCACCCTCGTTCTCGTTCGAACCCTGGTTGCTGTTGTTGTTTCCCTGGTACGCCATCAGAACTCCAGACCTGCATTGCGGGCGGCTTCGGCGATCGCGGCGACGCGACCGTGGTACGCGTATCCACCCCGGTCGAACACGACCTGGGTGACACCGGCGGCCTTGGCGCGCTCGGCGACGAGCTCGCCGACACGAGCGGCGGCGGCGACGGTGCCGCCGTTGCCGGCGGTGCGCTGATCGGCCTCGACGGTCGACGCGGCGGCGATCGTCAGACCGGCGTCGTCGTCGATCAGCTGGACCGAGATGTGCTTGTTCGACCGGTACACGGCGAGGCGCGGGCGAGCCGCGGTGCCGTGGACCTTCTTGCGGACGCGGCGGTGGCGGCGGATGCGGCCTTCGCGGCGGGCCTTGGCGATGTCACTCATCGGGCTTCCTCACTCACTTCTTGCCGGCCTTGCCGGCCTTGCGCAGGATCTTCTCACCCGCGTACTTGACGCCCTTGCCCTTGTAGGGCTCGGGCTTGCGGATGCTGCGGATGTTGGCGGCCACCTGGCCGACGACCTCTTTGTCGATGCCGCTGACGATGACCTGCGTGGGCACCGGCACCTCGAAGGTGATGCCCTCGGGGGCCTGCACCATCACCGGGTGGCTGAAGCCGAGGGCCAGCCGCAGGGTGGTGGGGCTCTGCGCCTCGGCGCGGTAACCGACGCCGACGATCTCGAGCTGCTTCTTGAAGCCGTCGGTGACGCCGACGACCATGTTGTTGACGAGGCTGCGCGTCAGACCGTGCTGGGCACGGTGGTACCGCTCGTCGTTCGGGCGGGTGCACGTGAGCACGCCGTCCTCGACCGCAACCTCGATCTCGCCGGGGATCGTGCGGCTGAGGGTGCCCTTGGGGCCCTTCACCGTGATCATCCGGTCGTTGACCGACACGTCGACCCCAGAGGGGACCGTGACGGGAGCCTTACCGATTCGGGACATGGGAGAGTTCCTTCCTCACCAGACGTAGCAGAGGACCTCGCCGCCCACGTTGCGCTTGCGCGCCTCGCGGTCGGTCATGAGGCCGTGGCTGGTGGACAGGACAGCGACACCGAGGCCACCGAGCACGCGGGGCACGGCGTCGGCCTTGCGGTACACCCGCAGGCCAGGGGTCGACACCCGGCGCAGACCCGAGATCGTGCGATCGCGGGCATCCGAGTACTTCATCTTGATGGTCAGCGTGTCGCCCGGACCCTTGGTCGACGGGGCGACGTCGAACCCGGTGATGTAGCCCTCGGACTCGAGGACCTTGGCGAGCGCGACCTTCTGCTTGGACGAGGGCATGCGCACCTCGTCGTGCATCGCCGTGTTCGCATTGCGAATCCGGGTCAGCATGTCGGCGATGGGATCAGTCAGCATCGTTCCTCCTCACCAGCTCGACTTCGTCAGACCGGGGATCTCGCCGGCGTGGGCGAGCTCGCGCAGGCACACACGGCAGAGGCCGAACTTCCGGTAGACCGAGCGTGCACGTCCGCAGCGGCGGCAGCGGGTGTAGCCGCGCACCTTGAACTTCGGCTTGGCGGCCGCCTTGTTGATCAGTGATTTCTTGGCCATGTTCTCTCTCGCCTACTCGTTCACTTCTTCTTGGCGGACTTGACCGGACCACGCTGGGCGTGGCGGTTCCGCGTGCGCTTGCGGGGCGCCGCGTCGGCGTCGGCACCCTTCTTGAACGGGAACCCGAACGCATCGAGCAGGGCCTTGCCCGCCTCGTTCGTGTTCGCCGTCGTGACGATCGTGATGTCCATACCGCGCTGGACGTCGATCTTGTCGACGTCGATCTCGGGGAACACGGTCTGGTCGTTCAGACCGAACGTGTAGTTGCCACGGCCATCCCAGGACTGGGCGGGCAGGCCGCGGAAGTCCCGGATGCGGGGGATGGCGACCGACAGGAGCCGGTCGTAGAACTCCCACATGCGGTCGCCGCGCAGCGTGACCTTGGTGCCGATGGCCTGGCCCTCACGGAGCTTGAAGCCGGCGATCGAGGTGCCTGCACGCGTGATGATCGGCTTCTGCCCGGCGATCCGGGTGAGATCCTCGACGGCCTTCTCGAGCAGCGACGGCTGCTGGGTGGCACGGCCGACGCCCATGTTGATGACGATCTTCTCGAGCTTCGGGATCTGCATCTCGTTGTCGATGCCGAGATCCTTGGCGAGCTGCGCCTTGATCGTGTTGTTGTAGCGCGCCTTGAGGCGCGGCTGGGTCGCGGTGGCGTTCATCAGACTTCCTCACCACTCGGACGTGCGATACGGACCTTGCCGCCCTTCGCGTCGGTCTTGTAACCGAGCCGGACGGTCTTGCCCTTGTGCACGTACATCACGTTCGACACGTCGACCGGCATGTCCTTGTCGATGATCCCGGCCTGCTCGTTGGCACGGCGGGCCCGCTGATGCTTCGACGCGGTGTTCACACCGGTGACGATGACCTTGTTGTCTCGGGGCAGGACGCGCTCGACGACGCCTTCCTTGCCCTTGTCCTTGCCCGTGATGACACGAACAGGATCTCCCTTGCGGAGTTTCACGCTGATCACCCTTCCTCAGATGACTTCCGGTGCGAGCGACACGATGCGCATGAACTTGCGGTCGCGCAGCTCACGGCCCACCGGGCCGAAGATGCGGGTGCCGCGAGGCGTGAGGTCGTCCTTGATGAGGACAGCCGCGTTCTCGTCGAAGCGGATGTAGCTGCCGTCGGGACGGCGCTTCTCCTTCTTCACGCGAACGACGACGCACTTCA
Organism: Ilumatobacteraceae bacterium; assembly: GCA_022843125.1. GTDB lineage: Bacteria > Actinomycetota > Acidimicrobiia > Acidimicrobiales > Ilumatobacteraceae > Ilumatobacter. The sequence goes on from JALHOG010000043.1 coordinate 17,925, forward strand.
CGACGTCGCCCTTCTTGACGGCGGCACCGGGAATCGCGTCCTTGACCGAAGCGATGAAGATGTCACCGATCGATGCGTAACGCCGCCGGGTGCCGCCCAGGACCTTGATGCAGAGCACTTCGCGGGCGCCGCTGTTGTCGGCGACGCGAAGGCGGGACTCCTGCTGGATCACCGTGCACGCTCCAGGATCTCGACCAAGCGCCAGCGCTTGTTCTTGCTCAACGGACGAGTTTCCATCACGCGCACCTTGTCGCCCACGCCGGCGTCGTTCGCCTCGTCGTGGGCGTACAGCTTCTTCGTGCGCAGGATGAACTTGTTGTACTTGGGGTGGCGGACGCGCTCGGTGACAGCGACCGTGATGGTCTTGTCCATCGACGACGAGGTCACCACGCCCTCACGAACCTTGCGGGCGTTACGCGCCGCTTCGGCAGTCGTGTCGCTGGTCGTTTCGGTTGCTTCGCTCATGTTCGTACTCAGCTCTGTGCTTCCGCGGCAGCGATCTCGCGCTGACGGATGAGGGTGTTGATCCGGGCGATCTGCCGACGGACCTTCGTGATCTCGGCGGTGTTCTCGAGCTGGCCGGTCGCGTTGCGGAAGCGCAGGTTCAGCGCCTCGTGCTTCGTCGCGCGGAGCTCCTCGATCAGTTCCCCGAGGTCCTTGTCGGCCAGCTTGTTCGCGGCCTTGTTGCTGCGTGCCATCGTCGGTTCCTTTCGCTCAGATCCGCTCGTCACGGGTGATGACCCGTGCCTTGATCGGCAGCTTCTGGATGGCCTTCTCCAACGCCGCGATCGCCAACTGCTCGTCAGGGAACGAGAGCTCGAACAACACGCGGCCGGGACGGACGACGGCAACCCAGAACTCAGGGTTCCCCTTGCCCGAACCCATGCGGGTCTCGGCCGGCTTCTTCGTGACGGGCTTGTCGGGGAAGACGTTGATCCAGACCTTGCCACCACGCTTGATGGAACGGGTCATCGCGATACGAGCAGCTTCGATCTGGCGGGCGGTGAGCCAGCCTGGTTCGAGCGCCTGGATGCCGTACTCGCCGAAGCTGAGGTTGGCGCCGCCCTTGGTCATTCCCTTGGTGCGGCCGCGGTGGTGCTTGCGATGTGCGACCTTGCGGGGCATCAACATGATCGGGCTCCCTCAGTCGTCCGCACGGAAGTGCGGCGTCTCGTGACCCTCACGGGTCTGGCGGGCGATGGTCTCTTCCTCGTCGAGCAACTTCTCGAGCTCGGGATCGGCTTCCTTGAGCAGCGGAGCCTCCGGCTCGACCGGGGCGACGACGACGGCGTCACGACGGACCGCCGTCGACGACACCACGCGACGCGGCCCGCCCTCGGCGGCCTGACCCGACGTCTCGCCGACGGCCATCGCGGCCTCACGGGAGATCTTGTCGTCGGTCTGCGCCTTGTACGGCAGAATGTCGCCGCGATACAGCCACACCTTGACGCCCACCCGGCCGTTCGAGGTCTTCGCCTCACGGAAGCCGTAGTCGATGTCGGCGCGCAGCGTGTGCAGCGGCACGCGACCTTCGCGGTACCACTCGGTGCGGCTCATCTCGGCGCCGCCGAGGCGACCCGAGCACTGGACCTTGATGCCGAGGGCGCCGGCGCGCTGGGCGTTCTGCACGGCGCGCTTCATGGCGCGGCGGAACGCGATGCGGCTGGCGAGCTGGTCCGCGACGCCCTGCGCGATGAGGGCGGCGTCGAGCTCGGGGGTCTTGATCTCCACGATGTTGAGCTGGATCTTCGGGTTGCCGGTGATGCCCGTGATCAGGTTGCGCAGCTCGTCGGCCTGGGCGCCACGGCGACCGATCACGATGCCCGGACGGGCCGTGTGGATGTCGACGCGGACCTTGTCACGGGTGCGCTCGATCTCGATCCGGCTGATCGCAGCCGACTCGAGCTTCTGCATGATCGCGTCGCGGATCTTCCAGTCCTCGGTGAGGTATTCCTTGTACTCGCGCTCGGAGAACCAACGGCTCTTCCAGTCGGTGCTCACGCCGAGGCGGAAGCCGTACGGGTTGATCTTCTGACCCATCAGTTGTTCTCCGTCTCGGTGGCCGTGTCGTCGTTGGCGTCGTCGGACTGCGAGCCGGGCTTGCTGAAGCCGGCCGCCTCAGCGCTCTCCTCGGTGTCGAACCAGACCTCGGCCTTCGTCACCGCGTAATAACGCGTGTTTGGCATGTGGTAGAGCATCGAGTCGGCGTTGCCCTTGATCGGGTGGGTGTCGGGGCCGTTGCCGTCGGCATCGGGAACCACCGAGCCCGCCCATTCGCCGGCGGCGAAGTCACCGGCGGCGGCTTCGGCAGCCTCGACCTCGTCGGCGGAGACCTCCACGGTCTCGACCTCGATCGACTCGACCGCCTCGGCCTCGGTGACGTCACCGGTGTCGATGTCGTCATCGGTGTCGACTGCGGTGTCGCCGCCCTCGGCGGCAGCCTTCGCGGCCTGAGCCCGGGTGCGGCTGCGCTCGACGCGTGCACGACGCTTGGCGCTGTCGCTCGCGTTCGCGCCCTCGGCGCGGGCCCGCACGACCTCGAGACGACGCTCGCTCATGCGGGCGACGACGACCGTGATGTGGCAGGTGCGCTTGCGGATGCGGGTGGCTCGGCCACGGGCGCGGGGCCGGAAGCGGCGCAGCGTCGGGCCCTCGTCGGCGAAGCATGCGAGCACGAACAGCTCGTCGGCGTCGGCGATGTACGAACCGGTGTTGTCGGGGTTGGTGGCGTTGGCCACCGCGCTCGCGAGCACCTTGCGGATGTCCTTGGCGATGCTGCGGTCGGTGAACTGCAACACCTCGTCGGCGCGACGCACGTCGAGCCCACGGATCAGGTCGAGCACGGCGCGGGCCTTGTAGGCCGACGACCGCACGTACTTGGCCGTGGCCTTCGTACCGTGGCGCTCACCGGTGGCCAGCGTGGCCATCGTGGCGCCCTCGTTCAGCTTGGGTCCACGCATCAGCGACGCGCCCCCTTCTCCTGCCCGGCGTGGAACTTGAAGGTCCGCGTGGGGCTGAACTCACCGAGCTTGTGACCGACCATCGACTCGGTGACGTACACCGGGACGTGCTTGCGGCCGTCGTGCACGGCAATCGTGTGCCCGACCATGTCGGGGATGATCGTGGAGCGGCGCGACCAGGTCTTGATGACCTTGCGCTCGCCGGCGGCGTTCTGCTCATCGACCTTCTTGAGCAGATGCCCGTCGACGAACGGACCCTTCTTGAGACTGCGAGACATGTTCTTCCTCTGCTGGGCTCTCCGGGCGCCTTAGCGGCGACCCTTCCCGGTGCGACGACGACGGATGATGAGGCGCGAGCTGGCCTTCTTCGAGCGGCGGGTGCGGCTCTCCGGCTTGCCCCACGGCGACACGGCGGGACGACCGCCGGACGTGCGGCCCTCGCCACCACCGAGCGGGTGGTCGACGGGGTTCATGGCGACGCCGCGGGTCTGGGGCTTGACGCCCTTCCACCGGTTGCGGCCGGCCTTGCCGATCTTGACGAGCTCGTGCTCGCTGTTGCCGACCTCACCGACCGTGGCGCGGCAGTCGATCGGCACGCGCCGCATCTCGGTGGAGGGCATGCGCAGCGTGGCGTACTCGCCGTCCTTGGCGACGAGCTGCACGGCGATACCGGCCGACCGGCCGATCTTGCCGCCCTGACCGGGACGCAACTCGACGTTGTGGATGGTCGTACCGACCGGGATGTACCGCATCGCCATGGCGTTGCCCGGCTTGATGTCGGCGCCGTGGCCCGACTTGACGGTGTCACCGACGCTGAGGCCCTTGGGCGCCAGGATGTAGGCCTTCTCACCGTCGGAGTAGTGCAGCAGTGCGATGCGGCAGGTGCGGTTCGGGTCGTACTCGATACCGGCGACCTTGGCCGGCACGCCGTCCTTGGTGCGCTTGAAGTCGATGACGCGGTAGCGCTGCTTGTGACCGCCACCGATGTGGCGCGAGGTCTTGCGGCCGTAGGAGTTGCGGCCACCGGACTTGGACTTCTTGACCAGCAGCGACTTCTCGGGCGTCGACTTCGTGATCTCGGAGAAGTCGGACGACGTCTGGAAGCGACGGCCGGGGCTGGTGGGCTTGCGTGAACGAATCGCCATGACAGACCTCAGTTCTCGAACAGCGGGATCTCGCCCGCTGCCAGCGTCACGATGGCGCGCTTCGAATCGGGCTTGGAGCCGCGCCGGTTGCTGCCCCGCACTCGGGTTGCCTTGCCCTTGCGGTTCAGCGTGTTGACCTTGAGCACCTCGACGCCCCAGATGGCCTGGACGGCGTCACGGATCTCCGGCTTGCTGGCGCTCGCGTGGACCTTGAACGTGTAGACGCCGGTCTCCATGAGCTCGTAGCTCTTCTCGGAGACGACGGGCGCCAGGATGATGTCGCGGGGATCCTTCATCACTCGCTCTCCGTTTCGGTGGCGGGCTCGTCGCCCGCCGCGTCGTCAGCATCCTCTGCGGCCTGCTGCGATGCGGGCTTGCTGAAGCCGGCGGCTTCGGCACTCTCCTCGGTGTCGAACCACACCTCGGCAACCGTCTGCTTGTAGAAGCGGCTGCCGGGCGTGTGGTAGAGCATCGAGTCGCGGTTGCCCTTGATGTCGTACCCGGCCGGGGCGGACCCGTCGGCCGTGGCCTTTGCGGAACCCGACCACTCGGCTTCGCCGCTCTCGTCTGCCGCCTCATCCGCTGCCTCATCCGCAACGTCTTCGACTGCTGCGAAGGGCTGGGGAGCGGCGACGGACGCTGCGGACGTTGCGGACGTTGCGGACTTGGCGGCCTTCCCGGCGCCGTTGAACGTCGGGAGCACATCCTGGGTGAACACGACGAAGTCGTTGCAGAGCACGTCGTAGGCGTTGAGCTCACCTGGAGCGATCAGCTGCACCTCGGGGAGGTTGCGGAAGCTGAGCGCCGTCGCGGCGTCGTCGCGGCCGACGACCACCAGCACACGACCTTCGACGCCGAGGCCGGCGAGGGCCTTGACGGCGGTCTTCGTGCTCGGCGTATCGATGCCCCACGAGTCGACGACGACGACCTTGCCCTCGTTGGCCCGGTCGGACAGGGCCGACCGCAGTGCGAGCGAGATCATCTTCTTCGGTGTCTTCTGGTTGTACTTGCGCGGCTTCGGGCCGAGCGCCACACCACCACCGCTGAAGTGCGGCGACCGGATCGAGCCCTGGCGGGCGTTGCCCGTGCCCTTCTGGCGGTAGGGCTTGGCGCCACCACCGCGCACTTCGGAGCGGGTCTTGGTGCTCTGCGTCCCGGCGCGCCGGGCTGCGAGCTGGGCGGTCACGACCTGGTGCATGACCGGCACGTTCGGCTGGATACCGAACACCGCGTCATCGAGGTCGACCGTGCCGGCGCTCTTGCCGGCGACGTTCTTGAGGGTGATCTGCGCCATGGCGATCACGCTCCCTTCTGGACGTGCTTGACGGCGTTGCGGACCGAGATCACGCCACCGTTCGGACCCGGGATCGAACCCTTGATCAGCAGCACGTTGCGCTCGGCGTCGGATTCGACGACCTCGAGGTTCAGGGTGGTCACCTGCTCGTGGCCCATGTGCCCCGACATGCTGAGGCCCTTGAACACGCGGCCCGGGAACGAGCACTGACCGATCGAGCCGGGGGCCCGATGGTGCTTGTGGTTGCCGTGGCTGGCGCCCTGCCCCTTGAAGTTGTGACGCTTCATGGTGCCGGCGAAGCCCTTGCCCCGGCTGACGCCGGTGACGTCGACCCTGGTACCCGCCGGGATCGCGTCGACCGTGATCTCCTGGCCGACCTCGTAGCCGTCGACCGAGTCGAGGCGGAGTTCGATCAGGCGCGTGCCGGGCTGCACGCCCGCCTTCGCGTAGTGGCCGGCGGTCGGCTTGTTGAGCTTCTTCGCGTCTCGGTGACCCTGGGTCACCTGGAGTGCGGTGTATCCATCTCGCTCGGTCGTCTTGATCTGGACGACGCGCATGGGTTCGACACGGAGGACCGTGACGGGCACGACCTTGTCGTCCACCCACTTCTGCGTCATCCCGACCTTTTCGCCGAGGATCACTGTCTGTGCCATGACGGCTGTTCCTGTTCGTTGATCGAGCCCCGGAGGGCTATCCACTGGCTCGCCGGGCTCTGGCCCGACGATCTGACCTGCCCGAATCGTGAGGCGACGGTGGCTCGTCGTGACGAACATGTCGCTTCCACGCAAATGCTCCGCCGACCTGCCCGAAGGAGAGCAGCCGTGCGGAGCACCCGGTCAAGTTGTCGCCGTGAGGTCCCCGCCGGCTGACCGGAACGGGCACACACGGACATCGTTTGCGAATACTGACCGTGCTCGGAGAAGCCTCCGGGCACGGCTGGGAAATGCTATCGGCGGCGAAGCCCCCCGACAACCGCGCTGATCGCTCGGTCGCGACGGCTCACGCTTCGGGGCGGGTGGTCAACGTCGCGCTGAGATCGACCGGATCTCCGTCACGAACGACCGTCAGCGTGATCCGGTCACCCGGCTCGAGATCGCGAATGGCAGCGATCATGCCCACGGCACCGTCGATCGGCACACCGTCGACCGCGACGACGAGGTCGCCGACCATGACCCCGGCCTCCGCAGCGGGGGTGTCAGGTTGCACATCGCTGACGATCGCACCCTGCCCGCCGTCACTGCGATCGTCGAGCCCGACCCCGAGGAACCCTTCGAGCCGGGACTCACCGCCGGCCTGGTCGCGCAGTGAGGCCACGATCGGCAACGCCTCGCCGACCGAGATCGCGAAGCCGACGTTGGAGGCCGCCGTCGTGGAATCGCCCCTTGCGACGGCGGTGTTGATCCCGACGACCTCGCCGGCCGCGTTCACGAGCGGCCCGCCCGAGTTGCCCGACGAGATCGCCGCGTCGGTCTGGATGAGACCGTCGAGCGCGCCATCGGCCAGGCCGAGCGTGCGGTCGAGCGCCGACACGATCCCCCGGGTGACCGACGGCCCGCCGTCGAGGTCGAGGGCGAACCCGATCGCGACCACCTCGTCACCGAGCCGGATCGACTCGGGGTCGGCGAACACCGCCGGCGTGAAGCCATCGCCCGAGATGCGCAGCAGGGCCAGGTCGTTCCCGGCGTCGGCGGCGAGCAACGTCGCCGGCCTCGGCTCGGTTTCCCCGGCGAGCCGGACTCGGATCTCGGTCGCACCCTCCACGACGTGCGCGTTGGTCAACACCTCGCCGTCGGAGGTGGTGATGACACCGGTCCCGATCGAACCGCCTCGGCCGAACTCGCCGTCGACATCGGCGCTGATCGTCACGACCGACGGCGCCACGAACTCGGCGACGGCCGCCACGTCGATCGCGACCGCCACCGCGTCGCGGCCGGGGCCGACATCGATCGGCCGGTCCGAAGCCCGCTGCGGCGGCGCCGGATCCCTGACGAGGCCGGTGGCGACGACTGCCCCGACGCCGGCGGCACCGATCAGCATCACGGCTGCCGTGAGCAACAGCGCGATCGAGCGCCCTCGGCGGCGGCGCGGGAACGACGGCGGCGGAGGCGGCAACGACACGGCTGGACCGGGCGAGACGGGCGAGGTCAGCTCCGGGCGGGGCGAGCCGACGACCGGCGGCCGCCAGGCGGCATGTGGGTCGCCGGCAACAGGTTCGTCAAAAGGCGACGTCACCCGCCCCTTTGTACCAAGGTTCCGCCAGGAGCGGCACTCCGTGCTCGGATCCCTGGGCGAACTACAACCCGCACGACAACCCCGCACGTCACCCCGCACAACACCCCGCACGACACCCCGCACGACACCCCGCACGACACCTGAACCGCGTGAACGGTCGATGACAGCTCCGTCAACACCGTCCAGCGGCTTGCGAAAGGGGGGATCCCGATGACAGAGTTTGGCCCCAAGGGAGGGGCTGCCCAGTGATTCGCCGTTCGTCGCGCGTCATGATCGGGTGCAGCATCGATATCCATGGGTGAGTCCAGGACGTCGGACGACGTCATCGTCCTACGGGGCGTGCACAAGTCGTTCGGCACGTTCGTGGCGGTCGACCAGGCCAACTTCAGCATCGGCCGTGGCGAGTTCTTCGCGATGCTCGGCCCATCGGGTTGTGGGAAGACGACGACCCTCAAGATGATCGCCGGCTTCGAGCAGCCCACCCGCGGCCAGGTGCTCCTCGAGGGAGAAGACGTCTCCCGCACCCCGCCGTACAAACGCAACGTCAACACGGTCTTCCAGCAGTACGCCCTGTTCCCGCACATGACGGTCGCTCAGAACGTCGCGTTCGGTCCGCGATCGAAGAAGGTCGATCGGGCGGTCTACGAGCCACGGGTCGCCGAGATGCTCGAAGTCGTGCGGCTCACCGAGTTCGCGAGCCGGAAGCCGGCGCAGATGTCGGGCGGGCAGCAGCAGCGCGTGGCGCTCGCCCGGGCACTCGTGAACATGCCGAGCGCACTCCTGCTCGACGAACCCCTCGCCGCGCTCGACCTGAAGTTGCGCGAGGCGATGCAGCTCGAACTCAAGCGGATCCAGCGCGAGGTCGGCATCACGTTCGTCTTCGTCACCCACGACCAGGGCGAGGCGCTCACCATGAGCGACCGCATCGCGGTCATGAGCCAGGGTCGTGTCGAGCAGATCGGCACGCCGGAGGAGATCTACCACTCGCCGGCATCGCTGTTCGTCGCCGGGTTCATCGGGTCGGCCAACCTCCTCCCCGGCACGGTGAAGGGCCTCGACGGCGACGACGCCGTGCTCGAGTTGGCGTCGGGCGGCACGATCCGGACCCGGGTCGGAACCCCGCCGATCATCGGCGAGCGCTACTCGGTGATGCTGCGCCCCGAGCGTCTCGTGGCGTCGACCGAGCCCAGCACCGATGGCCGATCGATCGCCGGTGTCGTCAACGAGCTCATCTTCCAGGGTGCGTCGACGCGCCTCGAGCTCGTCGTCGGTGACGGCACGACGGTCGTCGCGAACATGATCGACGATGGCCGAGGGCCCTCGATCCGGCCCGGTGACGCCGTCCACGTGTCGTGGGCGGCCGGTGCCGCCTACCTGATCCCGGGCTGGCCGTCGGTCGCCGGCGCCACGTCCACCGATGTCGACGCGATCGAGGCGGCGCTCTGACCACCGCCGCCACACCACTCTTCCCATCCCCACCCCACCACTATCAAGGAGAGAACCGCCCGTGAACTCCCGTAACCCCCGCAACCCTCGAGCCCGCAGCATGCAGCTGTCCCGCCGCCAGTTCCTGGTGCGGTCAGGACTGATCGGCACCGCCGGTCTTGCACTGCCTTCCTTCCTGGCCGCCTGCGGCGGCGATGACGAGGAGGACGGCGCCGCGACCGGCGGCGACACGGCGACCGGCGCCACGCCGGGCACGACCGCAGCCGGCGGCGGCGGACAGTCGCTCCTGTTCGACAACTGGCCGGCATACATCGACCCCACCGAGGACGGCGCCACCGGCACCGTCGATCGGTTCCGCGCTGCGACCGGCATCGACCTCACGTACACCGAGGGCCTCAACGACAACAACGAGTACTTCGCCAAGATCCAGCCGCTCCTCGGCGCCGGCAACACCATCGAGCCCGACATCATCGCCCCGACCTACTGGATGGCCGGCCGGATCATCAACCTCGGCTGGGTCGACAAGCTCCCGATCGACGAGGTCCCGAACGCTGCCAATCTCCGCGACGACCTCGTCAACCCCACCTGGGACCCGACCGGTGAGTTCTCGCTGCCCTGGCAGACCGGCATGACCGGCATCGCCTACAACCTGGAAGCCACCGGCCGCGAGATCACGTCCATCGAGGACCTGTTCGATCCGGCGTTCAGCGGCAAGATCGGCATGCTCACCGAGATGCGCGACACGATCGGCCTGATCATGCTCGGCCTCGGCAAGGACCCGTCGACGGTCGCCTCGTTCGACGACGTAGCGGAGGCGTTCGAGAAGCTCGAGCAGGCAAAGGCCGCCGGCCAGATCCGGCAGTTCACCGGCAACGACTACCTCGACGACCTCGCCACCGGCAACTTCGCCGCCTGCATCGGCTGGTCGGGTGACGTGCTGCAGCTCGGCAAGGACAACCCGAACGTCCGGTTCGTGATCCCCGAGGAGGGCGGCATGCGCTGGGCCGACACGATGATCATGCCGAAGGGCGCTGCGAACCGCAGCGCGGCGGCGCAGTTCATGAACTTCGTCTACGACCCGGTCGAGCAGGCCCAGCTCACGGCGTGGGTGCAGTACATCTCGCCCGTCAAGGGCACCCAGGACGAGGTGGCGAAGATCGATCCCGAGCTCGCCGAGAACCCCCTGCTGTTCCCCGACGACGCCACCAACGCCCGTCTGCGGAGCTTCGCCTCGCTGAACGACGAGACCGAGGTCGAGATGGACACCCGCTTCGCGAGCATCGTCGGAGCCTGAGGCAGCCGTGACCGTACCGACCATCGCGGACGAACCGAGGACCAACCCGCTCGCGCAGCGCGCCGAGTGGCTCGGGCTGACCGCGATGGTCGTGTCGGGCGTGGTGCTGATGCTCATCGGGGCCCGATGGGTCACCGGCCCGCTGGCGGTGTTCGCCGCGGCGATCATGCTCGGCGCGATCGTGACGCTGGTGATCACCGCGATCACCGGTGGTCCCGAGGCTCGCCGAAAGATCGCCCCGTACGGCCTGCTCAAGCCCGGTGTGCTCTGGCTCGCGCTGTTCTACCTCGCCCCACTGATCACCCTGCTCAAGTCGTCGCTGTCGACACTGCCCAGTCGCTTCGCGGTGAAAGCCGAGTTCGACTGGAACTTCGGCAACTACCGCGACGCTTTCACCGACAACGCCCCGCAGTTCGGTCGGGCGCTGCTGTTCGCTGCGATCGCCACGGTTCTGACGATCCTCATCGGCTACCCGCTCGCCTACGTGATCGCGTTTCGCGGGCGGAAGTACCGGTCGCTGCTGCTCGGCCTGATCGTCATCCCCTTCTTCACCAGCTATCTGATCCGCACGATCGCGTGGAGTTCACTCCTCGCCGACAGCGGCCCGATCGTCGGCTTCCTCGACCTGCTCGGGCTGACCGGCCCGCTCTCGACGCTCGGGATCATGGACAACGGCAAGCTCATCAACACCCCGGCGGCCGTGATCGGTGGGCTCACGTACAACTTCCTGCCGTTCATGATCCTGCCGATCTACGTCAGCCTCGAGAAGGTCAACCCGGCGCTGGTCGACGCCGCCCAGGACCTCTACTCCCCGTCGGTCAAGGCGTTCTTCCGGGTGGTGTTCCCGCTCACGATCCCGGGTCTGTTCGCAGGCACCCTGCTCACGTTCATCCCGGCAGCGGGCGACTTCATCAACCAGCAGTACCTGGGCAACCCGAACACCTCGATGATCGGCAACTCGATCCAGAACCAGTTCCTCGTGCAGAACAACGTCCCGCTCGCATCGGCGATGTCGTTCGTGTTGATGATCACGATCACGATCGGCGTGCTGATCTACACGAAGTTCTTCGGGACGGAGGAGCTGGCATGAGTGCACCCACCACGGTCCGCGGCTCGTTTGCGAAGTGGCTGCTCAACGGGTACGCCGCTCTTGCTCTGCTCTACCTGTTCGTGCCGATCCTGTGGATCGTCGCGTTCTCGTTCAATCGGCCGAACGGCAACTACAACATCCAGTGGCAGCGCTTCACGTTCAGCAACTGGACCGACCCGTTCAGCGATCAGGGTCTCACCGACGCCCTGCAGGAGAGCCTCAAGATCGCCGCGATCTCCACCTCGGTCGCCACGGTACTGGGCTCGCTCATCGCACTCGCGTTGTCGCGATACCGGTTCCGCGGCGGCAACGCGATGAACCTGTTCCTGGTGCTCCCGCTCACCACCCCCGAGATCGTCCTCGGTTCGTCGTTGGCGACGCTGTTCATCGACTGGGACATCACCCGTGGTTTCACGACCGTGGTGATCGCCCACATCATGTTCCAGGTCAGCTTCGTAGCGCTCACCGTGCGGGCCCGCATCCGAGGGTTCGACTGGACCCTCGAGCAAGCCGCCCAGGACCTCGGTGCGACACCGCTGCGCACGTTCTGGCGGGTCACGTTCCCGCTCGTGTTGCCGGGCGTGCTCGCCGCCGCGCTGCTGTCGTTCGCATTGTCGATCGACGACTTCATCATCACGTTCTTCAACGCGGGCTCGCTGCAGACCTTCCCGCTGCAGATCAACGGTGAGTTCAGGGTCCGCTTCCCACCGGCGGTCAACGTGCTGGCGACGACGATCCTCGTGTTCAGCATCGCGATCATGGTCACGGGCACCCTCTTCGGCAGCCGCAAGAAGCGCGTCTGATCCGGGCGCTCAATAGGGGGCGTCGACGTCGCCGAGTTCGACGTACACGCTCTTGATCTGGCTGTAGTGGTCGAGGGCGGCGCGTCCGTTCTCACGACCGATGCCCGAGTGTTTGTACCCGCCGAAGGGCATCGCGACGGGCGTCAGGTTGTAGGTGTTGATCCAGCACGTCCCGGCCTCGAGCCGGGCGATCACGCGGTGCCCTCGCGCGATGTCGCGAGTGAACACGCCTGCGGCGAGACCGAACTGGGTCGAGTTCGCTCGCGCAACGACCTCGTCCTCGTCGTCGAAGGGCAGCACGCACATCACGGGCCCGAAGATCTCCTCACGCGCGATCCGCATGTCGTCGGTGACGTCGGCGAACACCGTCGGCCGGACGAACAAGCCGCCCGGCAGCCCAGCCACCGACACTGCCTCGCCGCCGGTGACGACGCGAGCGCCATCGTCATCGCGGCCGATCCGGAGATAGTCGAGCACCTTCGCGTGCTGGACAGCGCTCACGAGCGGACCCATCTGTGTCGCCTCGTCGAGCGGGTCGCCGAGCACGATCCGCTCGGTCCGGGCAGCCACTCGTGCCAGGAACTCGTCATAGACCGAACGGTGGACGAACACCCGGGTGCCGTTCGAACAGACCTGACCGGTGGAGTAGAAGTTGCCGAGCATCGCACCCGACACCGCATTGTCGAGTTCGGCGTCGTCGAAGACGATCAGGGGCGACTTGCCGCCCAGTTCCAACGTCACGTGCTTCAATCCGGTCGCCGCTGCGGCGGCCACGCGCTCCCCGGTCGCGACCGAACCGGTGACCGAGACCTTGGCGACACGGGGGTGCGCCACGAGCGCTCCGCCGACGTCGCCTGCGCCCTGGAGGACGTTGAAGGCACCCGGTGGCAATCCGGCCTCGACGAGGATGGCAGCGAGTCGGAGCGCGGTGAGCGGCGTGACCTCCGACGGCTTGAAGACCATCGAGTTGCCGGCGGCGAGCGCAGGCGCAGCCTTCCAACATGCGATCTGGATCGGGTAGTTCCACGCTCCGATCCCGACGCACACGCCGAGCGGTTCGCGGCGCGTGTACGCGAATGATGCTCCGGGCGAGCCCCCGAGCGGGATGAGGTCGGTGGTGTCGGTCGCGATCACGTTGCCGAAGTGCTCCAGGCAGTCGGCGCCTGACATCGCGTCGGCGACGAGGGTTTCCTGGAGTGGCTTGCCGGTGTCGAGCGTCTCGAGCACCGAGAGGTCGTGGTTGCGCTCCCGGATCAGGTCGGCCGCACGCCGCAGCACCCGGCCGCGCTCGACCGGTGGTGTCGCCGCCCACTCGCGGTGCGCCTCGGCCGCCGCGTCGACCGTTCGATCGATCAGTTCGGGGTCGGCGGCGCGGAGGCGTGCGATCACCTCGCCGGTGGCGGGGAACCGTGACTCGAACGAGTCACCGGTGGATTCGACGAATTGCCCGCCGACGTGATGAGAAGCAGGAGGTTGCGCGCGCACCTCCGGATCTTGGCATGCGCTGCAGCGCCGATCAGCGCCCACCAACGCAAACGGCGAGGGGTGCGGCCGAATGCCGCTCCCCTCGCCGTGTTGCGTGTCGTCAGGACTGCTGGATCTTGATCTCGATGTCGACCCCAGCGGGCAGCTCGATGCGCTGCAGGCTGTCGATCGTCTTCGCGTTGGGGTTGACGATGTCGATCAACCGCTTGTGGACACGCATCTCGAAGTGCTCTCGCGAGTCCTTGTCGATGTGGGGGCCGCGGATGACCGTGTAGCGGTGCTTGTCGGTCGGCAACGGGATCGGGCCACGGATCGTGGCGTCGGTGCGGTTGACCGTCTCGACGATCTTGCGCGTCGACTGGTCGATGATCTCGTGGTCGAACGCCTTCAAACGGATGCGAATGCTCTGTGCCATGTCAATCGTTCCTGTCGGTCACTTGAGGATCTTGGTGACGCGGCCGGCGCCAACGGTACGCCCACCCTCACGAATCGCGAACCGCAAACCCTCATCCATCGCGATCGGCTTCCCGAGCTCCACCGTCATCGACACATTGTCACCAGGCATCACCATCTCCGTACCCGACGGCAACTCCACCGTCCCGGTCACATCAGTCGTCCGGAAAAAGAACTGCGGACGATAGTTATTGAAGAACGGCTTGTGACGACCACCCTCCTCCTTCGTCAACACATACACCTGACCCTCAAAATTCGTGTGCGGCGTAATGCTCCCCGGCTTACACAACACCTGCCCACGCTCAACATCATCTTTGCCCGTCCCACGCAACAACGCACCGATGTTGTCCCCCGCCTGCCCCTCATCGAGCAACTTCCGGAACATCTCCACACCAGTACACGTCGTCTTCTGCGTATTCCGCAAACCCACGATCTCGATCTCATCACCGGTGTGCACCACACCCTGCTCGATCTTCCCCGTCACCACAGTCCCACGACCCGTGATCGTGAACACATCCTCGATCGGCATCAAGAACGGCTTGTCCAACTCACGCACCGGCTGCGGAATGTAGCTATCACACGCAGCCATCAGCTCCATGATCTTCTCCTGCCACTCCGCATCACCCTCCAACGCCTTCAACGCGCTGACCGCAACCACCGGAGCACCATCACCATCGAACTCGTACTCCGACAACAACTCACGGATCTCGAGCTCCACCAACTCCAACAACTCCGCATCATCAACCATGTCAGCCTTGTTCAACGCCACCACGATCGACGGAACACCAACCTGACGAGCCAACAACACATGCTCACGCGTCTGCGGCATCGGACCATCCGTCGCCGCAACCACCAGAATCGCGCCATCAACCTGCGCCGCACCAGTAATCATGTTCTTGATGTAATCAGCATGACCCGGCATATCAACATGCGCATAATGCCGATGCTCAGTCGAATACTCGATATGCGCGATAGAGATCGTGATACCACGAGCCTTCTCCTCCGGCGCCTTATCAATATTGTCGAAAGAAGTGAACTCAGCCAACCCACGATCCGCCAAAGTGCGAGAAATCGCAGCAGTCAGAGTGGTCTTACCATGGTCGATATGACCCATCGTGCCGATATTCACATGCGGCTTCGTGCGCTCGAACTTCGCCTTGCTCATTGCTGTCTCCGTCTCTCGGGGATCTGTGGGTTGTCAAAGAACGTACGGAGCCTAGCGGCCTGATCGGCCGGCTCCACAGGACGTCACTCGCCGCGGACGCGCCGGACGATCTCGTTGCCGATCGCGTCGGGCACCTGTTGGTACTGAGCGAACTGCATCGTGTAGGTGGCGCGGCCCTGGGTGCGCGAGCGCAGATCCGTCGAGTACCCGAACATCTCCGACAGCGGCACCTGCGCCTTGATCTGCTGGACGTTGCCGTTCGCCTCCATGCCCTCGATACGGCCGCGACGGCTGTTGAGGTCGCCGATGACGTCGCCCATGTAATCCTCCGGGGTGACGACCTCGACCGACATGATCGGTTCGAGCAGCACGGGGGCCGCCTTGGCAGCGGCCTCCTTGAAGCCCATCTGGCCTGCGATCTTGAACGCCATTTCCGACGAGTCGACGTCGTGGTACTGGCCGTCGACCAGGCTGACCTTGACGTCGACGATGCCGTAGCCGGCGAGCACGCCGCTCTCGAGACCCGCCTGGATGCCCTGGTTCGTGGGGTTGATGTACTCGCGCGGGATACGACCGCCGGCGATCTTGTCGACGAACTCGTACCCCTTGCCCGGGTTGGGCTCGACCGTGAGCTTGATGACGGCGAACTGGCCCGAGCCACCCGACTGCTTGATGTGGCGATACTCGACCGACTCGACCTTCTTGGTGACGGTCTCGCGGTAGGCCACCTGCGGCTTGCCGACGGTGGCCTCGACGTTGAACTCGCGGACCATGCGGTCGACGAGCACCTCGAGGTGGAGCTCGCCCATGCCCGAGATGATCGTCTGGCCGGTCTCTTCGTCGGTGCGGATGCGGAAGGTCGGGTCCTCGTCGGAGAGCGACTTGAGCGCCTTGCCGAGCTTGTCCTGGTCGGACTTGGTCTTCGGCTCGATGGCGACATGGATCACCGGCTCGGGGAAGTCCATCCGCTCGAGGATGACGGAGTGCCCTCGGTCGCAGAGCGTGTCACCGGTGGTGACGTCCTTGAAGCCGAGGCCGGCGACGATGTCACCCGCCATGGCGACGTCGAGATCCTCGTGCTTGTCGGCGTGCATCAACAGGATGCGGCCGAGCCGCTCGCGCTTCTCCTTGGTGGAGTTGTAGACCTCTTCGCCCTTGCTGATCTCGCCCGAGTAGACGCGGAAGTAGGTGAGCTTGCCGAACTGGTTGGAGACGATCTTGAACGCCAGTGCAGCGAACTCGTTGTCGCGCGGGCCGCGGGTGGTGTCGTGCTCCTCGCCGCCCTTGATGAAGATGCCCTTGGCCGGCGGGATGTCGAGCGGCGACGGGAGGAAGTCGATGACCGCGTCGAGCATCGGCTGGACGCCCTTGTTCTTGAAGGCCGAGCCGCACAGGATCGGGACGAACACGTTGTCGATGGTGCCCTTGCGAATGGCGGCCTTGATCTCGGCCTCGGTGAGCTCTTCGCCGCCGAGGTACTTCTCCATCAGGGCTTCGTCCTCGGTGGCGACGGTCTCGAGCATCACCTCGCGGTACTCGGCGGCCTGGTCGACCATGTTGGCCGGGATCTCGACCTCGTCCCACTTGGCGCCGAGTTCCTCGTCGCGCCAGATGAGCGCCTTGTTCTTGATGAGGTCGATCAGCCCGATGAACGGCTCGTTCGACTCGGGGCCGCCGGCGCCCACCGGCAGCTGGATGACCAGCGCGTTGGCCTGGAGGCGGCTCTTGACCATGTCGACCGTGCGGTAGAAGTTGGCCCCGATCCGGTCCATCTTGTTGACGAAGCACATGCGCGGCACGCCGTACTTGTTGGCCTGACGCCACACGGTCTCGGTCTGCGGCTCGACGCCGGCGACCGAGTCGAACACGGTGACGGCGCCGTCGAGCACGCGCAGCGAGCGCTCGACCTCGATGGTGAAATCGACGTGGCCCGGCGTGTCGATGATGTTGATCCGGTGGTTGTTCCAGATGCACGTGGTGGCGGCCGAGGTGATCGTGATGCCGCGCTCCTGCTCCTGGACCATGTGGTCCATCGTGGCCGCACCCTCGTGGACCTCACCGATCTTGTAGCTCTTCCCCGTGTAGTAGAGGATGCGCTCGGTGGTGGTGGTCTTGCCGGCATCGATGTGGGCCATGATGCCGATGTTGCGGGTGCGCTCGAGGGGGTACTCTCGCTTGGCCATCGTCAGGGGTCACTTCCGTCTCAGTGGTGGAACTCAAGGGGCGTCGGGTTGGACGGCGGGACGCGCCGAACGAGCCAGAAACACGGCTGTCCATTGTACAACCGTGCCGAACGCTTCCACCTGGGCGCGGCCACCACCGCAGCCCGGTCAGCGACCGCTGATGTACTCCGCGAGGGCGTGGTTCTCGTGCTCGAGTTCGGCGAGCCGGGCCTTGACGACATCGCCGATCGAGACGATGCCCGACAGGTGACCGCGCTCGTCGACGACGGGCAGGTGGCGGATGCGGCGCTCGGTCATGAGCGACATCAGCCGGTCGACGCCGTCCCCGGCCGCGCACGTCACGACATCGGTCGACATGACCGAGCCGACGCTGCGATCGAGCGAGTCGGAGCCGAGCGCGGCGGCGGCCCGGACGATGTCGCGCTCGGACACGATCCCTTCGATCGCGCGCCCGTCGCCCGAGACGACGAGCGCGCCGACGCGTCGCTCCCCGAGCGCACGCACGGCATCTCGCAGCGACGCGGTCTGCTGGATCGTCTCGACGTCGGACCCCTTCGTCCCGATGATCGACTGAACGTTCACGGACATCCCCTTCCGGTCATCGCCCCCAGGCCGGCAACCTAGTGCACTCGTGAAGCGCCGTCGAGTGGGCGCGTCGCCACGCTGTGCGCCAGGACGCTGGGGGAGCGCGGCCGGCTCGCACGCCACGGTGTTCGCAGCGGCGAGACTGTGCCGATGGGAGACCCGCTCGACACGCTCGACACGCTCGACACAGTGCAGCGTCGCGTGCTGTGGCTCGCCGTGCGGATGGTCGACCACGCCAATCGCGAACGCCCGACGCCACCCGCCCCCGGCGGCCGCGACGCCGAGTTCGCCGTGAAGGTCGGCGGCCACATGGCATCGAGCGCTTCGATGGTGAGCATCATGACCGCGCTGTGGTTCGCCCACATCGGCGGTGGCGACAAGGTCGCGGTGAAGCCGCACGCATCGCCGGTGTTCCATGCGATCAAGTACCTCCAGGGCGAACTCGGCCGCGAGCAGCTGTCCCGGCTCCGCGAGTTCGGCGGGCTGCAGAGCTACCCGAGCCGGACCAAGGATCCCGACGTCGCCGACTTCTCGACCGGCTCGGTCGGTCTCGGCGTCGTGGCCCCGCTGTTCGCCGCGATGACACGGCGCTACATCGACGCACACTTCTCGGCCGCCCCTGCACCCGCCCGCTTCATCGCACTGGTCGGCGATGCCGAACTCGACGAGGGCAACGTCTGGGAGGCGATCTCGGACGCTTCGCTGCAGGGCCTCGGCAACGTCATGTTCGTCGTCGATGCCAACCGGCAGAGCCTCGACCGCGTCATCCCCGGCCAGAAGATCAAGCAGCTGATGGAGTTCTTCGACGGCTCCGGCTGGCATGTCGTCGAGGCGAAGTACGGCGGTCTGCTCCAGGCGGCCTTCGCTCGCGACGGCGGCGACGCGCTGCAGCGCCACATCGACGAGATGAGCAACGAGCGGTACCAGTCCCTGTTCGCGCTGCGCGGTACCGATCTCCGGCCCGCGTTCCTGCAGGGCGCCGACGCCTCGGTCGAGCGCTTCGTCGCCGACATCGCCGATCACGACCTGGTGCCGCTCGTCCAGAACCTGGGAGGGCACGATCTCCGGTTGCTGCTCGACAGCTACCGCGCGTGCGACGCGGTCACCGATCGACCGAGCGTCGTGTTCGCCTACACGGTCAAGGGATGGGGACTGCCGATCGCCGGCGATCCGCTGAACCACGCCGCCCTGCTCAGCGCGACCCAGATCGACGCGCTCCGCAGCGAGGTCGGGCTCGATCTCACCACGGAGTGGGACCGCTTCGACCCGTCGACGCCCGCCGGGCGCATGGCTGCGGCCGCCGGGGCCGAGGTCAACAACCCGGTACCGACACCTCGCCCGTCGATCCCGGTGCCCGACGCCGTCTCGCCCACCGTCGGCGCGAAACCCGTCAGCACACAGGAGGTGTTCGGCCGGCTCCTGACCGGCCTGGGCTCGTCCGAAGCGGTGGCCGAGCGCATCGTCACCCTCTCCCCTGATGTGAGCGTCAGCACCAACCTCGGCGGCTGGATCAACAAGTTCGGGGTGTTCCATCCCGAGGATCAACCCGACTATCTCGGCGGCGACCGGCTCCTGCGATGGCAGCAGGGGCCGACCGGCCGCCACGTCGAGCTCGGCATCAGCGAGATGAACCTGTTCCTCGCGCTGCATGCGTTCGGCCTCGGACACGAGCTCCACGGCGAGCATCTGCTCCCGATCGGCACGGTCTACGACCCGTTCGTCTGCCGAGGGCTCGACGCGCTGATCTACGGCCTGTACAGCGGGGCCCGCTTCGTCGTGGTGGGGACACCGGCCGGCGTGACGCTCGCCCCCGAGGGAGGCGCCCACCAGAGCACGATCACACCCTCGATCGGGCTCGAGCTGCCTGGGCTCTCCTACGTCGAGCCGTGCTTCGCCGGCGCCCTCGACTGGGTGTTGTGCGACGGCCTGCAACGGCTCGGATTGCCCGACGGCGACAGCCTGTACCTCCGGTTGAGCACGCGCCCTGTCGACCAGGCGCCCTTCCGCGCCGCGACCGAACGCATCGGGGCACCGACCATCCGCAGCGACGTGCTGCGCGGCGGATACCGGCTCGTCGAACCTCCGAACGAGCTCACCGACGCCCCGGCGGTCGTGATCGCCGCCTGTGGTGCGGTCGTCCCC
The DNA here is from genome assembly GCA_022843125.1 of Ilumatobacteraceae bacterium. GTDB lineage: Bacteria > Actinomycetota > Acidimicrobiia > Acidimicrobiales > Ilumatobacteraceae > Ilumatobacter. The sequence continues at coordinate 38,202 of JALHOG010000043.1, forward strand.
GAAGCGGTCCATGCTGCGCGGGCCCTCGCCGGTGAGGGGATCGCAGCGACCGTGATCGACGTCGTCTCACCCGACCGGCTCTACCGCGAGTGGCGCACCGAGCTCCGCGCCGCGAGCCGGGAGGCACGGCGCGCCCGCCTCGACGGCACCCACCTGGCGCGCCTGATCCCGCCCCATGAGCGGTCGGCGCCGATCGTCACGGTGCACGACGCGGCGAGTCACGCGCTCGCCTGGCTGGGTTCGGTGTTCGGCCAACCGACGATCCCCGTCGGTGTCGACGAGTTCGGCCAATCTGGCTCGATCGCCGATCTCTACCACCACTTCGATCTGCTCCCAGACCAGATCGCCAACGCCGCCCTGGTGGCCGCCGGTCTCGACGAGGCGGCGCCGTGAGCGGCCCTGGCGCGACTCCTTCGGCAGCCGGTGCACCGCTCGACGTCGACGAGCTCGAGGCGTGGTTCGTGCGGCGCGGCGTGCCGCACTTCATCGTCGACTACTCGGCGCGCACCGACATCTGGACCCGCGCGCTGCCGATCCTCGTGCTCGCCTACTTCCTCGTCGGGCTCAACGCCCTCGACATCCACGAGCACTCCGTCGGCTGGAACCTCGCGGTGGCCGCGCTCGTGGTCGCGGTGCTCGTCGCCACGTGGGCGGTCACCAACCGTGCCCGGCGACGGCCGCTGTTCGCGATCCCGACCGAGGTCGGCCCGGCCGAGCTGGTGATCTTCGTGCTCGGACCGGCCCTCCCGCCGCTGCTGCTCGGGCAGGCCGGCGACGCGTTCCAGGCCCTCGTCCAGAGCATGGCGGTGCTCGGCACGATCTACCTCGCGACGAGCTACGCGATCATCCCGCTGTTCCGATGGGCCTCGCGCCGGTCGGCGGCACAGGTGGCGCTGTTCTTCAACACCGTCGTGCGTGTGCTGCCGCTGCTGCTGCTGGTCATCACGTTCCTGTTCGTGAACGCCGAGGTCTGGCAGGTCGCCGGGCGCCTGCGCGGCTGGCCGTACGTCATCGTGGTCGGCCTGTTCGTCGCGTTCGGCGTCCTGTTCGTCCTGTCGCGCGTTCCCGGCCTGATCACCGGACTCGCGACGTTCGACGACTGGGACCGCGTCACCGAGCTCGTCGACGGCACACCTGCCGAGGGTTGGGAACGGCCGACCGGTCCGATCGCCGTGGCGCCACTCGACGGCAGGGAACGGCTCAACCTCGCGCTCGTCACGATCTTCAACCAGGCGCTGCAGATCACCTTCGTCGCGATCACCATCTACGGGTTCTTCGTCCTGCTCGGTTGGCTCGCGATCCCACCCGACACCGTCGCGGTGTGGATCGCCGGCGAGCCCAACGAGCTCGCCGGAAGCGGTCGCCTGGTGGTGACCGAGGAGCTGCTGCGGGTGGCCGGCTTCCTCGCGGCGTTCACGGGGATGTACTTCACGGTGGTCCTGTCGACCGACGCGACCTACCGGGAGGAGTTCGCCGAGGACGTCGCCCCGCAGATCCGCCAGGCGCTCGCCGTCCGGGCCCTGTACCTCGCAGCGTTGCGACGCGGCGCCTGACGCGGAACGACCCGCCCTCGCAGGCGGGCCGTCCGGCAGATCAGCGGGAGCCGAGGCTCACCAGCGGTAGTGGGCGTACGCCTTGTTCGACTCGGCCATCTTCTGCATGTCGTCGCGCTTCTTCATCGATGCACCGAGACCGTTGGCGGCATCCATGAGCTCGTTGGCGAGGCAGTCGGCCATGGTCTTCTCACGGCGCGAACGGCTGAAGTCGACGATCCAGCGGATCGCGAGGGTGGTCGACCGGCGGGGACGAACCTCGACGGGAACCTGGTAGGTGGCACCACCGACGCGGCGGCTGCGCACCTCGAGCGGCGGCTTCACGTTGTCGACGGCGCGCTTCACGGTGTCGAGCGGGTCGTCTCCGGTCTTCTTGGCGATGGTCGCCATCGCGTCGTACACGATCTTCTCGGCGATGCTGCGCTTGCCGTGCAGCATGACCTTGTTGATGAGCTGGGTCACGACGACCGACCGGTAGATCGGGTCGGCGACGAGGTCACGGCGGGGGGCGGGGCCCTTACGAGGCATGGATCACTTCTCCTGCTTGGCGCCGTAACGGCTGCGGGCCTGCTTGCGGTTCTTCACGCCGGCTGCGTCGAGCGCGCCGCGGATGATCTTGTAGCGAACGCCGGGCAGGTCGCGAACGCGGCCGCCGCGCACGAGCACGATCGAGTGCTCCTGCAGGTTGTGGCCCTCGCCCGGGATGTAGGCCGTGACCTCGACGCCGCTCGAGAGGCGGACGCGGGCGACCTTGCGGAGCGCGGAGTTCGGCTTCTTCGGGGTGGTGGTGTACACGCGGGTGCACACGCCACGGCGCTGCGGCGACCCCTTCAGGGCCGGGGTCTTCGTCTTGCTGAACTTCGAGCTCCGGCCCTGCCGGACGAGCTGCTGGATGGTGGGCACGAGGCAAACCTTCTTCGTCGTCGGTGGCCGGTGATCCGGCCGTTTCGTCCTGCGTGTCAGCACGCACGAGGGAACCATCCCTCTGCGCAGGACCCTGCAATGTTATGGGCGAACCCCCAGCGCCACAACACGAGGTGTCCGGTCCCGGGTGATTGACCGACTCGCCCCTTCCCTGTGACGCGCGTCACGTGTCTCCTGCGTGCACGCGGCGTGGTTCGCCGGGACCGTCGAGCGCAGGACCCCGGGCGGCGCGAGCCGGTCCCGCCTCGACACGGACGTCACCACCCCCTCAAGTGATCGTCAAGAGAGGCCGAAGAAACACCGTGCCCATCATCGTCCTCGCAGGCGTGGCCGTCTGCGTGGCTCTTCTGGCGCGCTGGCGCGCCGAGTATGTCGCGCATCGACGTCGTGTCGATGCGTTGGAGTGGCGCGTTCACGTCAACGGCATCCGCGGCAAATCGACCGTGACCCGGATCATCGCGGGCATGATGCGCGAGGCCGGGATGACCGCGATCGCGAAGTCGACCGGCACGTTCGCCGCCGTCATCAACGATCTCGGGGTCGACGAACCGATCAAGCGCAACGGGCCGGCCACGATCCTCGAACAGATCGAGATCTGTCGGCGGTACGTGAAACCCGGGGTCGATGCGCTGGTGATCGAGTGCATGGCGCTCAAGCCGGAGTACCAGGAGGTGAGCGAGCGGATGATCGTCCGCTCGAACATCGGGGTGCTCACCAACGTCCGCGAGGACCACCAGGACGTCATGGGAGAGACCCTGCCCGAGATCGCCCGGTCGCTGCTGTCGACCTGCCCGCGCAACGGGATCCTCGTCACCTCCGAGCAGAACCCGGAGATCCTCGAGGTGATGCGCGAGGTGTGCGCGGAGAAGGGCAGCGAGCTGCTCGTCGCCGACCCCGAGATCGTCACCGACGCCGACATCGCACGCTTCGACTACATCGCGTTCAAGGAGAACGTGTGCATCGCGCTGGCGATCGCCGACATCATCGGCATCCCCCGCGACATCGCCATGGACGGGATGGTCAAGGCCGATCCCGACCCGGGCGTGCTGCGCATGAAGGATCTCGCGATCGGCGGCAAGCACGTGACATGGGCGAACCTGTTCGCCGTCAACGACCGCGAGTCGATGGTCGCTGCGATGCAGAAGCTCGTCCCCTACATGACCGACGAGACCACCACGGTCGGCATCCTCAACAACCGCGCCGACCGCGAGCGGCGCGCGATCCAGTTCGCCGACGTCGCCGCGTTCGACCTCTCGTTCGACCGGCTGGTGACCTTCGGTGCTTATGAGGGGCTCGTCACCGACCGCCTGAAGACGAACGGCTATCCGGCCGAGCACATCATCAACCTCGGCGACGAGCACCACCCGTCGCAGGACGAGATCATTCGCCGGATGATCGTGGAGCAGCCGACATCGCACGTGCTGGTGGTGGGCTTCGTGAACATCCACACCCACCAGGCCGAGGAGATGCTCGAGTACTTCGAGCACGAGGCCCAACCCTGGGGTAGCGACAGCGACGATCACGACGACGGGCCCGACGAGCCGGAGCACGGTTTCGTGGCCGTCCATCGCGAGGGACGCGACACCCTGTCTCCGGACGGCCCCCGCCCACCGTCCATCAGACACATCTCGGTGTAGGCGGTTCACCGGCGATGCATGACTACTTGTTCACGACCGAGGTGGTCCGGTTCGCGTTCATGTTCGGCGTCGCCGTCTCGATGATCCTGTACGAACGCCGCCACCTGACCACGGGGTCGATCGTCGTCCCGGGCTACATCGCGACGTTCCTCGCGATGCCGACCACGCTGATCGCGACGTTCCTCAACGCGTTCGTCTCCTACTTCATCGTCAACCGGCTGCTGCGGCGGTGGTTCCTGCTGTACGGCCGCACCAAGTTCACCGTGCTCGTGGTGACCTCGATCATCATCCAGACCCTGATGCTCAAGTTCTCGCCGAACGGAGCGTGGGCGTGGGAGTCCGACATCAAGTTGCTCGTCGGTGTGGGGTACGTGGTGCCGGCGCTGATCGCCCACGACATGGGTCGTCAGGGCATCAAGAAGACCTTCACGTCGGTGATGCTGGCCGGGCTGATCGTCGCCGCGCCGATCGCTCTGGCGCTCGCGGTCGACCTGCCGGGGATCAACGACCTGGCGCCGCTGCGCGGCGGATCCGACATCGCGATCGACGTCGCGTGGATCCCGATCGCCGTGCTGCTGTCGGCCGCCGCGGCCTGGGGGGTCGCGCGGTTCTGGAACCTCCGCAGCGGCGGGTTCATGGGTGCCGCGTTCGTCGCGATCCTGCTCGGCGACCCCTGGCAGGTGATCGTCATGGCGGTGCTCGCGGCGATGACGTACCTGCTCGTCACCAGGTTCTTGATGAACTCGATGATCCTGTTCGGGCGCCGCAAGTTCTCCGCGATGCTCCTCATCTCAGCATCGCTGTCGTGGGTCCTGCTGTGGATCGGCGGCGAGATCTTCGGCATCGGCGTGCAGCGCCACATGGATGTCGGCTCGTTGGCGTTGATCCCGCTGATCGTGCCCGGGCTGATGGCGAACGACGCCCAGCGAACCTCGCCGATGCGCGTACTCGGCGGCCTGTCGCTCGCGACGTCGTTCGTGCTCACCATGACGTGGTGGCTCGAGTCGCTCGTCGAGCAGCGCCCGCTCGATCTCGGCTGGAAGGTGGCCGCCGCACTGACCGCCGTCGCGATCTTCGGACGGACGACGGTGGAGCGACTGCTCGTCCAACTCAAGGCCGCGAACGCCGGTCGGCGTGCTGCAACCGGCCGTACCCCGTCGCTCGCGAGCGCCAGGCTCGCCGAGAACCACTGGTACGAGTTCGCGTTCGCGAGCTACCGCCGCTGGTCGACGCTGCACCAGGACGCCTCGGCCGCGGCCGAGCAGTGGCTGGCGACGATGCTCGGTGAACCGAAGGGCCTCGCAGTGGCGACCCAAGTGCTCCCAACCGTCGCAGCAGCCACGACGACGGCGGCGCAATCGCCGACGCCGTCGTCGCTCGCCCGCATCCGCGCCGCCGCCGAGTCGGCACGCAACGAACCCCTCCCGACGCGCGAATTCGGCCGTCGGCCGGAGCCGCGTCCGACGCACCGACCGCGCCCGTATCGCGGTGAGTTCGACGCAGTTGCCGCCGAGGTGTCGACGTTGGCGCCCCGTCGACCCGGTGTCACCGCACCGGCCGCCGCCCGCGCGTCCGACGAATCTCGCCTGTCCTCGACGGGCGCACCGATCTCCGAGCCGCCCGACGCGGCCACTACAAGGGCACACCAACGCGTCGCGTCGGGCGCTCGGGGGCACAGCACCGATCACCGTGACGGTTCGGAACGGGAGGCCGAGACCACACCGTCCACGGGCTGACCACAGGCGACGGCCCGGGGGTCGCTCCCCCGGGCCGCACCGCCCGAACGGCACGGGCGGGGTCAGACCCAGTCCGCCGTCGGGGAACGGTACTGATGGGGTCAGACGCACTCCGTGCCCTCGGATGAAGCATCGCTGGCGCGTCTCGGTACGGATGGGGTCAGACGCACTCCGTGCCCCGTCGGATGACGGAGCGGTGTCGCGTGACGGCACTGAGTGGGTCTGACGCCTTCCGTGCCCCGTCGCGCCAGCTGATCGCCGCGAGCGATGAACCGCGCCGGACGATCGGAAACAGCCATGGCCAGCCGCGTTGCGCCGTTAGTCGAACACATGTACGATACGGGTATGTCCTCCGCCGCCACGCTCGCCACAGCACCCCCTGTGGTGCGTGACATCGCCTCAGAGGTCGCGTCGTTGGCCGGCGTGCTCAACACGGCGATGGCGCGGCTGGTGGAGGTCACGGCTGCTGCGATCTCTGCGGGTGAGACGTCCGAAGCAGGGATGAAGACGCCGGCCGCGTGGCTGGCCTGGAGGTCCGGTCTCTCGCCCGAGCACGCCGGCCAGATCGTCCGACTCGCGAAAGTCCGTGACCGGTACCCGATCCTGTTCGACGCGTTCGACCAGGGTGTGGTGTCCGTCGATCAGATGACCGAACTCGTCAAGGCGCCGGAGTGGGCGCAAACCCAGATGCTCGGCTTCGCGGAGATCGGCACCGTGTCCCGGTTGCGTCGCGCGATCCGTGACGACGCGTTCGACCACGACCCCGACGAACCCGCCGACGAGAAGGCCGCACGCGCGCCGGAGAACCGGTTGTCGTTCGGCACGAAAGACGGCCGGTGGCGGGTCAACGGTGAGTGTGATCTCGATCTCGGCAAGCGCATCGAAGCTGCCTTCACCGAATCGAAAGACCGCCTGTTCGACGACGGCAACCCCGACGCCACCTGGCTCGACGCCCTCGTCGACATCGCCGAACGCTCGTTGGATGCCGTGCCGTCGCGGGATCGTCGCGA
>JALHOG010000044.1 GCA_022843125.1 Ilumatobacteraceae bacterium
GAACACCACAACCGGTTCAAATACCGCGCCCGCTACCAACCACAACGCCAACCCGACGGCACCTGGCACATCCACCGCCCCGACGGCACCACCATCACCCCACCCGACGCCGCCTGACCAGTTCACCGCGCGTTCAGCAAGCCGGCCGCTCATCGCCCATTGCAAACCACGCCGATGTCCAGTCTTCGATGCTGCCGCTCGGCTCCGACAGTACGGAGCGACGCTCGAGGTCGACCAGCGCGCTGATGGCCAGTTCGTCAGTGTCGACCGTCGAGCGCGTCGAACACTGGCGTTGGTCAGCGCACCTCGTCGACGGGGCAATCGAAGGGACCATTCCCGAACCCGACGACCTGATCGGCGTCGTCGAGCGCGATCAGGAGGACTCCGCCGCGATCGACCACGACGAGCCGCCGGTCACCACCATCGTTGAGATTGGTCCATACGGCCTCGACGTCGACGAGGGTCGATCCGAGTCCGATGCCCTCGAGGGTGACGATGTTCGACGGGGACGGCGCGGGGACGTCACCGAATGGTGCGAGCTCGAACAGGGTCGGATCGCCGACCGTCCAGGCCGACAGTTCGTCACGCACGACGCCCTCACCTTGATAGCGCTCGAACGTCATGCGGAAGTCTCCCCACCACACCACTCGGGCGTCGGTCGAACCTGCGCACGACTGGCCGACCGTGGGCTGCCACCCGCTGTCGCTCGTCGGTGACCCGAGTCGAGCCGACACGTCGACGACGACGGCGTCGACATCGACGGCGTCGAACGTCCGGACGCCGAACACCGTCGCGCCGGCGACGTCGACGACGTCAACCGAAGCGGGGTCGACCGGCGGCATCGTGACCGGCGGCAGCGTGACCGGCGCGAGCGTGGTCGGCGCGATCGATTGGACGGCAGCGGCCGGTGCTGCGCTCGTCGGCGGCGATGATGTCGTGGACGGTGCAGACGACGTCACCGTCGTGTCGGTGCTGATCGACGCAGGGGCGGCCGTCGGCATGCTCGGGGTCGGCGTCGACGAGGCAGCGGTGCCACATGCCGAGACGAGGAGCAGTCCGGCAACCGCGCCGGTGAGTGGAAGGCGGGTCAGGAGTCGGGGGCGGACGGGGCCACGTGTTGGGATCATGTACGTCCAGAGCACCCATCGTCGTCGAACTTGCAGAAACGTCGCTCGACCCGTGCGCCCGGCTCGGGTCGGCCCCGGCACGAGTTGAACTATTTTCATGCGGAAATACCTTGGCCCTGTTCGCTGTTGCACCATCGGACCGTTCACTTCACGTTCGAGAGGAACCCCGTGATGCCTAGCACGACGATCGACGTCCGTCCCGCCGACTCCCGCTTCCACACCGACATCGGTTGGCTCGACAGCCGGCACAGCTTCAGCTTCGGGCACCACTATGACGGGGCGAACACCGGGCACGGCCTGCTGATCGTGTCGAACGACGACGTGGTCGCTCCGGGGGGCGGGTTCGGCACCCACGGCCACCGCGACATGGAGATCGTCACCTGGGTGCTCGAGGGTGAGCTCGAGCACCGCGACTCCACCGGGACGTTCGGCGTGATCTACCCGGGTCTCGCCCAGCGAATGAGCGCCGGTCACGGGATCCAGCACTCGGAGATGAACCACTCGAAGACCGAGCCGGTCCACTTCGTGCAGATGTGGGTCGTCCCCGACACAGCGGGTGTCGAGCCCGGCTATCAGCAGCTCGACGTGAACGACCGGCTCGCCGAGGGCGGGCTGCAACTCGTGGCGGCGGGCGACGGGCGCGACGGAGCGATCCACATCCATCAGCGCAACGCTGCGATGTGGGTGGGTCGCCTGACCGAGGGCGAGCAGGCCGCACTTCCGGCGGCTCCGTTCGTGCACGTCTTCGTCGCTCGCGGCGAGGTGGCGCTCGGCGACGCCGCGCTGCGCACCGGCGACGCCGTACGCCTCACCGCTGCCGACGCGTTGACGATCACTGCGACGACGGCCGCCGAGGTCATCGTGTGGGAGTCGTCGCAGTCGGTCAGTCGCTGACCTGATCGGGCTGGTGGCGCGCCGACGCGATCATGGCTCCGAACTGGGCGGCGAGCCGGCCGGCGTCGCCATCGAGGTGACCCGCGAAGTGCCGCTCGATCCCTGCCAGGTGGGTGACAGCGGCAACGCGGAGCCGGCCGCGTCCTGACGCCGTCAACCCGATGTGGCGAACACGTGCGTCGTCCGCATCGGTGCGTCGCGACACCAGCCCCGCAGCCACCATCCGATCGACCACTCGCGTGCATGTCGACGGGCTGATCAGCAACCGCTCGGCGATCTCCCCCATCGTGAGTTCGCGGCCGGCGTCGCTCACCTGGACGAGCACGTCGTACCAGCTGAGCGGCAGGTCGTGCTGCTCGACGAGCTCACGATCGAGCCGGGCGACGAGCGTCTGGTGCGCATGGAGGAACGATCGCCACGCGATGAGCCCGTCGGCATCCGGTCGAGCACGGCGAGGCACCCGCGCAGCGTACCGAACGTGATTCCGCCGACGCTGCTCGCCGTCACGTGCGCACATCACCGTGCCGGGACGCGAACCGGCGGGCCTCGTCGGCGAGTGCGCGCTCGAGCGCCAGCCGGGTGACGTCCTGAGCGAGCGGGCCCAGCTCGTCGAGGACCCGCGCGATCTCGGGGAGATGAGCGTCGCCATCGAGCAGGTGGTCGTCGAACAGCGCCGAGAACCGGTGCGCGATCACTCGCGCGTCCTCGAGCAACCGCTCCCATTCGTCGAGGACCACGGTCACGGGGAGACCGAGCTGGACGAGCCGTGCCCCGAGGTCGAGGAACCGCTCGTCGACGACGACCCGATCACCGACCGGCTCGACGAGCCCCAGCCCGACCGCGCGCGTGACGTCGGCAGGCATCAGCGGCGCCGCGAACCGCGTCATCAGCTCGGACACGGTGAGCGTCCGCCGCGTCGGCTCCCCCCAGGTGCGCACGCCGACCAGCTCGTGCAGGGGCCGGCCGTCGTCGACGCCGGCGAGCAGCTCCTTGATGCCCGCCAGGCTGTGACCGCGCCGCTGGAGCTCGGCGATCACCCGGAGCCGCTCGAGATGACCGCTCCCGTACCTCGCGACCCGCCCCTGCCTCGTCGGCGGCGCGAGCAGGCCCCGCGACTGGTACATCCGAACCGTCGACGTCATCGTCCCGGCGGCCGCCGCGAGCTGGTCGACGGTGAACGCCTCGTCGGCGTGGTCGTGCTCGGCGTCATCGGCGGCGGGTGTGCCCACGGCCACACACAGTATCGCTTGACGTGACCGTTCATAGTGAGAGTAAATACTCTCACTATGAACACTCATATCGTGTGGTGGCTGGTCGGCCTCGGGTGGATCGTCACGGTTCCCGTCGGCCTGGAACGGATCCGTCTCGCCGGACGAGACCGATGGGTCGCGATCGCCTGGTTGCCGGTGGCAGCCGCGTGGGCTGCGGCGGCCGGACTCGGCATTCGTCCGCTGGGCTACTCGGACGAGATCGTCCTGCTCACGGCGGCCCACTTCGTCCACGCCGGATTCGGCGTGTCCGCCCTCCTCGTGAGCGCAGGACTGCGCCGGTCGCTCGGCATCCATCAGATCGGGATGGGATCCGTCGCGCTGGGCATCGCCGTCGCCCGCCCGTTCGAGTTGATCGGCGCAGTCGCGATCGTGCTCGCGCTGGTGAGCTACAGCGTCCATGCCGGACGGCGCGCCTGCGGTGAGACCGGTGTGCGCCGGGTCCTGCTCGTCGTGTCGGCGCTCGCATGGTGGTTCCCGATGGTGCTCGCGACCGGCTGGGCGGCCGGGAGGGTCGGCATCGGGTGGATCGACCGCACCCTCGACGAGATGGTGGCGCAGCACGGAGCGGTCAACGCGATCGGGCTCGTGCTCGCCGGGCTCGTCGCGCACCGCACCGGGGCGCCGCTGCGCCGGCCGGCGCATGCGATGTCACTCCGGCGGCCGCACCAGGCGGTGCTCGCCGAGCTCGTCGAAGCGGGCCGGGGCTCGCCGCTCAGCGTCTCGCCCGGCCTGCTCGCCCGAGGCGGGCGCGGCTGGTTCCTCGACGTCCACACCGTCGAGGTGGGCCGGGGGGCGACCGACTTCGAGGCGGCGAAGCACGCGATCGCCCAGTGGGTCAAGTTCCGCCAGCCGTGGACGACACCTGCGATCCCCCTCGCACCGATCGAGCCCGGCGTCACCGTCGGCTACGCCGCTCGGGTCTGGGGTGTGTGGTGGAGTTGCTGCTGCAGGATCGTGGACGTGATCGACGAGCGCAGCACCGACGGCGGAGATCGATTCGGCTTCACGTACGCCACGATCGCCGGTCACCCCGAGCGGGGCGAGGAACGCTTCCTCGTCACCCTCGACGCCACCACCGGTTCGGTGACCTTCGAGATCGTCGCCATGTCTCGTCCCGGGCGCTGGTTCGTGTGGCTCGGGCTCCCGATCGCGCGCCACGCGCAGGCGCGCTTCCGCGCGGGAGCGGCGGAGGTACTGGCCCGATCGGTCGCGGATGCACGACCGTCGGTTGGGCTCACGGCGGACCCCAGCCTCCGCGGGCAAGGATCGCTGCGTCGCCGGTGACGACGTCCCAGCCGGGGGCGTCGAGGTCGAGGATCTCGCTGCCGCGGACGGTGAACGACACGCGGCTCTCACCGATGGCGGCGTTACGGACCTCGATCGACATGCCGTCGGGCAGGCACGGGCGGAGCAGGAGCGTCCCGGTGGTGGCATCGGGCTCGAGGCCGAGCAGGGCGCGCGTGGCCATGAGGATCGCCCCCGCCGCCCAGGCCTGCGGTCGGCACGCTGCGGCGTACGGGACCGGGAGGTCGACATCGGCACGACCGATGCCGCTCAGCAGCTCGGGCAGCTGACCACCGAGCGCGAGGCCGAGCGCGAGGAGACCGGCGCCGAGGGTGCGCACCACGTCGTCCCGACCGATCCGGGCGGCGCCGTGCATCGCCATCGCGGTGTCGTGCGGCCACACCGAACCCCTGTGGTAGCCGAACGGGTTGTAGCCGGCGGCACGGGCACCGACCGTGCGGACCCCCCAGCCCGAGAACAGGTCGTCGCCGGCGAGCTGCGACGCGACCGAATCGGCGATCGGGTGCGGCAGCACGCCGCTCCAGAGCACATGGCCGGCGTTCGATGTTCGCACCGTGAGCAGCTGCTTGCGATCATCGAGGGCGAGCCCGACGAACGGCCCGGCGTCGGTCTCGTAGACGAAGGCCGCGACAAAGCGCTCGGCGAGCGCGGCAGCGTCGCGGTCGTGATCCTCACCGTCGCCCGTGCCGGTCCAGCGCTCGAGCTCGGCGAGCGTGCGCAGTGCGCGGTACCAGTACGCCTGCACCTCGGCGAGCGCCGTGCGGCCGACGAACACCGAACCCTGGGCGTCGATGATGCTGTCGGACGAGTCCTTCCAGCCGAGGTTGGTGAGGCCCGACGGGTGCGGCACCGACTCGACGAACCCGTCACCGTCGACATCACCGTGCGCCGTGCACCACCTCAGAGCCGCACGCGCCGCGGGGAGCAGCGCCGCGATCTCATCGCGCGGTGCACCCCATCTCGCAGCCTCGCCGAGCGCGACGACGAAGAGGGCGGAGGTGTCGACCGCGCCGTAGTACGGGGTTCCCGGTGACACGCCGAACACTCCTTCGCGCCCCAAGCGGAGCTCGTGCAGGATGCGGCCCGGCTGGGCCCCCGTCAGCTCGTCACGCTCGACCGCCTGGTGTTCGGCGAGCAGGGCGAGCACGTCCACGAGAGGCCGGTGCGAATCGAGCACGTTCTGCATCCCGGCGATCATCGAGTCGCGACCGAACAGTGCGAGGAAGAACGGGCTGCCCGCTGCAACGACGTCCCGCTCGCCGACGGGCATCACGAGCGCCCGCAGGTCGGCTCGCGCATCGTCGACCACGAGGCCGAGGTCGGGCGGTGACGTGGTGATCGACATCGATGTCGGTTCGGTGCGGGGGTGTACGTCACGGTGGCCATCGACCCTCGCGGCGATCGTCGTCGTCCAGGTCTCCCCGACCGCGAGTTCCACGTCGACCACGAACCGCCCGTCGTCGAAGTGCCAACCCGCGCACTCGACCGTGACGTCGGACCCCTCCCCCGGCGGGGGGAGCACACCACCGGACGGGTGCGGCTGCGGGGTGGTCGCCGGCCGAGCGTCGGCCTGAGCGTCGCCGAGATGGAACACGGGCTGATCGTCACGAGCCACCATGAGCGTGACCGTCATCCGGAGCGGGACCGCGTACGCGGTGATCGAGATCAGCTCCTGGAAGCCGCGACCGTCGACTGTGCGCCGGCGCACGAGCACGGCAACCGGATCGATGACATCACCCACGCCGAGGGTGAAGAGCAGCTCGTCGGTGCTGGCGCCCACGCGATGCCACCCTGCGCGCCGCATCGATGCGCCGGCGATGTCGAGCTGCCACCGGGAGATCACGCGCCGGTCATCGACGATCAACCCGGAGACCGCATCGGGCCGGATCGACCCGTCGGCATCGGTGACGAGGCCGGCGCCCGCGGCGGTGAGGCTCAGGCTGTCGCGGTCGAGTGGTCGAGCCATGGCGCGCTCGTTTCAGGTGTGGAACGGGTGGGTGTGGTCGGGGGGATCATCGGGCGGGTGGTCGAGGGGATCATGCGTGGGTGTGGGCGGGCAAGCCTCAGCCCTTCACTGCTCCGGACATCCCCTCTCGGAAGTAGCGCTGGAACACGAAGTAGATGACCGCCATCGGGATCGTCATGACCACCGAGGCGGCCATGATCGTCGGCCACGGCGTGGAGCTGCCGAACTGGCCGCGGAGCTGGGCGAGGCCGACGGGCAGGGTGCGCATGTCGTTCTGGTTGGCGGCGATCAGTGGATGGAGGAACTCGTTCCAGGCGCCGACGGTCGACAGGATCGTGAGCGTGATCACCGCCGGGCGCGCGATCGGGAGGATGACCTTGACGAAGGTCGCGAACCGACCCGCCCCGTCGATCGCCGCGGCCTCCTCCAGCTCCATCGGGATCTGCTCCATGAACTGCTTCATCAGGAAGATGCCGAATGCGTCGAAGACGAGCGGCACGATCAGACCGGCGTACGAGTTGATCCAGCCGAGCTCCTTCAGCAGCAGGAACCGGGGGATCGCGAGCACGATGCCGGGGATCATCATCACCGACAGGATCAGCCCGAACACGAGCTTGTAGCCGGGGAAGCGGATGCGGGCGAGCGCGTAGCCGGCCAGCGCCGACAGCAGCACACGCCCGATCACGACGCACGTGGTGACGAGCACCGAGTTGAACGTCCACCGTGGGAACAGGATCCGTTCGCTGCTCAGACCGCGCACGCCGTCGAGCGTCGGCGAGCCGAGCTCGGCGTCCCATCCCAACGACGACGTGTTGGCCGCGTAGTCGGGCAGGGTCTTGAAGCTGGTGATGACGGCGAGCAGGAACGGCAAGATGTAGAACGCGCTCGCGACGGCCAGCGCCATGTAGATGAATCGCCGCATCGCCAACGGCGGCGCCAACGGGTCGGCCTCGGCGCGGCGTCGGCGGCGACGGAGTTCGCGCCTGCTCGGCAGTACGTCGACAGGGGCGGTGGTGGCGGTCATGGCGTCTGGTCCGAACTCCCGGTCACGCGCCGCTGGAGGAACGTGAACAGCAAGATGATGAAGAACAGGATCACGGCGGTCGCGGCGGCGAGGCCGGCCTGCGAGTTGTCGAACGCCTGCAGGTAGACGAGCAACGCCGGCGTGAGGGTCGTCTTCTGCGGCCCGCCGAGGTTGGACGCGTACACCTGATCGAAGACCTGCCAGGTACCGATCACGCCCAGGGTCACCGCGAGGTACATCTGGGGGCGCAGCATCGGGAGGACCACGTACCTGAACCGCTTCCACCACGTCGCGCCATCGACCGCTGCAGCCTCCTCGATGTCGCGGCTGATGTTCTGGAGCCCGCCGAGGAAGATCAGCATCATGGTGCCGCTGGTCGTCCAGATCGCGAGGAGCATGATCGTGAGCAGTGCCACCGATGGTCCGCTCAGCCAATCCCAGAGGCGCAGCTCGAACACCTCGGTCTCGGCCCAGCCGGGTGCTCGGTCGACGCCGAACACGCCGAGCAGGTTGTGAACGAGCCCGTTCGGTTCGTCGAACCAGTTGATGTCGGAGAACGGGAGGATCCGGTTGACGATGCCCGACTGGGCGAACAGCACGAGCCAGATCAGCGTGATCGCGATCGACGAGGTGACGGAGGGGAAGTACAGGAGCGTGCGGAACCCGCCCCGACCCCGCAGGAAGCGCTGATTCACGAGGAACGCGAGGAACATCGCGAAGAAGGTCTGCACCGGCACCACGATGATCACGTAGTAGAAGGTGTTGCGCAGCGAGATCGCGAAGTCGCGCCGCCGCAATCCCGGTTCGGTGAGCAGCTCGCGGTAGTTGTCGAGGCCGACCGATTCCGAGTCGAACGGCGAGCCGAGACCGGTCCAGTCGCGGAAGCTCACCCACAGCGTCAGCGCGATCGGGATCGCGAGGAACACGACGAGGCCGAGCAGCGCCGGTGCCGCGAAGAGCCAGCCGATGAGCGGGTCACGACGGTGCAGGGTCGCGCGCTGGCTGCGACCCCGGTTGCCACGTCCTTTGCGTCGCCTCACCGAGGGGGGTGCGGTCTGGGCCGCACCCCCCATGGCGGGGGAACCCGATACCGGGCCGGCGGAGGCCGTCTCGGTCACCCGAGGACGCTCTCGCCGGCCTCGGTGACGGACACGACGAGATCGTCGACGGTGATGTCGCCGGCGATCAGCTGCTCGAACTGGGTGTTGAACTCGGTGACGACGTCGCCGAAGCCGGGCGTGAACTGCCACGGCTGGGCGTAGTCGGCGCCGTTGAGGAACGGCTCGAGCTCGGGCTTGTCGGCCAGCCACGCGTCGGCCAGCGACTCGCGGGCGGGCATCACGTTGAACGCCGCCGTCCACTTCTGAGCGCCCTCGGGGCCGGTGAGGTAATCGACTGCGGCCCACGCCGCATCCGACTCGTTCTCGGTTCCGACGCCGTAGCAGACGGTGAAGGCAAAGGTGCCCCGGCCGGCGCTGCCCTCGGGCAGCTCGACGACGCCCCAGTTGCGATCCGGGAAGTTGTCGGCGAGGAAGCCGACGATCCAGTTGCCCTCGATCACCATGGCGGCGCTGCCCTTGCCGAGTGCCTCGCCCGCCCAGCCGGCCTCGATGTCGGACGGCTTGGCGGCGTTACCGGCAGCGAACATGTCGGCGAGGTACTGCAGCGCCGCCCGGTTGCCCTCGGTGTCGAGCGTCATCTCGGTGACGTCGTCGTTGGTGATGTAGCCGCCGTTGGCGAGCATGAACACGCCGGCGCGGGCGAGTTCGGGGCCGAAGACGAGGCCGGTGCGGGTGTCGGTGGTGAGCGCGGCTGCTGCGGCGGCGAGTTCGTCCATCGTGGTCGGCGGTTCGATGCCGGCCTCGGCGAGCGCGTCGGCGTCGTAGACGAGACCGAGCGTCGAGAAGTCCTTCGGCGGGCAGTACCACGTGCCGTCGTAGGTGAACGCGGCCTGGAGGGACGGGTAGATGTCGTCGGGGTCGGTGATCGCACCGGACGGGACGGGGGCGAGCGCTCCGGCGGCGGCGAGGTCGGGCAGCTTGAAGCTGTCGACGTAGAAGAAGTCGGGCGGGTCACCGGCGCTGAGTGCGGCCTGCAGCGCGGTGTCGTACTCGGGCTGCGGCTCGAACGTCACGGCAGTGCCGGACTGGGTCGCGTACTCGCCGAGTAGACCGGTCAAAGCGGCGTCCTCGGTCTCGCTGGAAGCCCACCCCCACGCCCGGAGCTCGGCCCCTTCCGTCGGAGCGGCAGCCGTGTCAGCAGCAGTGTCAGCGGCCGTATCAGCCGCGGTGTCAGCGGCCGTATCAGCCGCGGTGTCGGCAGCGGTGTCAGCGGCGGTGTCGGTCGCGTCGTCGTCGGAGCCGCACGCAGCGGCGGTGACGACGAGCGCAGCGACGACGACGACGCTCACACGATGGGATCGATTCATGGGGTTGCTCCTTGCTCATGCCTGTTCTGGCGGTGCGGTTCTGGGCGTGCGGGATCTCGCTCCCGCGTGGTGGTGCAGATCTGTCGGTCCGAGCGGTCGTGACCGGCGATGATTCGTGTGACCCGGCTGACGGATGGCACCGGCGGTGCGCCACCCGTCAGCCGGGCGGTCGGGTGCTGCTGCGGATCACCACGTGCGGCGCGACGCGTTCGTGCACGGGGTCGAGCCGTTCGCCGGCGATGAGGGACGCCGTGATCCGGAGGATGCGGCGGGCGATCTCGGGGATCGGCTGATGGATGGTGGTGAGGCCGCCGCCGTACAGCGCCATCGGGCTGTCGTCGTAGCCGACCACGCTGATCGATCGATCGAGCCGATCGGCGGCGGCCTGCACGCCGAGCGCCAGCTCGTCGCTCACCGCCACGACCGCCGTGAGCGACGGATGCGCTCGCAGCAGTTCCTCGGCCGACGACGCTCCGGCCTGGCGATCGTTGACGGCGACCGCAACGGTGTCGTCGCCGTGATGGAGGCCGTGGGTGGCGAGTTCGGTGTGCCAGCCCTCACGCCGGTCGTGACCGACCCACGACTCGCCGGGCCATCCGAGGAAGCCGATCTCGCGATGTCCGAGTTCGACCAGATGCCGCACCGCCAACCGGCTGCCGAGCACGTTGTCGGTGTCGACCCAGTGGTGGGGGACGGCGCTGTCGGTGCGGCCGAACGAGACGAACTGGAGCTTGGCCTCGACGAGGGCGTGGATGCGCAGGTCGCCCGGTTCGGTCTCGGCGACCACGAACGCGTCGGCGATGCTCTCGCGGTACATCTCGGCCGCCTTCTCGACCTCGCTCAGGCCCGGAGGGCTGGAGAACAGCACGATGTGGTGATCGATCTCCTCGGCGCCCTCGGCGAGCGAGTGGAGGAACGCATCGAGGATCCCGCCGGTGGCGAGCGAGCTGCGCGCCTGGACCCGGAACCCGATCAGGCGGCTGCGGCGATTGCTGAGGTTCTGCGCCATGCGGTTCGGCCGGAAGCCGAGCTCGGCGATGTGGTGCAGCACCAACTCCCGCGTGGCGGGCGAGACCCGCTCGGGCGTCTTGAGCACATTGGCGATGGTCTGGTGGCTGACCCCTGCCGCGGCTGCGACGTCGCGGATCGTCACGGCACGATCGCCACGACGGCTGCTCCGACCCCCCTCGGTCTCCACGTCGCAGAACGTACCACGCTCATTTTGACCGGTCAACAGTTCGTGGCCGGGCGCCCGTTGACGCGTGGGGGGGACTGCTCCCCATCGCCATCGGCGCGTCCCGTCGCGACGATGGCACCGTGTTCGCGATGAGGTGTCCACGAGGGTCCCGTGCCCACGGCTGACGAGTTCGACGCGTTCGCCGCGACGTTCGACGCGAAGGCCGAGCGACTCTCCGTCGCCGCCCGCGCCGTCGAGCGTCGCGGCTTGGAGCAACCGGTCACCGCACCCGCGGTGACCGCCCGGCTCGTCGAGCGGATCGACGACCTCACCGGCCGGTGCCGGTCGGCCGCGGCGCACTGCGCCGACCTGGCGAGCGAGTGCAGGCACCGCGCCGAGGTGTGCCGTCGCTACACGGCGGCGTTCGCCTCGTACGAGTACTCGGCCGCGGCGTGGGATCGGCGGGCGCGCGACGCGCAGCCCGGCGAGTGGCTCGGATCCCGTCCGCAACTCCCGTCGCGGCCCGCACCCTGGGTGGAGCGGGGCTGAGGTGCCGGCGCTGGCGATCGACACCCTCGCCGCCCTCGAGGCGGCACGGTTCGCACGCGAGGTGGTGGCCTACGACCTGGGCGACATCTCGATCGTCCTCGATCGAACGGCACGCGCCGCCGACCTCTCGGCGAACGCCGCCGGCGCGCTCACGCTCGTGCGCGAGAGCACCGACGATGCGATCGCGATCGCGACGTTCCTCGAGCAACTGGTGCGTGCCGCCGAGGGCGCCGACGTCTCCGAACTCGCCCGCGACGTCGCCGACTTCTTCGCCGGCGACGTGTTCTCGTTCTGGCACGGAGCCCGCGACGGGTTCCCGTACGGTCAGGTGGCCGCCGGCGGGTTGCGCACCTGGCGCGTCTTCAGGTGGCTGACCGGACCCGCAGGCGCCGACGTCCCGGTGTTCAGCAACGGCGCGATCGGCGCGAGGCTCGCCAACGTCCTGCGGTCGTATCCGTCCACCGCCGGCGTGGGCACGTGGCTGCAGACGCCGGGGGCATACCGGTTCTTCCGCGGGGCCGGGATCGCCGGGGCGGCGTTCTCGACAGGGGTCGGTGCGTACGACCTGTGGCAGCAAGGAAACCCGGTCGACGCATTCGAACGTGAAGGTGCCGGCTACGTCGCCGATGTCGCCAGCACCGCCTTCAGCGCGTCGACGCTGGCGTTCCTCGTCGCCCCCAACCCGGTCACCGCGGGCATCGTCGTCGCCACGGGCATCGTGTGGATCGGCGCCGAGATCTGGGACGCGTGGGGTGACGAGATCTCACAGTGGGTCGGCGACCGCATCGACGATCTCAGCACCGCGGCCGGCGCCGCCTGGGACGCCGGCAGTGGCGCCGTCGCCGACGCATGGACAGCCACGACCGACGCGGCGAGCGCAGGCTGGGACGCCGCTGGCGACGCGGCCGGCGCCGCCTGGGACGCCGGGTCCGGATTCGTGGACGGTGTCGGCGATGCGCTCGGCGGCGCGTTCGGGGGGATCTTCGGATGAGGTACGACCGGTTCGACATGACGCTGCACGCCACGGTCGACGAGTTGATGCAACTCGTCGAGCACCAGATCGGCGACCGTCCCGCCCCCGCCGACTGGGACGACGCCGGGGTCACGATCGCCGGCACCGTGCACCCGGCCGTCGCCCAGATCACACGGATCGCCACGTTGCCACGTCGCGTCACGGCGATCGAGCGGTTCGACATCGAGCCCGCAGCGACGGTCCACGTCGGCTGGGACGAACGGGGTCGCGCCGTGCTCACCACGGTCACCGGCGACGCCGTCGTCATCACTGCGACGCGCCTCGAGCTGCTGCCCGCACTGCTCGCCCAGAAGCTCCGGATCGGCGAGCCGGTCGCGCCGGACGCGCCGACCGAGCGCGAGCTCGTGATGACGACGGCCGGTGCGATCGACACCGCGATCGCGTCGATCGCCGAGCACGGCAGCGCCCGCGACGCGCTCAGCATGCTCGGCTCCTTCGTCGGCGCCTGGCGCGTCACCGGCGGATGGTCGGGTCGCCCGGTCGACCGGACCCTGACGGTGCTCGACGCGGGGCCGCGAGGGCTCTGGTCGGTCGAGGTGCTCAGCGACGCACCGCACCCGTCGGACGCGTGCGAGGTGGTGCTCCGACCGATCGGGCACCACGATGCGATCGCGCTCGTCGGCGATGTCGTGACGGGTCGAACGAGTTGCCGGCGACGGATGCGCTAGCAATGACCCCTGTGCAGATCCCGACAGGCGCGCGCCGGCGATACCGCAGTACACCGTTCGGTCCCGTGACGTTCTGGCGCGACGACGGCGGGATGCACGGGGTCGCGGCCGACGGCCGTCACGTGCTCGTCGCGCTGCCCACCCAGTACCTCGTCCCCGACGGCGAACGGCTGCTGGCCGACGGCGTCCCCGTCACGATCGATGGCGTCCACGTGGCCACGCTCACCCGGACCAGCAGCGGCGCCACGCGCCGCGCACGCGCCGTGCGGGTGCTCGACGCCGGCTCGGGGCTCGTGCCCGATGGGGCCTACCTCCGGCGGCGGCGGGTCTCCCTCGTGTGGCTGCAAACCGACCAGCGCCCCCTCGTCCGGCCCGGCGGTCCGGTGCCGTTCGCGTTTCGCTCGGTGCGCACGGCGCCCGGGGTGAGCGACGACCTCGCGTTGGCGTTCGTGGTGATGTGGCCCGCGGTCGAGTTCGCGATCTGAGCACCCGGACCGGGCGTCAGTAGCTACTCGGCAGCCCGAGCACCGACTGGGCGATGAAGTTGAGCGACATCTCCTGGCTGACGGGCGCCAGCCGCATGATGCGCGCCTCGCGATCTTGCCCGCGCCGTCCGACGGACCGTCAGTCGTCGTCGTCCTCGACCTCGCCGGCGGGGAGATCGCCCCACACCGAGTCGGCACCGGAGTGGCCGGCGTCGATGATCGTGACGAGTGATCCCACTGCGGTCACCGCGACGAACACCATCAGAGCCGGCGTGAGCCACCGTGGCAACGACCTGCCCGGTGCGGCCGCGTCCACCGCGCCGGCGTCCACCGTCGCGGCGGCACGCGCCCGGCGCTCGAGGAACCAGGGCACGATGACGTAGGCGACCACAGCGACGAGGAACAGGATCGCCAGCAGGCGCGCCGCCTCGCCCGCCTCCGCGTGCTCCTCGATCGCCTGCCTCGCCGCGGCGGTGGCGCCTTCCTCCACACGCTCCTCCAACTCCTCACCGGTGCTCGCTGCGATGACCGCTCCGAACGTCCCCACCGCGGTGATCAGCAGAACCGGCCACCGGAACCGGACGTACCACGCCGAACGCAGGAACATCACCGCGACTCCGACGACGGCGAGCGGGAGGAGCACCACCGGCGCGTGCACGATGAGCGGGTGGGCGGGGAGTCCGAACAGTTCGTCCATGCCGCCAGCTGAAGCACTCCGCCGCAGCCGAGACCAGAGGCCTGGACGGATCAGGGACGAATCCGGGACAACTTACGGACAACTCACAGACAACCGACGGACGCGCGACGGAGGACGATGCTCTGCGCCGATCGCGCGACCGACGCGGTGCGAGACTGGACCGATGGACGCCGCGATCGACCAGCCGGCCTGGCAGCACATCCGCTACGAGCAACCCGCCCCTCGCGTCGCGCGGATCGTGCTCGCTCGCTCCGAGGTGGCGAACGCGCAGGACTACCGCATGATCAGCGAGCTGAACGAGGCATTCGACGTCGCTGCCCGCGACGAGAACGTGCGCGTGATCATCCTGGCGGCGGACGGCAACCACTTCTCGTCGGGCCACGACCTGCGAGCGGGCACCGACATGAGCGACATCGACCCGATTGGTACCTGGTGCTGCTTCGGCGCCGACGGCGCAGAGGGCTACATGGCCACCGAAGCCGAGATGTACGTCGGCATGTGCTGGCGGTGGCGCAACATCCCGAAGCCCACCATCGCGCAGGTCCAGGGCAAGGTGATCGCCGGCGGACTGATGCTCGTGTGGCCGATGGACCTCGTCGTGTGCTCGGACGACGCGACCTTCGCCGACCCGGTGGTCGCGTTCAGCATGAACGGCCACGAGTACTTCACGCACGCGTTCGAAGCCGGTGCGCGCCTCGCGAAGGAGATGCTGTTCACCGGCCGGCCGATCACGGCCGACGAGGCCTACCGGCGCGGCATGGTGAACCAGGTCGTGCCTCGCGACGAACTCGAGTCGACCACGCTCGCGCTCGCCGAGCACATCGCCCGTCGCCCGATGTTCGGGCTCACGCTCGCGAAGCAGAGCGTCAACAACACCCTCGACGCGATGGGCATGTACACCGCGATCCAGTCGGCATTCGGTCTCCACCACGTCGGCCACAACCACAACCTGCGGTTGCACGGCAGCCTGGTCGACCCGGCCGGTCTGCAGGTGATCCGCGACGAGGCGTGACGAGGCGCACGCCGTGATCAGCCGAACTCGGCGTTGAGTCCGAGCACGGCCACCGCGAGCATCACCACACCCGACGCCACCGAGATCGCACGGTGGTGCTGTGCCATCCAGCGCGTCATCCGGCGCTGGAGCGGAACGGCGAGGAACGGCAGCAGCACGAGCGGCCAGCCGAAGCCGAACGCGAACGCCACGAAGTACCAGAGCTGGTCGACCAGCGCGCCGGTCCCGGCGACACCGCCGAGCACGAACGCCGACACGATGATCGGCCCCGTGCACGGCAGCGTCATCGGCGCCAGGAACATCCCGTACAGGTACGACGAGCCGACCGGGCTCCCGACGATCGGGGCGTTCACGGTGGCGAGCCGCGCGAACGGATTGCGGCCCGCGAGCATCGCCACCCCGAGCACGATCACGAGCCCGTACACGAGCGGCAGCATCCAGTCGAGGATGCTGGCGACGCTGCGCTGCACCTGATGCAGCAGGAACCCGAGCACCACCATGAACGTGATGATCCCGGCGAGCACCGCGAAGCCGAGCAGCTTTGGAGCGATGCGTTGCCAGAGGGTGGGCTCACCGACCGCATCGAGCGAACCGTTGCGGCCGGCGAGCATCACCATCAGACCCGGGTAGAGCGGCAGCAGGCAGACGTTCGACAGGATGGCCGCGTTGCCCAGCGTGAACGCCTCGACGAACTGCGACATCGGCGTGCGCCGCTCAGCCGAGCGCCTGGACGGCGGCGACGATCTCGTCGGCCGACTCGCCGCCGGTCATCAGCTCACCGGCGCTGCCCATCGTGTCGAGCAGGAACCACGGGGTGCCTGGCGGATTGGCGATCGAGTTGCCGAACTCGTCGACGAGCGCCGCGAGGAGCTCGGGCGACATCACGGCGAAACGCACCGAGTCGAAGCCGTTCTCGGCGGCGTAGGCGGCCACGTCGGCCGCCGCGAGGTCGGTCTCGACGCTGAGGGCGAGCACCGTGGCACCGTCGCCGAGCTGCGCAGCGGCCTCGTTCGTCCGGCCGAGCTGCTCGCGGCAGTTCGGGCACCACGTGGCGAACGCCTCCACGAACACCGGGGTGCCTGCGAGGTCGTGCAGGGTGAACGTCACACCGTCGACGTCGGTGATCGGCAGCGTCTGATACGCGGCGAGCTCGACCATGTCGTCGGTCATCGTGTCCGCCATCGTCTCGGCGTCGGTCATCGTGTCCGTCATCGTGTCGGCCATCGTCTCGGCGTCCGTCATCGTGTCCGCCATCGTGTCGGCCATCGTCTCGGCGTCGGCCATCGTCTCGGCGTCGGCCATCGTGTCGACCATCGTGTCGGCCATCGTGTCGGTCATCGTGTCCGCCATCGTGTCCGCCATCGTCTCCGTCATCGTGTCGGCCATCGTCTCGGTGTCGGCGGCGGCCGGCGTGGCGTCGTCGTCGCTGCCGCAGGCGGCCAGGGTGAGGGCGCCCAGTGCGCAGAGTGCAGCGAGTCGATGGGGGCGGCGGGTGCTGGACATGGGATCTCCTGGGGGTCGGGCAGCGAGGTGCTGCGTGCGTGACCCACGATGACGGAGCGCTGCGAAACACCCAGGTGCGACTCTGGGAACAAATGCGAAACCCTGCGGCGGTTCGCCACCGGCTAACCGCCGACACTGCGCTGCGCCGGTCGACGCGCGACGATCTCCGGGTTCGATCATCGATCCTCCGGGGGGCCACATGACCACACCGACGTTCGGCATCTTCGACCACATCGAGGCGATTCCCGGCACGTCGACACCGGCGCTGCTACGCGACCGGCTCGACCTCGTGCGCATGGCAGACGAGGCCGGCTTCACCGGGTACTACCTCGCCGAGCACCACGGGTCCGACCTGTGCATGGCGCCCAACCAGGAGATGTTCATCGCGGCTGCGTCGCAGATCACCCGGAACATCCGCATGGGCCCGATGGTCAAGCTGCTCCCGCTCCACCACCCCGTGCGGCTGATCGAAGACCTCTGCATCGCCGACAACCTCACCAACGGGCGCATGGAGTTCGGCGTCGGCCGTGGCGTCGCCCCGATCGAGCACTACTGGTTCGGGAGCAACTGGCCCGAGTCGACCGACCGCTTCGAGGACATCCTGGGCATCATCAGCCGCGCCTTCAAGACCGGCGAGATCAGCGCCGAGGAGTCGAAGTACTACGACTTCCGCACGATGCCGATGTCCACCATGCCGGTCCAGAGCCACATCCCGTTCTGGTATCCGGGCAGCCCGGTCACGGCCGGCAGGTTCGGCCTCAACCTGATCTGGCCCGGCCCGATCAGCAAGGACGCATACGACCTGTACGTCGACACCTGGAACGCGCACCGCAACGACGACGTGCGTATGGACGCGCCCGGATCAGCACCTCGCGTCGCGTGCACGATGCTGCTCGCGATCGACGAGCAGTCCGACCGGGCGCTCGACATCGCGACCCGTGGCATGAACGGGTTGATGCGTCGCACCCACGCAGTTCACCAGTGGGACGCCGAGGTGCTCGGCGACGATGCCGCCGACGCGGCCCTCGGGCCGCTACGCCGGATCCTCAGCCACATCGACGAAGCGATCCAGGCCGGCGCCGGCACGCCCGAGCAGATCAAGGAGCGGCTCGGCGGCATCCTCGAGTCGGGCATGACCGACTACATCGTGTTGCAGATCCCGACGGGTGACATGACGCTCGACGAGGCGAAGCGCACCATGGATCTGTTCTGCAGCGACGTCAAGCCCGACCTCGAACGGATCGCCGCCTGAGGCAGGCGCTCACAGGAGCGAGCCGACGACATCGACGAGGACGTGGGTGGCGGCCGGGCCGCAGCGAACCTTGATCCTGCCGGCGGTCATCGCGACGACAGCCCCATTCGCGACCGTGAGGCCGGCAGAGGAGAAGTTGACCGTGGAGTTGCCCGGATACGTCACGCCGTCCGCGAACGCTGCCACGAAGCCCGGGCCTGCGGTCGCGGTGGTGGTGATGTTCAGCACGGCGGCACGGGCGGTGGTGATCAACTTCGACGACAGATCGATCGTGCGCTCCTCGTCGGGGCTGAACCGAGTGGTGTCGCGCGAGTCGAACACCCGCGCCTGGGCGCCGGCGAACGGGATGAACGCCTGAGCTGCGGGGACATAGCCGACCTCCATGCCGAAGATCGATTGGCCGGCCGAGCAGAACACCTTCATCGCGTAGGTGGCGCCAGGCGTGAGCGGCACGTCGACGGTGACCGTGGCGGTCGCCGGGTTGATGCCGGCCGGCAGGCTCGCCAGGGTCATCGCGTCGAGCAGCGTCTGGGTGCCGAACGTCCGGCGGGTGATCGCGATGATCGGCTGGCCGACGTAGGCGACGTTGATCTTCTTCACCACCGACCCGATCGGGATCGGCAACGACGCGTAGATCTCGCCGGGCGCGTCGCTCGGCTGCATTCCGGTGAGGATCTGGTGGAGCCGATAGGGCGTGCCCGACGTACGGGCCACGTCGAACGCGAACGCGTCGAGCGGCAGGTACACGAGTCCGGGAGTCGGGGCCTCGATCGCTTCGGTCACGTCCACTGCGGCCGTCGCCGGGGTGGCACCGGTGAGCGCGCTCGCCAACCCGATCGCGCCTGCAGCGCCGAGGCCGCCGATCATCGCGCGGCGGCTCAGGCCGAGTACCTCGGCCTCACCTCCGGTCACCGTCTCGTCCACCGTGTCGTCGTCATTCATCGCGACCCCTCTCGGTTGTGCTCGTTCGTACGTCAGCCAGTGTGCGGAACGCGCCTGGCGTGCATGAGCACGTCACATCATTGCCGGTCGCGCACCGTGATGGGTGATCGCAGTGGCGGCGTGTATCAGACGCAGATGAGCGGAGCATGAGTCCGGCATGAGCGCCCGCACCGCCGACCCGGCTCGGACCGGCGTGCACGTCACGCGAGCCGGGGTCGGGCTGCGAGACTGCGGCATGCCATCGGATCAGGCGTTGATCGCGGCGTGTCGCGCCGGCGACCAGGATGCGTGGCGCGCGGTGTACGACCAGTACCACCGTCTCGTCGCGTCGATCGCCCGCTCCTACGGCGCGACTGAGCACGACGCCGACGAGATCGTCCAGATCTCGTTCTCCATCCTCCACGACAGCATCGATCGCATCGCCGACGACTCCCGGCTCGCCGCCTGGCTGTCGACGATCGCTCGCCGCCACACCTGGCGGCTGCTCGAGTCCCGTCGCCGTTCGACGCCGACCGACTTCGCCGACAGCGCCATTGCACACGACTCGGTTCGTGAGCACGCCGACCGGAGCGCCGACGGCGACCTCCTGCGAGCGGCGCTCCGCGTGATGCCGTCACGCTGCCGCGCACTCCTCGAGGCCCTCTACCTGCGGCCCGACGAGCCGGGGTACGCCGACATCGCGGCAGAACTCGGCATCCCGATCGGCAGCATCGGCCCCACGCGCGGTCGATGCCTCGCCCACCTCCGCACGATCGTCGACGCGATGACCACCAACCCGGAAGGATCACGAACATGAGCGGGCGTTTCCCCTCCGACGACGACCTCGAGCAGGGTCTCCGCCACCTACGCCGTGACGGAAGCGGCACGCCAGGGCGATGGACCCCGGCCGGCGGCTGGTCGATCATCGGTTCGATCGTGCTCGACTCGTCGGAGCGCGACCTCGAAGCCGTCCGCTCGACCGCCACCACCGATCACCGCCAGCTCGTCATCGAGGCCGGCGGGGCGATCGTGGTGCTCGACGTCACCCCCTCGCCCGACGGTGACGAGCGGGTGCTGCGCGGCCACGTCACAGCGGTCGACCCGACCGCATGCGCGATCCAGTTCGTCGACCCGACCGGTCACGAGCTCGCGCTCGTCCTCGCCGACGACCTCGGCGAGTTCGACGCCGTCGTCCTGCCCGGGCGGATGACGATGTTCGTCGCCACCGATTCGTTCGACGCCGCCGTCGACATCGACATCGAATGAGCGACTCGTCGGCAACCCACCGGGCCCGCCGCCGATCCGACACACCTCGATGACCGAGCCGCAGCGTCACGACGTCGTCGAGGAGATCCGTGCGCTCGCGGCCAGCAGCGTCGCCGATGCCACGGTTGCCGCCGAACGCGCACTGGAGGAGACCGGCGAGCGCGGCGACGTGCTGTACCTCCTCGCCGAGCTGCGGGCGCGCAGCGGGCGAGCCGACGTGGCGATCGACCTGATCGACCGCGCCGAGCGCGCGTTCCGGCTCGAAGGCGCACTCCTGGAGGCAGACCGCTGCGCGGTCGGACGGGTGGCCGTGCTCGACGACCTCGGTCGCCACGACGAGGCCGAGGCGATCGCGACCGGGGTCATCGACCGGTTGCTGGACGGCGACGGTGGCCCGGACGTCTGTGCCGACCCCGCCCACGCGACGATCGCGGTCGGCGCGCTGAGCAACCGGGCCCTGTGCCGGGAGACGACGGGCGACTACACCGGAGCCCTGGCCGACTACGAGCGGGCGATCGGCATCGCCTCGGTGGAATCGGACCCACTCCTGCTCGCGCAACTCGAGATCAACCGGGTCGGTGTGCTCGACATGCTCGGGCGAGCCCACGACGCCATCGGCGGGCTGCAGCGTGCCTTCCCGCTCCTGGAGGAGCTCGGCGAACGCGAGGACGTCGTCAAGGCGGCGGCCAACCTCGGGGCGATGCTGTGCCGTCTCGGCGACTACCACGAGGGACTGACATGGCTCTCGCGGGCGGAACGGATCGTCGAGTCCGGGACCGACGACGCGTGCGGCGTCCTCGTCGAGACCGCCGAAGCCCTGGCCAGCCTCGGGGCGATCGACGAGGCGGTCCGCCGGTACCGGGATGCGCTCGAGATCCTCGCCCGCTCGCCGATCAGCTGGCTCGAGGGCCGCGCCTGGCTCGGCCTCGGCATCTGTCTCGCCAGAGACGGCGACGACGCCGGTTCCCGCACGGCGCTGCGCACGGCGATCGACGCGTTCGAGGCCTCCGACAACCTGCCACTGACCGTCGCATCGTTGCTCGAGCTGGCGAGGATCGAGGCGTCCGACCACGCCTTCACAGCGCTCGCACTCGACCAGTTGCGCAGGGCGCTCGCCCTCGCCGACGAGGATCGCTGGCCGGTCCAGGCATGCGTGGCCCAACTCCGACTCGGCGAGCTCACCAGCGGTACCGAAGGGGAGCGTTGGCTGCGTTCTGCGCTGCGCCTGGCCGAGCGCTCGAGCCTGCTCCCGCTCACGATGCGAGCCCGGCAGCGGCTCGGCCACCATCTCCTCCAGCGCGGCCGGATCGACAACGCGCGGGAACATGTCGAGTCGGCCGTCGACATCGCCGAGTCACTCCGCAGCCGTCTGAACCACCACTCGCTGCTGCGGATGTTCCCGGCCGAATCCATCTCGTGCTACGACGACCTCGTCGCCCTGCGCCTCGCCGATGGCGACGTCGAGGGGGCGTTCGCCGCCGCCGATCGTGGCCGCAGCCGGTCGATCCTCGACCTGCGCCGGCGCGCCGTCCGGGAGGATCGGCCCGAGGTGGTCGAGCTCGAGGTCGAGCTCGACGTGGTCTACGACCGACTGCTCGGCGCCGGTGACGCGACCTCGCTGCGCGAACGCAGGCTGCTCGAGGACCGTGCCCGTGATCTGGAACA
The DNA here is from genome assembly GCA_022843125.1 of Ilumatobacteraceae bacterium. GTDB lineage: Bacteria > Actinomycetota > Acidimicrobiia > Acidimicrobiales > Ilumatobacteraceae > Ilumatobacter. The sequence goes on from JALHOG010000044.1 coordinate 22,244, forward strand.
GCGGCTGGAGCGCACCCGCTTCGACCTGCGCCCGGCACCGGCACACCTCGCCGGGCGCGTGCAGTGGACGGCGGGAAGCCCGCTCGCCGCCGACCTCGTCCTCATGTACCACCGAGCCGGCCCGGCGATCGGGGTGTTCGCCCAGCAGGGGGGTCGCACGACCTGGCACGCCGACATCGTCCGGCCGGCCGATGTCGCCGATGAGCTCGAGCGATTCCATGCCGACGGCCGGCGTGCCTGGGCGTTGCGGTCGGCGGGCGTGGCAGCAGACCTGCCGTCGATCGCGGCGACCGCCGAACGACGTACGCAGCGGTTGGGCGAGATGGTGCTCGGCCCGGTCGGCGACGTGCTCGCCGCAGCCGCGGGCAGGGAACCGCTCCGTGTCGTCGTAGCACCCACCGGGCCGCTCTGGTCGGTGCCGTTCGCCGCAGTCGGCATCCATCCGTCCGGCGCGACCCTGATCGACGCGGCGATCGTGTCGACCACCCCCAGCCCGATGCTCGCCGCGCCACGCTCGCCGCGTGCGGGCGCGGCATCGGTCGTCGTCGGGGTCCAGGGGGGCGGTGTGCCAGCCGCCAAGGCCGAGGCCGCGCGCGTCGCCGCCCGCCTGGGCCCCACCTGCTCATTGCTCATCGACGATGCAGCGACGTTGGACGCCATCCGTCGACACCGCAGACCGGGCGTGCTCCACCTCGCTTCGCACGGTGTCCATCGCCAGCGCTCGCCACTCCAGTCGGGCGTCCGTCTCGCCGACGGATGGCTCTCTGCGCATCGTGCTGCCGAGCTCGACCTCGACGGGTCGGTGGTGGTGTTGAGCGCGTGTGACACCGGCGCCGCGGTCGTCGGCGACGGCGAGGAGGTGCTCGGCGCTCAGTACGGGTTCCTCCTCGCCGGCGCACACAACGTCGTGATGTCGCTGTGGCCCGCGCACGATGCGATGACGGCCGACCTGATGGACGACCTGCATCGTGCGCTGGCGTCGGGCACGACGGCGGCGGCGGCGTTGCGGACCGCTCAGCTCGCCCAGCGCGTACGAGCGCCACATCCGTGGTGGTGGTCGGGATTCGTGGTGTCGGGCACGATGTGATCGCTCCGTCGGGCAGACGGTTGCGAACTCGTGTATCAATCCGGTCCCCGGATCGCATGGATGTGCCTCCGACCCGTCCGCCGGTCCAGACGTCAACCGAGGTCCCCGAGATGCATCGAATCACCCACCTCGTCATCACCGTCGCGGTCATCACCGTCGCGACGTGCGCGGCTGCGCTCACCGTGACCGGCACCTCGGTGGCCGATGCCCCCGACTGGCCCGACATCGCGCCCGGCGAGTACGTGATCGAGCTCACGCCCGACGCCGACCCGCAGGCCGTCGCCGCGGCGACGGGGGCGACGATCCCGCTCGAACCGCTCGGCCCCGGTGAACTCGTCCACCGCCTCGTGCTCGAGCCCACCACCGACCCGCAGGCGGTCATCGACGCGCTCCTCAACACCGACGGCATCGCCCTCGCTCAGCCCAACCTCGTGCTCGGCACCACCGACGCACTCCTGCTCCGCAAGCGATTCTTCACCGATCTCGACGTCGCCCAGGTGACCGCGAGCGACGCCGGCTATCGCATCCGGCAGCGTGCGCTGGCCAACGCCGGTCTGCCCGCCGGGGCACCCGCCACCGGCGTGCGCGTCGCTGTTCTCGACACCGGCGTCGACCTGGCCCACCCACGCCTCAGCTCCCGCCTGCTGTCCAACGGCTACGACTTCGTCGACCGCGACGCGACTCCTGGCGAGGTGGCCAACGGCGTCGACGAGAACGGCAATGGTGCCGTCGACGAAGCGTTCGGCCACGGCACCTACGTCGCCGGCCTCGTCGCGCTGGTCGCACCGGGAGCGCGAATCCTGCCGGTGCGCGTCCTCGACAGCGACGGTTCGAGCACGACCTGGACCGTGATGCAGGGCTTGGCGTTCGCGGCTGCGCGCGGCGTCACGATCGTCAACCTGAGCCTCGGCGGCCCCACGTGGGGGCCCGTGGCCGAGCGTCAGCTCGAACACCTCGCGAACAGCGGGGTGATCGTGGTGGCGGCGGCCGGCAACGACGCCTCGCCTGTCGAGGTCTACCCCGCAGGCTCACCGCACGTCGTCGGTGTCGCGTCGATCGACGGAGCGAGGGGTGCAGCGGCCACGTTCTCGAACCGCGGCTCGTGGATCTCCGTCGCCGCTCCCGGCGTCGCGATCACCAGTACCTACCCGGGCGCGCGGTACGCGACCTGGGGAGGCACATCGGCCTCGGCGCCGATCGTCAGCGGCGTGTTGGCAATCAGCACGCGCCTCATGCCCGGCGCACCGATCTCCGACGTGATCGACACCGTCACGTCGACCGCCCGGCCCGAATCTCTCGACGGGTTGAGCGCCAACGGTCGGATCGACGCCGCCGCGGCAGTGGTGGCTGCGCTCGACTGATCGACGCGGTCGCGTATCACCGACCACTCCCGAGTGCATTGGTGGGGACGGACGCACCGAAGCGTCCCTGAACCACCAGGAGATCCCTCATGCGTACATCAACCCTGCTCGCCGCCGGCCTCATGACGCTCGGCGCGGTCGCCGTCCCGGCCACCGTGAGCGCCCAGCCCCAGAACGTCGTGTGCACCGGCACGATCGGCGCGATCGCCGTCGACAACGTCGAGGTTCCCGAGTTCGCTCGTTGCACCCTCAACGGCACGACCGTGCTCGGATCGGTCGAGGTCAAGCCGTTCGCCCGCCTCAACGCCAGCTTCACCAGCGTGCGTGGCAGCGTCCAGGCGACCGAGGCGACATCGGTCGTCGTGGCCGACTCCACGATCAGCGGCGGTGTCGAGGTCGTGCAGGGCGGCATCGCCCGGGTGCTCCGCAACAGCATCGGCGGCGGCCTGAAGATCGAGCAGCAGTCCGGCGCCGTGGCCGCGAACGGCAACCGCGTCGGTGTCGGCGTGGCCGGCGACGTGCAGCTCTTCGAGAACCTCGGCGGCACCGCCGTCAACGGCAATCGCGTGTCGGGCAACCTCCAGTGCAAGGACAACCTGCCCGCGCCGACCGGCGGCCGCAACGTGGTCGCCGGCAACAAGGAAGATCAGTGCCTGACGCTCTGATCGAGAGCCGACTGCCCGCGTCGTCCCGCTGACGCTGGCGCAGGAGGAGCGGGGGGATGGGAGCACGACGTGCTCCCATCCCCCCGCTGTCGCGTCCGGGCACGGCTTCGCCCGCCGGGAGGACACGCGCCGCCCGTGTTCCTCAGCACGGGACACACGATTCTCCGATGGTCAGAGGCATGACTAGGTTCGCGGACCATGAGTGGGGACAATCCAGGGGACCTTGCACGCCAGATCACGCTTGCGGTACGTCAAGCTGCGGAGATCGGTACCGGCGCAGCGATCGCATCGGCGATCCACGCTGTCCGACCGGAGGAGCTCGAGGAGTTCTTCCACGAGAGCCTCGACGGCGGTGAGGACGCGACGCCGATCATCACGGGGCTCCCCGCCTCGCCCGGCGCAGCGAGCGGTCGAATCGCGATGACCGCCGACGAGGCGATGGACGCCGGCGACCGCGGCGAGGACGTCATCCTCGTCCGCCCCGAGACCACCCCCGACGACGTGCTCGGCATGCAGGCATCGAAGGGCATCCTCACCTGCCGCGGTGGCATGGTGTCGCACGCCGCCGTCGTGGCCCGCGGCTGGGGGATCCCGGCCGTGGTCGGCGCCGGCGAGATGATCATCGAAGACGGAGTCGCTCGCATCGGCGACCTGGAGCTGCGCTCGGGCGACGAGATCACGATCGACGGCAGCAGCGGCCACGTGTACCTCGGCAGGCTCGGTACATCGGGCGCCGAGGCACCCGCCGAGCTCGACACCCTGCTCGCGTGGGCCGATGCCGTCGCCCACGGTCACGTGCAGGTACGCGCCAACGCCGACACCGAGGGCGACGCATCCCAGGGTCGGGTGTTGGGCGCGCAGGGCATCGGTCTGTGCCGCACCGAGCACATGTTCCTCGCCCATGACCGGCTGCCGATCATGCGGCGGTTCATCCTCGCTGCCGATCCCGAGTCCGAACAGGCCGCGCTCGACGAGCTCGAGGCCGCGCAGACCGCCGACTTCGAGACCGTGCTCGATGCGATGGACGGGCTGCCCGTCACGGTGCGCCTGCTCGATCCGCCGCTCCACGAGTTCCTCCCCGACCTGCTCGACCTGACCGCACGCGACGCGCGCGGCGAGCTCGATGCCGACGGTCTCGCCGAGTTCGCGGCCGTGCGACGCCTGCACGAGGCCAATCCGATGATCGGCACCCGTGGCGTCCGGCTCGGTGTGGTCCGCCCCGGTCTGTACGAGATGCAGGTGCGTGCGCTGTGCCAGGCCGCCGCCAGCCTGTTCGCGCGCGGCAAGCGTCCCCACGTCGAGGTGATGATCCCGCTCGTCGTCGAGGCCGAGGAGCTGCGGATCGCCCGCAACTGGGTCCGCGACGTGCTCGACGAGATCGGACATCCCGAGCTCAAGTCCACCGTCGTCACGGTGGGCGCCATGATCGAGACGCCCAGGGCTGCACTCACCGCCGGCGAGCTCGCCAAGCACGCCGACTTCTTCTCGTTCGGCACCAACGACCTGACGCAGATGACCTACGCGTTCAGCCGCGACGACGTCGAGTCGAAGCTGCTGCCCTCGTACCAGGGGCTCGGGATCCTCCCCGCCAATCCGTTCGCCGTCCTCGACCAGGAGGGCGTCGGCGAGCTCGTCCGCATCGCGTGCGAAGCCGCTCGCGTCACCAAGCCCAACATCAAGCTCGGCGCCTGTGGCGAGCACGCAGGGCACCCCGCATCGGCCGACTTCCTCGTCCGGCTCGGGCTCGACTCGGTGAGCTGCTCGCCGTTCCGCGTGCCGCTCGCCCGGCTCGGTGTCGCGCAGGCACTCCTCGCATGCGGGCGCGTGAAGATCCCCGACATCGACATCGCCAACCTGCCGGGCGTCGGTGCTTCGGTCGCCGCGCCGGCCGATGCGACCGATTCCGCGCCGGCTGCGGCGAGCGGCGAACATGGCGGCATGGAAACTGATGCTGTTGACGAGGCACTGGTGTTGCACACGTTGCGAGTGCGTGGCTACGTCACGCCCGCCGGCTTCCGCGAGAGCCTCGGCGACCACCCCGCCGACATCCTCGCCGAGATGGTGGGCGCCGGCCTCGTTCGCCACATCGAGAAGCGCGACATGTACGGCCTGCTGCCGCCGGGCAAGGAGCGTCAGGAGGCGCTGCTCGACCAGTACTGCCCTGCCGACACCCACGCCGCGCTGCACGCGCACTACGAGCAGTTCCTCGCGCTCAACGAAGAGTTCAAGCAGCTCTGCACCGACTGGCAGATGCGGGGCGACGCCCAGAACGACCACAGCGACGCCGCCTACGACGCCGCGGTGATCGAGAAGGTGACGGCGCTCAACGGCGCGGCCCGCCCGACCCTCGACGGGTTCGCCGGCGCGCTCGGCCGGATGGCCCGCTACACCGAACGGCTCGACGGTGCTCTCGCCCGTCTGCTCGCCGGCGAGTCCAACATGTTCACCGGTGTCATGTGCGGCTCCTACCACGACATCTGGATGGAACTCCACGAAGACCTGATCGTCCTCCAGCGCATCAATCGCGTCGAAGAAGGCAGCTTCTGACGAACGCGTGAGGTTCTTGCGGCCAGAGTCCGCAAGAACCTCACGCGTTGGGTGCTCGCGTTTCGTCGACGACGCGACGCGCGTGCGAGATCGCGTCGCGGGCAGCCACCTCGGCGTCGCCGCCCGTGTGCGCCGGCCATCGCGCCGCCTCCGTGGCAGCCCTCGCGAGCACCACGGCTTCGTCGAAATACCCTCGCGACGCGAGCGTCTCGGCGCGCATGATCAGCCGGTCGGCGAGTTCCACCCGTCCGACAGGACGCAGCATCGGGCCGGTCCGGATACGGCGCAGGTGCGCGGCCGCGGTCGCTGCGAGAAACACCGCCAACCCGATCACGCCCAGCCATGTCTGGGTGCGGATGGCGACCGCGAGGCATGCCGCCAGCACCCACACCAGCTCGAGCCGGGTCTCGAGCATCGCGTACACCTGACCGCGCCGAGCGTGCGGTGCCAGCCGCTGCATGGTGGCGTCGAGGGCGCGCCGGCCCACGCTCACGGCGAGGCCGAGCACGTAGATCGCCGCGACGAGGGTGATCCGGTTGAACACCAGCCCACAGATCGCGATGGCCACCGCAGGAGCGACGAGCGCCGCAGTCAGCATCGCCCGCTCGGTGAGGTGCCGGCGGAGCCACGGGCTCACGATGGTCCCCGTGAACCCGCCGACCCCGTTCGCGAGGATGACCGCACCGAGCAGCCATGTCGGTTCTCCCTCGGACCGCAGCGAGAAGCCGAGGTGGAACACGGTGAACCCGATGGCAGCGCGCAGCGCCATCATGTCCCACACCGCTCCCGACACGTCGGGGCGCACGAGCTCGATCTCGGCGTCGTGATCGAGCGGTGCGACGGGCGGGGTCACCGCCCGCAACCACCACGCCGACACCACACCGACCAGGTACAGCGCTGCCCCGACGACGAGCGTCACCGCCGCCGACGTCGACGTGTAGACGGCGACTGCGAGCCCGGCTGCGATCGCCCCCGCCATCGTGGAGGTGCGCGACAGCCGAGCGTTGGCGGCAACGAGGTCGTCCTCGTCATCGACGATCGACGGAACGAGTGCGTTGCGTGTCACCGAGTACGTCTTCGCGACGACGAGCACCCCGAACGCGAGCGGGAACAGCAGCAGCGTGCGGAGGTGTTCGGCCAAGGCGAGCGCGAGCACCGCCCGGAGCGCGAACGTGGCGATCATGACCACCGGGAGGCCACCTCGGACACGATCGACGAGCGGCCCGATGAGCGGCGCCATGACGAGGAACGGTGCCAGCGTGAGCACGAGGAACAGCAGCACGCGGGGCCGGGCCGCGTCGGGTGACACGCTGAAGAAGATCGAACCGGCCATCGAGATCGTGAAGAAGGCCTCGGCCGCGCTGTGAACGCAATGGGTGATCGTCAGGCGGGCCTGCGGGCCCGGCCCGAACAGCCAGTGCCAGATCGCCCGGCCGACCCCGCCGACAGCGCCGACAGCGATCGGTCGCAGATCGGGACCGCTTGCCGGCTCGGTGTCGACGGGGAGTGCTGCGTCATCCGTCACCGACCAACACCTCCGGGGTGACCGTCTCGGAGTCGCCGATCACCCAGACACCACCGTCGTTGCGCAACGTCACGAGATGACCGCTCACGCGATCTCGACCCCGATACAGCTCGACGCGCACCTGGTGCGGCGGGTCCGGTTTGATGCGGCCCAACCCGATCAAGGTCCCCTCGTCGCGCGGCGACTCCTCCGTCGATGCCGCATCGAGCGCCGCATCGACGACATCGACGAATCGGATGTCGTAGCCCTGCGCGAGCGCCTCGATCACCCCCACCTGGATCTCGATCGGGAGTGCATCACCGCTCGCAGGGACGACGTAGACGACCGGCAACGACTCCGGATCGAGCGACGGCGGTAGGAAGCGGGCGATCACCGTGACGTACGCGTCGACGCCGACCACGGGTGACCCCGGTTCGCTGGTCGTCGATCCGGTGTCACCGTCGCACGCCGTCGCTGCGAGCGACACGGCGCCCGCGATCACCACGGCGAGCAGGCGACGGAACACGTGGCGATGTCGGCGGCGGTGCGGGCGCGACGACACGAGGGTCAGGTACCCCGACCGGCCCTCCGTCGCACGTCGGACGCCTCCGCTATCGCCCATCGCCCTCCCCGACCGGTGTGTGGCGGGCCAGAAACTCGCCGATCGCTGCGCCGGCAGCCGGGAGCGACTCGTCGTCCTTCCAACGCTCGATGAACGTGACGGAGGGCGCGAGCGACGCGATCTCGCGCGACGTCGACGACGGGTGGTACTGGTCGTTCCCCATGGCGACGAGCATCGGCGTGGTGATCGACGCGACCTGATCACGTGTTGCGGTCAGCACGAACTCGGCATCCCACATGTTCGACTTGAACGCCGCCCAGTCGTCTGGCGCCGCCTCGGGGTGGTCGGCGGCGATCTCGGCGCGCCAACCGTCGAACACGTCGTCGAACGCATCACGGTTGCCGTCGATCCCGACCGGTTGCAGCAGCACCGCCGACGTGAAGCGCTCGGGCGCGGCCGTGAGCAACCCGATGATGTACGGCCCGCCGATGCACATCCCGACCACGTGGCACCGCTCGACGCCGAGGTGATCGAGCAGGCCGAGCTGGTCGCCCGCATACGTGGCCCAGCCATCGCTGGCCGAAACGGGTGCGGTGGAGCGGCCCGCATTGCGCTGGTCCATGCCGATCAACCGGTACGTGTCGGCGAGCGAGCGGCGCGGGTTCCACGGCATCGCATTCCACTTGTCGTTCGCAGAACGCATGCCGCCGGGGGCGATCAGCAGGACCGGGTACCCGTCGGCGGGCCCCTCCAGGTCGAAGTGGAGCGCCGCCCCATCACGTGTGTACATCGGCATGGGTCCAGTCTGGCCGACCTGCCGATCGGGTACCGGGTCGTTCGCCCCTGGAACACGGAGTCACCCACGAGCCACACTGACCGTGGGCAACTCGCAGGCAGCGTCGGCGGGCGCTCGAACGGAGGACCATGGACACCAACGCTCGCCACCCCGTCGTCGTGGGGGTGGACGGATCTGCGAACGGCCAGCGCGCGATGCACGTCGCCGCGCGCCAGGCGGCACGTACCCAACGCCCGCTCGTCGTGGTGCACGCGGTCGGGCTCACCCGGATGATCGACGGGGTCATCGACGGCGAGCATGTCGCCTCGCACGATCACCGCCCGGAGATCGCACGCGAGGTCATCGAGTGGTGCTCGACGCTGGACGGCGAGTGCAACGATGTCGAGTCGCTCGTGCTCGACGGCTCCCCCGTCGACGTCCTGCTGCGGGCGGCAACCGACCTCGACGCATCGCTGATCGTCGTGGGCCGGCGGGGCTCCGGCGGCCGGCCCGAACTCCGGCTCGGCAGCACCGCCCACCAGGTGATCGAGCACGCCCACTGCCCCGTCCTCGTGGTTCCCGCCGACCACACCCCACACCCGGACGCGTGAGGTTCTCGCAGTCAGAGGCCGCACGACCCTCACTCATTCGCTCGGCTGATGGGGCGCGTACACTGGCGAAGTGCGTGAGCCGGGCCGGATTGGAGAGCGCTGATGACGGTCGGGGAACGCCACCTGACGCTGCGCGAATCCGTCGCTGAGGAGATCCGGCGGCTGATCATGAACGGTCAGCTCGCACCCGGCGAACGCCTCTACGAAGACCGGCTCGCCGAGCTGCTCGGCGTGTCGCGCAATCCCGTCCGCGAAGCGATTCGCGCCCTCGAGGGCAGCGGGCTCGTCGAGGTGCAGCCGCGCCGCGGCGCCTATGTGTCCCAGCTCGACCCACTGCAGGCGTCGAAGCTGCTCGAACTGCGTGCGGTCATCGAGGCGTACGCCGCCCGGCTCGCCGCCCGCAATCGCACCCAGACCGATCTCGACGCGCTCCGCACCTGCCTCGCTGAGGGCGCCCGGGCGTCCCGCGAAGGTGACCACGTGCGCGCCGCGGCGCGCCACCGCGATTTCCACATCGGGATCGAGCGAGCGTCGGGCAACGACCACCTCGAAGCCGTCGTCGGCCCGCTCCGGCACCAGACCGAGCTGGTGTTCTCGATCCTCGCCGACCGGCGGGCCGTGCTCAGTTGGGATGAGCACGTCCGGATCCTCGAAGCGATCGAAGCCGGCGACGAAGCCAAGGCCGAGCGGTTCACGATGGAGCACATGGAGTCGGTCGTCGCCGACCTGCTCCATCGTGCCGAGCCGTGACCAGCTCCGTCACCGCCGACGTCGTCATCGTCGGAGCAGGCATCGCCGGAGCATCGGCAGCGTACGAGCTGGCGCAGCGCTGCTCGGTCGTGCTCGTCGAGACCGAGGCGCAGCCGGGCCACCACGCCACGGGCAGATCCGCCGCGCTGCTCAACTCGAGTGTCGGCGACAAGGCGGTCTGCGACCTCGCCACCGCGAGCCGGGCGTTCCTCGAGTCGCCGCCCGACGGATTCTGCGAGCATCCGCTGCTGTCACCGCGCGGTCTCATGTGGGTCGCCGGGGCCGAGCACGCGGCTGCGCTCGACGCGCTCGCCACCGCGACCGCCGGCGTCACGACACGCCTCGACGCAGCCGGCGCCCGTCGCATCGTGCCGACGCTGGCGGACGGTGCCGTCGCCGCAGGTGCACTGCACGAGCCGACCGCAATGACGATCGACGTCGCATCGCTCCTCGCCGGCTACGTCCGCGGGGTCCGCGCCCGCGGTGCCGTGGTGTCGACGAGCTGGGAGGCGCTCATGATCGAGCCGCGCGGCAGCGGGTGGCGCGTGTCGAACGGTGCCGGCGACGTGGTCGATGCCGGGTTCGTCGTGAACGCCTCGGGCGCGTGGGGGGACGTGGTCGCGGCCCGCGCCGGGGTCGCGACGCTCGGGCTGCGCACGCTCCGACGCACGGCCGCGCTGGCGATCGCACCCGACTCGGTCGAGCCGTGGCCGATGATCATGGATGTCGCCGGCGATTGGTACGCCGAGCCTGAGGCGGGCGGCCTGCTGGTGTCGCCCGCCGACGAGACCCCGATGGAGCCGTGTGACGTCCAGCCCGACGAGCTCGACGTCGCGCTCGCCATCGAGCGCGTGAACGAGGCGCTCGGCCTGTCGATCCGGTCGATCCGGCGCGCGTGGGCGGGCCTGCGAACGTTCTGCCCCGATCGCCGCCCGGCCGTCGGCGTTCCCCCCGACGCACCTGGCTTCGTGTGGCTGGTCGGCCAAGGAGGCGGCGGCGTCAAGACCGCCCCGGCGATGGCCGCGCTGGCGTCGAGCATCGTCCTCGACGGCGCGACCCCGCCCGTCGAGCTGGACCCCGGGCGACTGCTCTAGAACATCCCGCTCTGGCCGGCGGGGCTGGGGAGCGGCGCGAGGTCGCCGATCGCGGTTGCGACGTCGGCGTGGAAGGCGCGCGCGAGCGACGGGGAATCGAGGTTCTCGGGTTGGTGCACGAACACGTGCGGCTCGCGCCCCTCGGCCAGCCAGGCGACCACCTGGTCGGTCCAGGCACGGAGACCGGCGAGCGTGCCCGCGGGCGAGTCCTCACCGATCACTCGCACGATCGGGTGCAGTCCGACCGCATCGAGCACGACGGGCAATCGCGGCTTGGTCCGGCGCTCCTCGTTCGCCGCGTGCGATGCAGCATCGACGGCGTAGAGCGGGCGCGTGTCGAGCACGACGCGGCCGATGCTGCGATCGAGACAGAGCTCGTCGACGGCCGTGTGGGCCGGCGTGCGCTCGAAGAACGCCCGGTGGCGCAGCTCGATCGCCCAGCGGTGCGAGGTGGGCAGGCGGCGCAGGAACGCGAGCAGCGCGTCGAGCGACTCCGGGCCGAACGAACCGGGCAGCTGCGCCTGGATCGGCCCGATCCGGTCACCGAGCGGCTCGATGACGTCGAGGAACGAGCGCACCTCGGTGGCAACCTCGCGTAGGCGCTTGTCGTGGGTGATGGTGCGCGGCAGCTTGAACACGAACCGGAAGTCGTCGGGTGTCTGTTCGGCCCAACGGGCGACGGTCGCCGGCGTCGGTTCGGCGTAGAACGTGGTGTTCCCCTCCACCGCGTTGCACCACGTGGCGTACAGCCCGAGCTCGGTCCCGGCCTTCGTCCCTGCCGGGTAGAAGCGCCCGACCCACGGCCGGTGCGCCCACATCGGACACCCCACCCGCAACACGTTCATCCGGTGTGGTCACACGAGTTGGTCGCTGTAGTGGCAGGCGGCCCAGTGGCCGGGGGACTTCTGCTCGAGCACCGGGTTCTCGGTGCGGCAGAGGTCGGTGGCCATCGGGCAACGGGTCTGGAAGCGGCAGCCCGGCGGCGGGTCGATCGGGTTCGGGATCTCGCCGATGAGGACCTCGCGGCGCCGCTCGCGCTGGACGACCGGGTCGGGGATCGGGACCGCTGACAGCAACGCCTTCGTGTACGGGTGGCGCGGCCGCTCGTACACCTCGTTCGACGGGGCGATCTCGGCGATCCGGCCCGCGTACATGATCGCGATCCGCTGCGAGATGTGTCGCACTACCGACAGGTCGTGGGCGATGAACAGGTACGACAACCCGAACTCGGACTGCACGTCTTGCAGGAGGTTGACCACCTGCGCCCGCACCGACACGTCGAGCGCCGACACCGGTTCGTCGGCGACGATCAGCGACGGGCGCATCGCGAGCGCACGGGCGATCCCGATCCGCTGCCGCTGGCCGCCGCTGAACGCGTGCGGGTAGCGGTCGATCGCATCGCCGGGCAGGCCACACCGATCGAGCAGGTCGTAGACGTCGGCGCGGGCCTCCTCGGCCTTGCGCACCATCCCGTGCACCACGAGCGGCTCGGCCACCAACTCGAGGATCGTCATGCGCGGGTTGAGCGACGCGTACGGATCCTGGAAGACGAGCTGCATGCGCCGACGGAGCTGACGCAGCTGCTCGCCACCGAGGTGCGTGATGTCCTGGCCGTCGAAATGCACCGAACCGCTCGTGATCGGCGCCCGCCGCAGCACGGCGCGACCGAGCGTGGTCTTGCCGGAACCCGACTCGCCGACGAGACCGAGGGTCTCGCCGCGACCCACGAACAGGTTGACGTCGTCGAGCGCGTGCACCCACTTCTTGGTGCGGCCGAACCCGCCCTTCACGGGGAACCGGACGCACAGCGACTCGACCTCGACGATCGGCCCGTGCTCGGCGCCGGCGTCAGAGGAGGACGTCGTCGAATGCGCGCCAACAGGCGACATGCCGATCCTTCCCTTCGTGCTGGTGGAGCGTGATCGTCGGCGATTCGCTGACGCACCGATCGATGGCGAGCGGGCAACGTGCTGCGAAGCCGCATCCTGCGGGCGGTTTGAGCAGGTCGGGTGGCGCACCGTCGATCGACACGAGCCGCGGCAGCACCTCGTCGAGGCGAGGCGTCGCCCGCAGCAGACCTGCCGAGTACGGGTGACCGGGTGTGCCGTACAGCTCGACGGCCGTGGCCTGCTCGACGATACGGCCGGCGTACATCACGCACACCCGGTCGCACACCCCGGCGACGACACCGAGGTCGTGCGTGATCAGGATCACGGCCAGGCCGAGTTCCTGCTGGAGCTCGGCGATCAGCTCGAGGATCTGCGCCTGGATCGTGACATCGAGCGCCGTGGTCGGCTCGTCGGCGATCAACAGCTGCGGCTCGCACGCGAGGGCCATCGCGATGAGCACACGCTGGCGCATGCCGCCCGACATCTCGTGCGGGTGCTGCTTGACCCGCTGCGTCGGGTTCGCGATACCGACCAGATCGAGCAGCTCGATGACGCGCCGCTTGGCGTCGCCTCGGCTCATGCCCATGTGGCGGCGCAGCACCTCGGCGATCTGGAAGCCGATCGTGAACGTCGGGTTCAACGACGTCATCGGATCCTGGAAGACCATCGCGATCTCGTTGCCGCGCACACGATCGAGGACCTTCTCGCAGCCCTCGCCCACGAGCGACTCGCCGCGCCATCGGACGTCGCCGCCCGTGATCTTGCCGGGCAGCTCGATGAGGCCGAGCAGGGCTTGCGCGGTGACGCTCTTGCCCGAACCGGACTCGCCGACGATGCCGAGCGTCTCGCCGGGTTCGATGTGGAAGCTGACGTCGCGCACCGCCTGTACCTGCCCGCGGCGGGTGAAGAACTCGACGCGCAGGTGGTCGACCTCGAGCAGCGGGCCGGATCGTTCGGTCACAGCTGCTTCGCTCCGGCGATGACGGTCGCGGCGTGACGCTTCTCGCGCTCCTGCGGGTCGAACGCGACGCGGAGCCAGGCCGCCACGATGTTGACGGCGAGCACGGTGATCGTCAGCGCGAGGCCCGGATAGATCGCGGGCCACGGGTTGCGGTTGATGAACTGCCCGCCCTGCGCTGCGTCGGTGCCCCACGAGGTCTGCGGGAACTGGATGCCGAGACCGAGGAACGACAGCGCCGCCTCGGCGAGCACGATGCGGGCGAACTCGAGCGTCGCCAGGGTCGCCAGCGGGCTGACCAGGTTGGGCAGCACGTGGGTCATGATCACACGTCGTGGTCTGGCACCGATGATCTCGGCCGCCTCGACGAAGGGCCGTTCCTTCATGCTCAGCACCACGCCACGGGTCATACGGGCGTAGACCATCCATCCGTTGATCGCGAGCACCAGGATCACCGTCTGCACACTGCCGCGCAGCACCATCAGCAACAGCAGCGCCATCAACAGGCCGGGGAACGACACCTGCACGTCGACCCAGCCCATCAGCAGTCGGTCGGTGCGCCCGCCCTTGTAGCCGGAGATGAGACCGATCACGACGCCGAACAGGCCAGCGGCCAGCACGACCGCGATGCCGATCACGAGCGACGTGCGCGCACCGTGGATGAGCCGCGACAGGATGTCGTAGCCCTGCGGGGTCGTCCCGAAGATGTGGTCCCAGGAGCCACCGTTCCAGACCGGCGACTTGTCGGCATCGCCGAGGGTCCCCTGCGACTGGCCGTACGGCGCGATCCACGAGGCGAAGATCGCGACGAACACGATCATGACCAGCCAACCGATCGCGACGAACGCGAGCTTGTCGTTGGCGAACTTGCCGAGCAGGCCACCGCGTACTGCGCTCAGCTCGAACGGCCGGCCCTGGATGGCCTCCTCGGCCTCCAGCGCCTTGTGCTCCTCGAACTGGGTCGCCGAGAGTTCGTCGACCGGTTCGGTGGCGCTCACGACGCGATCCTCACGACAGCTGCACCCGCGGATCGAGGGCCTTGTAGACGAGGTCGATCACGATGCTGATCACGACCACGAGAACGGCCACGACGAACACCGAGGCCTGCACCAGGTAGAAGTCGCGCTCCTTGATCCCCTGGATGAGCACGAATCCGAGCCCCGGCCATGCGAAGACGGTCTCGACGACGACGGTGTAGCCGGCCAGGGCGCGGATCAGCTCCCAGCCGTAGAGCGTGACGAAGGGGATCCCGGCGTTGCGCAGCGCATGCACGCCCGACACCCGCCGCGCCGGCATGCCCTTGGCCCGCGCCACCTTGACGTATTGGCTGTTGAGCTCCTCGATCATCGCCGAGCGCACGGTCATCGCCAGGCGACCGACCGCGGGCAGGGCCATGCAGATCGCAGGGAGCACGAGGTTCTTGTGCCACGGGCCCGGGCCGGGGTCGAACCAGGTGAGACGAGTGATGAAGACGGCCACGAGCACCTGGCCGAGGAAGAACTGGGGCATCGACAGCCCCGTGAGGCTCGCCGTGGTGAGGATCTTGTCGAGCCGCCCGCCGGGCTTGCGCGAAGCGAGCACGCCGAGCGGCACCGACGTCACCAGCGAGATCAACATCCCGAAGCCGACGAGTTGCAACGTCTTGGGGAGGTAGTCGAACACGACGGTCAATGCGTCGTCGTTGAGGTACGTGGATTCGCCGAAATCGAGGCGGGCGACGTCGCCCGCGTAGTCGACGAACTGCTCCGACATCGGGCGGTCGAACCCGAGCTCGACGCGGAGGTTCTCGCGCTGCTCTTCGGAAGCGGACAGCGGCAGGATGAAGTCGACCGGGTCACCGACCGCACGGGTGGCGACGAACACGAAGATCGCCGCTGCCACCACGACGATCACTCCTTGGAGCAATCGCCTGACGAGGAAGGTTGCCATGTCGTTCGATCCTGCCGCTGTCCGATCAGCCGATCACGAGAGCGACATGTCCTTGACGAGGAGCTTGCTGTCGACCCGGGGCGTCCACACGAGACGCTCGGAAGCGCCGTAGACGTCCTCGTTGTTGACCGTCCACACGAAGTAGGCGCCGTCGTAGGCGATCTTCACGGCCTCCTGATAGATGGCGTCGCGAGCGGCTGCGTCGAGCTCCTGGCGGCCCTGGTCGATCAGGTCGGAGAGCGCCTGGTCGCTGTTCGACGAACCGATGCCACCGGCCTGGTAGTAGGTCGACAGCTGGCGGTCGGGGTCGAGGATGTCGTTCGAGCTCGACACGAAGATCGCGTCGGCGCGGTTCTCCCGGTCGAACAGGACGTCGAGGTAGGCGCCGAACTCGAGGCTCTCGACCTGGACGTTCAGGCCGGCTTCCTGCCAGTAGCTGGCGGTCGCCTCGATCAGTTCCTTGTCCTTGAGCCAGCGGCCCGCCTGACCGACGAGCTGGATCGTCTCGCCGGCCACGCCCGCCTCCTCGATGAGGCGCTTGGCCTCGTCGGGGTCGTACGGGAACGGTGTCAGGTCGGGGTTGTGACCGAGGATCGACGGGCTGAGGTGCTGCCCGGCATCGACCACGGCGAACCCGCCGAACAGGGTCTCGACAATGGCGTCCTTGTCGACCGCGAGGTTGAGCGCGAGGCGCACGTTCGGGTCGCTCGTGATGCCCTCGTCGACGTCGAGGATGAAGTTCGGGTGCTCCTGACCCTGTGCCGTGAGCACCTGCGGTGCCTGGCCGGTGTCCTGCGGGGCGAGGTTCGTGATGAGGTCGTACTTGCCCGACGAGAGCCCGGCGAGACGAGTGGCCGACTCCTCGGCGAACTCGAAGCGGACCGACCCGATGCTCGGGGCGCCGCCCCAGTAGTCGGCGTTGGCCGCGAGGTCGATGTTGCTGCCGGTGACCCGCTCGACGAACTTGAACGGGCCGGTGCCGTTGGGGGCCTCCGACAGGTCGTCGGACGACTCGGTGCCCGGGGCGGTGATCTTCAGCCAGTACATGCGGGCCGGGAGCACGCCGTCCTGCTCGGCGGTCGTGATCTGGACCGTGACGTCGTCGACCTTGGTGGCGCCCGTCAGCGAACCGAAGAAGCCGTCGTTCTGGGTCTTCGTCTCGGCGACGAGGCGCACGATGCGATCGACCGATGCGACGACCGCGTCGGCGTTGAACGGCGTGCCGTCGTGGAAGGTGACGCCTTCGCGCAGCGTGAACTCCCACGTGGTTGCGTCGACCTGCGTCGGCAGATCGGCGGCGAGGCCCGGGATCAGATCACCGTTCTCGTCGCGGGCGAGGAGGGTCTCGTAGATGTTGTCGTTGATGGCTCGCTCGCCGCCGTCGTCGACGGTGTGCGGATCGAGCGATGTGGGCTCGGAGCCGAGCGCGATGGTCAGGCCCTCGCCGGTGGCCTCCGCCGTGGCGGCGGTGTCGGTCGCTTCGGCAGTGGCGGCGTCGTCGGTGGCTTCGGCCGTCGCTTCCGCAGTCGCTTCCGCGGTCTCGGCGCCGTCGCCCTCGTCGTCACCTCCCCCGCAGGCTGCGCCCGCAAGCGCGAGCACGACCAATGTCCCGTAGATGCGTCGCTTCACAACGGTCTCCCCCGTGTCGTCAGTGGCGGCCGGCTGGCCCCCTGATCGGACAATGTATACAGTAGACACCGATGGAGCGTCAACCGAACGGTCCGGGCGCCGCCCCTGTCGCGAACGCCCTCGGCGCGGCGCATCGTCCACTGCGCGAGGCGGTCCTCGACGAACTGCGATCGCGCATCATCGCCGGTGTGTACGAGCAAGGTTCGCGCATGCTCGAGGAGGAACTCGCGGCCGAACTCGCCGTGTCGCGCAACCCGGTCCGCGAGGCACTCCAGGCACTCGCCGGCGAGGGCTTCGTCGAGATCGAGCCGCGCCGCGGCGCACGCGTGAGCGTGCTCACCACGCGCCGCACCGACGACCTGTTCGCGGTGCGCCAGTCGCTCGAGGGTTTGGTGGCCTCACTCGCCGCGCAACGCCGCTCCGACGTCCAGTTGGCCGAGCTCACAGCCATCGTCGAGCGCGGGCTGGCGGCCAGCGAAGCGGGCGTGCTGGACGAGCTGCCCGAGCTCAACACGCGGTTCCACCGCGTGCTCGGCGAGGCCGCCGACAACCAGTTGCTGAGCGACATGCTCGACCGGCTCGCGCACGTGATCCAGTGGGTGTACACGTCGCGGATCGCGCTGCGTTCGCACCGGTCGTGGTCGGAGCACGAGCGCATCCTCCAGGCGATCGCGGTGGGCGATCCGGAGGCCGCCGAACGCGAGGCCCGCCACCACATCGGCAAGGCCCGCGAGGCGTTCCTGGCCGAAGCCGCGGTCGACTGACCGCGCACCCACTTCACACGGGCGACATCACGCGACCGCCCCAGGACCGCACCCCCGGACCTTGCGGAATCAGAAGCCCTTGACCGCTCCGCCGTCGACGCGGACGACCGTGCCGGTGACGAAGCTCGCCCGGTCGCTACAGAGGAACACGGCGACGTCGGCGAGTTCCTCGGCTCGGCCCACTCGGCCCAACGGGATCGAGGCGACGTGCTCGGCGCGCACCTCGGCGACCGTGCGGCCCTCGTGCTCGGACCGCGCCGCTTCGAAGCGGGCGAGCGCACCCGTGTCGAACTGACCGGTCACGATCACGTTGACGGTCGCTCCCGGCGCGAGCTCGAGCGCGAGCGAGCGGGCGAGCGCGTTGACCCCGCTGCGGAACACCGACGACAGCGCCAGATCGGGCGATGCCTCGACGATCGAGCGGGCGGTGAGGTAGAGCAACCGACCGGGCCGGTCAGCGTCGACGAGCAGCGGCGCGGCCGCACGCGACACCTCGAGCGCCGGGCGCAACATCGCCTGGTACGCACCGTCGTCGGCACCGTCGGTCGCCATGATCGGGCCTGGCTTGCCGCCGCCGGTGTTGACCACGCAGATGTCGAGGCCGCCGAGCAACGCGGTTGCGTCGGCAACGGCTCTGGCACCGTCACCCGGCACGGTGAGGTCGACCGCCACCGAGCCGGCGGCACCGATCTCGGCCGCCACCGCCGCGGCCTTGCCCGCGTCGCGCGACGTCACGACGACCATGGCCCCTTCGGCGACCAGGCCGGCCGCGACGGCGCGGCCGATGCCCGACGACGAGCCGAACACGAGCGCCCGGCGCCCTGCGAGTCCGAGTTCCATCAGCGTCCCCTCAGCTCCCGAGCCACACGGTGCGGCTCACGGTATAGAAGTCCATCACGGTCGGGCCGAGCTGCTCCTTGTGAGTGCCGGTCCCGCTCTGCTTCACACCGCCGAACGGCGCGTTGAACGCGGCGCCGACGGTCGGGCGGTTGATGCGTACCATCCCCGCCTGGATCTCGGCGGCGCAACGCTGGGCCGTCGCGATGTCCTTGGTGCACACCGCCGCCGCCAGGCCGTACTCGACCGCGTTCGCCGAGACGATCGCCTCGTCGAGGTCGGTGAACGTCTCGAACCCGATCACCGGACCGAACACCTCGTCGCGGCTCAGCGCCGAACCGGGTTGCACACCGGTGAGCACCGTCGGCGGGTAGAACGAGCCGCCTGCGAGCTCGCCGTCGGACGGCGCACCACCGCACACGATCACAGCCCCTTCTGCCACGGCCTGCTCCACCGCGGCGTGCACCACGTCACGGGCCGAGTCGGCGATGAGCGGCCCCATCGTCACGCCGGCGCGATCGCCTGGGCCGAGCACGAGCGCGCCCGCCTTGGCGACCACTCGTTCGAGCAGCGCATCGTGCAGCGACTCGTGCACGAGCACCCGGCCCGCTCCGGTGCACGCCTGCCCGGCCAGACCACCGAAACTCGATCGCGCCACGATCTCGGCCGCCGCGTCGAGGTCGGCGTCGGCCAGCACGAGCACGGGGTTCTTGCCGCCCAGCTCGAGCTGCAGTCGCCGCCCGATCGACATCGCTGCGTGGATCTTCCGACCGGTCGCGTTCGAACCCGTGAACGTGACTGCGCCGACCCTGGCGTCGTTGACGAGGTGTGCGCCGGCTGCGAGGCCGTGCACCACGTTGAGCACGCCGGCGGGGAGACCAGCCTCCTCGAACGCTTCGGCGAGCCGGTTACCCATCAGCGGGCTGAACGGCGACGGCTTGTAGACGACCGTGTTGCCCGCGGCGAGCGCCGGGCCGACCTTCCGGCTGGCGAGGTTGAGCGGGAAGTTCCACGGCGTGATCACGCCGACCACACCCACCGGATCGAGCACCGAGTACACGAGCGGTGTGTCGTCGCTCGGGAACGTCGAGCCGGTCAGCCGGTACGCCTCACCCGCATAGAGCGCCAGGTTCTTCGGAGTGCGGTTCGCCTCGATCGTGGTGTCGGCCAGCGGCTTGCCCATCTCTGCCGTCATCTCGGCGGCGATCTGGGATGCCCTCGCCGCGAGGGCCTGGCCGGCCTTCGTCAGGATCTCGGCGCGCTGGGTGGGCGTGGTGCGCTTCCATGCGGCCGCGGCGTCGGTCGCAGCAGCGACCGCATCGGCGACGTCATCGGCGGTCGACTCGGGGGCGACCGACACGACCTGTGCGCGGTCTGCCGGGTTGCGCTGCTCGAACGTGGCGCCGTCCGAGGCATCGCGCAACGCGCCCCCGATCCGGTTCTGGACGATGTGGGTCATCAGTGCTCCTGCATGGTCAACGGTGGGTGGGTGAGCTCGGAGGCGAGCGCAGCGAGCCCGTCAGACCGGCGGCTTCCAGTCGTCCCACTTGCTGAAGTCGACCGGCTTGCCGAGGTGCTCGAGCAGTGCAGTGATGCCGGCCTTGCAGCATGCGATGTCCTGCGGGGTGTGGCCACCCGACACACCGATGCCGCCGACGACCTCACCGTCGATCTCGATCGGCCAGCCGCCGACGAAGATCGCGAAGCGCCCACCGTGCATGTTCATGATGCCGAACGCCTCCTGGCCGGGCTGGGCGTTGGTGTAGGTGTGGGTCGGGCGCTTGTGGCACGCCGCTGTGAACGCCTTGTCGATCGCGATCGAGACGCTGGTGACCTTGCCGTTGTCGGGTCGCTTGATCACGATCGGGAAGCCGGCGGCGTCGCTGACGCAGATCACGGAGCCGATGCCGAGGCGCGCCGCCTCGGCGAGTGCGGCGTCGACGGCGATCTGGGCCTCTTCCATCGTGAGTCGGTTCTGCTGGATCATTCGGAGCTCCTTCGAGTGCGGTGAGTCGGATTCGGTTGTACTGATCAGGAGGCGTGGCGCTCGAGCCAGCGCTCCCAGGCAAGACCCGCTGCGGCGACGTCCTGGAGGGCGACGCCCTGGGTCTCGAAGAGGACTGGCCCGTTGCCGGCACGCGGCACGTCGACGTTGCCGGCGACGAGGTCGTGCAGCTCGATCGCGCGGTCCCACGCGAAGGCGCCGTCGCGCTCGGCGTGGATGAGGTCGCCGCACTCGACGTGCGAGCCGACCACGTCGTCACAGACGACGGCGGCACAGCGGGCGACGAGCGCCGGCTCGATCTCGCACCGGTCGTACTTCGTCGCGCCGACGGCGCACACGAGCGCCCGGTCGCTCACCGCGCCGGACGACAGGATCGGCGCGGCGGCGGACGTGACGGTGACGATCACGTCGGCACCGTCCGCGGCGGCTTCGGGCGTGGGTGCGGCCTCGACGGCGATCCCGTCGGCCGCGGCGAGCGCGATCGCCGCGGCGACCGCGTCGTCGCGGCGCCCCCACAGGC
>JALHOG010000045.1 GCA_022843125.1 Ilumatobacteraceae bacterium
CTCGGGGGCGCCGGCCGCTAGCACGGGCGCCGACGCCGAGGCCGAGGGCACCGTCGCCCGGATGGGCACCGGTCTCGTGCCGGTCACCACCGACACGGGCCTGACGCCGTGGACACCACCCGACCCCGACGCAGTCGGCGTGAGCCGCCGCCAGTTCTTCAACCGGGCGACGATCTCGCTGATGGGCGCCGGCATCGGCACCTTCTCGGCCGCGTCGTTCGTTGCGTTCCTGTGGCCCACTGCGACCGGCGGCTTCGGCGGCAAGGTGCCCGTTGGGCGCTACGACGACATCATCGCCGGCATCCGCTCCGGTGGCGGGTTCTTCTATGCCCCAGAGGCGCGTGCCTGGATCACGGCGTACCCGGCCGACGCCATCCCGAAGGCCGAGCTCGCCTACGAAGAGGCGATCCTCTCGGGCGTCCGCCGGGGCCTCATCGCCAGCTACCAGAAGTGCCCGCACCTCGGCTGCCGCGTGCCCCAATGCGTGTCGAGCCAGTGGTTCGAATGCGGCTGCCACGGATCGCAGTACAACCGCGTCGGCGAGAAGAAGGGTGGTCCGGCCCCGCGTGGCCTCGACCACTTCCCGCTCGAGTTCTCCCCGGCAAACGACGTCACGGTCAACACGGGCCTCATCATCCAGGGCCGCCCGATCGGGACCAACACCACCGGCCAGGAGGCCGAGGGCCCGCACTGCGTGGGAGCTGCTGAACACTGATGATCGCCCTCGCAACCACCTCGATCGCATGGCTGCTCGTCCTGATCATCACGATCGGGTACATCGTCTACTACGTCCTCAACAACAGGGCGGCGCGTGACGAACTCGGCTCCGAGATCGAGCTCGCTCCCAACCGGAAGCCTTACTACGACGACGACACCCTCGAGACCAAGCGGCTCGACCGCGTGCTCGGCCTCGGGGTCGCGCTGCTCGCGCTGACCGTCATCGCGTTGCCGGTCTACTGGGTGTTCGAACCGACCCGCCTGGCCGGGGCGCGCGAGGCCCAGGACGAGACCTTCGTGCGGTGGGGTGGGCGCCTGTACGCCACCACCGCCGACGGCGGGTTCAACTGCGCCGGCTGCCACGGCGCCACCGGTGGCGGCGGCGTCGCGCCGTTCAACATCGCCGACGCGGTGACGGGCGACGTGCAAGAGGTCACGTGGGTCGCTCCGGCGCTCAACACGATCTTCTACCGATACTCCGACGACGAGGTCCGCTTCATCCTGGAATACGGACGGCCGTTCTCGCCCATGTCGCCATGGGGCCTGCGCGGCGGTGGCCCGATGAACGATCAGCAGATCGACACCCTCATCGCCTACATGCGCAACTTCCAGATCGAGCGCGAGGGCTGCGCGGAGGGTGAAGGCGATCCGCGGAGCTGTGCGTCGGGTCACCTGCCGTCCGAGATGCAGGCCGAGATCGATGCCGCGGCCAACAAGGCCGTGGCCGACGGCGAGGCCGGCAGCTACGGCGAGGCGCTCTACAACCTGTCGCTCGGTAGCGGCGCCTACAGCTGCGCCCGATGCCACACGCCCGGCTGGAGCTGGGGCGATTCCGGCGTCGCCGGTCAGGGCGCGCTCGGACCCAACCTGACGGGCGGGCGCTCCGCCGAGGTGTTCCCGAACGAGGAAGACATGGTCGCGTTCATCAAGAACGGCTCGGCACTCGGCGCCCGCTACGGCGTCCAGGGTCAGGGAAGCGGCCGCATGCCCGGCTTCGGTTCGACGCTGACCGACGAGCAGATCCGGGCCATCGTCGAGTACGTGAGGAGCTTGTGATGTCGGCCGCCCTACTGGCAGTCAACTGGGAACCCGAGCTCCGCGGCGCGCTCACCGTCATCATCGGCGTGGTCGTGCTCATGGGTTCGGTGTACATGATCATGGCCACCAACATGGGTGCCCGCCTCGGCTTCCTCGTGGCGTTCGCCGGGTTCGCCGGCTGGATGGCGCTCATGGGCAGCATCTGGTGGATCTACGGCATCGGCCTGCGCGGCGCGACGCCCGAATGGAAAGAGGTCCCGGGGAGCACCGTGATCCAGGAGGTCGACCTCCTGCCCGCCGCCGGCGTGCTCGATCAGCCGATCACCGTCACCTCCGACGATCCGGCCGTCGAAGCGTCGTCGGTGCTGCGCGAGCAGCTCGACGGCGAGGGATGGACCCTCGTCGATGCCGCCGCACCCGAGTTCGGCCAGGCCGAGGCTGCCGCCACGATCTTCCTGGAGGAAGAGGACGCGCTCGCCCCGGGCGAGTTCAGCGTCACCGCCGTCTACGAGATCGGTGGTGAAGCGAGGCCCAAGCTGTTCGGTCTCGACGCGCTCGACCAGATCGCGTTCTGGAAGACCCCGTACTACACGCTCGTCGAAGTGGCACCGCTCGAACCGTTGCGGTTGGAGCCGGGCCGCGCCCCGACGGCGCCGCGTGTCGACGACTCGATGCAGCGCCAGTACGTCTACATGGTGCGCGACCTCGGCTCGCTCCGCGAACCGGCCGCGTACATCACGATCGGATCGACGATCATGTTCCTCGTGACGTGCTGGCTGCTCCACCGCCGTGATCGCTACGTCGCCGAGAATCTGAACCGCAAGGCGCTGGCCGCGGCCTGATCAGCATGGGCCAGTACCTGCCGCTCGTGGTCCTGATGGGGCTGGCCATCGCCTTCGGCGGTCTCAGCTTCGTCGCATCCCGCCTGCTGGCACCTCGCCGGCCGTCGGACGCGAAGCAGGCGCCCTACGAGTGCGGCATCGTGCCGAGCCGTGAACCACCGGAGCGTTTCCCGGTGAGCTTCTACGTGGTGGCCATGCTGTTCATCATGTTCGACATCGAGATCATCTTCCTGTACCCGTACGCGGTGCAGGCCGGAGCGCTCGGCCAGTTCGGCTTCTGGGCGATCCTGATGTTCTCGGTCGTCTTCTTCCTGACCTTCGTCTACGAGGTCGCGCGCGGAGGGCTCGAATGGGGCCCGCTGCACCAATATCGAAGCCTCGAGCGAGACGCCGCCATGGTGTCTGCCGCCCGCGACTCGTCATCCACCATCCGCCGCGTCGGCCTCGAGGGTCGACTCGATCGTGTGACCGCCGGGGGAGCGGACACTCAACCCGACGACGGCGTCGCTGCCTAGGAGGTACGAGTGGGAATCGCCAACGACGTGCTCACCGACGGACTCGGTGGGCTCCACCACAACGTCATCACCGGCAAGCTGGAAGACCTGATCAACTGGTCTCGATCGCGCTCGTCGTGGCCGGCATCGTTCGGTCTCGCCTGCTGTGCGATCGAGATGATGGCCACCGGTGCCGCCCACTACGACATCTCGCGCTTCGGCATGGAGGTGTTCCGGGCGTCGCCGCGACAGGCCGACATCATGATCGTCGCCGGGCGCGTCAGCCAGAAGATGGCTCCCGTGCTGCGCCAGGTCTACGACCAGATGATGGAGCCCAAGTGGGTCATCTCGATGGGCGTGTGCGCCTCGTCGGGCGGCATGTTCAACAACTACGCGATCGTGCAGGGTGTCGACCAGGTCGTCCCGGTCGACGTGTACGCGCCGGGTTGCCCTCCCACGCCCGAGACGCTGATCCACGCGATCGAGACCCTCCACGGGCTGATCGAGAACACCGAGATCCTCCGCCGCCGGGCGGCCACCGGCACCGGGGCCAACATCCACGTCGAGCAGATCGCGCCGACGTCGATCCCCGTGCTCCTCGGGAGCAAGTGATGTCCGACCCAGCGAACCCTGAGCTTGACGCGGCCGTCGCGCCCCCCGAGATCCCCACCATGCACGGCTGCCCGGTCACCGACTCGCTCGGGCAGGTCGTGCTGCACCCGTCGCGCGAGCAGTACGTCGATGTGGTCAAGGCGCTCGCCGACGAGGGCTACGCCATGTGCATCGACCTCACCGGTGTCGACTACCTGCAGCACATGGGCCGCTCGGTCGGGCCGGGCGTCTCCCCGGAGCGTTTCGAGGTGGTCGTCAACCTGCTCGACATCACCAACCGGCGCCGCATCCGACTCCGCGTCCAGGTCCCCGAGACCGACCCGACGCTGCCCACACTGTTCGACCTGCACCCCGGCAGCGAGGCGATGGAGCGCGAGACCTTCGACATGTTCGGCGTCGTGTTCGACGGCCACCCCGACCTCTCGCGGATCCTGATGCCCGAGGACTGGATCGGCCATCCTCTCCGCAAGGACTACGAGGTCGGCATGATCCCCGTGCAGTTCAAGGAGGCCCACTCGTGAGTGCCACCATCCACACGGAGGGCGATCAGGAGCTCAAGCCGCGCTCTCAGATCACGGCGCGCGAGCTGATGCGCGAAGTCGGTGCGGTGCTGCGCATGAGCGAGGCCGAAGCCGCCATGCTCGGCGACCTCCCGGACGACCCCGACGAAGACCAGACGATGGTCATCAACATGGGGCCCCAGCACCCGTCGACGCACGGCGTGCTCCGCCTGATGCTCGAACTGCAGGGCGAGACCGTGCTGCGATGCAAGCCGATCATCGGCTACCTCCACACGGGCATGGAGAAGACCGGCGAGAACCTGAGCTACATGCAGGGCGGCACCAACGTCACCCGCATGGACTACCTCAGCCCGTTCAACAACGAACTCGTGTTCTCGATGGCGACCGAGAAGCTGCTCGGCATCGACGGTGACATCCCCGAGCGGGCCGTGTGGATGCGGATGCTGCTCAGCGAGCTCAACCGCATGAGCAGTCATCTGCTGTTCATGGCCACGAACGGCATGGACCTCGGCGCCGTGTCGATGATGATCTACGGCTGGCGTGAACGCGAGGAAGTGCTGCGGTTCTTCCAGAAGGTCACCGGCTTGCGGATGAACCACAACTTCATCCGGCCCGGTGGCGTCGCCGCCGACCTCCCACCCGGCTGGCGCGACGACGTGCTGCACCTGCTCGACCTGATCCCGGAACGGCTCGCGGAGTACGACATCTTGATGACCGGCCAGCCCCTCTGGCGCGAGCGTCTGCAGGGTGTCGGTGTCATCACCCCGAACGAGGCGCTCGCCCTCGGCGCCACCGGCCCGATCCTGCGCTCGACCGGCGTCGCCTGGGACCTGCGCCGTGACATGCCGTACCTGCACTACGACGAGGTCGAATTCGATGTGATCGTCGGGTCGTACGGCGATGCGTTCGATCGCTACGCGATCCGTCTCAACGAGATCCGTGAATCGATGAAGATCGTCGGCCAGATCCTCGATCGCATGCCCCAGGGCGACTACCGCATCCAGGACAAGAAGGTCACGCCGCCCCCGCGCGCACGCATCGACGAGTCGATGGAGGCGCTGATCCACCACTTCAAGATCTTCACCGAGGGCTTCAAGGTGCCCGAGGGTGAGGTCTATGTCGGCATCGAGAGCCCGCGCGGCGAGGTCGGCTGCTACATCGCGAGCGACGGTTCGGCGACGCCGTATCGCATGCACGTACGCGGGCCGTCGTTCGTCAACATCCAATGCCTGCCCCACATGATGCGCGGCGGCCTCGTGGCCGACGCCGTTGCCGTGATCTCCAGCGTCGACCCGGTGCTGGGCGAGGTCGATCGCTGATGTCGCTCGCCGCTCTGCGTCCGATCGCCGCGACAGCGCTCGTGGGTGTGCTCGTCACACTCACGGCGTGCGGCAGCGACGGCGACGACGCGGCCACGACCTCCGCCACCGACACCGCCGGCGACACTGGCGCCGAGGCCGACGAACCCGACAGCGGGGCGGCGACAGCGACCACTGCGCCGGCGACACCGACGTCGCCCGGCACCGCGACGCCAACCGACTCGGGCCCTGCCGTCACCGCCGCACCGGTTTCCACCGCACCGCCGATCACGGCGATCGTGCTGGCGCCCTGGGACGATCCGACCGGTACGTACCGCATCGCGTTCCCGTCCGAACCGTCCGAACAACTGCTGCAGGCGCCACTGCCCGACGGCACCACGCTGCCGGTCACCGCGTACCTCGCCGAACTCGGCGGGGCGACGGCGATCACCTCGTGCACCGCGTTCCCGGCAGGCTCGGCGGTCGACCCCGTGCCCGTGCTCGACGCTGCGCGCGACGGAGCGCTCGCCAACTTCGGCGGCGAACTCGTCGAGTCGCTCCCGATCGAGCTCCAGGGCCGTCCCGGAGTGGCGTATCGCGGTGCGATCGGCGAAGCCGGCGCCGTGATCGGCCGGAGCTACCTCGACAGCCTCCAGCTCTGCCAGGGGCTCGTCGTGGGCGAGCCCGCGGTCATCGATGCCGTCGGACCCGCCTTCCTCGATTCGTTCGAGTTCATCCAGGAGAACGCGTGAGCCGCCTGACCGATGCCAACGTCGCGCTGGCGCGCGAGATCATCGCGCGCTACCCGAAGAAGAAGTCCGCGCTGATCCCGCTCGTGCACCTGTCCCAGGAGCAGAACGGGTACGTCACCGAGGACGCGATGAGACACGTCGCCGAGTTGGTCGACGTCACTCCTGCCGAGGTGTACGGCACCGCGTCGTTCTACGAGATGTTCCGATTCGAGCCGACCGGCAAATACCTCATCAACATCTGCGGCACGATGTCGTGCGCGCTGCTCGGGGCGCACGAGTTGATGCACCACGCCGAACACACGCTCGGCGTCAAGGCGGGAAGCACCACCCCCGATGGGCTGATCACGCTGCAGCATGCCGAGTGTCAGGCGGCCTGCACCGAGGCACCGACGCTGCAGGTCAACTACCGGCACCGGTATCGCGTCACCGCCGACGACTTCGACCACCTCGTCGACGACCTGCGGTCCGGCAAGCTCGACAGCGAGATCCCGCCACACGGCACCCTCGGCCGCAACCGCCAGCACATCCCCGTGGATCGCGCCGTCGGCGCCGTCCATCCCGACGACGTGACGAGCGGCCCCGTGTGGCTCGAAGTGAGCCCCTCATGAACACCGGCATGACTCGAGACGCAGGAGGGAACCGCTGATGGGAACGCAATCGCCGTATCCGTGGGCCCCGGGCTTCTATCCCGGTGACCGGCCGCAGGTGGTGACGTCGCGCTTCCAGTACGAGGACGCACATACCATCGAGCGGTACCACGCCACCGGTGGCTACGAGGGGTTCCGCAAGGCCCTCACCATGGCGCCGGCCGACGTGGCCGACGAGGTCAAGAAGTCGACGCTGCTCGGACGCGGCGGCGCCGGGTTCCCGGCGGGCACCAAGTGGGGTTTCACGCCACAGGGCGTGTGGCCCCGCTACCTCGTCGTGAACGGTGACGAGTCCGAGCCGGGCACCTACAAGGATCGGCTCCTCATGGAGTGCGATCCGCACCAGCTCATCGAGGGCTGCCTGATCGCCTGCTACGCCGCCGGCCTCTCGCGCTGCTTCCTGTACATCCGCGGCGAGATGGCGCTCGCCCAGGAGCGTGTCGCCGCCGCGCTCAACGACGCGTACGCCGCCGGCTACATCGGCACCGACATCCTCGGCACGAACTTCAGCGTCGACATCGTCCTGCACTGGGGTGCAGGGGCGTATGTGGTCGGCGAGGAGACCGCGCTGATCGAGTCGCTCGAAGGCGAGCGCGGCATGCCGCGGCTGAAGCCGCCGTACTTCCCGGCTGCGATCGGCCTGTACGGCAAGCCGACGATCGTCAACAACGTCGAGACGTTGAGCAACCTCCCGTTCATCGCCCTGAACGGATCGGCCGCGTACACCGCGATCGGCACCGAGACCTCGCCCGGCACGCGCATGATCGCGGTGTCGGGTCACGTGAAGCGGCCGGGCGTCTACGAGATCGTCAACGGGTCGACCACCTTCCGCGACCTGCTGTTCGGTGACGAGTTCGCACAGGGCATGCGCGAGGGCCGCGAGCTCAAGTGCTTCGTACCTGGCGGCGGCTCGGCACCGTGGTTCCTCGCTGATCAACTCGACATCCCGTTCGAGGGCCGGGCAGCCGGCTCCGCCGGGTCGATGCTCGGATCGGGCGCGGTGATGGTGATGGACGACACCACCGACATCCCCGCTGCGGCGCTCACGCTCGTCAAGTTCTACGCGCACGAATCGTGTGGCAAGTGCGTCCCGTGCCGCGAGGGCGGCACCTGGCTGTACCGGATCGTCGAGCGCATCGTCGCCGGCGACGGCACCGACGCCGACCTCGAGACGATCCTCCAGGTCGGCCAGTCGATCTGCCCGGGCAACATGCCCCACGCGTCGAGCGAGCGGCTCGGCCTCGAGGCGGTGCCGTTCCCCTACAAGATGACGACGATCTGCTTCGTCGGCCCGTCGGCGTACGTGCCGATCCACTCGGCGATGACGCTGTTCCCCGAAGAGTTCGAGTCGCGGATCACCAAGCGCGAGGTGCGTCGTCTCATCCCTGTCAGCGCGGCCGCCGCCGCAGGAGGTGGCTCCTGATGAGCGACACCGTGTCCGCCGAGAACGACGCTCCGCCGGTCGACCCGAACGCGGTCGCGATCACCGTCAACGGCACGCCGATCACCGCGCAGAAGGGCGAGCTGGTGATCGCAGCCGCTGAGCGGGCCGGCGTCTACATCCCGCGCTTCTGCTACCACCCGCGCATGAGCTCCGTCGGCATGTGCCGCCAGTGCATGGTCGAGATCGACACGGGCCGTGGGCCGATGCTGCAACCGTCGTGCATGATCACCGTCACGCCCGACATGAAGGTCGAGACCGACTCCCCGGTCGCCAAGCGCGCCCAGGAGGGGATCCTCGAACTGCTCCTCGCCAACCATCCGCTCGACTGCCCTGTCTGCGACAAGGGCGGCGAGTGCCCACTCCAGGACCAGGCGTACACGCACGGGCCCGGCGAAAGCCGCTATGTCGAGGCGAAGCGCAACTACGAGAAGCCGATCCCGATCAGCGATCACGTCCTGCTCGACCGCGAGCGCTGCATCCTGTGCGACCGGTGCACCCGTTTCGCCGACGAGGTCGCGGGCGACAAGCTGATCCACTTCATCCACCGCGGCAACCTCACGCAGGTCAACACGTTCCCGGACGAGCCGTTCGCCTCGTACTTCTCGGGCAACGTCGTGCAGATCTGCCCGGTGGGTGCGCTCACCGCCAAGCCGTACCGTTTCAAGGCTCGGCCGTGGGACCTCGCGCAGGTGGAGTCCACCTGTACCACATGCTCGGTCGGTTGCCGGATCTCCGTCCACTCCAGCCGCGATCAAGTGCTGCGTCATCAGGGCGTCGACACGGGCACCGACAGCGTCAACTGGGGCTGGCTGTGCGACCGCGGCAGGTTCAACTTCGAAGCCATCGACGCCGATGCCCGCCTCGGCGAGCCGCTCGTGCGCACCGAGTCGGGCCATCAGCCGACCACCTGGGCGGGTGCACTCGCGCTCGCGAAGCAGCTCATCGACGGCGCCGACTCGATCGGCCTGATCGGCGGCGCCCGCTCTACGAACGAGGGTGCGTTCGCGTGGGCCCGCCTGGCCGACGCGCTCGGCATCGACCATCGCGACGCCCAGCTCGGTGACGGGTTGCCGGCGTCGGTGCTCGGCCTGCCGCGCGCCACCATCGACGAGGCCGCCAACGCCACCACCGTCGTGCTCGTCGGGCCCGATCTCAAAGAGGAGCTCCCGGTCCTCTACCTACGTCTGCGCGCCACCGCCGAGCAGCGGCGCCTGCGGATCATCGAGGTCTCACCGGCCTCGACGGGCATGACCCGGTACGCCTGGCGCACCGTGGCGTACCGACCCGGTTCGCCGTCCGAGGTCACCAAGGCGCTCGGCGCTGCCGATATCGCCGAGCAGCTCGCGAAGGGCGACGTGGTCGTCGTCGCCGGGCGCAGCAACCTCGCCGAGAGCGAGACCACTGCGATGTCGGTGCTGTCGGCGGTCCTCGCTGCCGTGCCGGACGCGAAGATCCTCCCGGCCCTGCGGCGCGGCAACGTCGTCGGCGCGCTCGAGCTGGGCCTCGCCCCGACCGACAGCGACCACGATGCGCTGGCCACGCTGCGTCGCGCCGCCGACGGGTCGCTCGATCTGCTCGTGCTGCTCGGCGCCGATCCGCTCGACGACTGCCCCGACACCGATCTCGCCCGTCGGGCGCTCGCCGGTGCGGGCCGGATCATCTCGATCGACACGTTCCCGAGTGCCTCGACCCGGCACGCCGACCTCGTGCTGCCGGCGGCGTCGTTCGCGGAACAGAG
Source organism: Ilumatobacteraceae bacterium (assembly GCA_022843125.1). Taxonomy (GTDB): domain Bacteria; phylum Actinomycetota; class Acidimicrobiia; order Acidimicrobiales; family Ilumatobacteraceae; genus Ilumatobacter. Next base: position 10,104 of record JALHOG010000045.1, read on the forward strand.
CGGCACGACCACCAACCTCGAGGGTCGGGTCACCCGCGTCACCCAGAAGGTCACCGCCCACGGCACGTCGCGCCCCGACTGGATGATCGCGTCCGAGTTGGCCGCCCTGCTCGGTCACGACATCGGCTTCGCCTCGCCCGAGGCGGGCACGGCGTTGATCGCACGAACGGTCCCGGCCTTCGCCGCCGCCACCCCCGCAGCGCTCGACGAGCACCCCGCCGGCGTCGTCACGGGGCCCGTCACCGGTGCGCTCCCGGCAGCATCTTCGGCCGACGCACCTCCGAACGGCTATGACTATCGACTCGTGGTCAGTCGCAAGCTCTACGACGGTGCGGTCAACACGGCGATGTCGCCGTCGCTCGCGCCACTCGCCGTCGGTGCCGCTGCACACCTCCACCCGGCCGACTTCGACAAGGTCGGCCTCGCTGAAGGCACCGAGGTGACGCTCACATCGACCACGGGTTCGGTCGTGCTCCCGCTCCACCCGAACGCGAACGTCGCTCGGGGTACGGTGTGGGCGCCGTTCAACCAACCCGGAGCGACCGTCAACGAACTCGTCGATGCGAGTGCACCGGTGACCGACGTCCGGATCGAGAGGCTCTCCTGATGCTCTCCTCGCTCCTCGCCGCCGACCCGATGCTCGACACCGACGACTGGTGGTCGCAGGTCCTCGTCTGGATCGCCGTCAAGGTGCTCGCGATCTTCGTGATCGGGCTCGTCGCCACGATGCTGATGGTCTGGTTCGAGCGCAAGATCGTCTCGGGCATGCAGAACCGGGTCGGGCCCAACAAGGCCGGCCCGTTCGGCCTGCTCCAGACGCTCGCCGACGGCACCAAGTTGTTCTTCAAGGAAGACCTGCTGCCCGACAAGGCAGACAAGTGGGTGTTCCGCCTCGCGCCGTTCCTCGCCTTCGTCCCGGCGTTCCTGCTGTGGTCGGTGATCCCGCTCGGCGGTGACTTCTCCGGCGACAACGACGGCACCGTCACCTGGGGCGGCGTCACCACACGAGTCCAGCTGATCGACGCGCCGATGGGCATCCTCATCGTGCTCGCGCTCAGCTCGATCGGGGTCTACGGCATCATGCTCGCCGGTTGGGCGTCGGGTTCGAAGTACCCGCTGCTCGGCTCGGTGCGCGCGTCCGCGCAGATGATCTCGTACGAGGCGGCGCTCGGCCTGAGCCTCGCTGCCGTGCTCCTCATGTCGGGCACACTCTCGACGTCGGGCATCGTCGACGTGCAGGACGGCCTCCTCGACTGGCACATCGTGTCGACCGGGTTCATCCCGTTCATCATCTTCCTGATTGCGATGACCGCCGAGCTCAACCGGCCCCCGTTCGACCTCGTCGAGGCCGAGCAGGAACTGGTCGGCGGCTTCAACACCGAGTACTCCTCGATCCGCTTCGCCCTGTTCTTCCTCGCCGAGTTCATGAACGTGATCACGATGAGCGGCATCCTCGTGACGCTGTTCCTCGGCGGCCCGCAGCCGCTACGCATCGGGAGCCTCGACTTCACGCAGCACTTCGACCTCCGCCTGTTCGACTTCGACTGGACCATCGTGAGCGACGGCAACTACCTCGCGCTCTTCGGGCCGCTGTCGGGCACGGTGTGGTTCGTCCTCAAGACGTTGATCTTCCTGTACGTCTACGTCTGGTTCCGCGCCACGCTGCCACGGCTGCGCTATGACCAGCTCATGGACTTCGGCTGGAAGCTGCTGATCCCGGTGGCGCTCGGCTGGTTCCTCGTGCTCGCCGCGATCCAGCTCGGTCGCGACGAAGACTGGAACATCGTCGCGGTCGTCGCCGGGTGCCTCGCCGTGCTCGGCGTGTCGTACCTGCTGTTCAACGCGGCGCTCGTCGTGGCACGCCGCAACCGCGAACGTGAAGGAGCCGCATACTGATGGGCTACCGCAACATCGAAACAGGCCGAACCGACGCCAGCCGCCCGGCGCGTCACGGAGCGGAGATCTGATGGGCTATCTCGAAGGTTTCGCCGTCACGATCAAGCAGCACCGGCTGTTCGGCGGCAAGCAGGTCACCACCGAGTACTCGGGTGGCCGCTACGCCCGCAAGAAGGGCAGGGGCAGCGACCCCACCGTCGGCGACGACGAGAAGATCCCGAAGCCCGAGCGCCTCCACGGTCGCCACGTCCTCAACCGGTACGAGGACGGCATGGAGAAGTGCATCGGCTGCGAGCTGTGCGCCGGCGTCTGCCCCGCCAAGTGCATCTACGTCCGCGGCAAGGACAACGATCTCGACAACCCGACGTCGCCGGGCGAGCGGTTCGGCTTCGTCTACGAGATCAACTATCTCCGGTGCATCCACTGCGATCTGTGCGTCGAGGCGTGCCCGACCGAGGCGATCACCGAGTCGAAGCTGTTCGAGTTCAGCTTCACCAACCGCCAGGACGCGATCTACACCAAGGCCGAGCTGGTGGTCGGCGACGACGGCAAGCCGCAGCAGATGCCCTGGGAAGACTGGCGCGACGGCGAGGATCAGCACACGTCCGGCTGGATGCGCGCCACGTCGCCCAGTGGCGACGCGACGTTCCGCGGGCTGGTGGGCTGGAGCAACGAGCTCGGTCACGGCGAGCGCGCTCCCGAGCCGCCGCAAGAGGAGGCCGATCGCTGATGGAGATGATCGTCTTCGTCCTCGCGTCGGCGATGGTGCTGGTCGGGGCGGTCGGCGTGATCGTGCGCCGCAACCCGGTCCACGCCGCGTTGTCGCTCGTGCTGACGCTGTTCGGTGTCGCCGTGCACTTCGTCGCCCTCGAGGCGCACTTCCTCGCCGCCGTGCAGATCATCGTGTACGCCGGCGCGATCGTCGTGCTGTTCCTGTTCGTGATCATGCTGCTCGGCGTCGACAAGGCCGAGGACCTCTCGATCGAGCCGTTCCCGATCCAGCGTCCGCTGGCCGGCATCGTCGGGCTCGGCATCGCCGGCCTGATCATCGCCGCCATCGTCCGCGGTCGCGATGCCTTGCGAGAGGCCGGCGAACCGCTCGCGTCCGACGGCGACCAGAACGTCCAGGCACTCGCCCGCAACCTCTTCGAGGACCACGTGTTCGCGTTCGAGTTCACGTCGGTGCTGTTGATCGTCGCAGTCGCCGGCACCGTCCTGCTCACCCGCAAGGTCAAGAAACCGACCGCTGGCGGAAAGGCCGCCGAATGACCGCCGTCGTGCTCGCTGCCGTGCCGACCACCACCTACTACCTGGTGCTCGCTGCGATCCTGTTCGCGATCGGCGCCGTCGGCGTGATGGTCCGCCGGAACCCGCTCGTGATGTTCATGTGCATCGAGCTGATGCTCAATGCCGTCAACCTCAGCTTCGTCGCACTCGCCACCCGCTTCGCCGACATCGACGGGCAGACCGCCGTGTTCTTCGTCATGGTGGTCGCCGCCGCCGAGGTCGTGGTCGGTCTCGGCATCATCATCTCGATCCTGAGGCGTCGCCCCGGCGTGAACGCCGACGATCTCGCGGAGCTCAAGGGTTAGGCCGCCATGCTCGACGTCATCTGGTTGATCCCCGCCTTCCCACTGGTCGGCTTCCTGCTCATCCTCGTCTTCGGCCGCCGGCTCGGTGAGCCGGGCGCCGGCTATCTCGCCGCCGGCGCGGTGCTCGGCTCGTTCGTGGTGTCGGTCGGCGCCTACTTCGACCTGCTCAGCAGGGACGCCGAGGAGCGCAGCCACATCGAGACGGTGTTCTCATGGGTGCCGGTGTCGCAGCTGCAGGTCGACATGGCCTTCCTCGCCGACCCCCTCTCGATCACGATGTGCCTGTTCGTCACCGGCATCGCGTTCCTGATCCACCTGTTCGCCATCGGGTACATGCACGGCGACCCGAAGTTCTCGAAGTTCTTCCTCTACCTCAACCTGTTCGTCCTCTCGATGACGCTGCTGGTGTTGGGCGAGAACCTGCTCGTCACGTTCCTCGGGTGGGAGGGCGTCGGCACCTGCTCCTATCTGCTGATCTCGTTCTGGCACACGAAGGACGCCAACGCGTCCGCCGGCAAGAAGGCGTTCGTCACCAACCGCATCGGTGACTGGGGCTTCATGCTCGCCATGTTCCTCGGCTTCTGGGCGGTCGGTTCGGTGAGCTACGTCGCTCTCAACGAGGCCGCCGAAGCCGGATCACTCGCCACCTCGACCGCCACCGGCATCGCGCTGCTGCTGTTCGTCGGTGCGGTCGGCAAGTCGGCGCAGCTGCCGCTGTACGTGTGGCTCCCCGATGCGATGGCAGGCCCGACACCCGTGTCCGCCCTGATCCACGCCGCGACGATGGTGACCGCCGGCGTGTTCCTGATGGTGCGCATGAACCCGATGCTCACGGCCGCAGCCGACTGGGCGCCGACCCTCATCGCATGGGTCGGTGCGATCACTGCGCTGTTCGCCGCGACGATCGCACTCGCGCAGAACGACATCAAGAAGGTCCTCGCCTACTCCACCGTGTCGCAGCTCGGCTACATGTTCCTCGCCGTCGGATCCGGGGCGTACGTCGCCGCCATCTTCCACATGATCACGCACGCGTTCTTCAAGGCGCTCATGTTCCTCGGCTCCGGTTCCGTGATCCACGGCATGCACGAGGAACAGGACATGCGCAAGATGGGCGCGCTCCGGAAGTTCATGCCCGTCACCGCTGCGACGTTCATCATCGGCTGGCTCGCGATCGCGGGGGTCCCGCCGTTCGCCGGGTTCTGGTCGAAAGACGAGATCCTGCTGTTCACGCTCGCCGAGCGCGGCGTGGTGCTGTACGTGATCGGACTCGTGACCGCCGTGCTCACCGCGTTCTACATGACCCGTCAGGTGCTCATGGTGTTCTTCGGTGATGCCAAGTGGGGCAGCCATGCGAACGAAGCCGAGGCCGCACAGCTCGAGGTCACGCCAGACACCGCCGCCGACCCTCCGGTGACGCACGGCGCCCATGGCGAGTTCAAGCCGCACGAGTCGCCACCGATCATGCTGGTGCCGCTCGTCGTCCTCGCCGGGCTCGCGATGGTGGGCGGTGTGATCCAGCTCCCGTCGTTCGGCTTCATCCCGAAGAGCTGGCAATACCGGCTGGAGCACTGGCTCGAACCCGTCGTCGAGTTCGGCGAGGCGCAGATCAAGGACTCGAGTGCGTACGGCAACAAGGAACTGCTCGCGCTCCTCGCGATCGCATGTGCGCTCGCCGGCATCGCGGCGGCCGTCGCGATCTACTCGAAGAAGCTGCGTGAACCGATCGAACCCGAGATCCTCGCCGAGGGCTGGCGCTACGACTGGGCGATCAGCGCCTTCATGGGCGGCCCGGGCCGCAAGATGTTCGACGCCGTTGCCTGGTTCGACAAGACGATCGTCGACGGCGCCGTCAACGGGTCGGCTCGCGTCGTGAGCGGTGCTGCAGGCCAGTTGCGCCGTGGTCAGACGGGCAACGTGCGCAACTACGCCGGGATCCTCGGGGTGGGCGTGGTCCTGCTCTTGGCCTGGTTCGTCATCGGACGGGGGGTGCTGTGATGCTCGCCGCCGGCTCGTCCAGCGATCTCGCGTTCCCGATCCTGTCGATGCTCATCCTGCTCCCGGTTGCGGGCGCTGCGCTGATCGTCCTGCTCTCCAAGCGCCGCCCCGAGTACATGAAGCTCGTCGCCGCGATCTCATCGGTCGCCACCGCGGCGATGTCGGTCTGGCTCACCGTCGAGTTCGACCGGGCCGACGACGGCTTCCAGTTCGTGTCGAAGCAGCCGTGGATCGATCAGTGGGGGATCGGCTGGCACCTCGGGGTCGACGGCATCTCGCTGTTCCTCGTGCTGCTGACCGGCGTGCTGTTCCCGCTCGCGATCCTCGGCATCGATCCGCACAACGACGACCCCGCCCAGGACAAGCCCTACTTCGCGTGGCTGCTGCTGCTCGAGGCCGGCGTGATGGGCGCGTTCTTGAGCCTCGATCTGTTCCTGTTCTTCGTGTTCTTCGAGATCGTGCTCGTGCCGATGTACTTCCTCATCGGCGGCTGGGGGTACGAGCGTCGCGAGTACGCGGCCACGAAGTTCTTCCTCTACACGATGGTCGGCTCGGCGTTCATGTTCGTGTCGATCATGGCGACGGTGTTCATCGCCAGCCGCAACGGCGTGAACGGGATCACGTTCGACCTCGTCGAGATCGCCGAGAACGCATCGTTCGCGACGTCGACCGGGCGATGGCTCTTCTTCGGGTTCGCGATCGCGTTCGCGGTCAAGGTGCCCGTGTTCCCGCTCCACACCTGGCTCCCCGACGCACACACCCAGGCGCCCACGGCGGGCTCGGTGGTGCTGGCCGGCGTGATGCTGAAGCTCGGCACCTACGGCCTGCTGCGCTTCGGGCTGTACCTCTTCCCCGAGGCCGCCCACTGGAGCCGGTCCCTCTGGTTGACCCTGGCGGTGATCGGCATCACGTACGGCGCCATCGCCGCCACGATGCAGAAGGACCTGAAGCGGCTCGTCGCCTACTCCTCGGTCGCGCACCTCGGCTTCATCGTGCTCGGCACGTTCGCCTTCACGTCCGAAGCGATCACCGGATCGGTGATGCAGATGGTCAACCACGGCGTGTCGACCGGCGCGCTGTTCCTCCTCGTCGGCATGATCTACGAACGGCGTCACACCCGGCAGATCTCCGAGCTCAAGGGCCTCCAGGCCGTCGCGCCGATCTTCGCCGCTGCGTTCCTGCTCGTCACGCTCAGCTCGATCGGTGTGCCCGGCCTCAACGGGTTCGTCGGCGAGTTCCTGATCCTCATCGGCTCGTTCGGCACGGCCCGCTGGTGGGTCGTGATCGCTGCTGCCGGCGTGATCCTCGCGGCGCTCTACCTCCTGTGGGCGTACCAGCGGGTGTTCCACGGCGAGCCTGATGAGGCGAACAAGACCTTCCCGGAGCTGAAGCTCAAGGAAGCGCTCGTGCTGCTGCCGTTCATCGGGGTGATCGTGTTCACCGGCATCTACCCGAAGCCGATGCTCGAGCGGATCGAGCCGGCCGTCGACCGGCTGATCGCCCACGTCGAGGATCGAGGCGGCTTCGAGATCGACCGACCGACGGTGATCGAGCACGAGAGCCCCGCCGGTGAGGACGACGAGGCGCACGACGCCGAGACCGCGGAGGCGGGGGAATGATGTCGCACGCAGTGTTCGGACAAGCCCAGGAGTTCATCGCCCCCTCGATCGAGTGGTGGCAGATCAGCCCGATTCTCGCGCTCGTCGCCGGGGCGCTCGGCCTGCTCGTGGTCGGCGCGCTCACGCCCACGTGGCCACGCGGCGGCTATGCCGCCGTCGCGGTGCTCACCACGATCGTCGCCGGCGTGTTCACGCTGTTCCACTGGAACGACATCGCCGACAACGGCCCGTCCACCATGATCAGCCGGGCGCTCGCCTTCGATGCGTTCACCCAGTTCCTGACGATCACGATCCTGCTCGCGACCCTGCTCGTGCTGTTGGTCACCGCCGACGAGCTGTACCGCACCGACAACGACGGCCCTGAGATCTATGCGCTGATGTTGGTGGCAGCGACCGGCGGCATCGTCATGGCCGCGGCCAACGACCTGATCGTGATGTTCCTCGGGCTCGAGACGCTGTCGCTCGCGCTCTACGTACTCGCCGCATCCGACCGTGAACGGCGCGCCAGCCAGGAGTCGGGCATCAAGTACTTCGTGCTCGGCGGCTTCGCCTCGGCGTTCTTCCTCTACGGGATCGCGCTGGTCTACGGCGGGTTCCGCTCGACCAACATCGGTGAGATCGTCGAGGCCGCGCAGGCCGACGTGCTCCTCACCGGCGACGACCCGATGGTCCTCGCGGGCCTCGCGATGCTCATCGTCGGTCTCGGGTTCAAGGTGGCGGCGGTGCCGTTCCACATCTGGACGCCCGACGTGTACCAGGGCTCGCCCACCAACGTCACCGCGTTCATGGCATCGGTCGGCAAGGCCGCCGCGTTCGCCGCCATGCTCCGCGTGCTCGTGGTCGCCCTTCCGACCCAACGCGACGACTGGCGCCCCGCGATCTGGGTCATCGCGGTGGTGACCCTCGTGGTCGGCTCGGCGCTCGCGGTCGTGCAGACCGACGTCAAGCGGATGCTCGCATACTCGTCGATCAGCCACGCCGGGTTCATCCTCGTCGGGGTCGAGGCGGCGGGTCACGGCGGGCTCGCGGCCGACAACGACGGCATGTCGAGCGTTGCCGCCTACCTGCTGCTGTACGCCGTGCTCACGGTCGGCTCGTTCGCGGTGGTGACGCTCGTCGGACGATCCAGCGGCGGCGACACCTCGCTCGAGGCGTTCTCTGGGCTCGCGAAGCGGCGCCCGGCGTTGGCGCTCGGTCTCACCGTGTTCCTGCTCGCACAGGCGGGTGTGCCGCTCACGTCCGGATTCGTCGCGAAGTGGGGTGTCATCCAGGCCGCGGTCGAGCAGGAGAGCTACGTCATCGCGATCATCGCGATGATCGCAGCCGTGATCGCCGCCTACCTCTATCTGCGGATCATGGTCAGCATGTGGCTCCGCGAGGGGGCGGCCGACGTGGCCGTCGAACCGGTGCCGCTGATGACCGGGTTCTCGGTGGCGTTCGCAGCCGTGTTCACCATCGCCGTCGGCGTCTGGCCCCAGTGGGTCCTCGAAGCCGCCGACGAGGTCATCGCCTACGCCCGCTGACGGCCTTCGACCACAGACGGGTCGGGCAGCTTCGCCCGCACTGCCCAGTTGAACACCTGCCATCCGTACGACGGGTCGCCGATGACTGCGGCAGCCTCGGCCGCAGCGGCGTCGGAGATCGGCTGCATCCGGTGCGCCTTGACGTGCACCTCGGCCACGCGCTCCATCATCAGGAACCAGCCGACCGCCTCGTCGACCGATGCGCCGACGGCGAGCAGTCCGTGGTTGCGAAGGATCACGCCCCGACCGTCGCCGAGCGCAGCGGCGATGCGCGCACCACCCTCGGTCGACGTGACGTTGACGTCGTCGCCCTCGTACACGCTGTGACAGCCGTGGAACGCGGCCGCCTCCTGGACGACCTGGAGGAAGGGCTCGGCGTTGGCCGACCACGGCGTGCCGTACGGCGTGTGGGTGTGTACTGCGCACGTCACGTCGGGGCGTGCCTCGTGGATCGGCCAGTGGATGTTGTACGCCGTGATGTTGATCTCGGCTGGATCGTTCCCGTTGGCGTCGATCACCGTGCCGTCAGGGCCGACGAGCACCAGGTCGCCGATCGTCGCTTCGCCGAACGGCACGCCGTAGCGCAGCAGCCAGAAGCAGTCGGCCCGCTCGGGATCGCGAACCGAGATGTGGCCGTCGCCGAGTTCGCCCCAGCCATGGGCGCCGAACACGCGGTAGGCCAGGGCCGCTCGCCGCATCCGGTGGTCGCGGGTGACGGCGGGGTCGTCGAACACCGGCTCGGAGTCGCCGAGGCGGAGGGCTGGATGCCGTGCCATGGGTGACACGCTACGCCTGGTGTCGGGTCGGTACCGTGGTCGCCGTATGCCGCTGCGCCATCCCACCGCTCTGCGCCGTCGCACCGTCGAAGCCTGTCGCAGTCTCCTGAGCGCGGCGCGTGGGCTCGTCGTCGCGGTGGTCGTCACGGCAGTTGCGTTGCTCGGCGCAGCGCCCGCCGCCGCCCACACCGACGTCGTCTTCACGCTCCCGGCGGCCGACGAAACGGTCGTCGATCCGGTCGACACGATCACCGTTGCGTTCGCCGATCCGGTGACGCTCGTCGGCGCCGGCTTCGAGGTGTTCACACCGCAGGAGCAGATCGTGCAACCGGTCGTCGTCACCGACGACGACACCGAGTTCGTGTTGCAGCTCGACCCGCCGCTCGCCGGCGGTGTCGTGGGCGTGCGCTACGAGGTGGTCGCCGCCGACGGGCACATCATCGACGGCTCGTTCACGTTCACCGTGACCGCTCCAGCGTCGGCGCCGACCAGTACGCCCGCGACCTCGGCGCCGACGACCACTGCGCCCGTCGTGGCCGCAACGTCCGATCCACTGCCGGCCACCGAGGTCGGTGCGGCCACCACAGGCGCGCCGATCACGACCGAGGGGGTGCCCACCTCCGAAACGGCCGTCATCGCAACGGCCCCCACGACGGTCATCGACGACACCGGGTCGGGCGGCGGGTCGGCAGGCCTGCTGGTCGGTGTCGTGATCGCCGCCGCGCTCGCGGTCGGTGCCGTCGCGATCCTGCGTGTCCGCATGCGACGCTCGGCGTGAACGCAGTGAGCACCGTCGCGTGGGTGGCCGGGACGCCCCTCGACGACTTCCTCAACCGGACCGACACCGGCTCGAGCAGCGGTGAACTCGTCCGCGACGTCGGCGGCACGATGGCGATGGCCGGTCTGCTCCTCGCGATCGGCACGATCGTGTTCCTCGCCCGGGTCCATCGGGGCCCGCTCGCCGAGGTGCGGTCACTCCTGCTGATCGTCGGGTTCGGTGGTGTGCTGACGCTCGCCGGCGCAACCGCAGAGCTCGCCGGGATCCAGGCGGTGTTCGAGACCGGGTGGAGCGATGTCCTGTCGGTCGATGCGAGTTCGGCACCGATGCTCCGACTCCTGGCCGGCGTGCTGCTCGTGTTCGGGATCGGGACCTCGACTGCACGCGTCGAAGCGACCGGGCTCGAACCGGGCGCGGTCGCGGCGCTCGACGGGCCGCCGTCCGTGCGCTGGTTGCCCGGCACCGAGTCGGCATTCGGTCTCGTCGGCCTGGCGGTCGGTGCGTTCTCCTTCGCGTTCGACGGGCACACCGTCACCGAGGGGCCTCGCGGCATCCATCTCGTGAGCAACCTCGTCCACGTCGCAGCCGGCGGTGTGTGGGCGGGCGGTATCGCTGCGCTGGTCGCGGTCGCCGTGATCCGGCATCGTGGCCGCTCGGGCTCGATCGCCGAGTTGGTGGTGCGGTTCTCGTCGGTCGCGACGGTTGCACTCGCTGCGGTCGCGATCGCCGGCGGGTTGATGGCCGTGCTCATCCTCGACGACGTCGATGACCTCACCGGCACCGTCTGGGGGCAACGGCTCACGATCAAGGTCGCCGCGGTCGGGGTCGCCGCAGCCGTGGGTGCGTACCACCACCTCGTCACGGTCCGCCGTCTCGACCGACCTGAGGGGGTCGACGCCGCCGAGATGGCCCGGGTGCGCACCACCCTCACCATCGAGGCGCTCGCGCTCGGCTTCGTCGTGATCGCGAGCGGGTTGCTGGTCAACGGCTCCACGATCTGACGCGCTGAGCCGGAGCTCGACCCCGGTAGGGCTAACCCCACCCGGGATGTGCCGGGTCGCTCCATGTCCCCCGGCCTCGTCGTTCGCGGACGATGGACGCATGCACACCGGTCCCGAACCCCACGCCGTCGTCCACGAGCCGCTCGTCGAGGCGCGCGACCTCACCCGCATCTGGGGCAAGGGGGCGGGTGCGCAGATCGGTGTCACCGGCGTCGACCTGCGCATCGACCGCGGCGAGCTCGTCGCGATCGTCGGTCCGTCGGGATCGGGCAAGAGCACCCTCGGCGCGCTGATCGCCGGGATCGACACCCCGACGTCCGGCTCGCTCGTGGTGGCCGGCACCCGCATCGACCGGATGAAGGTCGACCAGCTGGCCGCATGGCGGGGCGCCAATGTCGGGATCGTCTTCCAGGACTTCCACCTGCTGCCCACGCTGACGGCCCAGGAGAACGTGGAGCTCGCGATCGAGCTCGGCGGCAGCGGGGCCGGGCGCCGGCTCCGGCGCCGGGCGGCGCGGACCATGCTCGACCGGGTGGGCCTTGGTGGGCACCACCGCAAGCTGCCGGCCCAGATGAGCGGCGGCGAGCAGCAGCGCGTCGGCATCGCCCGTGCGCTGGTGACGCAGCCGGCGCTGCTCGTGGCCGACGAGCCGACCGGTGCGCTCGATCAGGCGAACGGGCACGTGGTGTTCGAGCTGCTCACAGCGGTGGCCCGGAACGGTACGACCGTGGTGTTCATCACGCACGACCTCGCCCTCGCCGCGGCCGCCGATCGGATCGTGTCGATGATCGACGGCCAGGTCGCATCCGTCACAGCCCAACGCTCGTCCGGGGCGTTGGCGACGGGGATCACCACGGCGATGGCGACGGGGGTGGCGCCATGAGCGGCTTGCTCGGCCAGGTCCGGCGAGCACCCGGTCGGATCATCGCGAGCGTGCTCGCGCTCTCCCTGGCGATCGGAGCGATCGGCGTCCTCGCGATCCCGACGGTCACCGAAGGGTCGCTCCATGCCGCCGTCGAGCGCGACGGATTGGGCGACATCATCGTCGGGACCACGCCCCTCGACCGTCAGCAGGTCGAGTTGCTGCGCGGCATCCCGAACGTGGCCAGCGTGTCCGCAGCCGCAGTCGTGGCCGTCGAGCTCGACGCGGCTGCCGGCGCCGGCGAGCGCAGCGCCGTCGACACCGTGCGGCTGATCGGCCTCGCTCCGGATCGCGAGCTCGATCTGCTGCGCATCGATGCCGGGCGCGTTGCCACCGGGCCGGGAGAGGTCGTCGCCTCGCCCGGACTCGCAGAGCCGGGTGACCGCATCGTCGCCGGTGGTCGCACGTTCGACGTCGTCGGCGTCGGGGCGGCGCTGCTCTGGGTCGGGGCTGATGCGCTCTACGGCGACATCGACGAGATGGCCGCGCTCGCACGTGGCGCCGGGACGAACCATCTGTCGATCCTCGCGGTGTTCGACGACGAGTCATCGCTGCGCGCGATCGTGGCCGACGTACGAGAGGCGCTCGCGACCGACGGCGACACCTTCACCGAGTTCCCGGAGTACCTGCCTGATGGCACCACTCCGATCGACGCCGACATCCGCCAGGTCAGCACGCTGATCGGCATGCTCGGCGTCATGGCCGGGCTCGTGGCGCTCGTCCTGCTGGCGTCGACGACGAACACGCTGATCACCGAACGCACCCGCGAGGTCGCTGTGATGCGAGCGCTCGGCGGGCGGCGTCGCCCGCTCCGGCGGCGCCTCCGCAGGATCGCGATCGGCATCACCGCTGCTTCGCTCGTCGTCGGTCTCCCGCTGGGCGTCGTCATCAGCAACGTCATCGCGCGGATGGTCCTCGAGGAGTTCGTCGGGATCACGCCGGAGGTGGCCGTCGACTGGCGCGTGCTCGTCGGGTCGGCGGTGGGCGCGCTGATCGGCGCCCGGCTCGTCGCTGCCCGGGCGGCCCGGCGCGTCACCAATGCCCAACTCGCAGCGGCACTCCGCGACCGTGAAGGCGCGCCGTTCGGCGCCTCATGGCTGCAACGTTCGATCGCCGCGCTGCCCACCGGCGGGCTGATCAGCCGGATTGCCACCCGTTCCTCGTTGCGCCGGCCCGGGCGCACGGTGGCCGTCGTGGCCCAGATCGCTGCCGCTGTCGGCGTGGCGTTCCTCGTCCCCAGCCTCGCCACATCGGTGAACGAGTACAACAGCGCAGCGTTCGAGTCGTGGCAGTGGGAGGTGTCCGCCGTCGCCGAGGACGCCGGTCTGCCGATCGACGCCGCCGTCGCCGATGCGGTCGACGGTGTCGCCGGGTTCGAGGCAGGCATCTACACGTTCGGGTCGATCGATGATTGGGAGGTCGACGCCTGGGGCATCCGGCACGACACGGTGATGTTCGACGCCGATCTCCGCGCCGGGCGCGCGCCGGCGCCCGGCGAGCACGAGACGATGGTGAGCGCCGGGTTCGCCGAGCGTCGGGGCATCGACATCGGTGACACCATCGAGGTCGAGCTCGCGCCCGGCACCGTGCCGTACGAAGTCGTCGGCTTGGTCGATGACTACTCCCGTGCGATCTACATCGATCGCGAGATCCTCGCCGCCGATGTCGGCGCTCCGGGTCGGGCGAACGTCGTGTGGTCGCTGAGCGAGACGCCGATCGGCGCACTGATCGACGGGTCGCGTTTCGACCTGCCCACCCTCGACGTCTCGACGGCTGAGGAGGTCCGTGCGGAGTCGGGTGCAGGCCGCGATGCGATCGTGGTGATCTTCGGTGCGATCGGTGCGATCGTCGCCGGGGTCGCCGCGCTGGCCGTCATGTCGTCGATGCTCGTAAGCCTCTTCGAGCGGCGCCACGAGCTCGCCGCGCTCCAGTCGCTCGGCGCCCGCCGTCGGCGCCTTCGCGGGCTCCTGGTCCGCGAACTGCTCCCGCTCGGAGCTGTCGGCACCGCCCTCGGCCTCGTGCTCGGGGGGCTGGGCACCAGGGGCATCATCGGCTCGTTCGAGTCGTCGAACGCCGTCGACATCGGTGTGGTCGACGCTGTCGGGGCGATCCCGTTCGTGGTGGGTGCCACGGTGCTCATGCTCGTCGCGCTGGTCCTCGTCGCGGTTCGCAGCGCGTCCAGGCGGCCGATCGCCGTGACCTTGCGAGGTGCGGCATGAGCCCGCTTCCGTCGGGCGAAGCGACCGAGCGCGAGACTCGACCCGTGAACGCGTTCCCACCACCACCACCACCCCCGCCCGCCGGCGGCGGTGTTGGAGGTGGGTCCCGCGACGGATCGACCGACTGGGACTGGGACCGAGCGCAGGCATTCGCACGACACTGGTACCAGCCGCTGCTCGAACGCGAGAGCTGGATGGCGGCCGCCTATCTGTTCGTCGGGATCCTCTCGGCTGTCGGCGCGTTCATCGCGATGAACGTCGTGGGTTGGACGGCGATCGGTTTGCTGTTCATCGGTGTCGGGCTGTTCCTCGTGCGCCCGTTCTTCGCCATGGTCGAGGCCCTCGCGCGGATGGAGCGAGCGATGGCACGTTGGATCGAGGTCGAGATCGAACCGCGGCCGATCGCGCCGCTGACCGGCCTCGGTCTGAAGGCGGTCGCCGATCCCGAGCGGTGGCGCCAGGTCGGGTACCTCGCGCTCAACATCGTGCTCGCCACGACGCTCGGCAACCTGGGCTTGGCGGCGTACGGCGTGGCGCCGCAGGTGGCGTTCGTCGACCCGTTCAGCGGCGGCTGGTTGGGGCTCGGCCCGGTCGCATGGGTGGCGGGCCTGGGGTTCGCCGCCGTCCTGCTCGGTGCGGCACCGCGCATCGCGATGTTCGTCGCCGGGCTCAAGGCCCAGATCGCCGGCTGGTTCCTGGGGGTCGACCGTCTCGCCGAAGCCGAAGGCCGCGTCAGCGAGCTCTCCACCCAGCGTCAGGACATCCTCGACGCCGTCGCCAGCGAGCGGCGCCGGATCGAACGCAACCTGCATGACGGCGTCCAGCAGCAACTGGTCGCGATCGGTCTCGACCTCGGCATGGCCGAGCATCACCTGCAGGCCGACCCGGCTCGGGCACGCGAGCTGATCGTCAGCGCCCGCGAGAAGGTGCAGGGCTCGATCGGTGAGCTCCGCCAACTCGGGCGCGGGCTCCACCCGGCGATCCTCGCCGACCGCGGCGTCGACGCCGCACTGTCGGCGGTCGTCGCCGGTTCGTCGATCCCGATCTCGGTCCACGTCGACCCCGAGCTCGATCTGTCGACCGACGTCGCGGAAACCGTCTACTTCGTCGCCAACGAAGCGATCGCGAACGTCCTCAAGCATGCGCGGGCGCGCGTCGCATCGGTGCACGTTGCGAAGGTCGCGGCGAACGTCCGTGTCACCATCCACGACGACGGCGACGGAGGCGTCGACCCGGCGAAGGGCACCGGCATCGCCGGCATCCGAGCACGGGTGCGGGCGGTCGACGGCACCTTCTCGATCACATCGCCGTCCGGCGGACCGACCACGCTGGTGGTCGAGATCCCCCGTCATCTCCCCGACCGAGAGCGAGGACGCTCATGACCGAGACACCGATCCGCACCATCGTCGCCGACGACTCCGTGCTCCTCCGCGACGGGATCGTGCGCCTGCTCACCGACTCCGGGTTCGACGTCGTCGCCGCCGTCGGTGACGCCGACAGCCTGCTCGACGCGGTCACCGAGCATTCCCCGGAGCTCTGCGTGGTCGACGTCCGCATGCCGCCCTCCCACACCGACGAGGGGTTGCGGGCCGCGCTCGAGATCCGGCGTCTGCATCCGGGCGTCGCGGTGCTGGTGCTGTCGCAGTACGTCGAGGAGCGGTACGCGGGCGAGTTGCTCGCCGGCGATGTGTCGGGTGTCGGCTACCTCCTGAAAGACCGCGTGATCGCGGTCGACGACTTCCTCGTCTCGCTACGCCGGGTCGCGGCCGGCGGCAGCGCAGTCGACGCCGAGGTGATCAGCCAGATCCTCGGCCGGTCACGGCGCGGCAGCGAGGTCGATCGGCTCACGCCGCGCGAGCGCGAGGTGCTCACGCTCATGGCGGAGGGGTTGTCGAACGGCGGCATCGCCGAGCGCCTCGTCGTGTCGGCCGGCGCCGTCGAGAAGCACATCTCGAATGTGTTCATGAAGCTCGGCCTCGAACCCGAGGACGGCGCCCACCGTCGGGTCCTCGCCGTCCTCACCTACCTCCGCGCGTGACGGAATGGGTCAGACCGACTCCGTCACGGCTCGAGCCGTGACGGAGTCGGTCTGACCCATTCCGTCACGGTTACCCGTTCGAGCGGAGTTCGGCGATGCGTCGGAGAAGGAACTCCTTCGCGGTGCGACCGTCCTCGAGGACCACGTCGTCTGCGGGGTGGAGGAAGAGCGGCAGCGACATGCGCGAGCGGCGAGCACCGTCACCGGTCGGGTTGACCACTCGGTGGGTGGTCGCGGGGAAATAGCCGCCGGTCGCGAGATCGAGCATCTCGCCGGCGTTCACGGCGAGCGAGCCCGGGTCGCAGGGCACCGCGTACCACTGGCCGTTGGTGCCCAGCAGCTCGAGCCCCGGCTCGTCGGCGGCGGGGAGGACGGTGAGCAGGTTGATGTCTTCGTGGGCAGCAGCGCGTACCGCGCCCTCGGGCTCCTCGCCGGTCAGCGGCGGGTAGCGCAGCACGCGGAGCAGGGTGCGAGTGCTCCCGTCCATCATCGACGACAGCGGCATCGAGAGCCGCTCGGTGACCTCGTCTGGCGTGTTGGCCTCGACCCAGTCGAGCAACGTGTTGGCGAGCTCCATCGCGATCCGCCGGTACTGCATGGCGGCGTCGCTCACCTCGGCCGGGTACACCGACCAGTCGTAGACGTGGAAGAACTCCTTGAGATCGCGCACCGACGCGCCCTTGGCGGTCTCGCTCTTGTCGGGCGGGAACCACCCCACCTGCCCATCGGGATCCATCAGGTACTGCTCGACGGCCGGTGAGTCGAAGAGCGCCGCCCATTCCGCATAGATCTGCTCGACGAGCGACCAGGGCAGCGGATGGTTGACCAGCACTGCGAACCCTGTTTCGCGCAGGCTCCGCGTGAAGGTCTCGGGCGCGTCCGGGGCGGTGTAGTCGACGACAGCGACGTCCATGTCGGCACGCTACTGCGGTACCCGCCGCACGCGCAGGTGACCGTAGGCTCCCCGCCCATGAGCGACGCCGGCCCCGAGTACAGCGACGAAGTCGTCGACTACCTGCAACTGTTCCGTGGCGAGGGCTTCCTCTCGCCGGGCGGGGCCGACGAGACGCGTCGGGTGCTCGACCGGGTCGAGATCGCCGGCAAGCGGGTACTCGAGGTCGGCAGCGGTCTCGGCGGCTGCTGCCTGATCATCGCCGGGGAGCGGGGCGCGGCGCAGGTGCTCGGCCTCGATGTCGAACCGGTCGTCATCGAGCGAGCCCGTCGCGCCGTCGAGGCGGCCGGGCTGAGCGACACGGTGGCGTTCCGGCTCGTCGAGCCCGGTCCGCTACCCGTCGACGACGGAGCGTTCGACGTGGTGTTCAGCAAGGACGCGATGTGCCACATCGAGGACAAGGTGGCGCTCTACGCCGAGCTCTATCGTGTCCTCGCTCCGGGTGGACGCCTCGCGATCGCCGACTGGCTGGTCGACGAGGAAGGGCCGTACTCCCCGGCGATGGAGGCGTTCATCGGCACGACTGCGCTCAGCTTCCACCTCGACAGCCTCGGCGGTATCGCGCAGCGGCTCGAGGCAGCTGGCTTCATCGACGTCGAGGTGGTCAACCGCAACGAGTGGTTCCGCGACGAGGCCCGGCGAGAAGCCGAACTGCTCGAGGGGCCCCTGCTCGCAGACGTGGAGCAGCTGCGCGGTGCCGAGGCGACGGCCCGCTCGAACGAATGCCAGTGGCAGATGATCGCCGTGCTCGACAGTGGCGAGTTCTGCCCGGCGCACGCATTCGCCCGCAAACCCGACTGACCCGGCGACGCTACGGCTCACGAGCCGGCCGGGTGCTCCTCGTCGACGATGTAGCCGGCGTTGCGAGCCGCGTCGACGACTGCGAGCGCGTGGGCCCGACCGCGCACCTCGAACGAGGCGCGCACGCCCGTCTCCCGGACGTGGAGCGCAAGGCCCTCACGCACGTGCTGCACCTCCAGCAGGTTGGCGCCCGAGGTCGCGAAGATGCCGAGCAGCCCGGCGAGCCCACCGGGCCGGTCGTCGATCCGGACGAACACGGTCAACCGCCGCCCTGCCTCGGTCTCGTTGCGACGCACCAAGCCTGGCACCACACCCAAGTCGACGTTGCCGCCCGACAGCACGATGCAGGTCGAGCCGGAGGCAGCCGGCGGGACGAGCCCACCCAGCAGCGCCGCCACCCCGACGGCACCGGCCCCCTCGACGTAGAGCTTCGCCTGCTCCATCAGCAGCACCATCGCGTCGGCGATCGCGTCCTCGTCGACCGCCACGATGTCGTCGAGCCACTCCTCGACGAGCGGCCGGGTCACCTCGCCCGGCGACTTCACTGCGATGCCGTCGGCGAGGGTCGTCACCGGGCCGTCGGGCGGCGGGTGCCCGAGGTACGGCGCGCACGCCTGGGCCTGCACGCCGATCACTCGCACCGACGGCAGCTGGGACTTCACGGCGATCGCCGTGCCCGCTGCCAGCCCGCCGCCGCCGAGCGGGATGATCACGCACGCCAGATCGTCGAGGTCGTCGACGAGCTCGAGCCCCAGCGTGCCCTGCCCGGCGACGACGACCTCGTCGTCGAACGGATGGCAGAAGACCAGTCCGGCTGCGGCAGCGTGGGCGTGGGACGCGGCCATCGCCTCGGTCAGGCTCGCTCCGCCCTCGTGGACGATCGCCCCGTACCCCCGGCACGCCTCGATCTTCGAGATCGGTGCGCCGGCCGGGACGAACAGCTCGCACCGCACACCGTGGTGTCGGGCGGCGAGCGCCAGACCCTGCGCGTGATTGCCGGCGCTGCCTGCGGTGACGCCGTTGCGCGCCGCGTCGCCGAGCGAGGCGAGCTTGTTCATCCCGCCCCGGATCTTGAACGCGCCGGTGCGCTGGAGGTTCTCGGCCTTGAGCACGACGGGTGCGCCGACGCGCTCCGACAGCGCTGCGGAGGGCAGCACCGGCGTGTGCACGACCAGCGGGCGGCCGACGTGGCGTGCGGCACGGATGGCCTTCAGATCGACGCTCACGATTCGGACGGTAGTGGCTGGGCGCGGCGGGCGGCGGCGGTGACGCATCGAGCAGCTACCGTCGGCGCGCATGACGTTCGCCGTCCCGACCGTCGATCTGGATCCGTGGTGGGAAGGCGACGCGGCATCGCGCCGCTCGGTCGCCGCCTCCTTCGACGCAGCCGCCGGCGAGTTCGGCTTCGCCCAGATCGTCGGTCACCGCATCCCCGACCAGATCATCGCCGACATGGTCGTTGCGAGCGATGCGTTCTTCGCCCTGCCGCTCGACCGCAAGCTCGCGGCCCGTCCGGCCGACCTCACCGTCAATCGCGGGTACGCGGCCTCGGGTACCGAGGCGCTGTCGTACAGCATCGGCGACGCAGCTCCGCCCGACCTGTTCGAGGCGTTCAACATCGGTGAGGACGCCGTCGACGAGAACGATCCGTTCTACGCCGCCGAGCGGCATCGGCTGTTCGCTCCGAACATCTGGCCCGACGATCCGACGCAACTGCGCCCTGCGCTCGTCGGCTACTTCGCCGAGGCGCGCCGAGTCGCCCTGGCACTCACCGATGTGTTCGCCATCGCGCTGGGCCTCGACGAGCACTGGTTCCGACCGTTCGTCGAGCGCTCGACCACGACGATGCGCACGATCAACTACGAGCGCCGGAGCGGCGAACCCGACCCGCTGCCCGACCAGCAGCGGATGGGCGCCCACACCGACTACGGCGTGGTCACCGTGCTGTGGGCCGACCCCACCCCGGGTCTCGAGATCCTCGGCACCGACGGCGAATGGCACGGCGTCGTTCCCGCCGCCGGCGCGCTCCTCGTCAACCTGGGTGATCTCACGGCGGAGTGGACCAACGACCGATGGCGATCAACGCTGCACCGGGTGGTCCCTCCGCGCACAGCCGGCCCGGTGCGGCGGCGGAGCACGGCGTTCTTCTTCGACGGCAACTGGGACGCTCGCATCGAATGCGTCCCCACGTGCACCGACGCCGAGCACCCACCGAAGTATCAACCGGTGACAGCGGGCGAGCACCTGATGGCGAAGCTGATGGGTCCGCGCACGCTGACCGCCAGCGACGCCCTCGACACCGCCGCCGACCGCCGCTGAGGCGCCGCGACCAACTGGGTTCTCCGACGCGCGAGAGTTTGGGTTGGGCTCGGCGGCCCCTGGTAGCCTCGCTTCCCGATGTCGCTGTTCCTGCGCGATTACCTCACCATCGTCTGGTTCGGCCTTGCCGCGGTCCTGCTCGCAGGTCTGCTGCTGGGCCTCGCTGCCGTTGTCCGGCCGTCCAAGCCCAACAAAGACAAGCTGATGGCGTACGAATCGGGCGTCGACCCGGTCGGTCACGGCTGGTCACAGAGCCAGGTCCGGTACTACGTGTTCGCCCTCCTCTTCGTCATCTTCGACGTCGAGGCGGTCTTCATCTTTCCGTGGGCGACATCCGTCGAGCGCTACGGGTGGTTCGGTGTCGTGACGATGCTGATCTTCATCGTGCTCCTGCTCGACGGTCTCGTCTACGCATGGAAGCGGGGTCTGCTCCGATGGGTCTAGTCGACCGTGGGCGGATGCCGATCCCGCTCACCAAGCTGTTCAACATCGGCCGTTCGTACTCCATGTGGGTGTACCAGTGGGGCCTCGCGTGCTGCGCGATCGAGATGGGCGCCGCATTCGGCTCGCCCCGCTACGACGTGATGCGCCTCGGTGTCATCCCGCTGCCGGCCAGCCCGCGTCAGGCTGATCTCGTCGTCGTCTCGGGCACCGTGACCGACAAGATGGCGCCCGCCGTCAGGCGTCTGTACGAGCAGATGCCGGAGCCGAAGTACGTGATCTCGATGGGTTCGTGCGCCAACTGCGGCGGCCCCTACTGGGACTCGTACTCCGTCACCAAGGGCGTCGACCAGATCATCCCGGTCGACGTCTACGTGCCCGGCTGCCCGCCCCGGCCCGAGGCGCTGCTCGAGGGCATCGTGCTGCTCCAGCAGCGCATCAAGAACGAGGACATGGGCGCCAAGTGGCGCAACGAGGAGTACACCTCGCTCCAGAAGACCGCCGCCCGTGCCGCAGCCGCCGAGCAGCCCATCGTGGTGGGGGGTGGCCCGATTGAGTGACACCTCCACCGACACGGAGACCCCGGCGCTCCCGGGTGACGGCCTGCGCGAGGGCATCGTCGACACGCTGCGCCGCGACCTCGGCGAGCAGCTGATCGACACCTACCTGCTCCCCCAGAAGGACCTGTGGGTCCGCGTCGCCAGCGAGGCGTGGGCGATCACCGGCCGCTCGCTCAAGCTGCAGGGCTTCGACTACTTCTGCTTCCTCTCGGCGATCGACTGGATGCCGTCGCCGTTCGGCAAGGGCGAGGACGACCCGTCGGCCCCGCCGGCCGAACCCGATCCCGAGGCCGGGGCGATCAAGCAGGGCTACACCGGCGGCGACACCCGCTTCCAGTTGTTCGCCCGTGTCACCGACCTGAAGCGCCACGTGTCGGTCACGATCAAGGCCGACGTCCCCGAGTCGCTCACGATGCCCACCTGGATCCCGTCGTACGCCGGTGCCAACTGGCACGAGCGCGAGACCCACGAGATGTTCGGCATCCTGTTCGACGGCCATCCCGACCTGCGCAACCTCTACCTGCCGGGCGCGTTCGAGGGGTTCCCGCTCCGCAAGGACTTCCCCCTGCTGTCGCGCATGGTGAAGCCGTGGCCGGGCATCGTCGACGTCGAGCCGATGCCTGCCAACGACGACGAGACCCCGGCAGAGGGAGGCGAGTCATGACGATGCTCAACGAGCGTCAGCAGCTCAGCTACATCGCAGCCCAGGCCGCCGACGCTCGCCTCAACGTCGAGCTCGAGACCGAGGGCATGACCCTCAACATCGGGCCACAGCACCCCGCGACCCACGGCACGCTGCGCATCATCGCCCGCCTCGACGGCGAGCAGGTGATCTGGGCCGAGCCGGTGGCCGGCTACATGCACCGCGGATACGAGAAGCTCACCGAGGTCCGCACGTTCCCGCAGGTCACCACCCTGATCAACCGGATCGATTGGCTGGGCAGCTTCGCCAACGAGGTGCCGTTCATCCTCGCCGCCGAGCAGCTGATGGACATCGAGGCGCCGCCGCGCGCCCAGTACATCCGCACGATCATGTTCGAGCTGTCGCGCATCGCGAACGTCAGCCTGTTCCTCGGCGACCTCGGGGTGCAGCTCGGTGCGATCACGCCGGTGTTCATGGCCTTCCGCGACCGCGAGTACGTCCTCAACCTGATCGAGGGCGCCACCGGTGGCCGTTTCCACCCCAACTTCGACCGCATCGGCGGCCTCAAGGACGATCTGCCCAAGGGCTGGATCGACGAGACCAAGCAGGTGATGAAGAAGCTGCGGCAGTTCTGCGACGAGATCGAAGACCTGCTGTTCGGCAACGAGATCTTCCAGTCGCGCACCCGCGGCGTCGGCATCATCCCGGCCGACATCGCGAAGTCGTACGGCATGTCGGGCGCCAACCTGCGCGCCTCGGGCGTCGACTGGGACCTCCGCCGCGACCAGAGCCTCCCGATGGCCTGGGACAAGGCCGACTTCAAGGTCTGGACCCACCCCGATGGCGACTCGTGGGCGCGTTGCTGGGTGCGTCTCCAGGAGACCCGCGAGGCCACCAAGATCGTCGACCAGCTGGTCGACTCGATCCCGTCCGGGCCCGTCATGGCGAAGGTGCCGCGCATCATCAAGGTGCCCGAGGGCGAGGCCTGGGTCTCCACCGAGAACCCGCTCGGCGAGATGGGTTACTACGTGGTGAGCAAGGGTGATCTCGGCCCGTTCCGGGTGAAGATCCGCTCGGCCAGCTTCAACAACATCTCGATCACGCCGTGGGTGCTCAAGGGCGTGTACGTGCCCGACATCATCACGATCCTGGCGTCGCTCTACTTCATCCTCGGAGACATCGACCGGTGAGCACCCTGGCTTTCGAGATTCCCTACTGGGGGCAGTCGCTGCTGCGCGTGCTGGGCGGCATCGTCGCGGTGCTGCTGCCGGCGGGCACCATCGTCTACGTCTTCCTGTTCAAGATGATGTCGTTCATGCAGAGCCGCCTCGGCCCGATGGAGGCCGGCCCGTACGGGTCGATGCAGCTGCTGGCCGAGGTCGGCAAGTGGATGCAGAAGGAAGACCTGATCCCCGAGAACGCCGACGCGAAGATCTACAAGATCGCGCCGGTCATCGTGCTGCTGTCGACCTTCCTGCTCGTCGTCGTGGTGCCGTTCGGGCCCGACGCCTGGTTCACCAACTTCCAGGCCGGCGTGTTCTACGCGCTGGCGATCGGCTCGGTGTCGGTGATCGGCATCCTGGTCGCCGGCTGGTCGAGCGCCAACAAGTACTCGCTGCTCGGCGGCCTGCGCGCCGCCGGCCAGCTGATCGCCTACGAGCTCCCGATGGTCCTCGCGGTGGTCGGCGTCGTGATCCAAGCCGGGTCGATGAACCTGCAGCAGATCGTCGTCGCCCAGAACACCTTCGAGATCTTCGGCTGGAACGGTCTCGGCATGCCGTTCGTGGTGACCCAGTTCGTCGGCTTCCTGATCTTCATGATCGCGGTGCAGGCCGAGCTCACCCAGGCGCCGTTCGACATGCCGATCGCCGAGTCCGAGCTGGTGTCCGGCTACATGACCGAGTACTCGGGCTTCCGATTCCTGATCTTCTTCATCGGCGAGTTCGCGACCGCCGGCGTGTTCGCGTTCATCGCCTCGGTGCTGTTCCTCGGCGGCTGGGGCATCCCGTTCAGCTGGTTCGGCTGGGAGACCGTCGACGACGTCGACGACTGGATGAACATCGCCGGCCCGGGGATCATGTTCGCCAAGATGATGCTGCTCGTCGGCATCATCATGTGGGTCCGCTTCAGCTACCCGCGGTTCCGCGAAGATCAGCTCCAGCGCTTCGCCTGGAAGGTGCTGATCCCGATCTCGCTCCTCAACATCGCTGTCACGGCCATCCTGAAGGTCGCGTTCTGATGAAGGTCGTGTTCTGATGCCAGCCAAGCCGAAGGTTCCGGGCCTCATCAAGGGCCTCGGTGTCACCATGGGCACGATGTTCCGCACCGTCAAGGACGGCGCGAACACGGTCCAGTACCCGCACGAGAAGGAGACGCCGCCGATCCGCGCACGCGGCGTCATCGCCCTCCGCGAAGACAACTGCACCGCCTGCATGCTGTGCGCGCGGTCGTGTCCCGACTGGTGCATCTACATCGAGGGGCACAAGCAGCTCGCACCGCCGCGTCGCGCCGGCGGCAAGCCGCGGCAGGTCAATCATCTCGACCGCTTCGACATCGACTACGCGCTGTGCATGTACTGCGGCATCTGCGTCGAGGTGTGCCCGTTCGACGCACTCTTCTGGAGCCCGGAGTACGAGTACTCCGAGCCTCGCATCGCCGACCTCCTGCACGACAAGACCAAGCTCGGTGAGTGGATGGAGACGGTGCCCGAGGCGCCCGAGCTCGAAGCCGGAGCCGCCAAGAAATGAGCGCCGCCCTCCTGTCGTCCACGCTCGGGGCTGACGTCAACGTCGCCCAGAACGTCGCGTTCTACATCATCGCCGCAGTGATGGTCTGGGGTGCCATTCGCGTCGTCACCACCAACAACGTCGTGCACGGGGCGCTCTGGCTCGTCGTCGTGCTCGGCGGGATCGCGGCCCAGTACATCCTCGCAGCGGCCGAGTTCGTCGCCGTCTCGCAGGTGCTCGTCTACATCGGCGCCGTCATGGTGCTGTTCCTGTTCGGCATCATGCTCACTCGGGCCACGATCGGTTCCGACACCGACCTCAACAACAAGGGCTGGGGGATCGGCATCCCCGTAGCGGCCGCGATGCTCGGTGTGCTCGGCTACGTCGTGCTCGACTACGTCGGCGACGACGTGCTCGTCGACCAGGACGAAGCCCGCATCGCGATCACCACCCAGTCGATCAGCGATGGCTACCTCGGCGACTACCTCGTCCCGTTCATCGCACTCTCCTTCGTCCTCCTCGCTGCCGCCATCGGCGCGATCGTCCTCGCCCGGAAGGACTGACGCATGTACGCAGCGAACTTCCTCCTCCTCAGCGCGGTCCTGTTCTCCATCGGCGTCTTCGGTGTCATCGCGCGGCGCAACGCGGTGATGGTGCTGATGTCGATCGAGCTGATCCTCAACTCGGTCAACCTCAACCTGATCGCATTCGCGTTGATGAACGACAACGTCGACGGGCACATCTTCGCCCTGTTCGTCATCGCCGTGGCGGCCGCCGAGGTCGGCGTGGGCCTGGCGATGGTGCTGATGATCTACCGCAACCGGCGCTCGATCGCGTTGGACGAACTCTCTGAGATGAAGGGCTGACATGCTGCTCGGAGCAGAGACGGACGGCGTGGTGACCGCCGGGTGGTTCCTCCAGAACGCCTGGTTGATCCCGGTCATCCCCGCGATCGCGTTCTTCGGCATCCTCTTCTTCGGGAAGAAGCTGCCGCGAGGCGGCAGCGAGCTCGGGCTGATCTCGATGGTCGCGGCGTTCACGATCGCAGCCGGAACCGCGTGGCAGTGGGTCGACCGTGTCCACGCCTACTCGCCGGAGTACGGCGAAGCCGAGCCGGTGATCCGCCAATGGACCTGGTGGCAGTCGGGCGGAACCGAGTTCGGCATCGGCCAGCAGATCGACGGGCTCTCCGTCACGATGCTGCTCCTCGTCGCGTTCATCTCGACCCTGGTGCTCGTCTACTCGACCGAGTACGTCCGCGGCGACCGCCGCTACACCCACTTCTTCGCCAGCATCACGCTGTTCTCGGCCGGCATGCTCACGATGGTGATCGCACCCAACATGGTGCAGCTCATCCTCGGCTGGGAGATCATGGGTCTCTGCTCGTTCCTGCTGATCGGGCACTGGTGGGAGGAGCAGGCCAATAGCAGGGCCGCACTCAAGGCGTTCTTCACCGTCCGGGTCGGCGACATGGGCCTGCTCGTCGGCACCGCGATGCTGCTCGGCATCTTCGGCACGCTCGACATCCTCGAGATCAACCAGCTGACGGCCGAGGGTGCCGCTGACGACAGCAAGAACCTGCTGATGTGGACCGCTGTTGCGCTGTTCATCGCCTGCATCGGCAAGTCGGGCCAGTTCCCGCTCCACACGTGGCTGCCTGACGCCATGGCCGGCCCCACCCCGGTGTCGTCGCTGCTGCACAGCTCCACCATGGTCGTCGCCGGTGTGTTCCTCGTGGCCCGCATCTACCCGGTGTTCTACGTCGGGCTCGACATCAACGTCGCCGGTCAGCAGTTCAACCTGATCGCCGTGATCGGCGGCATCACCGTCCTGATCGCCGCCCTGCTCGCGTTCGTCCAGGACGACATCAAGAAGGTGCTCGCCTACTCGACGGTGTCACAGCTCGGCTACATGATGATGAGCCTCGGCATCGGCGCCTGGACCGCGGCCGTGTTCCACATCTGGACCCACGCGTTCTTCAAGTGCTGCCTGTTCCTCGCGGCCGGCTCGATCAGCCACACCGCCAGCCACCACTCGTTCGACATGAAGAAGGACATGGGCGGCATCTGGCGCAAGATGCCGGTCACCACCGGCGCCTGGATCGCCAGCACCGCGGCGCTGTGCGGCGTGCCGTACTTCAGCGGCTTCTTCTCCAAGGACGAGATCATCGACTCGGCGAGGGCCTACGACTACACGGTCTTCTACTACGTCGGCATCATCGGTGCGTTCATGACCACCGCGTACATGACGCGGGCCACCTACCTCACGTTCTTCGGTACGCCGCGCGGCGCCGCCGCCCACTTCATGGGCGTCGCCCACGACACGAGCCACGAGGTGCACGGCCACGCCGCCGATGCGGTCGGGGCCGAGCACGCCGACGACCACCTGCCTGAGCACGCCGACGCGCACGATGCGCACGGTCACGATGCGCACGGTCACGACGACCATCACGTGTCGCACAGCCGCCCGCTGCCGTTCGCGAAGACCGACTCGCCGTGGCAGATCGCCGGGCCGATCCTGGTGCTCGGCATCCTCGCCGTGAGCGCCGGCTACATCAACATGCCGGTCCACAAGTTCTACTGGTTCGAGCACCAGACCGAGTCCGCGATCGGCCTCCCGATCGCGCACGAGGAGGAGAAGTCTGCCGACGGCGGTGAGGGTGCCGAGGCAGCCGCGGTCGAGGGTGAAGAGGCCCACGGCGGCGACGAAGCTCACAGTGAGGCGATCTACTCGGTCCCGGCGCCACCCAAGTTCAAGTGGGTCAACGCCGCCCCCGGTCTGATCCTCGTCGCGCTCGGGTTCGCGATCAGCCTCGGGATGAGCATGGCCGTGTTCGGCAGACGCAAGAATCTGTTCGCACCGTTCGTCGGCCTCACCCGACGCAACCGCATCGCCCGTGGCGGTCACACCGTGCTCGTCAAGAAGTACGGCCTCGACTCGCTCTACGAGAACATCATCGTGCGAGCCGTCGCCTACCCGTTCGCCAAGGCGGCGTACTGGTTCAACCAGAACGTCATCGACGCCGTCGTCAACGGTGCCGGGCGCAGCGGCAAGCTCACCGGCGAATGGATCTACCGCAACGTCGACCAGCGGGTCGTCGACGGGGCGGTCAACGCATCGGGCCTCGTGGCCTCCGAGAGCGGCCACGCGCTCCAGCCCGTGCAGTCCGGCAAGGTCAACCAGTACGGCGCGCTGCTGTTCGGCGCCGCCGCGGTCGGCGCCATCGTCCTGATCCTCATCAACGCGTAAGGCGAACTCATGGAAGTCCTCACCAACGACAACTGGATCCTGACCGTCGGCACGTTCCTGCCGCTGGTCGGCGTGCTGGTGATGCTGTTCATCCCGGCCGTCGAAGAGACGCTGCACAAGCAGATCGCGATCGTCACCTCCGGTGCCACGCTCGCCGTCGGCATCTGGACGCTCGTCCTGTTCGACTACGACCAGAGCGAGAAGCTCCAGTTCTGGGTCGACGAGGAGTGGATCTCGGTCATCCGCTCCGGGTACACGATCGGCCTCGACGGGATCAGCCTGCCGCTGTACATCCTGTCGATGGCGGTCACCTTCCTGGTGGCGATCTACACCTGGGACAACATGCCCGACGCGGGGAACCCGAAGTCGTTCCTGATGCTGATGATGGTGCTCCAGGTCGGCATGGCCGGGTCGTTCATCGCCCAGGACCTGATCCTCTTCTTCGTGTTCTTCGAGGTCGTGCTCCTGCCGATGTACTTCATGATCGGCGTATGGGGCGGCGAGCAGCGCCAGTACGCGTCGCTGAAGTTCTTCCTCTACACGATGTTCGGTTCGGCGCTGATGCTCGTTGCGTTCCTCGCGCTGTTCTTCCAGACCGACGCGGTGAGCTTCGGCTTCGCGCACCTGATGGATGCCGGTGCGCTCATCGATCGCGACACACAGATCTGGATCTTCGCCGGCATGTTCGTCGGGTTCGCGGTGAAGGTGCCGATGTTCCCGTTCCACACCTGGCTGCCCGATGCCCACACGCAGGCGCCCACGCAGGGCTCGGTCATCCTCGCTGCGATCCTCCTGAAGCTCGGCACGTACGGCTTCGTCCGCATCGCCATCCCGATGCTGCCGCAGGGCGCCGAGGCGTGGGCTCCCGTGATCGGCGTCCTGGCCGTGATCGGCATCATCTACGGCGCGCTCGGTTGCCTGGCGCAGACCGACATGAAGCGCCTGATCGCGTTCTCGTCGGTCGCACACATGGGCTTCGTGATGCTCGGCATCTCCACGCTCACCTCGCTCGGCATCAACGCCGCCCTGTTCGGCATGGTCGCCCACGGCCTGATCACCGGCATGCTCTTCTTCGTCGCCGGTTCGATCAAGCACCGGTACCACACGCTCGAGATCAAGCGGCTCTCGGGCCTGCTCATCCAGATGCCGAAGATGGGCTGGATCCTCGGCTTCGCGGCGATGGCGTCGCTCGGCCTGCCTGGCCTGGCCGGCTTCTGGGGCGAGTTCCCTGCGATCCTCGCCGCGTGGAACCCGCACCCGGCGCTCAACCAGGATCTGTTCCGCACGCTCACGGTCATCGCCGCGCTCGGCACGGTCCTCGCCGCGGGCTATCTGCTGTGGCTGTACCAGCGCACGGCGTTCGGCACGCCGAGCGACGAGTTCTCCGGCCACGACAGTGGCCACGGAGGCCACGCCGCCCACTCGCTGAGCGCCGCCGCGAACCACGATCACGATGATCACGAGTCCGACATCCACGACGTCAACACGATCGAGTGGATCGCCTGGACGCCGTTCCTCATCGCGATCCTCGTGCTCGGTGTGTATCCGCAACTGATGTTCGAGGTCATGGACCCGGCCGTCACCCAGCTCGTCGAGCGTGTGGGGGCCGGCATCCCGTGATCGCGAGCCTGATCGCACAGGCGTCGGAATGGCAGGCGCCCGAGCTCGACTGGCACGCGCTCGCCCCCGAGCTGGTGCTCGTCGTCGGCATCAACATCGTGCTGCTGGTCGACCTCTGGATCGACCAGAGCAAGAAGTGGCTGATGGCCTCGCTCGCCGGCTTCGTGATGCTCGGAGCATTCATCCCGATCGTCACGCTCGCGGTGATCGGTGACGAGACCCGCTCGATGTTCGGTGGCCGCTACGTCATCGACGAGTACGCGCTCATCCTCAAGGCGCTGTTCCTGCTCGTCGGCTACGTGATCGTCCTGCTCAGCCAGACCGAGCTCGAGGAGGGCGGCTACTACCAGGGCGAGTACTACGTGCTGCTCCTGGTCAGCGTGCTCGGCATGGTGATGATGGCGTCGAGCCGCGATCTCGTCTCGGTGTTCGTGGCGCTCGAGCTGCTCTCGATCCCGGCGTACATGCTCGCTGCGTGGCGCAAGCGAGACACCAAGTCGAACGAAGCCGGCGTCAAGTACTACCTGCTCGGTGTGTTCGCCTCGGGCGTGCTGCTGTACGGCATGAGCTACCTGTACGGCACCACGGGCAGCACGAAGCTCAGCGACATCGGCGACGCGCTCACCGACGACCTGCTGCCGATGCAGGTGATCGCCGTCGCGTTCGTCATCGTCGGGTTCGGCTTCAAGGTCTCGGCGGTGCCCTTCCACACCTGGGCGCCCGACACCTACGAAGGCGCCCCCACGCCGGTCACCGCGTTCCTGTCGGTGGCGTCGAAGGCGGCCGGCTTCGTCGGTCTCGTCACGATGCTGTTCGTCGCGATGCACCCGGCCGACGGCGTCTACGAGCCGTTCCTCTGGATCCTCGCCGCGCTCACGATGACGGTCGGCAACGTGCTCGCGCTGCGCCAGACCAACATCGTCCGCCTGCTCGCGTACTCGTCGGTGAGCCAGGGCGGCTTCATTCTGATGCCGCTTGCGGTGATGGCGTCGGGCGACGCCGCCGAGTCGGCCCTCAAGTCGGTCGTCATCTACCTCCTGATCTACGCCTTCTCGAACCTCGGTGCGTTTGCGGTGATCATCGCCGTCAGCCGCAAGACGCGCAGCGGCGAGATCACGTCGTTCGGCGGGCTCATGAGCTACGCGCCCGGCCTCGGTCTGCTGATGACCATCTTCCTCGCCTCGCTGACGGGCATCCCGCCGCTCGGCATCTGGATCGCGAAGCTGCAGGCCTTCAAGACCGTGCTCGACGCCGGCGACGGTGCGGCGTACGCCCTCGCGATCATCGCCGCGGTCAACACCGTGATCTCGGCGGCGTACTACATGAAGGTGCTCCGCGAGATGTGGATGAAGCCGGTGCCCGACGGCGACACCACGCCGATCTCGGCTCCGCAGCCGGTGTGGGTGGCGCTCGGCATCTGCGCCGCCGGCACGATCGTCCTCGGCCTCGTGCCCGGCCTCGTCCTGCGCTTCGCCGACCTCCAAGACCTGACCAGCGCATTCGGCCGCTGAGCGAGTCGACGGTGTGAGCGCCGTTGCGTTCTCGGAGTTCATGGCGCAGGCGCTGTACGGCCCGGCGGGGTTCTACACGTCGGGCGGTCGGGCCGGACGACGCGGTGACTTCATCACCTCCCCAGAGGTCGGCCCGCTGTTCGGTGCCGTCGTCGCCCGCTTCCTCGACGCCGAGTGGGTGCGTCTCGGGCGGCCCGACCACTTCACGGTGGTCGACGCGGGTGCCGGGCCGGGTGCGCTCGCACGTGGCGTGCTGACGGCTGCGCCCGAGTGCGCCGGCGCGCTCCGGTACATGTGCGTCGAGATCGCCGAGCACCAGCACGCCCATCACCCCGACGGCGTCGAGTCGCGGACCACGCTGCCCGACGGTCCGTTCACCGGTGTCGTCATCGCCAACGAACTGCTCGACAACCTCCCGTTCCGCCTCGCCGTCAACGACGGCGGCTGGCGCGAGGCGTTCGTCGTCACCCTGCCCGACGGCCGGCTGGTCGAGCAGTTGAGCGCGCCGTTCGATCCGCGGCCGGCCGTGCTCCCGGCGACCGCCGCGCTGGGCGCTCGGGCGCCCCTGCAGGACGCTGCTCGCGCATGGGTCGACGACGCACGTTCGCGGCTGTCGGCGGGCACCGTGCTCGTCATCGACTACATGACGCCGACCACCGCCGAGCTCGCCGCCCGGCCCTGGCGCGAGTGGCTGCGCACGTATCGCCAGCACGAACGCGGCGGTCACTATCTCGCCGAGCCGGGGACCCTGGACATCACCACGGAGGTGGCGATCGACCAGCTCCCCGAACCCGACACGGTCCGCAGCCAGGCCCAGTGGCTCCAGCTCCACGGCATCGCCGACCTCGTCGACGAGGGCAAGCAGTACTGGCAGGAACACGCGGCCCGCCCCGACCTGACGGCCATGCGGATGCGCAGCCGAGTGAGCGAATCCGAAGCCCTCCTCGACCCCGAAGGCTTGGGCGCCTTCACCGTGACGGAATGGGTCAGACCAACTTCGTCACGGCTCGAGCCGTGACGAAGTTGGTCTGACCCATTCCGTCACGCAGCTCTTCCCGCGCGGCCGAGGAGTTGCAGGAGCGAGTCGTGAACACGCCGGGTTGCTGGGTCCTCCCGGAGCTTCCGGCGGGCCCGATAGCGGGCGGCACGCTCGGCGTCGGACATGCCGCCCGGGTCCTCCAGCAGCGTGCGGATCGTGCGGTCGAGTCGCTGGGACGTGTCGCCGTCGTCATCGCCGAACAGGGACAGCTCGTTCCAGATGGCGAACGAGATGAACTCGTCGAGCCGGCCCGGTCGCGGCGTGTACCCATCATCGGTGAACCCACGGAGTCGCGCTGGATCCCAGTCGAACATCTCCGTGAGGAACTGCACGTTCAGGAACGGCGGCGCTGCCCGCAGTCCGAGATAGGTCCGATAGCTCGACCATCGGTATTCATCACCCGCGCCGACGTCGCCCAGGTCGAGCGCGTTCCGGTGGATGTATCGCACGACCCACTTCAGGTACACGTCATCGGCGACATGGATCGCGTGGAAGCGGCCCCGGAAGAGCGGACCATCCCGACCGACGCGGTCATTCGTGCGCCGGGTGAACGTCGAGCCCAGGTGCTGCATCGCGTCGGAGAGCCCGCCATCCGGACACCGCAGCAGCAGGTGGTAGTGGTTCGGCATGAGGCAGTAGGCGAGCGTCTCGACTCCGAACCGTTCGTGGATCTCCCCGAGCACCCGGCCGAACTCGATCCGGTCGCGATCAGCGAAGAACACGACCTGGCGGTTCACACCGCGATTCATCACGTGATGGATGCCACCCTCGACATCGACGCGCTGGCGTCTCCTGGACATGGTCCGATCATGACGTGGGGGTGTGACGGAATGGGTCAGACCAAATCCTAAGCCG
>JALHOG010000046.1:0-38323 GCA_022843125.1 Ilumatobacteraceae bacterium
GGGGGCGCCGTGGTGACGGCGGCCGTGCGTGCTGCGGTGGGCGCGGGCGTGCTCGTCGGCGAGGAGCCGTCTGTGGCCGGCGCGGCGGTGTCGGCGGGCGACGAACTGCACGCGCAGAGGAGGACCGTGAGCGTCAGTCCGACGATGGTGACGGAGTCCGGGCGGCCGATCCTGCGACGCATCGGCGGCAGGGTAGCCGATGCGACGGTGGGCGTCGCGACGGTCAGCGCTTGCCGATCGGGGCGGGGGCGACGGTCGCCCTCACCTCGATCTGGCGGTGCGGTTCGAGGTACTTGCTCGCACGGGAGGCGGGCTCGCCCCACACGAAGCTGACCTCGGTGCCGGGCTCGGCGTACTTCGCGTCGATGACGCCGAGGGTGCACATCGCCCGCTCGGTCCACAGGAACGTCGGGTACATCGACACGCCGATCCGGTTGCCGTCGGTGTCGCTGACCGCGTCGTACAGCCACGTCGCGTAGTTCGACCGCGGGAACTCGAGGTAGCGGGTGGGCAGCTCGTCGGCGGGGTCCATGTAGCCCTGGATGATCTTCGCGACGTCCTCGGGGTTCCAGACCAGGCTCACCTTGGCGCGGTGCACGTCGTCCTTCGACGCGGCGAGCGCGTCACGGCCGACGAACTCGCCCTTGTCGAGCTTGATCACGTTGCCGTAGCCGAGCTCCCACGGGGTGAAGTAGTAGTCCTCGATGTTCGGCGCGTTGTAGCTGCCGCCCAGCGCCCACGAGGCCTCGGGTGCGGTCTCGGGCAGCCACTCGCGGAAGGCGCGCAGGCCCGGATCGGTGAAGATCGCCGGCATCGGGCGCGACACCCAGCCGAGCTCCATCGCTGTCGTGAAGTACGCGACCGAGCCGACCCGCTTCATGTCGTACCGCTCGCCGGCGGCGAGGATCGCCTCCTTCACGGCCGGGCCGTCGTCCCACGGGCCGAACACCTCCCAGCCGGGGTTGCCGGCCATCGTGTGCTGCATCGCGGTGACCTGCTTGCCGGCGATCGTGACGTGCATCAGGTGCAGCTTCGGCACCTGCGGCATCGGGCCGCCGGTGAGGTCCTCCATGAGCGCTGGGGCGTGCGGGCCCTCCACCTGGAACCGGTAGAAGTTGCGGCGACCGTTCGGGTTGTCGGACATGAACTCGTCTTCTTCGAGTTCGACGTCCCACCCGCCGGTCTGGGCGTTGAAGCGCACCCAGTTGTGCCCGGCCTGGCGGCCCACGAGCACGAGCTCCTCGGGGGCGAGGCAGTAGAGGATGCCGTCGCCGATCAGGTAGCCGTCAGGGCTGCAGACCACCGAGTGGCGGGAGCGATCGACGCCGAACGTGCTGTAGTTGTTCGCCGTCAGATGGTTCATCAGCGCAACGGCGTCCTTGCCGCGGATGAACGTGGTCGTCATGTGGAACGACTGGTCGTAGAAGGCGACGCTCGTGCGGCACGCCATCTGCTCCTCGCGCCAGTTCGTGAACTCCGGCTGCACGAACTGCGTCGGCTGGCGCAGCACCGCGTCCTTGAGCACCGACCCCTTCCGGTTGCCGTAGAGGTGGTCGACGATGCTGGGCAGCGAATCCAGCAGGTCCTGCAGGCTGCGGGGCTTGGCTTGGTCGGTCACGTCGTCCTCCTCGGTGCGTCGGTCAGAGGTCGCGCAGGCACGTCATGGCAGCGCCGCTGAGTTCCCCCTCGACCGCAACGTACACCCGACACGCTGCGGTGATCCTCCTTGCCGTTCCGCTGGTGCGAACGTCGCGCTCAGCAGGTGCCCACCTCCGTGACCTCGAAGATGCCGGCGAGATCCTGGGAGTCGTCGACGACCCATGGCCCGGCGGTCGCCGTCGCCGCGGTGTCGCGCAACCGCATGGTGCCGGTGAGCTGCCCGAAGTTCGACCACTCGATCTCGAAGGTGCCGCTGCCCTCGAAGAAGGCGCCGCCGGCCGAGATGGAGTAGTCCATGGTGCCGCTGGTGGGCAGCTCCGGCGTGAACGTGACCTCGACCTCCATCGGGATGTCGTCGCTCGGCGCGGTGGGGTCGCCGGTGGCCTCTGCGAGGTCGACCGTCGCATCGGGCGGCGTGGTGATCGTGATCGATCCCGCGGACGGGAAGCAGAACTCGCCGGACCACGGGAACACGCCGATCTGACCCGTGTACGCGAAGCGACGGCCCCGCGGATCGGCCTCGGGCACGGTGGTCGTGGTGGTGGACTCGACGGCGCTCGTCGGGGGAACGGTCGGCGCCGTGGTCGTCGACGTCGTGGTCGTGCTCGTGGGGATCGCCGTCGTCGTGGCGGGTGGCGCTGGGCTCGTCACGGGAGCGGCTTCCTCCTGCCGCTCGGGCGGGCAGGGATCCTCGGTCGTCGTCGGCGCACCGGTGGTGGCCGGTGTCGTGGTCGTCGTGGTCGTGGTGGTGGTCGTGGCCGTGGTCGACTCGGCGACGCCGACGGTCGTGGTCGTCAGACATGGATCGGTGGCAGACGGATCGGGATCGCCGCAGGCGACGACGGCGGCGGCGAGCGCGAACACCCCGACGAGCACGCGCCCGACGGCGCCGCCGGGGAGCGGTGGACGGGACACGTGTCGGGAAGCGAGACCGGGCATGCCCGTCTTCTACGCGCGTGCGAGTTCGCCCGCCACCGTGCCAGCACGAATTTTGCGCCGTCTCGATCAGGTCACTCGGCCGACGAGCATCGCCGTAGCCAGCACGTGCTTGCACGGACCGCGGGCGTCGCCGTGCCGGCCCCACCACGGGCACGTGCACCGCCAGGCTCCCTCGGCGAGGCGGACCCGGTAGACCTCGGATCGCGTCGTGACCAGCGCTCGCGTGTGATCGGGATCGAGCTCGACAGCGCCTGCGTCAACGAGCAAACGAGCGTTGGCGAGCCGCGAACCGGGTCGTTCGATCAGCGACCGGTCGAACGGCAGGTCACGACGGAACCACGCCGCAGCGGAGACGTCGTAGCCCCAGCGGCCTGCCGACGACTCCTCGATCCGGTCGATGTGGACGTGGTCGCCGTCCCGGTGTCGCCCTGCGGCGAGGGCGTGCAGCATCGACCCCTCGCCGGAGAAGCCGCGGGACGGGCTCGCGCTGATCGCCAACGTGACGCGACCGCCGGGAACCTCGCCCACCCACGCCGACGTGGCCGTCGTGGCTGCCGTGCCCCTCGCCCCGCTCCAGCGGGCGCCGAACCCCGTCAACGACCGCAACAGCGGCGCCACCTCACGCAACACTCGGAGCCGAGCGGCGCCGCCCACAGCGATCGCGCCCGGAGCCGGTCGGGTCGACCATCGTGCATCCGCTCCCGACGATGAGATCCAGCCATCGGTCTGACCGACCGCAGTCGGGAGCCCCTCGAGGAACCGACGCATGCCGGCCTGAGCCAGATGGACGACCGGCTCGAGTCCGGACTGAGCGGCGGCGGACTCGGCGAATCCGCGTACCCACCGCTCGGGCAGCGGGACCTGTTTCTCGATCACCTGGCCGTTGAGGCTGGACACGCGGACCTCGTCGATCCCGACTCGGAGCAGCAGTGGATCTGCCGGGCCGATCCGGGCCAATGCAGCCTTCAGTGCAGCGCTGACATCGACGTTCGTCGTGCCGTGTCGATGGATCGTGCCGTCGAGACCGCCTGCATCGAGATCGAAGCGGGAGTACACACCACAGCACAGCGAGAACGACTCGAACCGGAGCCCTCCGGGCCACGCCGTCACCACGGGATCCGCGGCCGCGATGGCAGCGGCCACCATGTTCGGCGGCGTCCAGTAGCGCGTCGACGCGACCTTGGCGACGAGCAGGAGGGCGCGGGCCGCGCTGTGCGGATGTGCCACGAAACCCTCGGCGAGCACAGGGTGGATGTCGCACCCTCCCGCTGTCTCGAGGTCGAGCTCGACGGTTCGACCTGCCGTCGCCGAGGTGCTCGACCCCCGGTACCGGACGATGTGGTCGACGACGGTCATGCCGTCGACCCGCTTGCACGCGCGTCGAGTACGAGGATCCGTGCGGCCGCGCGCGCGGTCTTGCCGGCGCCGGTGCATCGCTCCAATGCCGCACGGGTGTCGGGCGCGAGAAGCGATCGCCCGTCCTCGATCAGCAACGCCTCGAGCAGCTCGAGGAGCCCGAGGAGGTCCCCGGGCTTGCGAGGTCGGGCTCGTGCAATGGCACGCTCCAGCACCTGCACGACCGCGTCGCAGTGCACCGACCCTCCGAGCGAGACCTCGCGAAGCGTTCGTGCCCACCTCGCCGGCGTGACGCATCCGGTTCCGATCAGCTCGCCGATGTCGACTCCCAACCCCGCGGCGTCGAGGCGGCGGTCCGAGATCGCGAGGAGCGCAAGATCCACGGCGGCCGATGCGACCGGCCGTCGCGCGTCGTTGAGCGTGAGCGCCAGCAGGAACGTCACGCTGCTGCCCATCGGGACGTGCGCGTCGAAGTAGCGGTCGAGGAGTGCCGGTTCACCTGAGGTGGTGTCGGCGGAGCCGTACGTCGATCCGATGCGAACCACGGCACTCCGTGCCCACGCTTCGGGGAGGCCGGGCACGATCGTATCGACCCAGTGGATGCCCGCCTGGTCGATGGCCAGGGGCACGGCGAGGGAGAGCGCGCTCGGGATCAGGTGGTGTTCCGCCACTCGCCATCCGGCGAGCGCAGCAACCGCGTCCGCGCCATCGATGACCAACTCGTGATGCGTGTATCCGTGAGACGTGGTGGTTCGCGTGGTCCACGCGATCCCGGCTGTGGAGTCGGCGATGCATCGCTGCGACCACTCGTGCAGGCAGTCGACGATGCCCTGATCGGCCGGATCGGTGAGGAGTGCGCACGCCTCGGCGAGCCGTGCGGGGATCGGTGCGAGCCGCAGCATGGCGCAGACGAGCTCCGCTGGCATGCGCTCCGATGACCGCAACCGATGCGCGAAGACGACGGGGTCGATCATGCCCCCGACGTGGGTCGGTGACGCGAGCGGCGTGAACGGTCGACCGCTCGCGAGCGCACGTGCGAGCGATCCGACACGGGCGGCCAACAGGTCACCGAGCACTGGCCTGCGGGACGGGTCGGATTCGCGTGCCGAGACGGGGGCAGCATCGATCGGGTGTCCGAACGCCGCACCGACCAGTTCGGCCAGCATGCCTCGGACGGGCCGGTCCCATCGACCCGCCAGCTTCGCCGCGCGCCGTGCGAGCGTGGTCGCCTGGGGCGATGTGGCCAGCTCGGGCCCGTGCTCGGCGAGGAATGTCACGACGCGTTCGAGGTCATCGGCGGATGTCGGATGCTCCAGCGTGGCGCTCGCGAGCTCGAAGAACTCGTCGGCATCGGCGACCGGTGTGACACGCCTCGCCGACGCGAGCCATTCCACGGCGTCCACGGGCACAGGTGCATCCCGGACGTAGCGGGTTGATGGCCGTCGTCCACGACCATCGTCGGGAGGAGCTGCTCCCAGCCAGTCGTCCAACTCGCCGATGACGGCGGCATGGCAGCCGGCCCGCTGCATCATCACGTCGGCCATGACGTCCGGCGGCGCCGTGGGGTGCCAAGCACGGAGTTGCGTCACGGCGGCGCGCTGGACCTCGAGCGCAGGGTGGCCGAGCGCGGCGACGACGTGCGGGGTCGCCCGTGACAGCAATCCAGGCTCGCGGTGCACCGCTGCGGTCACCAGCGTGAGCGCTCGGAGCGCCGAGCCCTTCGCCGGCGTGAGGAGGGCGGTTCCGAGCCCGTCGACCGCGTTCGCCGCGTCGAGGCGGCCGGCCCTCTGTACGGTCGCCAGCGCCTTCAGTGCCATCGAGACGGTGGGTCCGACGGTGCCGGTGCTCAGGGCGAGATACCGGTCGGACCGTGACGCTCGCTCGTCGAGCGTCGGGTTGAGCGCCTCGTGGAAGGCGGAGAACCACTGGGCCCGGAAGTGGGCGAACCCGCGCTGCTGCGCGTCCAGGCTTGCATCGAGCAGGCGATCGCGGTCGAGCGTGCCGTCGGCGGCGAGGGCCACGAGGGCGTGCGACCACGAGCGTGTGTTCCTCGCCCTGTACTTGTCGTGCGCAGCGAGGCTGTTCTCACCGGCACCCTCGACCTCGAAGATCCGCCAAACATCATCTTGGAGCTCCGGGTTGAGGCGCAGCACGTCGAGCACGCTGGCGAACAGCGCCGCCATCGGGTCGCCGGAACCCGCCGGATCGAACGTCCCTGGTGCTGCGATCAGGGCGATCGTGTAGGCGTCCGACGTCGGCTTGTTCGCCGCACCGTCGACGATCAACCGACGCGCGACGGAGATGGCGGCCGCATCGATGTCGTCGAACGCCCGCTTCACCCATCCGTCGCGGAACCGGCGATCGCGCGTCATCAACAACTCGATGGCGATCGTGGGCTCGAGCACGGGCAACCGGCGGAGGGAGCGCAGCTCGGCGAGCGAGGCCACCGACGTCGCAACGATCGCTGCGGCGGTGGCGTGTTCGGGGCCGAACTCCTCGCCCGACCACCAGTCGCTGCGCAGGACCCGAGCACACACGTCGAACAAGCCGGCACGGTCTCGGATCGCTGCCGGGTCGGACAGCGCTCGGCATGCAGCAAGCGTTGCGTCGGCGTCGCCGGCGAGCACGAGCCCGCCCAGGTCTGCGTCGCTCGACGGCGCTGTCACGGCGCGATTCTGGCATCGGCCCGGGGCCACCATCGTCCGCACCGAGCGGCCGGTGGCGAACCGATACCGTGGACACGTGAGCGAGGTCGTCGACACGCCGTTGCTGCGACGGATCCGGGAGTCGGTGATCGGCGACGACCAGGAGATGGACGGGCCGTACGGGCCGCATCGCATCACCTACGCCGACTACACGGCCTCGGGGCGGGCGCTCACGTTCATCGAGGACTTCATCCGCGAGGAGGTCCTCCCTCGCTACGCCAACACCCACACCGAGTCGTCGGGCACCGGCCTCCAGACCACGCGCCTGCGCGAGGACGCACGGCGCATCATCCGCGACGCCGTCCACGGCGACGACGACACGTGCGTGATCTTCTGCGGTTCGGGTGCCACGGGAGCGATCGACAAGCTGATCGGCATCCTCAACCTGCGCATCCCCGCCGATCTCGACGACCGCTACGGGCTGTCGAGCCACATCCCGGCGGGTGACCGCCCGGTCGTGTTCGTCGGCCCGTTCGAGCATCACTCCAACGAGCTGCCGTGGCGCGAGTCGATCGCCGACGTGGTGACGATCCCCGAGGACGTCGACGGCCACGTCGACCTCGCCCGGCTCGAGGCCGAGCTGATCGCCCATGCCGACCGCCCGCTGAAGATCGGCTCGTTCTCCGCCGCATCGAACGTCACCGGGATCATCACCAACACCTGTGCGATCGCCGACCTGCTCCACCGTCACGACGCGCTCTCCTTCTGGGACTTCGCCGCCGCCGGGCCCTACGTCACCATCGACATGTACGAGCGCTGCGAGGAGCACCCGCACGGGCACAAGGACGCCGTGTTCATCAGCCCGCACAAGTTCGTCGGCGGGCCCGGCACGCCAGGTGTGCTCGTGGTGCGCCGCGAGTTGGTGCGCAACCGCGTGCCCGACGTGGTCGGCGGCGGCACCGTCGCCTACGTCAACCCGACCGACCATCGCTACCTCGACGACCCGGTGCACCGCGAGGAGGGTGGCACGCCGGCGATCATCGGCTCGATCCGCGCCGGCCTGGTGTTCCAACTGAAGCAGGCCGTCGGCGTCGACACGATCCGCGCCCGGGAAGAGGCGTACTGGCACCGCGCCGTCGACCGCTGGTCGCGCAACCCGTCGCTGCGGGTGCTCGGCAACACCGCAGCCGACCGCCTGTCGATCGTGTCGTTCGTGGTGCAACGACCGAATGGTCGCTACGTCCACCACAACTTCGTCGTCGCCCTCCTCAACGACCTGTTCGGCATCCAGTCGCGTGGCGGCTGCTCGTGCGCCGGCCCGTACGGTCACCGGCTGCTCGGCATCGACCTCGAGCGGTCGCACGAGTTCGAGCACGAGATCGCCGAGGGCTGTGAGGGCATCAAGCCCGGCTGGACCCGGGTCAGCTTCAACTACTTCATCTCCGAGGCCGTGTTCGACTACATCGTCGACGCGGTCGACCTCGTCGGCGAACACGGGTGGAAGCTGCTGCCCGAGTACCGGTTCGACCCGGCGACCGGACTGTGGCGGCACCGGCACGGCCCCGTCGAACCGCCGTTGCGCCTCGCCGACCTGTCCTACGATCCGGCCACCGGTGAGCTCGTGCGCCCGCTGATCGGGCACGCCGTCGCCCCCGAGGAGGCGCTCGCCGACTACCTCGCGGCCGCGCGCGAGCGGTTCGCCGCCGCACCCGAGTGGACCTCCGACGGCGACCGCGTCGCGTCGCTGTCGGCCGAGTTCGAGCACCTGCGCTGGTTCGACCTGCCGCTCGCCTCCGTCGACGCATGACCCCGAACCAGGGCGGGTCGCCGTGGCGCTGACCGGCTACCTCGCACCCGTCGACCTGGAGCACGAGCTCCGCGACGAGATGGCCGCTGCCGGGGTGCGCGCGTCGCGGCGCCCACACGAGCGGCTGGTGCTCAGCACCGACCCGCCGTTCGGGTCGGCGTGGGCCGCCAACATCTGGCACGACGTCGAGGAGATCCCGATCACGTCGATCGGGCACGCCGCGAAGGAGCTCCGCGACCGGCAGCGCAACTGGGCGATGTACGCGCCGCTGCACCACGGTCGGGCGAAGCTGATCGCCGAGAAGCTCCCGCACGTGTCGGCCAAGCCGATCGAGATCGGCGGCGTGGTCCCGGCCGCACCGCTCGGGTCGTGGACGCTGCTCGAACCCGACCTCCTCCTCGCCGCCACCACCTGCTCGAGCCCGTTCCCGAACGGTGAGCCGCGGCTCGTCGAAGACCGCGTCGGCCCGCCGAGCCGCGCCTACCTCAAGCTCTACGAGGCGCTCGTCCGGCAGCGCCGCTGGCCGCAGGCAGGGGAGCGGTGCCTCGACCTCGGCGCCAGCCCCGGCGGCTGGACGTGGCTGCTCGCGCAGACCGGCGCGGCGGTGGTGGCCGTCGACAAGGCGCCGCTCGCCGACCACATCGACCGCATGCCGAACGTGCGATGGCAGGAGGGGTCGGCGTTCGCGCTCGACCCGCGCGAACACGAGCCGGTCGACTGGTTGTGCAGCGACATCATCTGCTTCCCGCAGCGGCTGCTGGGTCTGGTGCAGCGCTGGGTCGACGCCGGCACCGCCCGCAACATGGTGTGCACGATCAAGTTCAAGGGCGACACCGACCACGGCATCGTCCGTGAGTTCGCTGCGATCCCCGGTGCCACCGTGCAGCACCTCCACCACAACAAGCACGAGCTCACCTTCGTCCGCTCCGCCAACCCCGACCACAGGGCGCGGTTGGATGATCACCTGTCGTGACGGAATTGGTAGAGAGCTCCGGTTCTGCCCGCTGAACAGGCGTTTCGTTTGCACCCGCGCCACCGACGTGGTGAGAATGCGCAGCTCATGAACGCACGCGCTGGTTCCGGCACATCGGTCTCGTCGACAACCACCACGTCGCGGTACACCGTCACTCGCAGACCACGGCGGTGGCTCGCGCTCATCGGCCTCGTGCCGCTCATCGGCGGGGTCATCGAGACCAACAGCCGGATCGAGACCGATCTCGAGGCGAAGGCCATCGAGCTCGGTGCCACAACGGCCGACTTCACCGCTCAGGCCGGCGCGATCTGCGTCGAGGATTTCGATGCGTTCGCCGACCGGTTGCGCGAGGTCAGGGGCGTCGGGTCGGTCGAGCGCGATTCCGGATGCGCCCAGGTCGACGAATCGCCGGTCTCGACCGCAGCCGACGCGGCCCCATCCACCGAATCGACGCCGGAGCCGACCGCGTCGACACCCACGTCCTCACCGACGTCGACCGCCCCGCCCGCAACCACGACCGCGCCCGCGGCAGACATCGTCGACTCGCTCGTCGATCGCGGTTCGTTCTCCACCCTGACCGAACTCGTCGGCGTTGCCGGGCTCGAGGGCACCCTGCGCAGCGCCGGGCCGCTCACGATCTTCGCGCCGACCGACGAGGCGTTCGCGAAGCTCGACCCTGCGCTCGTCGAGCGTCTTCGCGCCGACCCCGCCCTGCTGTCGACGGTGCTCACCTACCACGCCGTTTCAGGTGCAGTCCGGGCTGCCGATCTGACGAGCGGCGAGGTCGAAGCCGTGTCCGGCGAGACGCTCGTGATCACCGTCGGCGACGGCGTGACGATCGACGCGAACGGGTCGGAGTCGGCCGAGGTCATCGAACCCGACATCGAGGCCTCGAACGGCATCATCCACGCGATCGACACCGTGCTCGTTCCGCCCAGCCTCCGCCTCGAAGCCGAAGGCGCCACAGCGCTCGACGCCTCGGCGACCTTCGACGGCGCCCGGATCGTGCTCACCGGCACCGTCGACAACGAGGCCCAACGCGAGCTGATCGTCGCCGCTGCGGTCGACGCGCTCGACGGTGACGCCAGTCGCGTCGACGATCAGCTCGCCGTCGCCGCCACCCCGCCCGCCGACGCTGTCGACGCAGCCGATGAGCGTGCCGCGCAACTCTCCGGCCTGCTCGCCACGCTCCCCACCAACTTCGCGAGTGGCACGGCATCGGTGTCCGACGTGGTGTCGCTGCGTGGTCTCGCGCTCGACGAGGCCGCAGTCGCCGCCGCCGCTGCGGATGCCGCAGCAGCGGGAGCCGCCGACGCCGACGTGCAGGTCGAGGTCAGGCCCGAGGCCACGGCTGCAGACCGCGACCAGCTGATCGCAGACATCAACGCGCTGTTCGTCGATCAGACGATCCAGTTCGCACCGTCGAGTGCCGAGATCCTCGACGAGTCGTCGACGCTCCTCGACGACGCGGCCGCACGACTCCTGCAGTTCGACCTCAGCGGCATCGTCATCGTCATCGAAGGGCACACCGACGCCGACGGGTCGAGCGAGTCGAACCTCACGCTCAGTCAGCAGCGCGCCGAGGCCGTCCAGCAGGCGCTCGTCGAGCGCGGCATCGACAGCGACGC
Source organism: Ilumatobacteraceae bacterium (assembly GCA_022843125.1). Taxonomy (GTDB): domain Bacteria; phylum Actinomycetota; class Acidimicrobiia; order Acidimicrobiales; family Ilumatobacteraceae; genus Ilumatobacter. The sequence continues at coordinate 11,008 of JALHOG010000046.1, forward strand.
CCTCGATCCGGTCGGCTTCGGCGAAGCGCAGCCAGTCGCGCCCAACGACACCGACGCGAACAAGGCCCTGAACCGTCGCGTGACGCTGAGCGCGCAGCAGTAGCACAGCACGACCGAACAGTCAGCTCGTCAGAACCTGGAAGGAAGCACACGATGGGGTACGTATTCGGCAAGGCGTTCTGGTGGATTCTCGCCGCACTGCTCGTCGGCGGGGTGATCGGCTACTACTGGAACGGTTGGCGCCGCTCGAAGTGGGTCAACTCGGCGACGACATCGTCGCGCTCGACAGCCGCCGCAGACCCCGACGAGACCGCCCGGTTGCGCGGTCGAGTGGCAAACCTCGAAGCGATCCTGCCGGAGCGTGACCAGTTGCGAGCTCGCGTGACCGAGCTCGAGGGGCAGCTGCGCGAGTGCCGTGCCGCGAACGCAGCCGGCGGCGCTCCCGGAGCGGTCGCGGCCGCAGCGCTGCAGGGGTTCGCCTCTGTCGATGCTCCCGTCGAGGCTCCGGTCGATCGTTTCGCCGGGGTCGAGTACGACTTCGATCAAGCCCGCGCCGTGCTCGGCACCAAGGTCGTCATGGACGACCTCAAGGTGATCGAGGGCATCGGTCCCAAGATCGCCGAGCTGTGCGTAGCGGGTGGCATCTCCACGTGGGCCGTTCTCGCCGACACGCCTGTCGGTCGTATCGAGGAGATCATCCTGCCTCTCAATGCGTCGCGGATCCACAAGCCTGACACGTGGCCTGCGCAGGCCGAGTTGCTCGCGCTCGGGAAGTGGGAGGCGTTCAAGGAGCTCACCGACCGGCTCACCGGCGGCAAGGAGTAACGCGAGCGAAGGATGTGGAGCGGCGACATCACCGGCTGAGGCGCCTGGCGATGTACCGATCGAAGTCGTAGACGTTGCGTTCGAGGTAGGAGAGCGGGCCGCGTGGGAACTGCGGGCCCGCTGCCGCCCGCCGGATGCTCTCGACGATCGGCTGATCCTCAGCGTTGACGGCGTTCAGCAGGCGCAGCAGATCGGCGACGTAGACGTCGGGATCTGGCTGTTCGGCCAGCACGCTCGGCGCCACCGACACGTCCCATCGGATGCGGACACGATCGGTGCCGAGCGGGCTGATCTGCAGGTACCAGAGCCAGTCGGCCTGGAGCTGCATCACGTGCGTCGGGAACACCGCGGCGAGCACGACCGCCCGCCGCCAACCGTCGTCGAGTCGGCGATCACCCTCGGGGAGCAGGTCCGGGCCGGACGCGGGCATCACCACGTGGTGCGCCCAGTCGTCGGTGCCGGGATGGACCACCGTGTCGAGCGTGCTGTCACCGTCCTGCCCGAACGTGGCCTGGTGCACCTTGAACACGTGGTACGCGTCCATGAAGTTCTCGACCAGCAGCTTCCAATTCGTCGCCCACACGTCGACCTGCTGATGGACCGGAACGTAGTCGGCCATCCGGAACGGACCCACCACCTCGGTGAGACCGGCGAGCCGGGGCGCGAGCGGAGATGCCGAGGCGTCCACGGTCACGAAGACGAAACCCTCCCACTCCTCGATGCGGATCGGCACGAGGCGGTGCCCGTCGGGCCGGAAGGCGACCGCATCGGGCGCGGCCGGGTCGCGCATGTACGGCGCGCCGATCAGCGTTCCGTCGAGCCGATACGACCACGCGTGGTACGGGCAGGTGATCCGCTCGATGTGGCCGCACCCGTCGAGCAGCCGCGCCCCGCGGTGGATGCACACGTTGTCGTGGGCGACGAGCGAACCCGTGGCGTCGCGCACGACGATGATCGACCGCTGCTGCGCCTCGCTCCCGCGGGCAGGGAGCTCGGCGGTGAGGTGGTCGCCCGGGTTCGGGAGGTCGGCGGCACGGCCGACGCAGGTCCACGCGTCGGCGAATACCGCGGTCTGCTCGGCCGCGAGCACCTCGTCGGACGTGTACGCCTCGAGCGGCAACATCCGCGCATCCTCGAAGCGGAGTCGTGCATGTTCGGCGAGCTCATCGAAGATCGACATCGACCACCGCTCCCTCCCGCCACGGCAGGGTCGAGGCCTCGATGACGAAGTCGCCATCGCGTCGCCGAGCGAACGAGAACTCACAGTCGACCAGGGCGACGAGCCGGTCGCGGTCATCCCCGCATTCGGCGACGAGTTCGTCGAGGCGGGCCACCCGCGGCAATGGTCGCGGCCGATCGCGTACGACGACGGCGGCATCGCCCGCCCGGTAGATCTGGCGACCGTCGACGTCGACCATGTGGCGCAGCGGATCGGTGGTGCCGGCGAGCCGGTGCCACTCCTCGACGTACGCGCCGCTCGGCGCCCGTTCGATCAACACGTCGTCGGCGATCCACTCGAGCAGCCCGGGCTCGGGGAACGCCGACAACGGGTGGAAGCCGACCGAGTGCTCGCCCTCGATCCACTCTGCTGTCGCCCGCCGGACGCCGTCGCTACCCGTCACCACGGACGAGCAGGTGGTGATCGCGCTGCTCGACTCGCCGTCGGCCAGCGCTCGCAACTCGTCGAGCGAGCACTCTGCGAAACCGGAACGTGCAGCGACTGAGCCACGTGCGGCCGGCAACCGGACATCGGCCATCTGGGACTCGAGCTGCAACCAGACCACGAGGCTGGTTTCGTCCCGGCTGCCGTCGGCGAACTCGATCCACGCCCGGCGCCAGCAGCCGCGCAGCTCGACCGGCACCATGGCCCGCGGCTGGGGTTCTACGGCCTTGGGTGACATCGCCGAGCAGCCTCGCAGGCCGACCGGACCGCATGCACATCGACCCGAAAACGGCGAGAGCCGCCGCTCCCGGAGGAACGGCGGCCCTGCTGTGCCGGATCTTCGTCGAAGGTCAGATCGCGCGGACGTTACGGGCTTCGTCGCCCTTACGGCCCGGCCCGATCTCGAACTCGACGGCCTGGCCGTCGACGAGCGAGCGATAGCCCTCGCCGGTGATGTTGGAGTGGTGGACGAACACATCGTCTCCACCCTCACGCGAGATGAAGCCGAAGCCCTTCTCACTGTTGAAGAACTTCACGGTGCCTTGCATAGCTTGTCTGCTTTCTGTTCGGGCGCACCTGGTGCGCACCCGTACCGGGACCCTATGAGCAGGATCGGCCGTTTCCTCCTTCGGAGGATCAACGGCCGGAGAGAAGACGGCGGCCTTGCACCGTCAGCTCGAGATCTTCGAAGTACGGCTTCGGGGTGCCGCCGCTCGGGACGCCCCACAGCAGCATGCGTTGCTTGGCCTCGGCGAGGCACGACGCGACTTCGCCGGGCTTCCACTTCAGCCGCTTGACCAGCAGGTCGTTGGTCATCAGACGATCGCTGTCCTCGCCCGTCTGGATCGCAGCGAGCAGATCCAGCAGCTGTCCGCCGTCACACATCGAGTTGTGCGAGCAGCTCGGCCTTGGCGGCTTCGAACGTGTCGAAGTCGATCTCGTCGTCGGCGAACCGCTGATGCAGCGTGGCGAGCTGGGCGAGCACCTCGCCCTGGGGTTGGACGGGCGCCGAGTCGGCTTCGTCGCTCGTCTCGTCGCCCTCTGCACCCTTCGTCGCCCGCCGCTCGCGCTTGGCTGCTGCCCGTTCGCGCTGCGCCTTCTCTCGCTGGCGCTTCTGCATCTTGGCTTGGCTCATCGCTGCTCCGTTCGATCGGCCGGCGGTCGTGGACACGCTCGGACGAGACGACGGGCCTGCGCGGGCATCGGCGCATCGGCCGGCCTGCCCAAGTGTGGCGACTCACCCAAGAGGTAGAAGCACCGTACCACCGCAGCGGCGCTGAGCCGTCTCACGTGCCGCAGAACGTCTGGTAACCGTGCGCGAACGAGTCGGGTGCCGGGTCGGCGAAACGGCTCCATTCGGGCCGTTCGGCGACCGGATGGGTGACCACGTCGAGCAGCTCGTGGAACGGCCCGACGTCGCCGTCGGTGGCCGCTGCGAGCGCCTCTTCGACCAGATGGTTGCGGGGGATGAAGCGCGGGTTCGCACGGTCCATCGCTGCGGCGACGGCGTGTGCATCGCGCGACTCGGCATCGAGCCGAACCTGCCAGCGCTCGGTCCAGTCGGCGAGGTCGGGGCCCGCCGCGACCATCGACCGCAGCTGCGTGACGTCGGTACGCAGCGCAGTGGCTGCGGACCGGAAGAACCCCGTGTAGTCGAGGCGGTCGCGGTGCAGCAGGTCGAGCAGGTCGTCGAACAGGGCCTGGTCGTCGTCGCCGACCGACACGAGCCCGAGCTTCGCGCGCATGCCGTCGAGCCAGTGGGCCCGGAATCGGTCGGGGAAGCTCGTGAGCACGCCGGTCGCAGTGGCGACCGCCCGGTCGGTGCCGCCGTCGCTGCCGCCGTCGGACCCGTCGTCGATCAGCGGCAGCAACGTCTCCGCGAGGCGGGTGAGGTTCCACTGGGCGATGCGTGGCTGGTTGCCGTACGCGTAGCGTCCGCCCTGATCGATCGAGCTGTACACCGTGGCCGGGTCGAACCGGTCGACGAAGGCGCATGGCCCGTAATCGATCGTCTCGCCCGAGATCGTCATGTTGTCGGTGTTCATCACGCCGTGGATGAACCCGACGAGCATCCAGCGGGCCACGAGTGATGCCTGCGCCTCGACCACCGATTCCAGGAACGCAACGTACGGCTGCTCAGCCTCGGCCGCCGACGGATGGTGACGGCTGATCGCGTGATCGGCGAGACGTCGCAGCAGTGCCGGGTTGCCGAGCCGAGCGGCGTACTCGAACGTGCCGACCCGGATGTGGCTCGCGGCCACACGGGTCAGCACCGCGCCCGGCAGCATCCCCTCGCGAGCGACGTACTCCCCGGTGTGCACCACGGCAAGTGCCCGTGTGGTGGGGATGCCGAGGGCGTGCATCGCCTCGCCCATCAGGTACTCGCGCAGCATCGGGCCGACGGCGGCGCGGCCGTCGCCGCCACGAGCGAACGGCGTGCGCCCCGAGCCCTTGAGGTGGATGTCGCGCCGAGCGCCACTGACGTCGGTCACCTCGCCGAGCAGCAGCGCACGACCGTCACCGAGACGAGGCGAGTAGCCACCGAACTGGTGGCCGGCATACGCCATCGCGATCGGCGCAGCACCCGCCGGCACGGCGTTGCCTGCGAGCACGGCAAGGCCCTCGGGTGACTGCATGGCTGCCGGATCGATGCCGAGCTCGGACGCGAGCGTCTCGTTGAATGCGAGCAGGACTGGCTCGCGCACGGGCGTCGGCTGCCACTCGACGGACAGATCCGCGAGCTCGCGGGCGAACGAGTTGTCGAACTCGAACAGGGTGCTGACATCAGCGGCCATGCTCCGAGGCTAGGGGTCGCGCCGTAAGCTGCGGCCCCGATGAAGGCTCCTGACCTGATCAGCCAGCAGACCGACGGCATCGCCGAGGGTTTGCTCACCGCCTGCCGTGAGATCGGACCGATGGTCGTTGCGTTCTCGGGCGGCGTCGACTCCGCCCTGCTCGCTGTCGCTGCCCATCGAGCACTGCCCGACAGCGTCGTGCTCGTCACGGCCGACTCGGCGTCGCTCGCCGAAGGCGAACTCGCTCACTGCCGCGCGTTCGCCGACCGGTGGGGCATCCCGTGGCGGCCCGCTGCGACGGACGAACTGCACGACGAGCGCTACCTCGCGAACGACACCGATCGCTGCTATTGGTGCAAGTCGGCGCTGATGGACCAGCTCGACCCCATCGCCACCGAGGTCGGCGCGACGGTGGTGCTCGGTGTCAATGTCGACGATCTCGGTGACCACCGCCCCGGCCAGCAGGCAGCGCACTCCCGCGGTGCCCGCTTCCCGCTCGTCGATGCCGGATTCACCAAGGCCGACGTCCGGGCGCTCGCCCGCCTGTGGGGTATCGACGAGTGGGACCGCCCGGCGATGCCGTGCCTGTCGTCGCGCATCCCGTACGGCACGTCGGTGAGCGTGCCGCTGCTGTCCAGGATCGATCGAGCCGAAGCGGGCATCCGGGCGCTCGGATTCCGCGACGTGCGTGTGCGTCACTACGACGACACGGCCCGCATCGAGGTCCCCGTCGGCGACCTCGCCCGAGCCGTCGCCACCGCCGACTCGATCGTCGCAGCCGCCACTGAGGCCGGCTACCGGTACGTCACCCTCGACCTCGCAGGGCTCCGGTCCGGCAACCTCAACCCACCGCGATGACGACCACCGGACCCGACCCCACCGCCGCACACGTCGACGACTTCGCACGCCTCGACCTCTCGCGGACGGCCCGCACGGGGCTGCCCGAGGCGGTCTACTGCCAGGGCAAGACCGTCGACCAGGTCGAGGCGATCACCAAGCGGATGATCGCCGACGGTGACGACGCCGTGATCGCCACGCGCCTCACCGCTGAACAAGCCAGTCGCGTCGACGCGCTCGAGCCGGTCGGCGTCGGCGCAGGCATCCGTACGTGGCGGCACCGCGCTCCCACCGGTCGCCGCGTCGCCGTCGTGGCAGCGGGCACCTCCGATCTGCCGGTGGCCGACGAGTGCCGGTTGACGCTGACCGCACTCGGACACGAGGCGATCTCGATCACCGATGTCGGCGTCGCCGGGCTGCATCGGCTCACTGCGGCGCTCCCCGAGATCGAGCCCGCCGAGTTGATCGTGGCGATCGCCGGCATGGAGGGCGCGCTGCCCACCGTGCTCGCTGGTCTCGTGCGCCAGCCGATCATCGCAGTGCCCACGTCGGCCGGCTACGGCACCTCACTCGAGGGCATCACAGCGCTGCTCGGCATGCTGGCGACCTGCTCGCCCGGTATCACCGTGGTCGGCATCGACAACGGCTTCGGCGCGGCCTACGCCGGGCATCGCATGCTGGAGATGAGCCGTCGATGACCGCACTGTGGCTCGACTCGAGCTTCGGTGCCTCCGGTGACATGTTGCTCGGCGCCCTCGTCGGCCTGGGTGCCGACCCGGAGCGCCTGCGCGCCGGCCTCGCCGGGCTCCCCGTCGACGGCTGGTCGATCACGGTCGACGACGTCGTTCGGTGCGGGCTCGCAGCCACCCGAGTCACCGTCCAGCTCGGCCACGAGCACGAGCACGAGCACGGCCACGAGCACGAGCACGAGCACGAGCACGAGCATGAGCACGAGCACGAGCACGAGCACGGTCGCCGGTGGAGCGACATCGATGCGATGCTCGCCGGGGCGGCACTCCCTCAACTCGTACGCGACGGCAGCCGGAGCACCTTCCGGCTCCTCGGCGAGATCGAAGCTGCCGCGCACCGGGTCACGATCGACGACGTCCAGTTCCATGAGGTCGGTGCGGTCGACGCGATCGTCGACATCGTCGGCACGTGGATCGCACTCGACCTCCTCGGGATCGACCGGGTCGTGTGCGGCCCCGTCGGCCTGGGACACGGAACCGTCCGTGGCGCCCACGGCATCCTGCCGCTGCCGGCTCCGGCGACCGCTTCGCTGCTTGCGGGGGCGCCGGTGCGTTCGATCGACGTCGCGATGGAGACGTGCACACCCACCGGCGCGGCGTTGCTCGCCACGGTCGGTTCGTGGGGCCCGATGCCGTCGGGCACACTGCGGGTGACCGCACGTGGCGCAGGGGGCCGCGATCCGGACTCACACCCGAACGTCGTGACGGCGCACCTGGTCGACGAGCCAGCCGCGACCAGTACGGCGGCCGGGGCTGTCACGGCCGTCGTGCTCACCACCAACCTCGACGACGTGACGCCCGAGGTGCTCGCCCACACGTCTCAACGGCTCTTCGACGCCGGCGCCGATGATGTCTGGGTGACTCCGATCACGATGAAGAAGTCGCGTCCGGCGTTCGAGCTGTCCGTGCTCACCTCGCCTGATCGGAGCGGCGAGCTGCGCGCGCTGATCAGCTCGGAAACCGGGACGCTCGGCATCCGCGAGTCGACGGTGAGCAAGCACGTCGCCGAGCGCCACGTCGACACGGTCGATGTCGACGGGTATGCGGTCCGGGTGAAGGTGGGGCCGCACGGTGCGAAACCAGAGCACGACGACCTCGCCGGCCTCGCCGCTCGCACCGGAACACCGGTGCGCGAACTCGCCGGCGAGGTGTTGCGGCGTTGGGTCGCCGGCCGCAGTACGTGATCAGCCGGTGACCACGAGGACGATGCCGCCCAGGGCGACGGCGATTCCGGTGGCCTGCAGTCGCGAGACCGGATCACCGAACGCCGTCCGGCCGATCGCGACGGTGAACGCCGGGAACATCGAGGTCGTGATGACCGCGGCGGTGGCGTCGGCGCGCACGCCGGCGAGATAGAGCACGGTCGACAGTGCCGCCAACGTGCCGCCGATCAGGGCGCTCCAGCGGGCGACGCCGGGTGGTACGAGGCGCTCGCCCTGGCGAACGGCGAGCGCAACGGTGACGACGGTCGCAGCCACACGCTGGCCGAAGGCCGGGAGTGCCCCCGCCCCGTCAGACGTCTCGATCACGACGGCAAACCCCGCGCCGTACGCGAGACCGGAGATCGTCCCCCAGATCAGGCCGGCGCGGACGTGATGGACGCCACCGCCGCCGACCGTGATGAGGACGAGCCCGCCGACGGCGACCGCTGCCCCGAGCAGCGCATACAGCGACGCGTCACGCCCGCTGATCACTGCATAGGCGAACGGGATGATCGCGGAGAGCGCCGCGACCACCGGCGTGACCACGGTCGACGAGGAGCGGGTCATGCCGGCGTAGTAGCTCGCCAGGCCGACCCCGAGCCCGATGCCCGAGACCGCGCCGAGCCCGAAGTCGGACACGAGCAGCGTGCTCCCGAACAGACCGACCGCGAACAGCGACATCACGGTGGCCACGGCGCTGATCGCCACGGAGCCGGTGAGCGGGCTGCTCGCTCGTACCAGACGCCGGCCGTACAGGTCCGAGATGCCGATCGTGCAGGCACTCAGCGTGCCGAACAGCGCCCCCACGAACCGCTCCCCATCCCTCTGCGGTGCCGGCCGGTCGGCCGGACCGGCGAACACTAGGGGTACGCCGGGCGTTCGCGCACATTGCCGAGCAGCCGAGCTGCTGTGCCCCGAACGCGTGGCGGGGCCGGGCAGCCTCCGCCGGCTGCCCGGCCCCATGTGCCGGCTCTGGGACGAGTCGGGAACTCAGCTGATCTGCGGGCGGCGGCTCGCCGCGACCAGCGCCGCACCGGCGGCGAGGAAGACGAGGGCGATGGCGGCAGTGGTGCCGTTGCCGCCGGTCTCGGGCAGCTGGGCCGTCGGCGTCGCTGCGACGACGGGGGCGGAGCGCACGGCGTCCGCATCACCGGCAACGGCGGTGGTGGGGGTGCCGGACTCGGCCCTGGCCAAGGTGGTCGATGTCGTCGTGTCCGACAGCGTGGTCGAGGTGGTCGACGTGGTGCTCGTCGTGGTCGTCGTCTCATCGGGCACCGTGGTGCTCGTGGTGGTGCTCGTGGTGGTCGTCGTCTCCTGGGGGACCGTCGTCGTCGTCTCGTCGCAGGATGGGTCGCTCGTGCTGGAGTCGGGGTAGAGGCACGGGTCGCATGACGAGGAGTCGGCAGCGATGCTCGGGTCGTATTCGCACGGCTCGTAGCAGTCGGGCGACCCGGCGAGGATGCTGTCGTCCCACTCGCAGGGCAGGCAGTCCGCCGCGTTGGGGCTCTGGCAGTTCGATGCGTCCTGCGCAGCGACGGGCGACGCAGGCAGGACCAGCGTCGAGCCGATTGCTGCGGCAGCTGCGATGAGGATTCTCGTGTTCATGGTCTTGTCCACCTTCGCCACGTTCTGTCGTGACCTCGTTCGTCTTCCGCCTCGGGACACACCGTGACGGTGCATCACTCGTCCCACACAGAGAGTAGGCAGATGGACCCCCGATACGTCAATAGTGTGCAATGTTCTTGAAGGTCATGTGAGGTCATGCCGTCCTTCGTCACGCACAATGCAGGTGCCCGCGCGTTGAGTGGCAGCGCGTTCTGTGCGGCGGGTCGGTCAGTGCCCGGGGCGAACGAGGCCCGACTCGTACGCCGCGACCACCGCCTGGACACGATCGCGCACGTGCAGCTTCGTGAGCACCCGGCTGACGTGGGTCTTCACCGTGGTCTCGCCGAGGAACAGCTCACCGGCGATCTCGACGTTCGACAGTCCGCGCGCCATCAGCCGGAGCACCTCGAGCTCACGCTCGGTCAGCTCGCCCAGACCGTCGATCGGTCGAAAGGTGCTCCCGCCTGCCGCGAACTCCTCGATCAGCCGTCGCGTGATCGACGGCGCGAGCAGCGCGTCGCCGGCGGCGAGCACCCGAACTCCGGCGATGAGGTCATCGGGTGGGGTGTCCTTCAACAGGAAACCGCTGGCGCCGGCGCGCAGCGCGTCGTACACGTACTCGTCGAGGTCGAATGTGGTGAGGATGAGGACGCGCGCCGACAGATCCAGGTCGTTCGTGATGATGCGGGTCGCCTCGATCCCGTCGAGCTCGGGCATCCGGATGTCCATCAGCACCACGTCCGGGCGGTGACGGCGGCACAGCTCGACGCCCTCCCGACCGTTCGCCGCCTCGGCGACCACCTCGACGTCGGGTTCGCTGCCCAGGATCATGGCGAAGCCCGTGCGCACGAGCGCCTGGTCGTCGACCACCAGTGCCCGGATCACGATCCAACCTCCGAGGCGACACCCACGTCGGGGCGTGACTCGTGCGACGCCGGTCCGAGCGGGATCGTCGCCGCGACGCGGAACCCGCCGCCGGGGCGGGGTCCCGCACGCAACGTGCCGTGGTAGAGCTCGACCCGCTCGCGCATCCCGACGAGGCCGTGGCCGGTGCTCGCAGCGAGCTGACGCTCGGTCGCGCCCACGCCGTCATCGCTGACTTCGAGCGACACGACGTCGGAGGAGTGGGTGACCTTCACGATCGCACGCGCCGGCCGACCGGCATGCTTGATCACGTTCGTCAATGCCTCCTGCACCACCCGGTACGCCGCCATCTCGGCGCCGGCCGACCGGATGCGCGGCTCGCCCTGCACCGACAGCTCGGTCGGGATGCCGGCGTCGGTGCAGCGCTGCACCACTGCGGCGAGGTCGTCGAGCGTCGGCTGCGGGCCGAGCTCGGCACCGTGCTGATCGCTGCGGAGCACGCCCAGCATCCGCCGCATCTCGGTCAGCGCCTCACGTCCGGTCTGCTGGATCTGCTCGAGTGCCGTTGCGGCGCGGTCGGGTTGGGTGTGCACGAGGCGTTGCGCGGCGCCCGCCTGGACCACCATCACGCTCATCCCGTGGGCGACCACGTCGTGCAGGTCGCGGGCGATGCTCGTACGTTCACGGAGCACCGCCTCGCGCGCGAGCAGCTCGCGTTCGGCCTCCGCCTTGATCGCCCGCTCCTCCAGCTCCAGGATGCGGAGCCGCCGGTCGTGCACCATCTCGCCCACGAACGCCCCGGTGATGTGGATGGCGGCGATGCCTGCGACGGCGAGTGGCGGCAGCGACTCGTCCGGGACGAGCACACCGAGGACGGCGACCGTGGTGAGGAGGCCCACGACACCACCGACGACCAGCCACACCGTCCGCCTGGAGCGATGGCTGCTGGCGGTCGCCGAGTACACGCTGATCAGGCTGATCACGTCGAAGTTGGTCGCGTAGTTGAGCATCCACATCGTGACGACGGGAACCGACAGCGCCACCACCGAGGCGAGTGGATTGCGACGACGGAAGGCGAGCGCCGCTGCTTGCGCCACGACGATCGCGACGCCGAGCGCATCGGCGCTGCGCTCGGCACCCTCTGGTTCGGCCGCGAGCAGTCCGGCCAGCGCGAGCGCTCCGATCAGCCCGGCGAAGAGGACGTCAGCCGCGAACGGGTGCTCGGCACCCCATCGCATCACGGGGCCATCGAGGCGCGGCGGCCATCTCATGCTGGTCAGACGGTACTCCGGGCGCTGCGCGGCGACGTCGGCCGTGAGCACGATCTGCCGTCATCCTCCCGACCGATCGGCAGCAGGTCTGGTCCCCGAGACGACGAAACGTGCCTGATGCAACGTGCGTGATGGTTGGCAGCGACCCCTGGATGCTGCGACGCTGGAAGGGTGACATTGCGCGATGCGAACATCCGCCGAATGCGGGACGGCCACTTCGACGTACTGGTGGTCGGCGCCGGCATCAACGGTGCGGTGTCGGCAGCGTCGCTCGCCGGGCGCGGCGCCACGGTGGCCTTGATCGATCGTGGCGACTTCGGCAGCTTCACCAGCCAGGAGTCGTCCAACCTCGTGTGGGGTGGGTTCAAGTACCTCGAGAACTACGAGTTGCCGCTGGTGTTCGGTCTGTGCCGGTCTCGCAACCGGCTGATGAAGGCCTACCCCGACAACATCAAGGAGATCGGTTTCCTCGCTGCGCTCGACCGCGGCGCGCCGTACCCGCCGTGGTTCGCGGCGCTGGGCGCCACGGCGTACTGGGCGATCGGCCTGTTCGGTACGAAGCCGCCGAAGCTGTTCGGCGCCGAGACGATCAAGGAGGCGGAGCCGGCGATCAACACGCGCAGCGTCCGGGGTGGCATCCAGTACCAGGACGCGTACCTCATCGACAACGACTCGCGTTTCGTGTTCTCGTTCGTGCGCTCGGCCATCGAGGCGGGCGCGGCGGCGGCGAACTACGTCGAACTCGTGAGCGCCGATCGCGTCGGCGAGCGCTGGGTCGCCCGCTTGCGCGATGTCGACAGCGGCGAGGAGTTCACGACCACCGCCCGGGCGATCGTCAACGCCGCCGGCCCGTTCGTCGACGCGATCAACGGTCAGTGGGGGTTGGCCACCGAACATCGCATCGTCTACTCGAAGGGCATCCATCTCGTGGTGCCGCGGCTCACCACCACACGGCACGACCGGGTGCTCGCATTCTTCGACGACACGCAACGTCTCTTCTACGTGATCCCGATGGGTCGCCGCTCGGTGATCGGAACCACCGACACCCGCATCGACACACCGTTCACCGAGGTCGATGCAGACGACCGCGAGTTCCTGCTCGAGCAGATCAACGCCAGGCTCGATCTCGCCCAGCCGCTCACGGTGGCCGACATCATCGCCGAGCGTTCCGGCGTGCGGCCGTTGGTGGTCAAGCGCACGGGCGGCGACCACACCACCACCGACTGGACCTCGCTCAGCCGCAAGCACGAGATCGAGCGTGACGACGACCTCTCGGTCGTCACCGTGTTCGGTGGCAAGCTCACCGACTGCCTGAACGTGGGCGAAGAGGTCGCAACGGAGATCGAAGAGCTCGGTATCCCGCTCGAGCGCGACCTGCGCAACTGGTACGGCGAACCGGCCAAGGCCACCCGCACCGAGTTCTACCGCCAGGCCAAGCTCATGAAGCTCGATCGCCTGCGCAGCAAGCCTGACACCGAGCGCCTCTCCGACCGCCTCTGGCGCCGGTACGGCCGCCGGGCGTTCGACCTGCTCGAAGCGATCCGCGCCGATCCGAAGATGGGGGAGGACATCATGGACTCCGCCGACTACCTCCGCGCCGAGTTGCACAACGCCGCCGAGCACGAGTTGATCGTGAAGCTCGACGACTTCATGCGCCGCCGGTCGAAGATCGATCTGGTCGTACACGACGACGCGATCCGCAACTCGCCCGGGTTGCGCGAGGTCGCGGAGATCCTGTTCGGCGACGACGCCGAGCGCAGGCTCGATGAATACTTCGCGGAGAAGCGCTCGATCGTGTGATTCAGTCCGTAGCGACGTCGGGCGTGCGGCTGTCGTGGACCCTCGTCGGCGGGACGGGCAACACGCCCACCTGCTGCTCGGTCGTGAGTTCGGCCTGCACGTCGATGATCAGGTGAGCCGAGGCGAGCGTGAACGCACACATCGCGCCTTGGTCGAGGGCAACGACAGCCAGTGCGGTCGTGGTACCGCCGGCGGTGTAGTTGGCGTTCGACGTGCGGCCAGCGCCTCCTGCGCGAAGATCGTCACACCGTCCGACCGTCACGAAGCCCGGGCCGCGTGTATCGGTGACCGTGATCGCGATCGCGGCTGCGGGGGCGTCGGTGGCGAGGTCGACCGGCACGATGGTGCCGGCCCTGGGGCGCCCGTCGCACCACTGGTCGTCGCAGACGCGTGTGTCGATCGCTCGGCGACCGGGTGCCAATGACCAGCCGAGGCCATCGTCGCCGGTCAACCGGCCGAGCTCATCGACGATCAGGTTGGCCTGGGTGAGCGTGAAGGCGCAGGTGCCCTCGGTCCCGGCGGGCACCAGTGCGAGGTTGGCACGTGCGCCGGCGTTCATGACGTTGATCGTCGAGAACTCGCCGTTCGGCCCGACATCCTCGCAGCGGCCGACCTGAGCGAAGCCGGGCCCGCGCGCGTCGACCACGGTGAGGTTGACGATACGGGCCACCTCCGAGTCGGTGGGCACCGTGTGCACACCCAGCGCCGGGACCGCACCGGGGCGGCACTCCTGCTCGGGCAGGCATGCGCCGTCGACGCGGCTGTCGGTGAGCCGATCGGGGGCCACCGGAGCGAACCACAGCGGCTCGCCGTCGGCGCCGAAGTAGGCGGCGACGTCGACGATGCTGTGGACGGCGGCCGATCTGAACACGCAGAACCGTCCGTCGGGGTCGAGTGGGACGATCGCCATCGACGCCACCGAGTCGCGGGCGGTGAAGGTGAGCGCCGACGTTGTGCGCTGCGTCGCAACCGCGCCGCACGTCTCGAGCGTGAGGAAGCCGGGGCCGGCAGCGTCGGTCGCGGTGAGGTTGATCAGCGCTGCTGTTGCGCCGACGGGCGGATCGAGTTCGACGGGCAGCCGGGTGCCGGCGGGTGGGCGTTGCGACGTGGTGCACCGTTCGATCTCGTTGCCGGCATCGTCGACGATCGTGCTGCAGATCGCGTCGGGGTCGTTGCCGAGGTTGAACGCGGCGATCGCGGCGGCCTGGGCCGGGGTCCCCCGGAACTCGAAGTGCGGTGGGTCGCGCGAGACGATGGTTCGTTGCGTCTCGAGCGACTGGCATCCGGAGTTCCAGCCGTAGCCACCCCAGTACAGCCCCCACTTCTCGGCGGTCTGGATCATCCAGCGCGGCATGTCGGTCACGATCGGGGTCTGGCAGGCTGTGACGCCACCGACCGACGAATAGCTGCGGATCGGGTTCGTGCTCGAGTTCATGTCGACCGCGAGGCCCCAGGCGTGGTTGGACAGACGGTCGGGATCGCCGCTCGGGCAGCTCCAACCACCGCTGCCGGCGGTGCACCGGAAGCCGTACCCGCTGGCGTCGCGCACTCGGTAGCCGAGCTTGCTGATCTCGTCGAGGAACCCCTCGAACAGCACTCGGGCCGACACGTGGAACTCCAGTGTCTCTGCTCGCAGTCCGGCGACCGGCTCGGTGTTGGCAGCGATGTAGGTCGATTCCCAGGCGGCGAGCGCCGGCGATCCGTTGTACCGGGCGCCGTTCCAGCTCCAGCCCTCGCCGACACCGGGCGCCGGGGGGACGCCCCAGCCGGTGGTCGCCGGATCGTCGTAGAAGACGACGACGCATCCGGCGACGTCGCCGCGGTTGGTCTGTTCCACGGTGCATCGGGGCGGCGGGACCGGCAGCACCCACGGGGTGTTGTCGAGTGCGGCCTCGGCCGGCGTCACATCGGGGACGGCGACGAGCAGGCCCACCGCGACGAGCGCCGTCATCGCCACGGCGATCGAACGCAGTGCCGGGCGGGTCGGTCGGGAGGAGCGGATCACAGGGGTCACGGCGTCGGGGAGCAGGTCAGGAGCATCGGATCGAGCGTCGGCCGGATCGGCCGTCATGAAAACGTAACAGTGCATCCGGGCGACCGACAGTCGCCGATCGGGCGGATGCTGTTGTTGATGTCGGGTGGGTTGTCGGCACGTCGAGACGAGCCCTTGAGGATCTGCGCTGCGAGAACTGCGCGAAGTCATGTCAGCGTCGTGTGAGGTGGGCGGGACGCCGCGTACGCGTGCGGGCGCGTGGTCAGCCGTCGTACGCGCACCCCATCGCGCACCCCATCGTTATGGTGGGTCGGGTGATCGCGTGCGTCTATTGCGGCGGCTCGCACGCTCGCCCGTCCGAGGTGAAGCAGTGCTGGGCGAGCGGAGACACCGGCGCGCCCGCTCCACGGTCCACGCCCGAACCGGCCGCAACGCCGGCACCGGCCGAACCGGCCGCAACGACTGCAGCGGTGCGTCGCGGACCGGCGGCGATCGGGCGCGACGTGATCGTGCATCCTGGGGCCGCTGCCCCGGCGGGCTGGGAGTCGTGTCGGCGGGTCACGATCGACGCTGATGCGCTCCGCGAACCTGCGGTGCTGGTCGGTGTGCTGCAAGCGGCGGTCGCCGAGTCACTCGTGATCGAGATCGCCGAGCGCGCAGCCGCGGCGATCGGGCTGCCGGGCACCCCGCCCGACGAGGTCGATCGGAGCGAGCACTACGCACTCGGCCCCGGCTTCACGTTCCTGCTCGACGAGTTGCACCACCTCGTCTGGTCCAACGCGATCGATGTTCGCGACCCTGCAGCGCCGCGCTGGTGGCTGCTCGACGCCGCGCTCTCGCTCGGCGCCCGTCCGGCGGGCGACGGTCCGGGCGACGTCACGCTCGCCGATGGGCAGCCGGCGTGGCTCGACGGTGGCCCGGTACGGTTCGTCGCCGCCGACGACGGTGTCGCCGTCCTCCACGCCGTCCAAGTCGAGCATCGTCGGCTCGACGTGCCGCTCGGCAACACCACCGCAGCCGAACTCGCTCCCGATCAGTTGGCGGCGGTCACCCACGCCGGCGGCACCGCCCGCATCATCGCGCCCGCCGGGTCCGGCAAGACACGTGTGCTCACCGAGCGCGCCCGTCACGTGCTCGGCGCGTGGCGTCTGGCTCCGGGCGCGGTCGGGCTGGTGGCGTTCAACAAACGTGCCCAGGAGGAGATGCGTCAGCGAACCGCCGACCTGCGGGCGCTCGACGTGCGCACCCTCAACGCGATCGCGCTCGCCGTCGTCAACGGCAACGCGCCGTTCGCCCCGCAGTCGCGTCAGTGGCGCACCATCGACGAGCCCGACGTCAGGCGGATCCTGCAGCGTTTCGTGCAGACCCCGCGCAAGCTCAACGTCGACCCGCTCGCCCCGTGGATCGACGCGCTCAGCCTGGTGCGGCTCGGGATGGTCGATCCGATCGACGTCGAAGCGCGTTACGGCGGCGACGTCGACGGCCTCGCCGAGGTGTGGCCACAGTACCGCGACGCCCTCGAACGACAGGGCGTCGTCGACTTCGACGATCAGGTGCGGCGAGCGATCGAGATCCTGCTCACCCAGCCCGTCGCGAGGCGTGCCGCCCAGCGGGCGAGCCGGATGCTGCTGGTCGACGAATTCCAGGACCTGACGCCGGCCCACGTCCTGATGATCCGGCTGCTCACCGCGCGGGGCGGGGCCGTGTTCGGCGTCGGCGACGACGACCAGACGATCTACGGGTACAACGGGGCCGACCCGGCTTGGTTGATCGACTTCGAG
The DNA here is from genome assembly GCA_022843125.1 of Ilumatobacteraceae bacterium. Lineage (GTDB taxonomy): Bacteria > Actinomycetota > Acidimicrobiia > Acidimicrobiales > Ilumatobacteraceae > Ilumatobacter. Next base: position 28,393 of record JALHOG010000046.1, read on the forward strand.
CGCTGGTTCCCGGGCGCAGGCGACCACCCGCTCGAGGTCAACTACCGCTGCCCTGCCGGCATCGTCGAGGTGGCCGACCGGCTGCTCCGGCACAACCGGCGCCGTGTGAGCAAGACGATTCGCGCTGCGTCACCGACGCCCGGCGGTTGGTCGGTCGACACGTCGGCCGATCCGGTCGCAGCGACGCTCACGGCGGTGCGCGCAGCGCTCGCTGGCGGTGCCGAGCCGGGCGAGATCGCGATCCTCACACGCGTCAACGCCACGCTGGCACCTGCCCAGCTCGCGCTGACCGGAGCGGGCATCCCGTTCGTCGGCGGCGTCGGGTCCGAGTTCACCGAACGGACAGCCGTGCGCTCGGCGCTCGCGTGGTTGCGACTCGCGAGCGGCGGCGCGTTCGATCCCGACGACCTCGGTGAGGCGTTGCGCCGTCCGTCGCGCGCCCTGCATCCGCGCATCCGGGAGTGGGTCACCGAGCAGCGAGACATCGACGCACTCCACCGGCTCGCCGGTCGGGTCACGAACGACAAGGACGCCGATCGGATCACCGAGTTCGCAGGGGCGATCACTCGGCTCGGTGCAGCGGTGCGTCGCGGCGCCGAGACCGCCGCCGTGTTCGACATGCTGATCGACGAGATCGGGCTCGGCGGAGCGGTCGCGACCCTTGACGCCAACCGGCGCGGGATGAACCGCACAGCGCAGGGCGACGACCTGCTCGCACTGCGACAGATCGCCGTCCTGCACCCCGAAGTCGCGACGTTCGAGCCATGGTTGCGCGGCGCCCTGATCACCAGGCGCGATCCGGCCGGCGTGGTGCTCGCGACGGTGCACCGGGTCAAGGGCCAGGAGTGGCCCTGGGTGGTGGTCCATCTCGCCCAGCACGACCAGTTCCCGCACCGCCTCGCGGAAGACCGCGAGGAGGAGCGCCGCCTGTTCCACGTGGCGATCACACGAGCGAGCCGACATGTCGCCGTGGTCGCGGGCGAGCGCCCCAGCCCGTTCGTCGCCGAACTCACCACCGAGCCGTCCGCCGCTCCGCCGCCGGACCCTCGGCCGCTGTCACCGTCACCGTCGAGCCAACGCCGCGACCGTGCCCGCACCGAACCGGATCACCCGCTGCTCGATCGTGAGCGGGTGATCGCGGTGGTCGGGCTGGTCCTCGTCGACCAGGGCCACGAGTGGACGATCGTCGAACTCGAACCGGTGGCGGCGGTCGCTCGCCGCGGCGATGCGACGAGACGGTTCGCCCTGGGCGAGCGCGTTCAGACCGCCGGGCGTCAGCGGGGCCCGCTCCAGGCGCGCCCCGGTGACGTCGCCGACGTCTCGGTGCGGCTGTACGACCTCCTCCGGCAGTTCCGCGAACGGGCTCGTGCCGACAAGCCGGCGTACACCGTGTTCGACGACAAGACCCTCGCGGCGATCGCTGCGGCCGCCCCCGAGACGCTCGAGGCACTGGCTGCGGTTCGGGGTGTGGGTCCCGCGAAGTTGGAGCAGTACGGCGACGACGTGCTGGGTCTCGCCGACCAGGCCGCGGCTGACGTCTGAGCGTCGACAGCGCTCGTTCGGGAGGGTTCTCAAGCGCTTCCGGGCGTCGGCCGATAGCTCCAGGTACGGCCTGTTTCCGTCTCGATCGAACCATGAGCCCCCAGGACCACTCCACGAACAGCAACGAACTGGCAGCGCGGGCTCTGTCGTGGGTCGAATCGGCCTACGACCCGGTGGTGTGCCTCGGCCTCGACCTCGCGATCGTCTACGCCAACCCGGCGTTCGCCGCTCTCGTCGGCGTCGAACCCGACCGGTGCGTCGGGCGTCCCTATTTCGAGCTCGCTCCGTTCAGGGGGGTTGCCGAGTCGGTCGCAGCAACGATCCGGCGGGCCGGCGCCGATCGATTCCGACAGGACGCAGCGTTCCCCGGCGATGACGGCACGTCGGAGTTCCTGTTCAGCATCAGGCCCGACCTTGCAGGCACCGACGAACTCCTCGGGTACGTCGTTGCGACCCGCGACGTCACTGCGGTGCGAGCGGTCGAGCGCGCCCTGCAGCAGAGCGAGACCGACTTCCGCACGCTCGCCGAGAACTCACCCGACAGCATCGTCCGGTACGGACCGGACTGTCGGGCCGTCTACAGCAATCTGCGCTTCGAAGACCGTCGCGATGCCGGTGTCGGTCGACGTCCGACCGAGTCGAAGAGCTTCGATCCGGCGGAGATGGCCGAGTACGAGCGGCTGATCCGGCGAGCCCTCGACACCGGTGAACCCGGCTCGATCGAGGTCCACGTTCCCGGCCGTTGGACCGCTGTGCACAGCCTGCAGATCCGCGCCGAGCGAGATGCCGACGGCGCCATCACCAGCGCGCTGACGATCGGTCGGGACATCACCGAATTGGTGCGCGCCCGAGAGGCGATCGCGGACAAGGAGCGCGAGTTCCGTTCCCTCGCAGAGAACGCGAGCGACTTGATCGCCCGCTGGGCCACTGACGGCAAAGTCCTCTATGCGAACCCTGCGTTCGCCTCGATCGACGGGTGCTCGCCGGCCGAGCTGATCGGGTCCCGAGCCGCGCAGTTGACGACGCAGCGCCATCGTGAGTTCGACGCAACGGTGCGGCAGATCGTGCGAAGCGGGTGTCCGGCGACGATCGAGCAACGCGTGATCGATCCGGCGGTCAGACCCGACGAGCGCGTGCACGAGGTCCGTCTCGTCCCCGAACTCGACCAGCACGGCCGCGTGGTCAGCGTGCTCGGCCTCGGGCGGGACATCACCGACGTGGTGCGGCATCGTGTCGAGCTCCAGCGACTCGCCCGTACCGACGCACTCACCGGCATCGCGAACCGGCAGGCCCTCTACGAGGACGCGCCGGCGATGCTGGAGCGATCGCGCGCGGCCGGCCGGCGCGTCGGCATGATGCTGATGGACCTCGACGGGTTCAAACACGTCAACGACCGCTTCGGACACCGGACCGGCGACGAGCTCCTGCGGGCAGTGGGGCAGCGCCTTCAGAGCTGTATCCGCGATGATGATCTGCTCGTGCGGCTCGGTGGTGACGAGTTCGTGTTGGTCATCCCTGACATCACCGATCCGGCCCAGATGGATGAGCTCGCCGACCGGGTGCGCCTCTCTCTGACCGAGCTGTCGGCGCTCGACGACCTGCGCGTCGCACGGGTCGACGCCAGCATCGGCCTGGTGCTCCACCCGGACGACGGCGCCACGGTCGACGTGTTGCTCGCCAACGCCGACATGGCGATGTACCAGGCAAAGCGCAACGGGCGCGGCAGGGTCGAACACTTCCGGACCGATCTGCTCTCGGCACTGGAGCGTCGCCGGACGATCGAGCAGTCGTTGCTCGAGTGCCGCTTCATCTCGGGGTTCGAGTTGCACCTCCAGCCGGTGTTCGCGCTCGACGGCTCCAACACGATCGTCGGAGCCGAGGCGTTGGCGCGATGGGACCATCCGGAGCTCGGTCCGCTGTCGCCGGCGGAGTTCATCCCGCTCGCGGAGGAGTGTGGGCGCATCGTCGAGCTCGGAAGGTGGGCGCTGCTGCGTGCTGCGGAGCTGGCGCTGCGATTCAACCGGGGTCGCGCTGAACCGCTTCGTGTCGCCGTGAACGTGTCGACGCGGCAGTTCGCGCTCGACGACGTCGCCGCTGCAGTGCGCGCCGCGGTGAGCGCCACCGGCTGCCAGCCCGCCTGGTTGACCATCGAGATCACCGAGAGCTTGCTGCTCGACGACTCGTTCTCGGTCCAACGTGCGCTCGACGCCGTACGCGCGATCGGCGTGCGGGTGGCCATCGACGACTTCGGGATGGGGTACTCGGCGCTGCACTACCTGGCGCGGTTCCCGGTCGACCACCTGAAGATCGATCGGTCGTTCGTCGCCGGCATCGGTGCCGACGATCGCCGCACCGAACTCGTCCGAGCGTTCATGGCGCTCGCGCAGGCGCTCGGGCTGTCTCCGATCGCCGAAGGGATCGAGACCGTCGAACAGCTCGAGTTCCTCCGCTCGGTCGGATGCCGCCTCGGGCAGGGCTACCTCCTCTCCCGCCCCCTGCCTCCCGACGACTTCGGCGGGCTGCTGCGGGTGACCCCCGCCCGCGCACCCGAGTCCGTGATCGCCCCTCTGGGCTGACCGCGCATTCCGGTCGTCGGGCGTCGAGCTGCGACAATGCCGGGCGTGTCCGACGACGAACCCGATGTTCCACCCGCCACCGTGTGGTGGCGCGGGCGGTGGGCCCCCCACGCGGTGCTGTTCTCGATCGCGCTCGGTCTGCGGGTGGCGTGGGTGCTCGCGGTCCGCCGGACCGGTTTCGCGTTCAACGACGCGATCATGTATCACACGACAGCGATCGGACTCACCCGCGGCGACGGCTACGTCCCGCTCACCGGCGGCCCGACAGCGCGCTGGCCACCGGGTTACAGCACGGTGCTCGGCGGGCTCTACAGCGTCGTCGGCATCAGGCCGACGGCAGGTGAGCTGCTGAATGCGTTGATCGGTGCCGTCACGGTCGTGCTGCTCATGCTCGTCGTCGAGCGCGCTGTCGACCGCCGGACCGCGATCGTGGCCGGAGCGATCCTCGCCGTGCTGCCCGGTCCGATCATGTGGACCGACGTGCTCGTCGCAGAGACGCTCTACACGGCGATCTTCGTCACGGCGCTGCTCGTCCTCGTCAGCGCCCGCCCGACGTGGCGATGGGCGGCGGCGGTCGGGCTGGTGATCGGCCTCGGGGCACTCGTGCGCGGCGAGGCGCTGACGTGGGTCCTGCTGCCGTGCGTGCTGTGGTGGAGCGTCGTGCCCAGGCGAGCGCTCGTCGCGCGGCTCGCACTCGTCGTCGCCGTCGCAGGCGTCGTCCTCGCCCCGTGGACGATCCGCAACGCCGTGGTCATGGATGCGTTCGTCCCGGTTGCGACCAACGCCAGTCAGACGCTGTGGAGCGGGCATCACGAGGGGGCGACGGGCGCGCAGACCTATCCGCCACCCGGCTTCGAGGACCAGTTCGGCCCTGACCTGCCCGAGCGCGAGCTCGACGCGTCGAAGGCGCTGCGCAACGACGCGATCGAGTACATGCTGAACAACCCGCTGCGCGAGCTCGAGCTGATCCCGCTCAAGTTGATCCATCTCCACCGCGGCGACTCGTACATCCTCGACTGGGTGAACGCGCCGCCCGACCCGGGCGAGCCGCCGCTGTCGCGCATCGACGCCGAGCGGATCGGTGTGGTCGCCGATGCCGGCTACTTCTCCCTGCTCGCCCTGACCGTGCTCGGTGGGATCTGGCTCGGGCGTGGCTTCTGGCGGTTGCCGGTCGGGCGCCTGATCGCCACGTCGCTGTTGACGGCGCTGTTCCTCTACGGCTTCCTGTACTACGGGAACTACCGCTACCGCATGCCGTACACGCCGATGATGATCGTCGTCGCATCGACCTATCTCGCCCGGATGTGGACGCTGCGCCCGGGGTCGCGTTCGCTGCGGGGGTGATGGTTGCCGCGACCGGACTCCGGGGTACGGTCGTCGATATGCGGATCGACGTGCTCATGGCGGAGCGTCCGGCATGGCGTGGACTCATGCACGCCTGGGCGTTCGTACTCGCCGTACCCGCCGGCGCCATGCTGGTCGTGTTCGCCGATCGTCCGGCGGCGCGCACTGCAGCCGCCATCTATGCCGCCACGTTGCTCCTGGTGTTCGGCACCTCGGCCGCCTACCACCGGCTCGCACACTCGTACGAGGCCCGGCGGATCATGCAGCGGGTCGACCACATGATGATCTACCTGCTCATCACCGGGACCTACGTACCGATCTGCCTGGTGGCGCTGCCGCCGGCTTGGGGCATATCGCTGCTGTCGGTCGTCGGTGCGCTCGCGCTGCTCGGCATCGTCTTGAAGGTGCTCGCGTTCCAGCGCTTCCAGTGGGTGAGCTATGCGCTCTACCCCGTGATGGGCTGGGCCGCGGTGTTCGCCGGTCCCGTGCTTGCAGATCGGCTCACCGGCCTGCAGCTCGCATTGGTCGTCGGCGGCGGCCTGGCCTACACGATCGGCTTCCCGGTGCTCCTCCTGCGCCGTCCTGATCCGTGGCCGAAGGTGTTCGGCTACCACGAGGTGTGGCACGGCTTCACGGTGCTCGCCGCAGCGATGCACTTCGGTGCCGTCGCGTTGCTCGTCGCCTGATCCGTGTCGGCGCGCGCCTTCGACTCGTACATCGCGATCGACTGGAGCGCTCGCGCCACTCGCGCTACCGGTGCCGACTCGATCTGGATTGCGGTGCTCGACGTTCCCGATCCGGGTGGTCGTCGCGACGGAGCGTCCCTCGCCAACCCTCCCACCCGCTTCGCGGCAGAGGCATACCTCCGCGCCCTCCTCGACGAGCGCCCCGACCGGCGGGTCCTGATGGGCGTCGACGTCGCGCTCGGCTATCCGGCGGGTACCGCAGTGGCGCTCGGGCTACCGGTCAGTGAGGTGCCCTGGCGGGCGGTGTGGCGTCGGATCGCCGAGCTGATCGTCGATGACGAGCACAACTCGAACAACCGGTTCGCTGTCGCTGCAGCGCTCAACCAGACGATCGGCGGTGCGCCCGGGCCGTTCTGGGGGTGCCCGCGGAGCCTGCAGGTCGACGGGCTCGAGCCCGTCAAGCCCTCGTCGTTCGCGCTCGCCGAGTTCCGCGCCGCCGAGCGGTCGTTGCGCGCTGCCGGCCGGCGGCCGCTGTCGGTGTGGCAGCTCACCGGCGCCGGGAGCGTGGGCAGCCAGACCCTCACGGCCATCCCGGTTCTCGAACGGCTCCTCACGGGATGTGACCGGCAGGTGGACGTGTGGCCGTTCACGACCGGCCTGACGCCGCCGCCGACGAGCCCGGGTGGTGTGGTGCTGGCCGAGGTGTGGCCGACTGCGTTCGACCCCCCGATGCAGGCGGGATTGGTGCGTGACGCAGCCCAGGTGCGCCACGTTGCCGAGCAACTGTGCGATGCCGATCTCGACGGCCGCCTGGGCCGCTGGTTCGCGCCTGCGTTGGGCGGTGCAACCCCGGCCGAGGTGACGAGCGAGGAGGGTTGGGTTCTGGGCCCAGCCGAACGCCCGGACCGAACCTGACGTTCGTGCGGCCGCCGTTCGTCAGCGAGTTCATGTCGTGTTCACGGTCACTCGCCGTGCATCGTGTGGACGTTGCGCCTCGATCGCGTATCATTCGGCGACCCACCGAGGAGTGCCGGGAAAACGGGTCGGCGTTGTTCTCATTCCCATGTTCGCGATCCTCATCCTCCACCTCGTCCTCGGCATCGCAATCGTGGCGTCGGGTGATCGGCTGGGGCGCCGTGCGTTTGCCCTCGCAGCGCTGGCGCCGCTGATCACGCTGATCTGGATCGCGACGCAGGTCCCCGATCTGCTCGACGGCGGCGTGGTCGAGCAGACCGTCGAATGGGTTCCGGCGCTCGATCTCACGCTCGCGTTGCGCGCCGACGTGTTCTCGCTGGTGATGGTGCTCCTGGTGAGCGGCATCGGCTTGCTGGTGTGTGCCTACGCGATCGGCTACTTCTCACATCCGAAGCCAGGGACGGCGCGTCTCGCTGGGCTGATGACGCTGTTCGCAGGCTCGATGCTCGGTGTCGTCACGTCCGACCACTTGCTCGCACTATTCGTGTTCTGGGAGTTGACCTCGATCACGTCGTACCTGCTGATCGGCAACAGCGACACCGACCGCAAGGCACGCGATGCTGCGCTCTCCGCGATTCTCATCACCGGGACGGGCGGGCTGGCGATGCTCGCGGGCCTCGTCATCGTCGGGCAGGCGGCGGGGACCTACCGCCTGAGCGAACTCGCCGCCGACGTCCCGTCCGGCAACGCCGTCACGGTCGGACTGCTGCTCGTCCTGATCGGTGCGTTCACGAAGTCGGCGCAGGTGCCGTTCGGGAGTTGGCTCCCGGGGGCCATGGTGGCCCCCACGCCGATCAGCACCTACCTGCACGCCGCCACGATGGTCAAGGCCGGTGTGTATCTGGTCGCTCGGCTGTCGCCGTTGTTCGCGACCACGGGCAACTGGCGGTCGATCGTGGTGACCGTCGGCGCGCTGACGATGCTGTACGGCGGCTGGCGCGCGCTGCGGCAGCACGACCTCAAGCTGCTGCTCGCGTACGGGACCGTCAGCCAGCTCGGCTTCCTGATGATCCTGCTCGGCTCCGGCATCTACGCCGCTGCCCAGGCCGGTGTGGTCCTGCTCCTCGCCCACGGCGCGTTCAAGGCTGCACTCTTCATGGTGGTCGGGATCGTCGACCACCAGGTCGGCACCCGTGACATCCGCCGTCTGCACGGCTTCGGTCCTGCGTGGCGCCCGGTGCTCGTCATCTCCGTGATCGGGGCAGCGTCGATGGCCGGGTTCCCGCCGCTCGTGGGCTTCATCGCGAAGGAGAAGGCGCTCCAGGCTGCGCTCGACGCCGATGTCGCCGGTTCCGTGGTGGCAGTCATCGCGATCGTGGCGGGCAGCATGCTCACGTTCGCGTACTCGGCGCGATTCGTGCTCGGGGTCGCCGGCCGGATGGCCGACCCGTCGATCGAGGTGACGAGCCGCGACGCCACGCCACCGTCGTGGTCGTTCACGGCCCCGGCTGCGCTGCTCGCAGTGTTCAGCGTCGTCGCCGGGCTCGTGCCGTTCGTCATCGACGAGCTGGTGCGCGACGCAACGGTCAGCCTCTATCCCGATGCGAAGCCGAAGGACGTCGTCCTCTGGGCGGGCTTCAACCTCGCGCTCGTTCTCTCGGTCGTGATCATCCTGGTCGGGCTCGTGCTCGTGGCGTTGCGGGTTCGGGTCGAGGCGGTGCAGGCACGCGTGGGCGCATCGCTCGCTCCGGTGCCCACCGCCGACAGCGTGTTCTGGGCCTGGGTCACCGGCCTGCTCCGTTCGGCGAAACGGATCACAGCAGTCGTCCAGAGTGGTTCGCTGCCCGTGTACCTGATGGTGATCCTCGCTGTCGCTGCACTGGCACCGATCGCGCCTGCGATCGCTGCCATCGATACGTGGCCCGATCTGATCGAGACCCCGATGCACCTGCCGATCGTCGGCATCATCATCGTGGGGACGCTCGGTGCCACCATCGTCAGGCGGCGCATCGCTGCCGCGCTCATGCTCGGCGCGGTGGGGTACGGCATGGCTGGGCTCTACGTGGTTCAAGGCGCGCCCGACCTGGCGCTCACCCAGTTCGCGATCGAAACGCTCGCGACGGTGCTGTTCGTGCTCGTGCTGCGGTTCCTGCCGCGGCGCTTCGGCGACCGGCGGGTCGCGATCGTCACCCCGATCCGATTCGCGATCTCGGTGGCGGTCGGCGTGAGCGTCTTCGTGCTCGCGATCGCGGCCGCCGGGGCGCGTTCCGACGTGGCGGCACCACCGATCTCCGACGAGATGCTCGAGCGTTCGGTACCCGATGCGAAGGGGAACAACGTCGTCAACGTGATCCTCGTCGACTTCCGTGGGCTCGACACCCTTGGTGAGATCACGGTGCTCGTCGTTGCGGCCTTGGGAGCGGTGGCCCTCGCCCGATCTGCGCGCCGCCGCCCCGACGATCTGGAGGTTGGCGCTGCGCCGGCGGCATCGTCGACCGGGATCGCCCGTCTCCCGGTGCTCGACGCGTCGGCCAGGGTGCTGTTCGCGAGCATCCTCGTACTGTCGGTGTACTTCCTGTTCGCCGGTCACAATCAGCCTGGTGGCGGATTCGTGGGCGGTCTCACCGCCGGCGCTGCGATCAGCCTGCGGTATGTCGCCGGCGGCGTGTCCGCGGTGCGTGCGACGTTCCGGCTCCGCCCGTGGACCATCCTGGGCGGCGGCTTGTTCGTGTCGACCGCAACGGCGCTCGTACCGATCCTCACCGGGAACAGCGTGCTCGACCACGCCGCCTTCGACCGCGAGTTGCCGTTGCTGGGCGCAGTGAAGACCACGTCGGCGCTGATCTTCGACATGGGGGTGTACCTCGT
>JALHOG010000046.1:38333-42953 GCA_022843125.1 Ilumatobacteraceae bacterium
ACCTCGTGGTCGTCGGCCTCGTACTGATGTCGTACGAGGCGTTCGGCGACGATGTCGATCCCGATGACGGCGCCGAGTCACCACACGGCGCGACGCCCGATCCGGATGTGCGTCTGCTCGAGGAGGCAGGGGCGTGACCGTCCTCATCGCCTTCACGGCCGCTGTGCTGTTCGGGTGTGGCACCTGGCTGCTCATGCAGCGTCGGTTGTCGCGCATCATCATCGGGGTCGGCCTGCTCGGTCACGGCGCCAACCTGCTGTTGATCGTCGCCGGCGGCCCGGGCGGCCGTGCCCCGCTCATCGGGAGCGAAGGCAGCGGAGCGTTCGCCGACCCTCTCCCGCAGGCGCTCGCCCTCACGGCGATCGTGATCACGTTCGGCGTCACGGCGTTCCTGCTCGCGCTCGGTTTCCGCAGCTGGCAGATCACCCGCGACGACGAGGTCGAGGATGACGTCGAGGATCACATCGTCGCCCGCATCCGCCGAGCCGAGGCGGCCGAGCGCAACCGCGATGGCGACGCCGAGGTCCACGAGTGGGAGCGGCCGTGAGCTCACTCGTGCCATTGCCGATCGTGCTGCCGCTGCTCGGTGCTGCGATCTCGATCATCGGTGGTCGGTATCGCGGGCTGCAACGCGTCGTCACGCTCGTCACGCTCGCATCCGTCCTGGTCATCAGCATCTTGCTGCTCATCGAGGCCGACGACCAGGCGTTCGTCGTGCACTCTGCAGGCGGCTGGCCGGCCCCACTCGGGGTCTCGTTGATGGCCGACCGCCTCGCGACGATGATGCTCGTCACGTCGGCGATCGTGCTGTTCGTCGTGGCCGTCTACGCGATCGGGCAGCCGGGCGAAGAACAGGCGCGGGTCGCGTTCCACCCGCTCTACCTCGTGCTCGCATCGGGTGTGTCGGCCAGCTTCCTGACCGCCGACCTGTTCAACCTGTTCGTTGCGTTCGAGATGATGCTCGCCGCGAGCTACGTCCTGATCACGCTCGGGGGTCGACCTGACCAGGTGCGGTCGGGCATGAGTTACGTCGTCATCAGCCTCGTCGCGTCGACCCTGTTCATCACGGTGCTCGCGCTGCTCTACATGGCTACCGGCACGGTGAACATGGCCGACCTCGCAGTGCGGCTGGCCGAGGTCGACGAGTCGGTGCGCGCCGCGTTCTCGCTGATGTTGTTCGTGGTGTTCGGCATCAAGGCAGGCGTGTTCCCGCTGTTCTTCTGGCTGCCCGACAGCTACCCGACAGCACCCGGCCCGGTGACGGCGATCTTCGCCGGTCTCCTCACCAAGGTCGGGGTCTACGCGATCATCCGGTCCCAGACGCTCCTGTTCGAGCCAACCGAGTGGATGGGCCAGGTACTGATCATCGTCGCCGTCCTCACGATGATCATCGGCGGCCTCGGTGCCATCGCACAGGACGACATGAAGCGCATCCTGGCGTTCCACATCGTCAGCCAGATCGGGTACATGATCTTCGGGTTGGGCTTGTTCACCGTCGCCGGAGTCGCCGGGGCGATCATCTACGTGATCAACAACATGGTGGTCAAGACGGTTCTGTTCCTCGTGGCCGGCGTCGTCGAACGGCGGGCCGGCTCGTCGCGTCTGTCCGAGATCGGCGGCCTCGTACGTGGGGCACCCTTCGTCGCCCTCCTGTTCGCCGTGTCTGCACTCAGCCTGGCCGGTCTGCCCCCGTTCTCCGGGTTCGTCGCGAAGCTCGCCGTGATCGATGCCGGGATCGAGGCAGCGAGTTGGATCGGTGTCGCCGGTTGTCTCGTCGCCGGTGTCCTCACGCTGTTCTCGATGCTCAAGATCTGGTCGGGCGTCTTCTGGGGCGTGCCCGACGAGAAGCCGGGCGCCGAGCCGATCGTCGACAGCCGGCTCGGTGGACCGGTCCTGATGGTGGGCGCCACCGCAGTGCTGGCGTCGGTCACGGTCGCCGTCGCGCTCACCGCCGGACCGCTGCTCGACATGGCGGTCCGGGCCGGGGAGGACCTGATGGAGCGCGACGGCTACATCGAGGCGATCCTGGGAGAGCAGTCATGAGCGGCTGGCGTTTGTCGGGCACGCTGGTGTGGCTCGCGGCACTCTGGTTGCTGCTCTGGGGCGATTTGTCGTTCGCGAACGCGCTCTCGGGGATCGCCGTGGCCTTCGCAGTGCTCGCGTTTGCCCGCCTGCCGAGCGTCGGACGCGCCGATGCCGAGCACCGCGCCCGGATCAACCCGCTGTCGATGGCGTACCTGCTCGGCTTCGTGCTGTACAAGCTCGTCGAGGCGAACCTCATCCTCGCGTGGGAGATCATCACGCCGAAGGACCGCATCAACGTCGGCGTCGTCGCCGTGCCGCTTCGCACCGACAGCGAGGTGGCGATGATGGTGGTGGCGAACATCATCACGGTCACGCCCGGCACGGTCACCATCGAGTCCGTCGGATCGCCGGCCGTGCTCTACGTCAACGTGCTTCACCTCCATGAGATCGAGCAGGTCCGCGCCGACCTCCTGCACATCGAGGAGCTGTGCGTGCGGGCCTTCGGCTCTCGCCACGATCGCGCACAGCTCGCGGGAGAGGTCGTCGCCCGATGACGACCGTGGCATTCGTGATCCTCACCGTCGCAGCTGGACTGTTCCTCATTCGCATGGTGATCGGCCCGAGCGTGCCCGATCGGGTGGTTGCCCTCGACGGCCTGCTCGTCACCATCATCTGCGGGATCCTCGTCGGTGCGGCTCGCGAGGGGTCGCCGGTGAGCCTCGACATCGCGCTGCTCGTGTCGCTCGTCAGCTTTGTCGGGACGGGTGTGCTCGCCCGCTACATCGAGAAGCGGGGTGACTGATGGATGTCGCCGGAGGGATCGCGTTGATCGCCGGAGCGGTGTTCGTCCTGCTCGCCGGGGTGGGCGTCCTACGCTTCGACGACATCTTCGCCCGGATGCACGCCGCTGCCAAAGGGCCCACCCTCGGTCTGATGCTCACCGGTCTCGGTGTGGCATTGACCCTCCGAACGGTGGCGGTCGCCGTCACCGTGTCGCTGGTGTTGCTCCTCCAGCTGATCGCCGGGCCGGTGGGTTCACACGTGATCTGCCGCTCGGTCTACCGGCGCAGCGAAACCGACCTCGACACCGACGAACTGGCCGACGAGACCGCCGACGACCCGTCGACGTGATCGGCCCGGCCGCTCACCGTGGAGCACCGACCCGGTAGGGCTGCGGGATCGTGACCGGCTCGCCCTGCGGCGTGCGCGGGCCCTCGAACACGACGACTCCGGTGCGCGACGGGTCGAGCTGCACCTGCCGTTGGGCTTCGAGGAAGCGTCGAAGGGCGGCTGCGTCCGGATCGGGTGAGGTCATCAGCGTCCGTCCGTACAGCCGGGCGTCGTGGTGGTCGAACAGGCCGGTGTCGACCTCGGTGTCGATCGTGACGATGCGCTGGCCGGGGTGGAGCGTCACCGAGGTGCCCCCGTCGCCGCCGATGCGCGCCGCGGGGACCGGGTCGCGCACGTTCTGCACGAGGAACGCGCCGGTCCCTGCCGTGAGCTGCTGGTCAGGTGATCCGTATGCGACGACGTTCACGTCGGTGTATCCGCGACGGCGCAGCAGCGCCTCCAGGTTCTGCGCCACCATCCCGCCCTGGCTGTGTCCGAACAGGTTGATCGTCGCGTCACGGGGGAGCTGCTGCGACTCGACCCAGTCGACCAGCGCGGCTTCGGACGGGCCGGTGCCGGTGATCTGCTGGGCCGTGGCGGTGACGACGTTGCGGTCGCCCGACTGCCCGGTCCACGAGCCGTCACCGGGCGGCACGATGCCCGGGATGGTGAGGGTGAGCACCCGGCGCCCGTCGGGGCCCACGCCCTCCGTGTGCATGATCACCCGCGACTGGTCGAGCTCGACGCCGGTCGCACGGAAGGTGTCCTCCAGCAGCGACATGTTCGCGCCGAGCTGGGCGGCGTCCGGGGCGTCGGTGACGTAGCCGGCGGCGCGCAGCGGTGCGACGAGGTCGGGCCGGGCCACAGGGATGACCGTGGGTGCGGTGAGCAGGACGACGGTGCCGTACAGCTCCTGCACGTCGTTCACGAACCCGCGTACCCCCGGCAGGGCATCGATGGTCATGCCCACGACGCTGGTCCGGTCGACCGATCCGTCGGCGCGGGGAATCATGATCGTCGTGTTGAGCGCGCTCACGAATGCGTCGACGTCGCCCTCGGTCGCCGCCTCGTACATGCTCTCGACGAGATGGGTGGCGGCATCGACGAGCGCGCCGAGCGTCTCGCGGCTGACGTTGAGGTACTCGACCGCGGCGATCTCCGCGGCGATCGCGCCGAGCGACGCGGCGCAGGCGATGCCGGCGGCCTGGAGGGCGAGCACGGCGCCGGTCTCGGCGCCGATCGCCACCGCGGCGGCCGGGTAGTTGCCGTCGGCGACGGCCTCGCGCTCGGCGTAGGCCGCGATCGAGTAGCGCTCCTGCGTGGCCTCGATCTCGGCCGCGAATCGTTCGAGCACGGCGGGCGCCTCGGCGATGCTGCGGGCCACGGCGCGCACGATCGCCGAGCGCCGCAGCGTGTGCTGGGCGAAGGCCTGCGACGCCTGCCCGACCCACGTCGACTGCGCCGCCTCGGCCGTGCGGTCGCCGA